>NZ_JBFAKI010000002.1:0-814196 GCF_040655675.1 Nocardia sp. NPDC050378
GCGCTCGAAGCGCATGCGCCGCAGGCGCGAGTCTCGAGCGCTGTTCGCGCGGCCCTCCAGGGGCCGCGCTCGAGCGCGCCAGCGCTCCAAAAACACAGCAAAACCGGTGGCGCCTACGCGTTCGCTCCCATGCGCCACCGGTTTTGTCGGTCCCCCCGTCTGTGGGGGTTCGCCTACATCGAGGCGATCAGCCGATCGACTCGCTCGTCGACCGACCGGAACGGGTCCTTGCACAGAACTGTCCGCTGTGCCTGATCGTTGAGCTTCAGATGCACCCAGTCGACGGTGAAATCACGACCGGCCTCCTGAGCCGCGGTGATGAAGTCACCCCGCAACTTGGCCCGGGTGGTCTGCGGCGGTGTCTCGACCGCGGCATCCACCGCCTCGTCCTCGGTGATCCGCTTCGCCAGCCCCTTGCGCTGCAGCAGGTCGAACACCCCACGTCCCCGCTTGATGTCGTGGTAGGCGAGGTCCAGTTGGGCGATCTTGGGATCGGACAGTTCCATGCTGTACCGGTCCTGGTATCGCTGGAACAGCTTGCGCTTGATCACCCAGTCGATCTCGGTGTCCACCTTGGCGAAGTCCTGCGCCTCGACCGCGTCGAGAGTGCGGCCCCACAGGTCGACGACCGCGTCGATCTGCGGGTCGCGGTCCCGGTTGCGCAGGTGGTCGACGGCACGCGCGTAGTACTCGCGCTGGATCTCGAGCGCGCTGGCCTGCCGCCCGCCGGCCAGCCGCACGGGTCGGCGGCCGGTGAGGTCGTGGCTCACCTCGCGGATGGCTCGGATCGGGTTGTCGAGGGCGAAGTCGCGGAACGACACCCCGGCCTCGATCATCTCCAGCACCAGCGAGGCGGTGCCGACCTTGAGCATCGTCGTCGGTTCGGCCATGTTCGAGTCGCCGACGATCACGTGCAGGCGCCGGTACTTCTCGGCGTCGGCGTGTGGTTCGTCGCGGGTGTTGATGATCGGGCGTGACCGGGTGGTCGCCGAGGACACACCTTCCCAGATGTGCTCGGCACGCTGCGACAGGCAGAACGTGGCCGCCTTCGGCGTCTGCAGCACCTTGCCCGCCCCGCAGATGAGCTGACGCGTCACCAGGAACGGCAACAGCACATCCGAGATCCGGGAGAACTCGCCCGCACGCACCACGAGGAAGTTCTCGTGGCAGCCGTAGGAGTTGCCCGCGGAGTCGGTGTTGTTCTTGAACAGGTAGATGTCGCCGCCGATACCTTCTTCGGCCAGCCGCTGCTCGGCGTCGATGAGCAGCTCTTCGAGCACCCGCTCACCGGCCCGGTCGTGGGTGACCAGCTGCACCAAGCTGTCGCATTCGGCCGTGGCGTACTCGGGATGCGATCCGACGTCGAGGTACAACCTGGCACCGTTGCGAAGGAAGACATTAGAGCTACGGCCCCAGGACACCACCCGGCGGAACAGGTACCGGGCCACCTCGTCGGGGGACAGCCGACGGTGACCGTGGAAGGTGCACGTCACACCGAACTCGGTCTCGATCCCCATGATTCGTCGCTGCACACTATCGACACTACAGCCATGACCAGTACCCGCGCGGCGCTCTGAGACCCCATTCGCATACGTGTTCACAACGATTCGGACAGCGAACGACCGTGTGCCCACGACGAGGTCGGGCCCGTGAACCGAGGTGGTTCACGGGCCCGATCACGATCTTCACCCAGGCGTCAGCCGTCCGAACCGTCCTCGGATTCGGGCAGCTTCGCCTCGGTCACCTTCTTGCCGGTGGTCCCGGCCAGGGCCTGCTCGAGCGGGGCGCCCTGCAGGCGCCGGAACGCCCGGCGCGGACGTGCCTGTTCGAGGGTGGCCACCTCGAGCGAGGCGACACCGAGCGAACGCTTGTCCTTGTCGGCTTCGGGCTGACCGGCCTGCAATGCGCCGATCGCCACCTTCAACGCCTCGTCCAGGGTGAGCCCCGGCTTGTATGCGGCCTTGAGCGCGGTGACGATGGGTTCGGTGGTGCCACCCATCACGACGAACTCGCGTTCGTCGACGATCGACCCGTCGAAGGTGATCCGGTACAGCACCGAGGTCGGCGCCTGTTCCGGGTACCCGACCTCGGCCACACACAGTTCCACCTCGTAGGGCTTGAGCTGATCGGTGAAGATCGAACCCAAACTCTGGGCGTAGAGGTTGGCCAGCGAACGACCGGTGACATCGCGCCGGTCGTACTGGTACCCCTTCAGATCGGCCTGCAGGATGCCGCCGCGGCGCAGGGCCTCGAACTCGTTGTATTTACCGACCGCGGCGAACCCGATGCGGTCGTAGAGCTCGCTGATCTTGTGTAGGGTCGCCGACGGGTTCTCGGCGACGAACAGCACGCCCTTGTCGTACACCAGCACGACCACGCTGCGTCCGCGACCGATGCCCTTGCGGGCGAGCTCGGTCTTGTCCCGCATGATCTGTTCGGCGGACGCGTAGTAAGGCAGCGTCATGCGCTGGCACCCCCGTTCACTGCCGCTTCCCGGTCGGCCGCGATGGCCGCGGCGACCTCACCGAGACGTTCCTCGGTGACATCGGCCGCGCCCTCGGCATCGATGGTCACCACCGTCGGGTAGATCCCGCGCAACGCGTCGGGCCCGCCGGTGGCACTGTCGTCGTCGGCGGCATCGACCAGCGACTCCACCGCGATCCGCAGAGCCTGGTCCGCATCGAGCCCACGCCGGTAGAGCTTCTTGAGCGAGGACTTGGCGAAGTTCGAGCCCGAACCGACGGCGGTGTAGCCGAACCGTTCCTCGCTGCGCGAACCGACCACGTCGTAGGACACGATCCGCCCGGCCTTGTCGGGGTCGGTGACCTGATCGTCGTAACCGACGAGCAGCGGGATCACCGCCAGTCCCTGCATGGCGGCGGGCAGGTTCTCACGCACCATCTTCGACAGCTTGTTGGCCTTGCCGTCGAAGGTGAGCGAGACCCCTTCGATCTTCTCGTAGTACTCGAGTTCCACCGCGAACAACCGCACCATCTCCACGGCGAGCCCGGCCGTACCGGCGATGCCCGCGGCCGAGAAGGTGTCGGTGATGTACACCTTCTCCATATCGCGCGAGGCCACCAGGTTGCCCTGGGTGGCGCGACGATCGCCCGCGATCAGCACACCACCGTGGTAGCTGACCGCGACGATCGTCGTGCCGTGCGGCGCGAAATCCGCGCCGACGAGCTCGCTGCCGCCGAACCTGTTGGCGGGCAACAGGTCCGGCGCGTGCATACGAAGATGTTCGGTGAACGAGGACAGCGTCCGACCTGCGTGCAGACGCAACGGGTCACCCTGGGTCACTGGCCGCCCTTCTGCACATATGCCCGCACGAAGTCCTCGGCGTTCTCCTCGAGCACATCATCGATCTCGTCGAGCAGGTCGTCGGTTTCCTCCGCGAGCTTCTCGCGCCGCTCCTGTCCTGCCGCACCGTCGCCCTCGGGGCCCTCGTCCTCGTCGCCACCCCCGGCGCGCTTGGTCTGCTCTTGTGCCATGGCAGCCGACCTCCTCTTCCACTCAATGATCGTGCTCGTTCTTCAACCCTACCGAGCAGATCCGACAACATGGTCGAATAGCGATCGTATTGTCGCCCGGTCGTGCTGCTGATCGCCTCAGTGGGTGAGCTGATCGACAAGATCTGCCGCCGATTCCGCCGCCTCGAGCAGCTTGCCGACGTGGGCTTTCGTACCGCGCCGCGGCTCCAGCGTCGGGATGCGGACCAGCGAATCGCCACCGAGATCGAAGATCACCGAATCCCAACTGGCGGCGGCGATATCGGCACCGAACCGGCGCAAGCACTCGCCGCGGAAGTAGGCGCGGGTGTCGGTCGGCGGGTTGGTCATGGCGTCGAGCACATCCTGCTCGCTGACCAGACGCTTCATCGACCCGCGCGCGACCAGGCGGTTGTAGAGGCCCTTGTCCAGGCGCACATCGGAGTACTGCAGATCCATCAAATGCAGTTTCGGGGCGGCCCAGCCGAGGCCCTCACGGCTGCGCATGCCTTCGAGCAGACGCAGTTTGGCCGGCCAGTCGAGCAGATTGGCGCATTCCATCGGGTCGCGCTCGAGCAGGTCGAGCACCATGGCCCAGTTCTCGACGATATCGCGCACGCGCGGGTCGTCGTTGCCTTCGCGGTCGATGAACTTCGCGACCCGCTCGTGGTAGAGACGTTGCAGCGCAAGGCCGGTCAGCTCGCGGCCGTCGGCGAGGGCCACGGTGGCGCGCAGCGTGGGATCGTGGCTGATCTGGTGCACGGCGGTGACGGGACGGGCCAGCTGGAACTCCGAGAGGTCCTCGCCCGCCTCGATCAGGTCGAGCACCAGCGCGGTGGTGCCGACCTTGAGGTAGGTCGACATCTCGGCCAGGTTGGCGTCACCGATGATGACGTGCAGACGCCGGTACTTGTCCGCGTCGGCGTGCGGTTCGTCGCGGGTGTTGATGATGCCGCGCTTGAGGGTGGTCTCGAGACCGACCTCGACCTCGATGTAGTCGGCGCGCTGGGACAACTGGAAGCCCGCGTGGTCACCGGACTGGCCGATGCCGACGCGGCCCGAGCCGCAGATCACCTGACGGGAGACGAAGAACGGGGTGAGACCGGCGATGATGTGGCTGAACGGCGTATCGCGGTTCATCAGGTAGTTCTCGTGGGTGCCGTAGGAGGCGCCCTTGCCGTCGACGTTGTTCTTGTACAGCTGCAGGCGCGGTGCACCCGGCACGCTCGAGGCGTGGCGCGCCGCGGCCTCCATCACCCGTTCGCCCGCTTTGTCCCAGATGACGGCGTCGAGCGGGTCGACGACCTCGGGCGCGGAGTACTCCGGATGGGCGTGGTCGACGTAGAGCCGGGCCCCGTTGGTGAGGATCATGTTGGCCGCGCCGACCTCGTCGGCGTCGATGACCGGGGCGGGCCCGCTCATCCGGCTGAGGTCGAAACCGCGTGCGTCACGCAGCGGGGATTCCACCTCGTAGTCCCAGCGGGTGCGCTTGGCGCGCGGCACCCCTTCGGCGGCCGCGTAGGCGAGAACGGCCTGGGTGGAGGTGAGGATCGGGTTGGCCGTCGGCTCCGTGGGGGTCGAGATGCCGTACTCGACCTCGATTCCGATGATGCGCTGCATGCTGTCGAGCCTAGGCGACGTGCCACCCCCGCACCGTCATCTCGGCCCCACGGGGTCGCCCCGGGCACCGGCGCGGCACATCGATCGGGGTCGGGGTCCCCCGGACGGGGGACCTCCGATGGTTCTCGCGGGCGATCCGGTCGGCACCGGCGCTGGCGATACTCGGATCATGAGCGAGATCGTGACGCAGACCGATACCGAAACAGTGGCGACGGCCGGGCCACGGCGGTTGCCCGCGCTGGACGTCTTGCGCGGCACAGCGATTCTCGGCACGCTCGGCACCAATGTCTGGATCTTCACCGATCCCGCCGGGCTGGTCGGTTATCTCGACGGGCTCGGTGCGGCCGCCGAGGGCGGGTGGATGTGGACCGAGCGGGTGCTACAGCAGCTCGCGCAGGGCAAGTTCCTCGGCCTGCTCACGGTGATGTTCGGGATCGGGCTGGCGATCCAGCAGGATTCCGCCCGGCGGGCGGGCCGGAACTGGCCGGGGAAGTATCCGATCCGGGCGGCGCTGCTGTTCCTGGACGGTTTGCTGAACTTCCTGCTCGTCGCGGAGTTCGATGTGCTGATGGGGTACGCGGTCACCGGTCTCGTCGTGGCCTACCTGCTGGCGACAAGCGAACGCGCGCAACGCCGTTGGGTGATCGTGGCAAGCGCCGTGCACGTGAGCGTGCTGACGCTGCTCGCGGCCGCACTCGCCGTCGAACCGGACGACACACGCGCCACCCCCTCGACACTCGACCCGAACCCCTACGCGGACGGCTCGTTCTGGGAGCTGGTCGCCTTCCGGATCGACAACGCCCTCACGTTCCGCATCGAGGCGATCTTCGTCTTCCCGATGTCGATCGCGCTGTTCCTGCTCGGCGCCCACCTGTACCGGGCGGGCGTGTTCCGAGCCGAGGGCGCACGAATTCGCCGGTGGCTCATGGTGATCGGTTTCGGCGTCGCCGCGCCCGTGGACTTCGCGATCGGCGTGTTCGGCGGTGGTGACCTGGTCCTGTTCACCCGGTACGGCACCGCGCCGTTCGTGGCGCTCGGCATCCTCGCCGCCGTCGCCGCCTACTACCTGCGCGATCCGCGCGTCGGCTTCATCGGGGCACGCCTGAGCGAGGTCGGCCGCACCGCGCTGAGCTGCTACATTTTGCAGAATCTGATCGCCGGAATCCTGTGCTACGGCTGGGGTTTCGGATTGGCGGCCCGGGTCTCCGACGCCGCGCGCGTGCCGTTCACGATCGGGATCTACCTGCTGGTGGTCGCACTCATCGCCTGCTTCGCCCACCTGTGGTTGCGGCGGTTCGAGCGCGGGCCGGTGGAGTGGCTGTGGCAGCGCACCTACAGTGCGCTGGCCCGCGGCTGAGGCTCAGCGCAGGCGGTCCTCGGGCGGCGGGGCCGCCTCGGGGGCGACGAGCAGGTCGGCGACGAGCGAGTCCCGTTGCAGCGGAACGCCGAGGCTGCGTGCGTTGCCCTCCAGCAGCGACAGCACCGATTCGGTGAGGATGCCCTGGATCTGCTCGGCGCCGAGCACCGGTTCCGGTTCGGCGCGCCAGCCGGCGATCACCGCGTCGACCAAGCCGACCACCGCCAGCGCCATCGGCCGGGCGCGTGCCGGATCGATGCCGAAGCGGGCCAGGGTCGCGGAGAACATGTCGGCAAGCTGACCACCCATCTCCCGGCCCGCGGGCGACAGCGTGGGGGCGCCCTCCACCTGCGGTGCGGCGTCGCTGAGGAAACGGTGCAGGTTCGGGTGACGTTCGATCCAGCCGAGGTAGGTGCGGATCACCGCGCGCACCACCTCTTTGAGGGTGCCGTCCGGGCGCAGGGTCGGCAGTAGCTCGGCGAGCAGCAGATCGAGGATGCGTCTGCGGGCCAGGGCGTCGAGTTCGGAGCGGCCGCCGACGTGGCGGTAGACCACCGGTCTCGGCAGTCCGAGATGTTCGGCGATCAGTTGCACCGAGATCTCGTTGCCGTGTTCCTCGATGACCTCGATGGCGGCATCGATCATCTCCGTGCGGCGCCGGGCCTTGTGGCCCTGCCAGCGGGTGGCGCGCCCGTCGCCAGCGGTCTGCTCGGCCTGCGCGGATGATGCGATCACAGTGCCAACGATACGCGGCACAAAACTGACCGTGACATAGCGTTCCAGCAACCGGTGACCACGGTCCGGTTCCTCGCCAGCGTAGCGCGATCACGTGCCGCTCGGATCACGGGCCTCGATCCCTCGGCACAGTGCTGGCGCGCCGGTATGCTCGGCGGCGTGCAGGCACGGGCGATGATTCTGGCGTACGCGGTTCTCGCGTGCGTGCTGCCCGCCTTCGTGCTCATGACGACCCCCGGCGGCGAGACCGCGCGCATGCTCGCCTTCGGCGCGCTGGCGGCCGCCATGGTGTGCGCGCTGGTCGCCGTCACCAGCGGCAGGCACGTGCCCGTCCGAGTCGCGTGTGCCGGTCCGCCCCGTTCGGCGCAGCGCAGGCTGCGTGGCGCGTTCCTGCCGCAGAGCAATCCGGACGGCGCCGGTCGTCCACGTCCTCGAGCACCGGGAATCGATCACCGCTGACAGGCCGCGCGCCTGTCGGATTCCGTGATCCCACTCCCCTGCCGTGCCGTCGCGCACGCCCTTCGGACAGGTCGTTCCGCCATGCTCGATTTCGTGTATTTCCCCGTGTCCGCACTCCTGTGGTGCTGGCATCAGCTTTCGGCCCTCGTCTTCGGCCCGGCCACCGGCATCACCTGGCTGGTCGCCGTCGTCGCACTCGTTGTCACCGTGCGCGCGCTGCTTGTCAGGACAGCGCTGCGCCAAGCCAGGTCACAAGCGGTTCTGCGCACACTGCAACCACGCATCGACAGCATCCGCCGCACCCACGAAGACGACCCACGCACCCAGGCCGTCGAGATCCGGCAGGTGCATCGCGAGCATGGTGTTCGCCTGTTCGCGGGTTTCGGGCCGATGATCGCGCAGGCCCTGGTCTTCCTCGGCCTGTTCCATGTGCTGCGTTCGTTCGACCGGACCGGGGCGTTCGCCGTCGGCCCGTTCACCGCGACGAGCACACCGTTGTCTCCTGAGGTCAACGCGGCCACCGCGAACTACTTCTTCGGTGCCGACGAGGTCCGGGCATTTCTCGATGCCCGCCTCTTCGGCGCGCCGTTGTCGGCGACGCTGTTCGGGGCCGGCGCGTCGGCGGCTGTGTTCGTGGTGGCGCTGGTGGTGATCGCCGCGCTCGCCACGCACTGCACCGCTCGCCTCACGCCCCTGGCCGCCGACAACCCGACGGCCTCGGTGATGCGGACGTTGTCGCTGTGGGTGTTCCCGGCGGGCGCACTGGTGAGCGGGGTGATCCTGCCGATCGTGGTCCTGGTGTACTTCGCGACGAACGCCCTGTGGACCCTCTGCCAGCAATATCTCCTCCGCCGCGCCTTCGTGCCCGAGGTCGCGGCGCCCGACGCGGCACCGCTACGCAGAAAGGCCGGTTAGTCTCGGGCCGTGTCGCCGCATCCGGAGTCCGAACTGCTCGCCGTGTACGACGCCGAGGGCCGCGTGACCGGCACGGCCGAGCGGGGCATCGTCTATCGGGACGGGCTCTGGCACGCCAGTGCGGGCGTCCTCGTCCGATCCTTGGACGGGACGCGCGTCTATGTGCATCGGCGCACCGACAGCAAACTCGTCTTCGCGGGGATGCACGACTGTCTGGCGGGCGGCGTGGTCGACGCGGGCGAGGACCCGGCCGACACGGCGGTCCGCGAATTGCGCGAGGAACTCGGCATCACCGTCACGCCGGGCACGCGCCTACCGCTGCGCGCCACGGCGTCCTGGGACGGTATGTGGGCGGGCCGACACCTGCGGTGTCATCTGTTCGGTTTCGAGTACCGCCACGACGGTCCGATCCGCCACCAGCCGTCCGAGATCGCGGACGGCTGGTGGTGGACCGAGGCCGAACTACGGGCCGCGCTGAGCGACCCGACGTGGCCCTTCGTCCCCGATACGCGGGCCGTCCTCGACGACCTGCTCACCGGGGACGAAGGCCCCCGAGCCTGAGGGTCACGGGTGGACGACGACCGACCAGGTCTGCATGCTGAAGGGCAGGTCACAGGCGGTCTGCGAGTGGAATCCGTGGAAGGCGGGCTGGCCGTAGCGCTCGTAGCTGCTGAACCAGTTCCACCAGGCCCAGCAGGTGACGCGCACCTGGTGCCAGACCGGGTCCCCGCACTGCGAGAAGGCGCCGGTGGCCGCGACGGGATTCGCCGAACAGCGCCCCGGTGGCGTGGCTTGCGCCGGCGCGGCGAGCATGGTCGACGCGCCGATGAGCCCGGCGGCGGTGGTCGCGACGGCGATCTTGCGAAGCGATTTCATGTCAACCTCCACGCGCGCGGTCGGGCTGCTCGGCGATCCGCAGGCTCGGCCACGCTCGGTCCGAATAGATGTGCAGCGGACACGGTGTCGCGCTGATGTGAGCTACATCATCTGATCCGGTCGACACGTTACCCCCGTGCCCGAATAGTTATCGCCTGGCAATCGCGGGTGTTCAGTCGAGCGCGCGCAGGGATTCCTCGTCGCGGGCGACGACGGCGCCACCGTCGGCGGTCAGCACGATCGGGCGCTGGATGAGCTTCGGGTGCTCGGCCAGCGCGCGGAGCCACCGGTCCCGGTCGGCGGCGGTGCGGCCCCAGCTCGCCATGTCGAGGTCCTTGGCGATCTGCTCGCCGGTGCGGGTGATGTCCCACGGCTCCTTGCCGAGGCGGGCGAGCACGGCGCGCAGCTCCTCGACGGTCGGCGGGTCGTCGAGGTAGCGCCGCACGGTGTACTCCACCCCGTTGGCGTCGAGGTGGGCGGTTGCGTTCCGGCTCTTGGTGCACCGCGGGTTGTGCCAGATCTCGGTCTGTCCAGATGTCATGACCGCAGCCTAATCGCGGCCGGTGGGCCGTCCATCCGGCCTGTACGGCAGAATGGAACCTTCCTCCCCTCGAAAGGCAGCAGTGGTGACGCTCGGCATGGTCCTCGGCGACGCCGACCCGCGCATTTCGACGCGGTAGCGACCGCGGTTGTCCCCTGTCGTCTCCCGTCGAAGTGCTCGTCGCGTCTCACAGCACATCGACCACCGGGAGATCCCCGTGTCCACCATCGCCTGGACCGAAGACAACAACCGTTTCCACGCCGACTGGCATTCGGAGAACGGCACGCCCGCCCCGAACACCGTCACCGTCGCCGACGACACCCTCTCGGCCGATCACGCCTTCCGCCGCATCCGCGCGGGTGAGTCGCTGCTGTGGCGCGGCGATTACCACAACGGACGCCAGCTGCTGCAGGCGCTCGGTCGCCGTGCCGACCGCAGGCCCGCCAAGCGGGGACCGACCGATCTCGGTGCCCTCTATCAGCGCGAGCGGGCTCGCAAGCGCACGCGCGCAGGCATTCTCGGCAAGGTACTCATCTGCCTCGACGCGGCCAACGAACTCGATCTGCGCCGCGCCCCCGATGTCCGGGCCGCGTGCACCGCGGCCTACGGGCGCGCCGACGGCGCGCGAGTTGTCACCTTCGCCGAATTGCTGGGCGTCCTCGGCGCGCAGCGCTGGCACGAACAGGGCATCGAGGTGCCCGCGCTGGGTGCCCGCATCCACCCCGGCTACGGGGTTTTCGCGCCGACCCGCAGCGAATACGTCGACCTGGTCGCCGACGCTCCCCTCGACCCCGAAGTCCGCACCGCCTTCGATCTCGGCACCGGCACCGGTGTGCTCGCGATCCTGCTGGCCCAGCGTGGTGTCTCCGAGATCGTCGCCACCGACATCAATCCCCGCGCGCTGCGGTGCGCGGCCGACAATGCCGAGCGCCTGGGCTGGTCGGATCGGATCGCCGTCACCGGCCCCGCCCTGTATCCGCCCGGCCGCGCCGACCTGGTGGTGTGCAACCCGCCCTGGCTGCCCGGCGACCCCACCTCCGATCTGGAACGTGGTGTCTACGACCAGGATCAGTCGATGCTGCGGGAATTCGCACACGGCCTGCGCGCCCATCTCACCCCGCACGGCGAGGGCTGGCTGGTGCTGTCGGACCTGGCCGAACTGCTCGGCCTGCGCCCGCCCGAGGAGATCGCCCGCCTGCTCGACGACGCGGGCCTGCACGTGATGGGCAAGCTCACCACTCGCCCCCGCCATCCCCGTGCGGGCGATCGAGACGACCCGCTGGCCGCCGCCCGCACCGCCGAGACGACCACGCTGTGGCGGCTGCGGGCGCGCTGATCGGCGCCTGCGGTGATACTGGGAGCCATGAGCGTCTCCTCCGAAAACCCTTACGGAACACCGACAACCACCGGCCCCGAGCCATTGCGTCCGTATCAGAACCGGGTCAACACCTTCGTGCGTGGTCTGCTGAAGGTGCCGGTGGTGTCGCGCATCGTCGGTAAGCGTCTGGCGACCCTGCACGTCACCGGACGCAAGTCCGGCAAGGTCTACGACATTCCCGTGGCCTACACGGTCCACGAGGGCACCCTGCTCATCGGAACCGTGCTGCGCCCCTGGGTGAAGAACCTGCGCGGCGGTGCCGACGTGCGGCTCACTCGCGGCGGGGAACCGGAGACCTTCACCGCCACCGTGCATTCCGACGAAGCCGCCGTGCTCGACCTGTACACCGTGATCGCCAGGGACAACAAGCAGAACGCCAAGTTCAACGGGATCGGCTACACCGCCGACGGCGAGCCGTCCAAAGCCGACATCTATCAGACGTGGCGACAGGGTGGTGTGGTCGTCCAGCTGACTCCGCGCTGATTCCTGCCCCAAAGTCTGGCCGCGGACGGGCGCGACTGGCAGGATGCGCGGTACATCGTCCGGCAGCACCCCATTTCGAGGAGACACCGCCCAGGTGAGCAGTCATTCGCAGGTTCGATCCATCGGCACTCTCCGGCGCGCGATGCTCGGCGTCGGCGTTGCCGCGGCCGCACTCGTCGCCCTCGCGCCTGCCGCGCAGACCGCGCCGCAGCAGCAGGTACTGCCCGGTTGCAGCCCGGCCGCACCGGGCCTGCCCAACGGCAAGCAGTGGCCTGCCGAGCCCGCGCTCACCATCGACCCGGCCGCCGCCTACACGGCGACCCTCGAAACCACCTGCGGCACGGTCGAACTGGAACTCGACGCCGCCGCCGCGCCGCGCACGGTGAACTCGTTCGCCTTCCTCGCCGGCGAGGGCTACTTCGACCACACCCGGTGTCACCGGCTCACCACCGAGGGCATCTTCGTCCTGCAGTGCGGTGATCCGACGGCCACCGGCCTCGGCGGTCCCGGTTACAAGTTCGGCGACGAGAACCTCGCGGGCGCGGTGTACCCGGCGGGCACCGTGGCCATGGCCAACGCGGGACCGGGCACCAACGGCAGTCAGTTCTTCCTGGTCTATCGCGACAGCATGCTGCCACCCAACTACACCCCGTTCGGACGGGTGGTCGCCGGCATGGACGCGCTGACCACGATCGCGAAGGGCGGCGTAGCGGGCGGCGGCTCGGACGGCACCCCGTTGGCCGAGGTAGTCCTCGACCAGGTGACCATCGCCGCGAACTGAGCCACAACGCACGAGGGCCGCGTCTCCGGGAACGGAGACGCGGCCCTTCGGCGCAACCGGGCTGGATCAGCCCGCGCTGATCGAGCTGAACAGGTTGGCGATCGTCTGCAGGATCACTTCGGTCAGGAAATCGGCGGCCGAACCGGACATGGCAACACTCCCTCGTTACTGGTCTCCCTCACTGGGAGAGACAAGTGAAGCGTGCCCTATTCACTTATCCGCGCGCAGCGTTTTCGGTGAAAAAATTTGAACAAAACACTGAGGAGGCCGTGCTCCCGCAGCGGGAACACGGCCTGCGTCAGCCGATCGTCACAGGTACTGACCGGTGTTGGACTCGGTGTCGATCGCCCGGCTGGCCGAGGCGTTCTTGCCCGTGACGAGCGTGCGGATGTAGACGATCCGCTCGCCCTTCTTGCCCGAGATCCGCGCCCAGTCGTCGGGGTTGGTGGTGTTGGGCAGGTCCTCGTTCTCGGCGAACTCGTCCACGATCGAGTCGAACAGGTGCTGGATCCGCAGACCGGGGTTGCCGGTGTCGAGCACCGACTTGATCGCGTACTTCTTGGCCCGGTCGACGATGTTCTGGATCATCGCGCCGGAGTTGAAGTCCTTGAAGTACAGGACCTCCTTGTCACCGTTGGCGTAGGTGACCTCCAGGAACCGGTTGTCGTCGCTCTCGGCGTACATCCGGTCGACGACCTTCTCGATCATCGCCTCGACGCAGGCCTGCTTGTCGCCGTCGAACTCGCGCAGGTCGTCCTCGTGCAGCGGCAGCGTCTCGGTGAGGTACTTGGAGAAGATGTCCTGCGCCGATTCCGCGTCGGGCCGCTCGATCTTGATCTTCACGTCCAGGCGGCCGGGCCGCAGGATCGCGGGGTCGATCATGTCCTCGCGGTTGGACGCACCGATCACGATGACGTTCTCGAGGCCCTCCACACCGTCGATCTCCGAAAGCAGCTGCGGCACAACAGTGGTCTCCACATCGGAGGACACACCCGAACCACGGGTCCGGAAGATCGAGTCCATCTCGTCGAAGAACACGATCACCGGGGTGCCCTCGGAGGCCTTCTCACGCGCCCGCTGGAAGATGATGCGGATGTGGCGCTCGGTCTCACCGACGAACTTGTTGAGCAGCTCGGGGCCCTTGATGTTGAGGAAGAAGGACTTGGCCTCCTTGGCGTCCTCACCGCGGGCTTCGGCGATCTTCTTGGCCAGCGAGTTGGCGACGGCCTTGGCGATCAGCGTCTTACCGCAGCCGGGCGGACCGTAGAGCAGCACGCCCTTGGGCGGGCGCAGCGCGTACTCGCGGAACAGGTCCTTGTGCAGGAACGGCAGCTCCACCGCGTCGCGGATCTGCTCGATCTGCCTGCCGAGACCACCGATGTCGGTGTAGTCGACGTCGGGAACCTCTTCCAGCACAAGGTCTTCCACCTCGGCCTTGGGCACCCGCTCGAAGGCGAAGCCAGCCTTGGTGTCCACGAGCAGCGAATCACCCGGGCGCAGTTTGCGAATGGGCGAATCGGGGTCGTCGATGTCGTCGTACTCGGCGATCTTCGACAGCGGGCCCGACAGCCAGACCACGCGCTCCTCGTCGGCGTGACCCACCACGAGGGCGCGGCGGCCGTCGTCGAGAATCTCACGCAGGGTGCCGATTTCACCGATCGCGTCGAACTTGCCCGCCTCGACGACAGTGAGTGCCTCGTTCAGGCGCACCGTCTGGCCGTACTCGAGGGTTTCGGCCTCGATATTGGGAGAGCAGGTGAGGCGCATCTTGCGACCGGAGGTGAACACGTCGACCGTTTGATCGTCGTAGGTGTGGATGACGATGCCGTAGCCGCTCGGCGGCTGACCGAGGCGATCGACTTCCTCACGCAGGGCGATCAACTGCTGGCGCGCTTCCTTGAGCGTGTCCATCAGTTTGCCGTTGCGGATGGTCAACGAATCGATTCGTGCTTCCAATTCGCGTGCGCGATCCGGCGAGTCGGCGAGTTGCCTGCGGAGAGCAGCCGCCTCGGCGCGTACCGCCTCGAGCTCTCGCCAGGCCGCCGAATCCGAATTCTCGTTGGGGCTCATGATGCTGCTCCTCCCAGTCCCGGTCTATCAACGCTACCGGGCGCGGTCCGTTCTCGCTTTCCGACATGGTTTCGTCGTGATCACATCTTGTACGGTCGGTACGACATCAAACCACCGAATACCTCCTGTTAGGCTCCCCTAAGCCCGTACGGGGCACAGGGCGGGCTACTCGCCCATCGAGCCGAAAGGTTGTTGCCGAACATGCTCCTTCCTACCCGCACGATCCGTGTCACCGTCGCTGCCGCCGCCGCGGCCCTCGCCGTCGGCCTCACCGCTTGCGGTTCCGACGATTCCTCGACGAACGCCACCAGCAGCAGTACCAGCATCTCGGCCGCTCCGTCCAGCGTTTCGGCAACTCCGGCACCCACCGGGGACAACGCCGGAGCACCGTCCGCCGATTCCCTGAAGGCCACTCTCGTCCAGTTCGCCGACCCGGGGTTGTCCAGCGACGAGAAGGCGAAGCTGATCGTCAACGGCGAGGCGCGCAAGCCCAACATCGACCAGATGAACGGCATGCTGGCCGGCTACGCCCTGACCTTCGCGGTCGACAACGTCGCGACCAGCGGCGACAAGGCGACCGCCGATGTCACCATCACCTCGCCGCACGGCACCGCGCCCGCGTTCCCGGTGACCTGGGAGCGCGTCGACGGCACCTGGAAGCTCTCCGACGCCAGCGGCTGCCTGCTCCTCGGCTTCGCGCAGGCGCCCTGCACGCCTGCCTGAGTCCCGCTCCGGCCCGGGGCCCCGCCGGTGTACCGCCCCGGGCCGATAGGCGCCGTAGCGGCCCGCTCAGTCCCGTAAGCGGCGCACGTAGAGCGTCTGCCCGGCGCGCGCGACGAGTGTCCCGTCCCGGTCGAAGATCTGCGCGGTGTGCTGGGTGAGCGACTTCGCCCCGGCGGCGGTGGTCTCCCTGATCGCCGCCACCTGCTCGCTCGACAGGGTGATGTCGGTGGCGACGGTGCCGCGGCCCGGTGTGAGGAACTCGATCGACCCGGTGGTGTTCCAGATCCGGTACCCGCGCCCGAGCTGGCCGTAGGCGAGGATCGCGAAGAACGGGTCGGTCATCGAGTACAGCGTGCCGCCGAAGGCCGCCCGGTTGGGGCTGTTGCGGTTCCACCACCGGACCGTGTAGGTGATGTGCGCCGAAGTCCAGTCGGGGGCAATGCTCTTCACACGCACGCCGGCGAACAGGTACGGCGGGAAGACGTTGAACGCGGCGCGGTAGAACCGGGTCGAGGTGCCCGGGTACAAGGTTCCCGCCGACGGGTCACGCACCGGCTTTTCGGACTGATCGGTCATAGGTTCTCCCCCTCGTGTGCCGCCGGGCGGCGATCCGCCTCCGGCGCGCGGAAATCGGTTCGGCGGATCGTATCCGAGTAATTCCACGCACGGGGTGGGTAGTTCCGCGCTGTGGTCGCGGCCCGGCTTCTGCGATGGTTGCGGCATGAGTGTTGTGCCGAGTGTGGCTGTGGTGGCGGCGAATACGCCCGCCGATCGCGATCGGTTCCTCGATCTGCTGCGGATCTCGTCGCTGGTGGTCGTGGTGGTCGGTCACTGCCTGATGCTGACGGTGTCGGTGTCGGGCGAGCACGTCCGCTTCGGCAATGTGCTCGCCGATCTGCCTGCCCTCCAGCCGTTGACCTGGCTGCTCCAGGTGCTCCCGCTGTTCTTCTTCGCGGGCGTCGCGGCAGGCGCGCGCGGCATTGCCCCCGCAACGTCCTGGGGCGCTTGGCTTTTCCGGCGTACGCAGCGGCTGATCCGGCCGGTCGGCTACTTTCTGGTCGCCTCGGCGGCGCTGGTGTTCGCCGCCGGGTCGGCGCTCGGGCCGGGCTGGCAGCGGCCGCTCGCGATCACCAGTGTGCAGCTGCTGTGGTTTCTCGGCATGTATCTGGCGGTGCTGGCCTGCACGCCGCCGTTGGCCACTCGGGTCACCAGTACAGGCCGGATGTTCGCGACTGTCGCGGTGATCGTGGTCGCGGCGGGGACCGTCGACGCGGTGCGGCTCGGTGGCGGACCTGCCGAGGTGGGCATGCTGAATGTCGCGGTGTGGTTGATCCCGGCCGTGCTCGGGATCGGCTACCTGCGCGGTCTGCTGCCACGACGGACCGCGGCTACGCTGGCCTTCGTAGTGCTGCTCATCGATGTGGCGCTGGTTCTCGTCGGACCGTACGAGACGAGCATGGTGACCGTTCCCGGGCAGCGGTTGTCCAATCTCGCGCCGCCGTCGCTCCTGCTCGCGGGGCACGCGATAGCGCTGTGCTGCGCGGCGGTCGCGGTGGCCCCGTGGATACGGCGGCTGGCGGCGCGGCCACGCGTGTGGTGGCTCACGATCATCGGCAACACCGGCGCGATGACGCTCTACCTGTGGCACATGCCCGCGTTGCTCACGGTGCTCGTCCTGAGTCATCTGGCCGGTGGCGATCGGGTCGGCCCGACCCGCCCCGGGTTCTGGCAGCTCACCGCCATGCAGTTGGGCGCGACGCTGGTCCTCACCGCGCTCGCGTTCCTCGCCTTGCGCGGGCTGGAGAACACGCCGATGCGCTGGTGGGACAGCTCGGTCGCGACGGTGCGCGGCGCCCGTTCCGCAGCCGTGCTGTTCGCTGTGGCGGCGGCCGGTCTCGCGATACTGCAGGGCACTCGAGGCGGCCTCACCACGGAGGGTCTGCCCTGGTTCGCGGTCGCCGCCACGGCGCTCTTCGGCGCGCGGCTGCTCACCAGGGCATGAACGACCCACGGCTCCGGGGCGGCAACGGCGGTGTGCTCTCGCTCGGCGCGCCGACCCCGATGCCGTGCCGAGCTTTCGTCAGCTGTTCATCGGCCAGGCGGAGCGCCCGATGCAGGGGCACACCCTGATCGAACTCATCCCTTCGACGAACGACGCTGCGGCTTAGGCGTGACCGTGCCTTCGGCCAGGCGGCGCGCGCTCACCAGGAACGCGGTGTGTCCCTGCATCCGGTGTTCGGGACGCACGGCGAGCCCGACCACATGCCACCCGCGAACCATCGACTCCCAGGAGCGCGGCTCGGTCCAGCACTCCTGCTCACGCATCGCCTCGACGACCTTGGACAGCTGGGTGACCGTGGCGACATAGACGATGAGCACGCCACCGGGCACCAGCGCCTTCGACACCGCGGGCAGCGCATCCCAGGGCGCGAGCATGTCGAGCACGACCCGGTCGACCTGCTCTCCGTCGTAGTTCGCCACGTCGGCGACGGTCAGCGACCAGTTCGGCGGGCGCTCACCGAAGAACGTCTCCACATTGCGCACGGCGTGTTCGGCGTGGTCGTCGCGGATCTCATAGGAGATCACCTGTCCCTCGGAACCGACCGCACGCAGCAGCGAGCAGGTCAGCGCACCGGAACCGGCGCCTGCCTCGAGCACCCGCGCACCGGGGAACACGTCGCCCTCGTGCACGATCTGGGCGGCGTCCTTGGGGTAGATGACGGTGGCACCGCGCGGCATCGACAGCACGTAGTCGGTGAGCAGCGGGCGCAGGGCCAGGTACGGGGTGCCGTTGATCGACTTCACCACGGAGCCCTCGTCGGCACCGATGAGGTCGTCGTGCTTGATGCCGCCGCGGTGGGTGTGGAACTCCTTGCCCTCCTCGAGCACCACCGTGTAGAGGCGCCCCTTGGCATCGGTCAGCTGCACCCGGTCCCCGATCGCGAATGGACCGGTCCGTCTGGCCGTCATGTATCTCCCGTTCTTCGAATGGAAGTCTCAAGCCTGCCAGGCGGGGCGATCCGCGCGATCGACGGGTCAGCTATTTCGCGGCAGTGAGCACACGGTGCTGTTCGGCGAGCAGGGAGTGTGCTTCGGCTTCGGTGTCGGCGGGGACCTGCGCGACGTAGCGACCGACCGACACCAGACAGGCCCAGCTGCTCTCGTCTGTCTCGGCCCAGCAGACCGATCCGGGAACAGCCGTCGGGGCGGCCGTCGGCTTCCATTCCCGATCGGAACCGAACTCGGCGGCGTCGGACGCGAGCAAGGTCGCCGCGCCCGCGGCGTCTGCGGCACGGTAGACGACGCTGCCTTCGACGCCGAACGCGCTCACTCCGGCCCTGTCGAACAGTGCGCGGGCCGCCTGCTGGTCGTCGGCGTAATGCGCCGCGGCGCGCCTGCCGAAGGCGCCCCGGCTCGCACCGCCCTTACCGACGGCGAGCGCGTGGATCCCGGTCGGGTCGTAGGGGACCTTCGCCAGCTCGGCGACCGGAGTTGCCGTGAACGAATCCAGTTCGGGGCGTTGACGTTCGAGCGCGGCGCGGATGACCTTCCCGATCTCGGGGAGCGCGCCGTTGCTCAGCCGGGTGAACACCACGTATTCCCGATGCGGGGTGAAGGCCATGCCGTCCAGCCTGCCGCGGTTCGTCATGGTGACGACCCGGCTGTCCGGTGCTTCCGGCAGGTCGGTGACCACCCAGTCACCGGATTCGAGCAGACCGCTCTGTGTGGTCGCGGCGGTGGCGAGGGCCTCGGCCGCCCTGGTCGCGGAGGCGCTGTCGGGGAAACGCATGACGCCGTGGGTGAGCCACTGGGTATCGGTGCTCGTCTCGCCGCCGTTGGACCGCTGGACGGCGAAGCCCGTGATCAGACCGTCGGCCGCGGCGGCGGCGCTCACCGCGGCGTTGTGGCCCGCCATGATCGTGAGCATCGGCTCGGTGAGGACACCGAGCGGTCCCCGGCGCACGAAGGTCGGATCGATATCGGAGCCGAGGGTCAGCGCGTCGGCCATCCGGAAGCCCTCGGCGAGTTTGCCGGTCCGCAAATCCTGCTCGGGGCTGGTCGCGGTGGTCGTCGGCGCACTGGCCGATGTGCTCGTGGCCACAGGCGGCAGTTGTTCCTCACAAGCACTGAGCATGATCATCGCGGCCACGGCCGCCCCCACCCGGATCGTTCGCATGCGGCGATCTTGACAGACACCGCCCCGATGGACGAATCGTGAACCTGTCGGTAGGTGCCGTTACCGTGGCGAACATGTCAGTGCCTCTGTCCGCGTCGATCACCGACGAGATCTCCGCCGAACCGGTCGTCCGGTCGCGTCCGGCGTTGTCTCCTTCGCGCGCAGCCGATTTCAAGCAGTGCCCGTTGAAGTACCGGTTGCGGGCGATCGATCGGGTGCCGGAACCACCCACGCGCGCGGCCGTACGCGGCACGGTGGTGCACGCGGTGCTAGAGGACCTGTTCGGTCTACCCGCGGCCGAGCGTGGACCCGACCGGGCGGCCGAGCTGGTTCCCGGCGCGTGGGAGCGCGTGCGGGCGGGCCGGGACGGGCTCGACGAACTGGTGGCGGCAGGTGGTCCGGAGGCGCTGTTCGAGGAGGTGCGCCGCCTGGTCGCCGGGTACTACGAGCTCGAGGACCCCACCCGTTTCGATCCGGACGGCCTGGAGGAGCGGGTCGAGGTGGATCTCGACGGTGAGATCCCGTTGCGTGGCTTCGTCGACCGCATAGACGTAGCGCCCAACGGTCTGCTGCGCGTGGTCGACTACAAGACCGGCCGCGCGCCCGGCCCCCAGCACGAGGCCCGCGCCCTGTTCCAGCTCAAGTTCTATGCCCTGGTCATCCTGCGCACCCGCGGCATCCTCCCCGCACAGCTGCGCCTGATCTACCTGGCCGACAAGGTGCTGCTCACCTACACCCCCGACCGCGACGAACTCGATCGCTTCGCCCGCATCCTCACCGCCCTGTGGCAAGCCATCCTCGACGCGGGCCGCACGGGCGACTTCCCACCCCAACGCAATTCGATGTGCCGCTACTGCGACTTCCACGCCCTGTGCCCCGAATACGGCGGCACCCCACCCCCTTACCCCGGCTGGCCCACCCGAGACGCGACCCCTACAGACCTCGGCCTCCCCCAGGTCCGCACCCCCGAAGACATCTGAGTTCGCTCGACGGCGCTCCGACGGTCCCCGAGACGTCGCGTACCGATGATCCTCAGACCCGAGCTCATCTCCCGGCCGACCACTCGGTAGGTTGGATCATGTTGCTGTTCGGTTGAATCCAGGGGTGGGCGTGCGGTTCTCGAGAAGTCTGCGTGTTACCGCGCTGGCGCTGACCGGAATTCTGACAGCACTCGTCGTCAATGCGTTCCTGGTGGACCGCGACTCCCACGGCGCGACGCCGTTCGCAGGCGGTCGCGTCCTCACGCTCGAGGGCCCCGATCTGAACGTGCGCGAATACGGCCCATCCACCGAGCGGGCAGTCGTCCTGCTGCACGGATACCTGTCGTCGATCGAATGGTGGGAACAGGTGGCTCCGTCGCTCGCCGCGCCTGGTCACCGGGTTGTCGCCCTCGATCTGGTCGGCCACGGCGGATCCGAGGCGACCACCGCCGACGACGACTACAGCGCCTCGGGGCAGGCCACTGCTGTCAGCCGCGCGCTGGACGCGCTCGGCATCCGCCGAGCGGCGCTCGTCGGCCATTCGATGGGCGGGCACATCGCGACATTGCTGGCCGAACGGGAGCCCGAGCGAATCGAGCGGGTCGCCGTGATCGATACCCAGGGCGGCCCTGGACTCAAAGACATGCCTGTGATGAAGACGCTGGGCTGTCGGCCCTTGCTCGGTGCGGTCATCGATCGCTTCCGCGGCATCGACGCGATCGCGGAAGGTTCGTTGCAAGCCGGTTTCGGTGCGGACTTCCCGCCGCCGCCGCTCGCCCAACGCTCACTCGAGCGCGCGACGCACCGCACGGTGTGCCGATCGACCGCGGCGACCACGATGAACGACGAACGTGCCGTGGCCGAGCGGCTCGCCGCACTCGGTAAGCCGGTGCTGGTGATCTGGGGCGAGCACGACACTCTGGCGCCCTCGGCCACGAACATCGCGAAATTCACCGAGGCCGGGCTGACACCGCGAGTCATCCCAGGCTCCGGGCACAGTCCGCTGGTGGAACGACCCGAAGCCGTTGTGGAGCTGGTCGGACCGTTCGTCGCCTGACGCCCCAGAAGCTCGGCACCACGACCTGACCGCTCAGAGCACCCCGGCCGACTTACTCTGCGGCCGACGGGCTCGTCGCTGCCAGTGGGTGCGGACCCATCCGGTACCCGCCGAGAGCGGGCGCTCCACCACGTCAGGCCGCGAAGTCACGGAACAACAACACCGAAAGGCCGAGTCCGGCAACGAGGTTCACCAGCACCGCCGAACCGAACACCGCGATCGGCCGCCACCCCGCCTCACGCAATCCCCGCAGCGAGAATTCCAAGCCGATGGACACGAAGGCCAGGATCAGGAACCAGGTCCGCAGGTCGTTGACGATCGCGATGTGAGCGGCACCGGTCTTCTTGTCGACCGATTGCAGGTACAGGGTGCCGATGATCGACGCGGCGACGAACCCGAGCACGAATTTCGGGAACCTGACCCAGAATTCACCGAGGCTCGGGCGCGCCGCACCCGGCGTGCGGTCCACCCGGAAGGCGAACCACGCGGTGAGCGCGATCGCGACGAGTCCGATCAGCGCGTTCTGCGTCGTCTTCACGATCGTCGCGATCTGCAACGATTCCTCACCCGCGAGCGCACCGGCGGCGGCCACCGCGGCCGTGGTGTCGATATTGCCGCCGATCCACGCACCCGCGACGGCATCGGAAAGCCCGAGAAGGTCGGCGAGCCAGGGCAGCAGGAAGATCGACGGCAGCGCGAAGATGATCACCAGCGAGGCCGCGTACGCGATCTGCTCACGCCGCGCCTGCACCGCTCCGGCCGCCGCGATGGCCGCGCTCACCCCGCAGATCGATACCGCAGAGGACAGCAGGGCGCGCAGTTTGTCGTCGAGGCCGAGCACCCCGCCGAACCACCAGGTGAATCCGAAAACGATGGTGATCAAGGCCAGTGCCTGCACGATGGCGGGCGCCGCCGCCGTCACCAGAATCTTCAGGTTGACGGAGGCGCCGAGCAGCACCACGCCCGTCTTGATGAAGGATTCCGTGCGGAAACCGGCCGAAAGCCGATCCCGCAGACCGAGTTTGCCGAGCACCACGTTCCCGATCAGGCCGATCGCGATCGCGTACACCGGGTACTCGATGGTCTTCGCCACCCGCTTCAACGGTGTGTCGGCCGCCCACTGCGGCACCTGCGTGTCGAAGAATCGCGTCAGCGCGCCGAGCACGAGTACCAGGAGTACCCCGGCGGCGATATCGGCACCCGTCGTCCGCGTATTGCCTTGCACCGCCGCGGTTTCGGATGTCGTCTTCACCTCGGCCATCACGGCACCAGCCAATCGGGAATCGCCCCCACCAGCACGAGACCGATCAGGACGAGACCGACAACGGTCGCCGCCCAATCCTCGTTCCACCTGAAAGCACTACCCGGCCTCGGCTCGGTCTCTGGTTGCGACACTGTGACTCCTTGCGTTCCTCGTCGAGAACCGGAAACTAACCGCGCCACCTGCCCGCACACACCGATTACACTCACCCTGAACCGATCTCGACCGATCGACCGCCGGGCGTACGACCTCGGCATACACCTTCTCGCACACGGAACCGCGCGAATTATGCGACAAACCCCTGGATTCCGAGGCTCCCTACGACGGCCGTCATTCGCGTACACTGCCGTTCGAGAGTGGAGGATGTGGGGCGGGGGAGGTTGCGTCGGATGACCGATGGCGACGGCAGGGAGCGCCTCCACGCCGAAATAGCGGCCTTCTACGCGGGCTTCGGGCAGCCGGATACGTTGCTCGCCGCGTTTCGGCAGGCGGCCCTGTTGGTTCCGCTCACCGCCGAGAACAGGGTCTTCTTCCTGCCGTTCGGTGGGCTCGACTGGTTGTGCGCGTTCACCGGCGTGGAGGAATACGCCCGATTCATCGCCGCACGTGATCGCCTCGACAACGCCGACCAGGACTACCACTACCACTGGATTTTCGGGCGGCGCCTGCGCGACTACCTGGATACGCGCGACGAACCCGCCGGAATAGCGATCGACATCCTCGGTTCCGCGCCGATGGCGTTTCCACCTGATCTCACCGAACACGCGACAGACGGGCAGGGCATGCGATGACCACATTGAAAGTCGACCCGGCGGTGCTGCACCAGGCCGCGACGGGCATCGACGACACCATCGGTCAGCTGTCGGAGATGGGGATCGGCGAAACCGGGAATATGGGCCGGGGATTCGCGCTGCTCACGATGTCGACGCTCGAGGCGGGCAAACAGACAGTGCAGAAGACCTTCGAGGAATTCACCGAGCGGTGGTCGTGGGGTGTGCGCGCACTGGTGCAGGCGGGCAACTCGATCGCCCGCACGCTGGGATTGGCGGCGGGCCGCTACGACGAAATGGAAGCCAAGTCCGAGGACACGCTGAAGACGATGTGGACGCATATGGCGGGAAATCCACATCTGTCGGGTGAGGAGATCACCAAGCGTTCCTGGGGTGAGACATTCGCCGACAATTCGTTCAACCACATTCGCAACGCCGATTACAGCATGAAGTCGTTTCAGGACGCCGGCCAGCACATTCAGACAGTTACCAGGGGCAGGAAACGCTGCCGGTCCGAACACGCACGAAAGAGGCCCTCACCTGTACGAACAAGTGAGGGTCTGACGAGAACGGCTCAGAACGCCCGGCAGGAGCGGATGTCGGTGGCGAGGATCGCTTTGGCGCCCAGCTCGGCGAGGCGGTCCATCAGTTCGTTGCCCTGTTTGCGGGGGACCAACGCGCGTACCGCGACCCAGTCGGGGTCGCGCATGGGCGAGACGGTCGGTGATTCCAGGCCGGGGGTGATGGCGGCGGCCTGGTCGAGCAGCGACTTGGGGCAGTCGTAGTCGAGCATCAGGTACTGCTGGGCGAACACCACGCCCTGGATGCGGTTGATGAGCTGGTTGCGGGCGCGGTCGTCGCGATCGGCACCCGCGCGCTCGATCAGCACGCCCTCGGAGTCACACAGGGACTCGCCGAAGGCGACGAGGTTGTGCTGACGCAGGGTGCGTCCCGAGCCGACCACGTCGGCGATGGCGTCGGCGACGCCGAGCTGGATGGAGATCTCGACGGCGCCGTCGAGGCGGATCACCTCGGCCTCGATACCGAAGCGGGCCAGGTCGGCGCGTACCAGGTTCGGGTAGGAGGTGGCGATGCGCTTGCCGGCGAGGTCTTCGACCTTCCAGTCCTCCCCGGCCGGGGCGGCGTAGCGGAAGGTGGAGCGGCCGAAGCCGAGCGAGAGGCGTTCGGTGACCGGGGAACCCGAGTCCAGGGCCAGGTCGCGGCCGGTGATGCCGAGATCGAGCTCACCGGAGCCGACGTAGATGGCGATGTCCTTGGGCCGGAGGAAGAAGAATTCGACCTGGTTGGCGAGGTCGAGGACGGTGAGGTCACGGGAGTCGGTGCGTTTGCGGTAGCCGGCCTCACTGAGGATGGAGACGGCGGATTCCGACAGCGAGCCCTTGTTGGGAACTGCGACGCGCAACATGGAAGAGGGTCCTTTCGGGGATGACGGGAGGAGTGTCGAACCGGACGGATCTCGCCGTCACAGATGTCGGTACACGTCCTCGAGCGTCAGCCCGCGGCCCACCATCATCACCTGAACCCAGTACAGCAACTGGGAGATCTCCTCAGCGAGGGCCTCGTCGCTCTCGTGCTCGGCGGCCAGCCAGATCTCACCGGCCTCCTCGAGCACCTTCTTCCCCTGGAAATGCACGCCCGCGTCCAGCGCGGCCACCGTGCCCGACCCCTCGGGACGGGTCTTGGCACGCTCGGTCAGCTCGGCGAACAGGGACTCGAAGTTCTTCACGAGAACTGATTGTTTCACACCCCACCCCCGCCCCACCGAGCGCACTGAATCCACCCTGACCGCATTCACAGCCACCCGACACGACCTGAGTGCGCCGCCCCCCGCACGCCCAGCCCCACGGCACCACCCGAATCCACTACCTACCGCACTCCCAGCCCAATCACCTCCACCTTCAGTCCGCCATCACCGCATCCCCAGCCCCGCCCGTCCCGACCTCGATGAGGGACCGCCGCGAAGCGGCGTAGCGGCCCGGCCGCGAGTCAGCCGCCGTTGCGCATGCGCGAAGCGCGAGCAACGGTGGCTGACTCGCGGCCCTCCAGGGGCCGCGCTCGAGCGCGCCAGCGCTCCAAAAACACAGCCGGCACTTCCTGGGGCGCAAACCGAAAAGTGCCGGGTACGCGCCCCACGGACGCGTACCCGGCCAACTCACGCCAACAACTCCCGCAGCTCACCAACCGCCGTGCGCAGGTGGTCGGCGAACGCGTACATCTGATCGGCCACCGATTTCGGCGTCGCCAGGTAGATGTTCCAGCGGTCCGGCAGCAGCACATAGGCGATGCCGATACAGCGTGGGCTGGTGGACCCGAAACCGAAGTAGCGGATGTACTGCGAGGGCGCCGAACTGGTCGACAGGTAGTCGTCACGCATGACCGTCCAGCCGGGGCTGTCGAACAACGCGATCCGCTCACCGTCCACACCGAGCTCGGCACCGCGACGGCGCTGGATCCACTCGAGCTCCCACAGATGCTGCTCGGGTGCCTGGCCCGCCTGGCATTCCTTGGCGCGGTTCACGTGCGCGGCGGCGGCGGCCCGCGCGGCGGCGAGCTTCGTCTCCTGGCCGGCCTCGGGGTCGACCATGGCGTCGACGAAGGCCACCATCTCCGGCGTCACCACCCGCATGGCCTCGGTGCGGCCGTTGCGGAACTGGCGGGTCGCGATGGACTCGTAGGTCGCCCCGGTGATGCCCTTGCTGCGCCGATGCGCGAGCTGATAGCTCAACTGCGCGAACGCGTCCGGTGAGATGCCGAGCTTCTTGGCGGCGGCGGTGCCGAAGTCGTCGAACGACACCAGCGAGGTGGCGGTGTCGGCGGCGAACTTCGCGAAATCCGCTCCGGCGGCGGCGATATCGGCCCGCGCCGCCGAGTCGAGTTCGAACTCGACCGGCTCGACGGCGGGCAGTCCCTGGGCCTTGGCGCCGCTGGTTGCGGCGTGGTCGTCGGCGCCGCGCTTGAGCAGCGCGTCGACGAACGACAGCACCGTGGTGCCGTCGAGCCCGCAGTGCTCGATGTTGATGCCCGCCTGGCCGTCGGCGAAGACGATGAACGACACCGACTTGTCGAAGTAGCGGTTGCCACTGTCGCCGTGCAGGAGCTGATCGCAGGCGTGCAGTTCGTCGCGGGGCGCGAAGTCCTCGAGGCACACCGAGAACAGTGCGGTCTCGATGGCGTCGAACGCCTCCACATTGGCGGGCACGGTGCGCAGGGCGGCCCGGCTGCGGGCCCATTCGGCGCGTGCCTTGGTGGTGAGATGACCGACCGAGGTGTCGGTGGCGGCCGGCTTGGTGCCCGCCTTGATCACCGCACGCAGCCCGTCGACGAGGTCGGAGAACGCGTACGGCGCACCGTCGGCCCCGACCACGTCCATCCGGAAGATGTTGCCCCGGTAGAAGACCGCGATGTGGCGGGCGTCCGATGGCCCCGGCCATTCGTCGCTGTAGGGCTTGCGAACGGAGTCCTGCACCTCGCCGGGAATCCGGGTCTCGGAGAACAGGTACTTGTTCTGCCACATCGACAACTGCTGTCCACGCTGGGTGACCGGCGGGATCTTCTCCGCGTCCAGGGCCAGCTTGTAGTCGACAGCGGCGCCGATGAGCGCGGCGGCCCGCTCGGCCTGCCCCGCCACCGTCGACGACGCCAGCGGCGTGTCGTCGCGGAACAGGAACACGAAGTTGGCGTTGAGCGCGATCCGGTCGCGGCGGCCCAGGTAACGCGAGGGCCAGAACTCGTCGAGCCAGCTGCCGACACCGGGTGTGGCGTCGTATTCGGCCAGCGCGGCGTGCAGCGTGCGCCCGGCCCCACCGGGGCGCAGCAGCTCGGCTACCGCGCCCTCGGTGGTGGCGTATTCCTCGGCGCCGAGCAGCGGAGCGCACCACTGCAGGAACCGCGCGCAACTGTCTTCCAGTGTCGGCAGCGGAACCCGGGGCAGGGTGTCTTCGGCGGCGAACGTGGGTTGGTTCAATCCAGATCCTCAGGTCTCGATGGGATGCGGGCGGGACAGGAACAGGTTGGCGTAGAGCCAGCCTTCGGCTTCGTGATCGGTGGTGTCGATTCCCTTGGCCGCCAACGCATCCAGCACCTGCTGACGTTCCTGCGCCGAGGCGAAGCGACGCTGCTGGAACATACCGGGCCGCTGCTCACTGCGATAGCCGAGCGCGGCGAGTTCGGCGGCGATGGGATCGAAGTCGAACATCCGCAACACGAAGTGCGCCATCCACGGTCGCTTGTGTGGATCGGCTTGCGCGACCCTGGACAGGGTTTTCTCGGTGATGTAGCCGACGCATCCGGTGGAGATCACCAGATCGGCGGAGGCGAGCACACGTCGCTGTGCCTCGGTGGGCTCGGTGGCCTCGAGGTCGGCGTGCACGTAGTCGTGCAGGAGTCCGGCGGCGTGGGCATAGGTCAGCGCCGGGCGTGCGGCGTCCATCCCGATGAAGCGTACGTCGGGCATCAGGTCGGTGCGCAACCGCTCCCGGTCCGCCGCGATGAGGCCCACGCGGTCGGTGTCGGCGTGGTCGCGGTAGTGCGTGGCCAGCTCGTCGACGGTGGTGTCGGTCCGCAGCAGCGCCGCGTTCACTCCGTAGGAGCAGCCCAGGTCGAGCACCGTCGGGATGCGGTCCGGGCGCGCGGCGCGCAGCTGGCGCAACTGCTCGGCGAAATGCGGCTTCGCCAGTTCCGGGATCCGGTAGTCCAGCTCGTTCATGCGGGCGAAATACGCACGTGGGTCCGGACTCTCGTAGATGTCGTCGAAGGATGCTTTACCGGTGGTGTGCAACGGAACGGACATGGGTTCCTCTCAGTCGAGCAGTCGGTCACCTCGGACGGCGGCGGCCGCGGCGGCCACGTGATCGGGTAGCACACGGCCGAACAGCTGCCTGGTGCGCTCGACAGTGCCGATCACCCCTGGCCGGTCCGTGTAGGCGAAGATCGCCGAATGTCGTTGCCCGGCACCGGTCACCTCGGTGACGCGGTGCAGGGAGAAGCGGCCCTTGAACAGTTGCAGGTCACCGGGGCGCAGCTCGAGCGCCCGGATGAATCGCCCGCCCTCGCCGGTGAGCACGGCGCGCACGTCGTCGAGATTCTCGGCGTGCGGGTCGCGGATGTTGGGGCAGTACTCGAAGACACCACCCGAGTCGGGGCGGCGGGTGAGCATGCTGACGGTGAATTCGTTGGTGTCGAAATGCCAGGGGTGCGACATGCCCGGCTCGACCACGTTCAGGCACAGCCCGGCCAGCGGGTCGGCGAATTCGTGCAGCTCGTCGAGTTCGAAGCAGTCGGCGACGAAGCGCTGGAACACCGGGTCGGTGTAGAGGCGCTGGATCAGCGCGTCGGTGGGGATGTGGTCGCGGGCGACGAAGGCGTTGCCTCGGTCGAACACGATGCCGGCCGGGTGGTCGGCGGGCAGATCGGCGTCGAGGGGGATGTTGTAGGCGTTGACCCGCTCCACCTTGTAGTAAGCGTGCGGGGCGATGGCCTCGCCCTCGGCGCGCAGGGTCTCGAGCAGCTGCGGACGGATGAATTCCCGCAGCACGGTACAGCCGTCCTCGGCGAGTTCGGCACGGGCCGCGTCGATCGCGGCCTGCCTCCCCGGATCACCCGGATCGGTGAGTGGATACCGTGCGATGTCGACGATTTCGTCAAGCCCCCGCGTGCCTGTCATGGAAACAGTTTGCGCGAAAATTCTGTGACACGCCCGGGATTCGGTCGAATCGGCCAATCCCGAACAGATCACAGGGAAGTGAATTCATCTGTGCCACAACAGTTTTCGCAAATTCCACCCCGATGACGGAATTATCACGGTAGGCTATTACGCCCTATCACGCGGTGGCAGTGGCCCGTTCATCCCGTGCGGCGAAGGCGGCACGCAGGTCGGCCACCGACAATCCGTCCAGTGATTCCCTGAATACCCGCCCGGCGACCTCGGGAACCTCGATTTCGCAGGGAATCACGATCACCGCGCAGCCGGCCCCCTGCGCGGCCAGCGCACCGGTCGGCGAGTCCTCCAGCGCGACACAGTCGGCCGGATCGACACCGAGCAGTTCGGCCGCGCGCAGGTAGATGTCGGGTGCGGGCTTGCCGTGGGCCACCTCGTCACCGCAGACCGACAGGTCGAAGAAGTGCCTGCCGAGGGTGTCGAGACCGTACTCGGTGAGCGAGCGTTTGGTGTTGGTCACCAGCGCGCAGCGCAGACCCGCGGCGCGCACCATGTTCAGCGCGTCGAGCGCGCCGGGGCGCCACGGGATGGGGCCGAGCATCAGTTCGGTGACGCGCTGTTCGAGGAACTCCCCCGCCGCCGCGATCACCTGCGGGGTCGCCGGAACGCCGATACCGTCGAAGAGCATGCGCAGCGCGTTGGGTCCGGAGGCGCCGATGAGGGAGTGGCGCAACTCGTCGCTCATCTCGTGGCCGTGTTCGCGGGCCAGCTCGCGCACCGCGATATCCCACAGCTTCTCCGAATCGAGCAGCGTGCCGTCCATATCCCACAGCACCGCGGCCGGTCGCGCGCTCACGTGTTCACTCGCCTCGTTCTCGTCGTCTCGGGGGGTGGCACCGCGCTCGACGGGCCCGGTCAAGCCTAACGGCTGCCTGTCACACGCCCGATCCGGCGATCTGCAGGTTGCCCGCGTCGCCGGTGACCTGGATCCACCGGTTCTCCGAGCTCACCGACCCGTCGGTGAGGTGATAGGTGAGCGAGACGACCGCGCGATCGGGACCGCTGGGGGTGATCGATCCGACAGTCACCGAGCGCACTGTCGACCAGAACGACGAGTACTGGCCGAAGCCGCCGGTCTGGGCCTGGTAGCCGGGGGCCAGGCGCGACCAGGCGCCGCTGGTGTTGCCGGGCAGCATCCCGTAGTAGTTCGCGATGAACTGGTTGATGCGTTCGGGCGTCGGTGGGCCGAACGGTGTCGTGGTGATGGTGGTCGTGGTGGGGCGCGGGGTGGAGGTCGCGCTGCTCGTGGCCGGGGTGGAGGTGGGGGCGGTGGTGACCCCGGACGGCGGCGGCGCCGAGACGGTGATCGTCTCCTGCTCGGGCACGATCACCACGGTGCTCACCTTGCCGTCGACCATGGTGGTCACCGTGACGGGTGCGGGCGGGTCCTGCGCCTGCTGCCCGGCGTCACCGCCGCGGTCACGGGTGGCCACCAGAACCACGAGCATCACCGCGAACGCGGCGACGGCGGCGGCCAGCAACAGGACGGCGCGGTTGTCGGAGGAACCGGTGCGGGCGGGCGCAGGGGTGAGAGCGGGTGGGCGCGCGGGCGACGGCTGGGCGGGGGCAGCCGCGTCACGGACACCGCCGAGGAATTCGGTGGCGGCGGCCGAGTCGACATCACCCGGTGCCGGGGCCGTGTCGGGCAGGCGTGGTACGGCCGGGGGTGGCGGCCCGACGAGACCCGGGGCGCTCGCGCCCGAGGAACCGCCGGTGATCGCCGAGCGGGCCGCCTTGGCGAAAGCCAGGCCGCTGCCGAGCAATCCGGCGGCTTTCACTCCCCCACCGGCCTGCGGTGCCTGCTCGGAGGTCGTCGTCGCGGCGAGGTCGAGCACCTTGGTCGCGGTCGCGGGCAGCGCCGGAACACGTCCCGCCGCAACATCTTCCAGTGCGCGCCTGGCCTGAGCCATGGTCGGGCGCTCGGCGTCGTCGGCGGTGAGCAACCACATCAGCACCGGTCCGAGCGGGCCCGCCTTCTTCGGCTCGGGCACCACCCCGCGCGCGACGGCGTGCAGGACAGCGAGGGGATTGTCGCCCTCGCCGAACGGCGGCGCGCCCTCGACGGCGGCGTAGAGCGTCGAACCGAGGGCGAACACGTCGGCGGCCGGTTTCGGGTTGTCACCGCGGGCGATCTCGGGCGCCAGATAGGCGGGGGTACCCGCGAGGAAGCCCGTCGCGGTGACCGTGACGTCGCCGGTGGCGTGCGAGATGCCGAAGTCGGTGAGCTTGACGGTGCCGTCGTCGCCGACGAGCAGGTTGGCCGGTTTCACATCGCGGTGCATGATCCCGGCGTCGTGCGCGGCGGACAACGCCGCCGCGGCCTGCGCGCCGATCCCGGCCACCTCGAGCGGTGACAGCGTAGCCCCGCCGGAGATCTTCACCGCCAGACTCGGCGCGTTCATGTATTCCATGACCAGCCAGGGCTGGCCGTCCTCTTCGGCCACGTCGAAGACGGTGATGGCGTTGGGGTGGTGCAGGCGGGCGGCGATGCGACCCTCGCGCATGGCCCGCAATTTCGCTTCCAGCGCCTGGGTTCCGGTGAGACCCGGCGCGAGCAGCACCTGCTTGACCGCGACGGTGCGGCGCAACCGGACGTCGGTGGCGCGCCACACCACGCCCATCGCACCCGTGCCGATCGGGTCGGTGAGTCGATAGCGTCCCGCGATCAACCGATCCGATGTCATAACGTGTGCCCCTCCTGCTTACCGCCGAGTCGTCCAGCCCTGCGCGCCACAGCGGGATGAAACTTCCGAAAATCCTACGTGCCGCAGTGCTTCGATTCCGTTGCCGACCATCGACCACCATGGTCGACCCGCCGGGTTCGTGATCAGATTCACAACGGGCACAGGGCGAATCGGGCCGGTCCGAGGTGGACCGGCCCGATCACCGAACACCGATGTCAGGCGTTGAAGTACTTCGCCTCGGGATGCAGCAGGACGAAGGCGTCGGTGGACTGCTCGGGATGCAGCTGCAGTTCTTCCGACAGCGTCACCCCGACCCGGCCCGCGTCGAGCAGGTCGACGAGCTTGGCCCGATCATCGAGGTCCGGGCAGGCACCGTAGCCGAAGGAGTACCGCGCGCCCCGGTAGCCGAGCTTGAAGTAGTCCTGCACGTCGGCGGGGTCGCTGTCGGCGACCGACTGCCCGTCGATGCTCAGTTCCTCGCGCACCCGGCGGTGCCAGTACTCGGCCAGCGCCTCGGTGAGCTGCACGCCGATACCGTGCACCTCGAGGTAGTCGCGGTAGCTGTCGCCCGCGAACAGGGCGTTGGCGAAGTCGGCGATGGGCTGGCCCATGGTGACCAGCTGGAAGGGCAGCACGTCGACCTGACCGGTCTCGCGTGCCTTGTCCCGCGAGCGGATGAAGTCGGCGATGCACAGGAACCGGTCACGCTGCTGGCGCGGGAAGGTGAACCGGTACCGTTCGGGAGCATCGGGTTCCGGCTCGGTCAGCACGATGACCTCGTCGCCCTCCGACACCGCCGGGAAGTACCCGTACACCACGGCGGCGTGCTGCAACACGCCCTCGGTGGCCAGCCGGTCGAGCCAGTACCGCAGCCGGGGACGGCCCTCGGTCTCGACCAGCTCCTCGTAGCTCGGGCCGTCACCAGCACGCTGCCCGCGCAGACCCCACTGCCCGAGGAACAGGGCCCGCTCGTCGAGCAGACCCGAATACTCCGCCAGCGGAAGGCCTTTCACCACACGTGTGCCCCAGAACGGCGGGGTCGGCACCGGCAGGTCGGCGGCCACGTCGGAACGCTCGGGCACCACGATGGGCGCCTCGGCGGCCTTGCGCTCGGCGGCGATCCGCTTGGAGCGCTCGTGGCGGGCCTTGCGCTCGGCGGCCTTCTTCTTGGCCTCGATCGCCTCGGGGCTGTCGGGGTCGAGGCCACCGCCGCGCTTGACGGTCATGATCTCGTCCATCAACCGCAGACCCTCGAAAGCGTCACGCGCGTAGTGCACCTCACCGTCGTAGACCTCGGTGAGGTCGTTCTCGACGTAGGAGCGGGTGAGCGCGGCACCACCGAGGAGCACCGGGAACTGCTCGGCCACACCCTTGGCGTTGAGCTCGGCCAGGTTCTCCTTCATCACCACGGTGGACTTCACCAGCAGGCCGGACATGCCGATCACATCGGCCTTCTTGTCCTGGGCGGCGTCGAGGATGGTGGCGATGGGCTGCTTGATGCCCAGGTTCACCACCTCGTAGCCGTTGTTGGACAAGATGATGTCGACCAGGTTCTTGCCGATGTCGTGCACATCGCCCTTCACCGTGGCGAGCACGATGCGGCCCTTGCCCGAGTCGTCGGTGGCCTCCATGTGCGGTTCCAGGTGTGCCACCGCGGTTTTCATCACCTCGGCCGACTGCAGCACGAACGGCAGCTGCATCTGACCCGACCCGAACAGCTCACCCACGGTCTTCATGCCCGACAGCAGCGTCTCGTTGATGATCTGCAACGGCGGCACCGACTTCATCGCCTCGTCCAGGTCGTCGCCGAGACCGTTGCGTTCACCGTCGACGATGCGACGTTCCAGCCGCTCGAACAGCGGCAGCGCGGCCAGCTCCTCGGCGCGTGAAGCCTTCGACGACGCGGTCGACACGCCCTCGAACATGGCCATCAGCTTCTGCAGCGGATCGTAGTCCTCGCCGCGGCGGTCGTAGATCAGGTCGAGGGCGGTCTCGCGCTGCTCGTCGGGAATCCGGCTCATCGGCAGGATCTTCGAGGCGTGCACGATGGCCGAGTCGAGCCCGGCCTCCACACATTCGTGCATGAACACCGAGTTCAGCACCTGCCGGGCGGCCGGGTTCAGGCCGAAGGAGATGTTGGACAGACCCAGGGTGGTCTGCACCTGCGGGTGGCGGCGCTTGAGCTCACGGATCGCGTTGATCGTTTCGAGACCGTCCTTGCGCGACTCCTCCTGACCGGTGCCGAGGGTGAAGGTCAGCGTGTCGATGATGATGTCGGACTCGGCCAGCCCCCAGTTGCCGGTGATGTCGGCGATCAACCGCTCGGCGATGGCGACCTTGTGGTCGGCGGTGCGGGCCTGGCCCTCCTCGTCGATGGTCAGCGCCACCACGGCGGCACCGTGCTCGGCGACCAGCGCCATGATCTGCTGGAATCGCGACTCGGGACCGGCACCGTCCTCGTAGTTCACCGAGTTCACCGCGCACCGGCCGCCCAGGTGCTCGAGCCCGGCCTGCAGGACCGCGACCTCGGTGGAGTCGAGCATGATCGGCAGGGTGGACGAGGTGGCCAGGCGCGAAGCCAGCTCGTTCATGTCGGCGGCGCCGTCGCGGCCCACGTAGTCGACGCACAGGTCGAGCATGTGGGCGCCGTCGCGAGTCTGGTCCTTGGCGATCTCGAGGCACCGCTGCCAGTCCGCGGCCAGCATCGCGTCGCGGAAAGCCTTGGAGCCGTTGGCGTTCGTGCGCTCACCGATCATCAGGATCGAGGCGTCCTGCTCGAACGGCACGGCGGTGTACATGCTCGACACGGCGGGCTCGTGCTCGGGACGACGGCGATCGTCGATCGGCGGCAGCGTCTTCTCGACCTCGCGCACCGCCTCGGCGACCTGACGGATGTGCTCGGGCGTGGTACCACAGCAACCACCCACCATCGACAGCCCGAACTCGGAGACGAAACCGCTCATCGCGACGGCCAGCTCCTCGGCGGTGAGCGGGTACTCCGCGCCCTTGGCACCGAGCACCGGCAGACCCGCGTTCGGCATCACCGACACCGGAATGGTGGCGTGGCGTGACAGATGGCGCAGGTGCTCGCTCATCTCGTCGGGCCCGGTGGCGCAGTTCAGGCCGATCATGTCGATACCGAGCGGTTCCAGCGCGGTGAGCGCCGCACCGATCTCGCTGCCGACGAGCATGGTGCCGGTGGTCTCCACCGTCACGTGGGTGATGATCGGGATCCGGCGACCGGCGGCGAGCATGGCTCTGCGGCTGCCGGTGATCGCGGCCTTGACCTGCAGCAGGTCCTGGCAGGTTTCGATGAGGATGGCGTCGGCCCCGCCGTCGAGCATGCCCAGCGCCGCCTCGGTGTAGGCGTCACGCAGCGCGGCGAACGGGGCATGGCCCAGCGTCGGCAGCTTGGTACCCGGCCCCATCGACCCGAGGACGTAGCGCGGGGTGCCGTCGGACGAGGGGCCCATCTCGTCGGCCACCTCGCGGGCGATACGGGTGCCGCGCTCGGACAGGTCGCGGATCCGGTCGGCGATGTCGTAGTCGGCGAGGTTGGGCAGGTTGCACCCGAAGGTGTTGGTCTCCACCGCGTCCGCGCCCGCCGCGAAGTACGCGCGATGGATCTCGGCCAGCACATCCGGCCGCGTCTCGTTGAGGATCTCGTTGCATCCCTCGAGGCCGCGGAAGTCGTCGAGCGTGAGGTCCGCGGCCTGCAACATCGTGCCCATCGCACCGTCGCCGATGACGACACGGCGTCGCAGCGTGTCGAGGAGCGTGGTATCGAAAGTGGTGGGCAAGGACGCAGGCATGGTTCAAGACTAGTGGGCGCCTCCGACACACGAGACCACTGTCGGTGATCCAGTGGCCCGGGCCACACAACACGCAACCCTGCCGGTCGCCACAAAACAATTGGCCCAAGACACTAGGCTGACCTGGTGGATGCCAGTGAGACCCCCGAGACGGAACTGCCGACGTTGCGCAATCCCGTGCTGGTCGCGGCCTTCGAGGGCTGGAACGACGCCGGAGACGCCGCCAGTGGCGCGGTCGAACATCTGGAGTTGCTCTGGGACTCCGAGCCGCTGGCCGAACTCGACTCCGAGGACTATTACGACTACCAGGTGAACCGGCCGACCGTGCGTCAGGTCGACGGGGTGACCAGGGAGATCCAGTGGCCCTCGACCATGCTGTCGGTGTGCTCGCCGCCCGGCAGCGACCGCGACGTGGTGCTGCTGCGCGGGATCGAACCCAATATGCGCTGGCGCAGCTTCTGCAACGACCTGCTCGAGTTCATCGAACAGCTGGGTGTGGAGACGGTGGTGATCCTCGGCGCGTTGCTGGCCGACACGCCGCACACCCGGCCGGTGCCGGTCACCGGTTCGGCCTACAGCCCGGAGGCCGCCGAGCGATTCAATCTGGAACAGACGCGCTACGAGGGTCCGACCGGGATCACCGGCGTGCTGCAGGACCAGTGTGTGAAGGCAGGCGTGCCCGCCGTGTCGTTCTGGGCCGCGGTGCCGCACTACGTGTCGCAACCGCCGAATCCGAAGGCGACGATCGCGCTGCTGCACCGGGTGGAGGAGGTCCTCGATATCGAGGTGCCGCTCGGCGAGCTGCCTGCTCAAGCCGAGGAGTGGGAGGCCGCGGTGAACGAGATGACCGTCGGCGACGAGGAGATCAGCGAATACGTGCGCTCGCTCGAGGAACGGGGCGACGCGGCACTCGATCTCAACGAGACGATGTCGAAGATCGACGGTGACGCCATCGCCGCGGAGTTCGAGAAGTACCTGCGCAGGCGCGGGCCGGGAAGCTTCGGGCTGTAGGCCCGACGCGCCGGCCCGCTCGGGCCGCCGCCGTCACCGATGGTGCTTCGGCGCCGGAGGCGTCATGTCAGCGCTCCAGGGTGAGAACTTGGGCGGCGGCCTCGTGCGCCAGCTTCGCGATCAGCATGTCGCGCGGAATCGTCTGCCCGGCAAGGTGATCGAGCGACGGAACCACCACGTGGTGGGCATCGGCCCGCTTCAATTCCTGGGTGAGTTCGGCGAAGGCCGCACCGTCACCCGCGGTCGATTCATGGAACGTCGCGGCGAAACACATCCCCGCCGTAGCCGCGAGGCTGCGTAGCGCATCCTCCAATTGATCGCCCTGGCCCTCGGCCAGATCGTCACGCAAGTATCCATAGATCAACGCTTCCACCCGAACCTCCGTTGGATTGGGATCGCTGTTCTGTTGTCGGATCCCCCCGCGCGGCGCCAGCCGCCGCGCGGGGGTACTGCGTTGCCTCGCAAGCTCTCCTGCGGGGCGGGTGCTCGGTCCGGCCGAGCACCTACTTACAGCATGCGCATTCGTCCTCCGTTGTAGCAGATGTCAAACCGATGACATCTACATGCCCTATCCGGGACGCCGAACGTTAACTGGTGGAATACTACGGCCGTGACCGCAACTGATGATCGACCCGTCTGGGCTGTCCGGATGCGCTCGGAACGTGACGCGAGGGGATGGTCGCAAGCCGACGCCGTCCGCGCGATGCGTGCCAAGTCCACACACAACCTGCCGACGGACAGTACTCTGCTGCGCAATTGGCGGCGCTGGGAGTCCGGTGAATCACGACCCGACGAGTTCTACGCGCCGATCATCGCGGCCGCGTTCGACACCGTCCCCGCCGCGTTCTTCCCCAAGTCCCGTCCCAACCGCGATGACGAGCTGTTATCCGCAACCGGTATGGACACACTCGAATTCATCGGCAGGCTACGCATGTCCGATGTCAACAGCGCCACCCTCGACGCGGTGCGGATCACCGCCGAACGGTTGTGCTGCGAGTACGCCTATGCCGACCCGCACGAGCTGCACGCCGAGGGAACCGCGTGGTTGCGCCGGATCACCTCGCTGCTCGACGGCCGACTCACCCTGAGCCAGCATCGGGAAATCCTCGTACTGGCCGGCTGGGTGGCGTTGCTGGTGGGTTGCGTCGATTACGACCTCGGCCACCGGGCAGGCGCGGAAGCCACTCGGCGGGCGGCGGATTCGCTCGGCCGCGAGGCCGGCAACCCCGAGATCGTCGGCTGGGCGGCGGAGATGTCGGCGTGGTTCGCGTTGACCCAGGGCAACTTTCGCGGCGCCATCGATGTCTCCGAGAAGGCGATGGCGGGGACCACGTCGATGGGTGTCGGGGTGCAACTGGCCGCGCAACGCGCCAAGGGCTGGGCGCGCCTGGGCGATCGCCGGGCGGTGCAGACCGCGCTCGACGAGGGCCGGGCGATTCTGGCGCGGATGGGTCATCCGGCCGACTTGGACAACCACTTCGTCGTCGACGCAACGAAATTCGACTTCTACGCCATGGACTGCTGCCGGGTGGCCGGGCAGGACCGGCTGGCAGAACGCTATGCCCAGCAGGTGATCAAGGATTCGACGCGGCCCGACGGCAGTGTGCGCAATCCGATGCGCGTGTCCGAAGCCCGGCTCACGCTCGCGGTGGTGGCCGTGCGTGATCGTGATCTGGAGCGGGCGGTGGAGGAAGGGGTCGCGGCGTTCACGGCGGGACGCAAGTCGCTGCCGTCGCTGGCCTGGATCGCGGGCGAGGCGGCGCGCGAGATCATCGAGCGCTTCCCCGGTGATCCGCGTACCCAGTCGTTCCTCGAGCAGTTGCGCTCGCTCAACGTCGGGTGAGCGCGGCGGCGATGCCACGCCGATCCGGGGCGGGTCGGGCGGAGCAGTGCTCGGTCACCACTAATCTGTCTACGGTGACCGACCACCGCGCCGACGGCCTGCCCAGCGCCGTCCCTGCCCTGTGGGACGAGCGGCTGCGGTTGTTCTCGTTCGCCACCGCCGAGAAACGCGCCGACTACCTGCGGGTTCTGCGTGCCTTCGACAGTGCGCGCGCGGCGTACGTGGTGTTGCTGCACGCCGACGATGTCGCCGAGTGGATCGCCAAGGCCGAGGCGGGCACGCAGGGGCCCGCTCCGGCGGGCGTGCCGCTGTCGGCGGCCGAGATCGGTCCGCTGCTCGAGCAACTGCACCGCTGGGGAGTGCTCGAGCGCAGCTACGACGGCACCCGGGCGGCCACTTTGGCCGAGTACCGCAACCGGCACTACGTGTACCAGTTCGCGCAGGCCGGTTTTCAGGCGTATCAGGCCGTGGCCGGGGTGCTGTCCGCCCGGATGGAGGACGCGTCGCTGTCGCGGCTGGTGCTCCCCGAGCTCCTCGCGGATCTGCGCACCCTGGCTACCGCCAACCGCGAGGGCGACGCCGAACGCGTCTACACGACGTTGCGCAGGCTCGACGCCGCGCTCACCGACATGGCGGCCCGCGCCGCGCACTTCTATCTGTCGCTGGGCGACCTGGTGCGCACCACCGAGATCACTCCCGAGTCGTTTCTCGCGCACAAGGACGCGTTGCTCGCGCACATGCGGGAGTTCAGCATGGATCTGGCCCGGTTCGCGCCACGCCTGGCCGCCGCGATCGGCGAGGTGGAGGACACCGGGGTCGACGCGCTGATCGGCCGGGCGGCCGGGTGCGACGAACGAGTGCTGCTGAGTTCCGTCGAGCGGGAGGCGGATTGGCGGGCCCGCTGGGACGGGTTGCGCACCTGGTTCGTCGCGGGCACCGAGCCGGGAGAGTCGTGTGAGGCCGACCGGCTGCGGGAGGCGACGATGAGCGCCATCGCGGCCGTGTTGTCGCTGTTGCGCCGGGTGACCGAGACCCGCCGGGGCGGGATCAGCCGGGAATCGGCATTGCGCCACTTGGCGGCGTGGTTCGTCGCCACCCCCACCTCGGACAGTGCGCACGCCCTGTACGACGCGGTGTTCGGCCTCGGCAAACCACGGCACCTGTCGCTGGAACACCCCGACGCAGATCTGGTCTCCGTCGACCGGTCCTGGTGGGACGCACCACCTTTGGAGATCTCCCGCACCCTCGCCGAGACCGGCCGCGCACCCACCGCGGGCGCACCCGCCCGGATCTCCCGCAACGACGCCGGAGTACGTCGCCTGCGCGAAGCGCAACTGGCCGCTCAACGCGAACGCGCGGCAGCCGCCGCCTCGCTGGCCACCTGCAACGTGCACGAGCGGGTACTCGACCAGCGCGAGACCGAAGTGCTGCTGCGTCTGCTCGACGCGGCCTCCACGGCCTGGGTGCCGGTGAGCGGACGGGTCGAGGGCACAACGGGTTCCGACAACGGCGTCACCCTGACGGTCCGCCCGTGTGACGGGTCGACGGTGATCCGCACGGCCGCCGGGTTGCTCCATCTGAACAATCGCCGCCTCGAAGTTCAGGGTTCGACGGGGCGGAGGACCACGCGGTGAAGCGGCAGCGGATCGATGCGCTCGCGCTCGACAGCTATCAGCGGGCGGTCCGGGTGATGCTGGCGAATCACCTTGTCACGCGGGTGTATCCGGATCGGATCGCCTTGCCGCTGATCCGGCGGTGGGCGACCGAACTGCGCGAGGACATGGCCGAGTTGTTCGGGTATCGGGTGGAGATCACCGAGACGACGGCGCGACTGTATCCGGTACACGATCGGCTCGAGGACACCCGGCCCGCGCGCAGTGTCAACGATCGGGTGTTCGACCGGCGGCGCTACGCCTATCTGTCCCTGGCGTTGGCCGCGTTGGGGCGGGCCGGGGATCAGATCACCCTGTCGGAGCTGGCAGAGCATGTCGCCGATTACGCGGGCCGGATCGATGGGCTCGAATTGTCCACCGAGCGGGCCGCCGATCGTGACGCCTTCGTCGACGCCGTCGGCTGGCTCGGCGCGCGCGGCGCGTTGACCCTGGCCGACGGTGACGCGGGCGGGTGGGCCAGCGACCCCGACGCGGGTGAGGCGCTCTACGACATCGACCGCCCGGTGGTTTTCGCGCTGTTCCGGCCTCCGCGGGCATTGCAGCACCTGCACAGCGTGCGCGGTCTGCTGGCCGAGGACACCGAGGTGGCGGCCGACGTCGCTCGCCGGGTGCGGCGCGCGCTGGTGGAGCGCCCGGTCGTGTATCTCGCGGATCTGACGCCCGCCGAACGGGCACTGCTCGGCCAGGAGCGCCTGATCGGTGAGGTGGAGTACTGCACCGGGCTGCGGGCCGAACGGCGGGCCGAGGGTGTCGCCCTTGTCGACACGTCGGGTCGCCTGTCGGACACGCGGTTCCCCGGCACCGGCACGCTCGCGCAGGTGGGGCTGCTGCTGATCGGTGAGATCGCCGACGCGGTGCTGGATCTGGACAACCCGTTGCCACACCGCCCACTGCCCGACCTCGATCCGGCCGAGGAACTCCTCGACCAGCTCGACACCGCGATCCCCGAGGCCGGGGTGTTCGTCCCGCTGGCAGACGAAACACCCGACCCGGCACCAGATTCCGACGACGAGGTCGCCGAGGAACCCGACACCTACCCGTTCCTCGACGATGCGTGGGTGCGCGCGACCGTCACCGCCCTCACCGACCGCTACGGTGCCACCTTCGCCGCTCAATGGCAGGCCGACCTCGGCGGCCTCACCGCCGAGGTGCTTGCCCTGCTGACCAAGCTGCGGCTGATCCGGCCCGTCGAAGACGGTCTGCTCGTACTGCCCGCGCTGGCCAGATACCGGGGAGCGGTCGTCACGGTACGGGTGCGCAAGACCGAGGAATTGTTCGTCACCGCCGCTGATGCCGGCACCGGAACGGGAGGGAGCTGAGCAGATGACGCTCATTCACGGCGGAGTGCGGTTCGTCCCGACCCGCGCGGGCATCGTCAACCTGTGGGACTACCGCGACCAGGAGTTCTGTTTCGCCGACGGACGCCTGGTACTGCGCGGGCCCAACGGTTCCGGCAAGACCAAGGCTCTCGAGGTGCTGTTCCCGTTCGTGCTCGACGGGCGGATCGAGCCGCGCAGGCTCAACCCGTTCGCCGGTGAGGAACGGACCATGAAGTCGAACCTGCTCTACCGCAAGCAGGAATCGGCGTACTCGTATGTGTGGATGGAATTCGCGCGCGGCAGCTGGGAGGATCCCGAGGTCGTCACGGTCGGTATCGGGATGCGTGCCACCCGGTCCTCGGACAAGGTGACGCGCTGGTATTTCGTCGCCGACGGCCGCGCGGGTGTCGACTTCTCGCTCATCGGTCCCGACGACCGCCCGCTCACCCGCAAACAGCTCGCCGAGCAGATCGGCAGCGACGCCATCGTCGACCGCCCCGTCGAATACCGGGCCGCGATCGATGCCCGCATGTTCGGGCTCGGTATGCAGCGCTACGACCAGCTCATCAACCTGATCCTCACGCTGCGCCGCCCACAGCTGGCCAAGAACCTCGACCCGCGCGGGTTGTCGCAGGCCCTCACCGACGGTCTGCGTCCCCTCGACGAACAACTCATCCTCGACGCGGCTCGTTCCTTCAGCGACATGGAGGAAGTGGGCCGCACTCTCGACGGGCTGGTGCAGGCCGACACCGCCACCCGGCGGTTCGTCGATGTTTATCGCAAATACCTCGCGGTGCAAGCGAAATCGGATGTCGATCAGGTTCGCACCCGGCTCGACGCCGTCACCAATGCCTCGACCGCCCTGTTCGCCGCGACCGCCTTACGCACCCGCCGCGACGCCGACCGTGCCGCCGCCGAGGCCCGTGCCGAAGAGGCCGACCGCGCCTACGAACAGGCCATCGCCGACCGCGAGAACCTGCAGCGCTCCAGCGCCTACGAGGGCAAACAGCAACTCGACGACCTCGCCGACGCGGTCCGCAGGCTCGAAACCTCCGCCGCCGCCCACCGCGACAAAGCCGCCGAAGCCGCCCTGACTCTGCAGCGGCGGGCCGAGGAAGCCGAGAAGGCGGCCGAAGCGGTACGCACGGCCGCCGCCGCGCTGGTGCGCGGCGAAGAAGCCCTCCGAGCGGCCGCCGAGGAAGCGGGCATCGAGTGGACCACGCCCGGCACCGACGGCCGCGGCGACCAGTTCACCGCCGCCGTCCGCGGCCACGCCGAGGAACGCGACGCCGATGTGCGCGCGGTCCGCAAGGCGGTGAGCAAGTGGGAATCCGCCGCCGCCGACCGAACCCGCGCCGAACGCCTCGCCGAACGCGCGGTCGAGCTGCGTGACGCCGCGGCCGCCGAAGTCGCGCACGCGGAAGCCGCGGTTGCCTTGGCGCGCAAGGAGTCTGTCGCGAACCTTCGGGCCTGGTGGAAAACCAACTCCGGTATCCTCGCCGGCCTCGCTGATGACGCCGGACTGTTCGAGGCGCTGGAGATCGCCTTCGCCGGCGCCGGAGTCGAGGATATCCCCTCTGCCGCAGAGGTTTTGACGGAGCGAATCGAGCCGCTACGCGAGCAGCTCCGCACCCGCAGGCAGGAGGTGCGGGCGCGGGCTGATGCCGCGGCCGCGCGCCGCGACGCACTCATCGCCGAACGCAAGCAGATCGCTGCGCAGCACGACGACGCTCCCCCGCCGTCGACGACCAGAACCGGTGTTCGTGCAGGACTTCCGGGTGCGCCGCTGTGGAAGCTCGTGCGTTTCGGCGACGCGGTGTCCGTGCAGGAAGCCGCCGGGATCGAGGCCGCGTTGCAGGCCGCAGGTCTGCTGGACAGCTGGATCTGCGGACCGACCCTGCCCGCCGAGGTCGAGTCCGACCACTTCCTGCTCCCACTGCCCATCGACCAGCACCCGACCGGTCGCACCCTCGCCGATGTCCTTGTGGTGGAGGAAAATACGGCCGAGGTCGAGGTCCCGAGAGACACGGTCGCTGCCGTGCTCGCCTCCATCGCCCTCGACGAACTCCTCCCCGACTCGGCCAACTCCGCACCAAGCGCAGCGGCCAAGGCGAATCCGGTGCCCGAGGCAGCAGGCGATGGCGGCTCGACAGCTGACGTGACGGGAGGCGCGGGAAGCGGAGCGAAGTCGGCGACAGTCGCGGCGAAGGGTGCGGATCGCGCCGATGTCGCGGACGGCGAAGGCATGGGACGGACCATGCCAGGCGCCACGCTGAGTGCGCTGACCTCCGAGGCCGCCCCCGTGGTGATCGGGACAGCGGGCCACTATCGGCTGGGTGTCCTGGTCGGCAGGCATCACAAGACCGAGGCCGAGTTCATCGGTGCCACCGCGCGGGCGCGCAGGCGGGCGTCGCGGCTCGCCGAGATCGAGGTGGCGATCGAGGCCGCCGGCGCGGAGTACGAGGCGGCTCGGGCCGACGAGTCCTCGGCGGCAGCACAATTGGCTGAGCTCAGTGCTGCGGCGAAGTCGTTGCCGCGGCCGTCGGCGGTGACCGCCGCACTGCGGACGGTCGCGGAGACCGCCGGGCTGATGCGGTCGCGGGTGGAGGCGGCCGCGCAGGCCGAGCGGGAGCTCGATCTGGCGGTGGCCGAGGTGGCCGCCCAGGACAAGAAGGTGCGGGCGGCGGCGCAGGCGCATCGCACGCCGCGCGCGGCGCGGGAACTCGACGCGCTGGCCGCCGCGGTCCGGCATTTCGAGAACACCGGCACCGGGCTGTTGCGGTTGCGTGCCGAGCACGAGCGGGAACGGGAGCGCGAGCGGGAGGGCGCCGATCGGCACGACGAGGCCCGCGCCCTGGCCGAGGCGTTCGCCGAGGAGGCCGAGGCGGCCCGCGCCGGATATACCGAACAGCAGCGCAAGCTCGAAACGCTGCGAGAAGCGCTGGGCGCCGGTGCTGCCGACATCGACCGTGAGCTGGCTGCGGCGCGTGCGGCCATCGAAGCCGCCAAAGCCGAGCAGCGGGCCGCGCGCAAGGCGGCCAATGCGGCGATCGAGGCGGTGGGTGATGCGGAAGCGGCCTATCGCACGGCGCACGAGGCGCTCGCCACGGCGCTCACCGAGGTGCTCGCCGACGTGCGATCGCTGGCTCCGTACGCACGGCCAGACCTGCTGAGCCTGCTCGGCGCTTCGGTCGAACACCGGTGGCCGAGCAGCGAGGCCGCCTGGTCGACACCCGAGCAGCTGCAGTACCGCATCGTCGCCGCGGGCCCGGAAACCGATCCGGTGGTCTTGCCGGACGAGGTCGCGGCCCTGTTCGCCGACCTGGATGCCGCCACCGCCCAGGTTCGCGCCACCGAGGCCGGGCGCAAGTCCACCCGGTCGGCGGTGACGAGCGCGCTACAGGAATTCGACGCCGCGCTCACCGCCTCGGGCCGCGATTACCGCCTGCACTGGGACGCCGCCGACGGGCTCACCGTGGTGGCCGTACACGACGAGAACGGCCAGACCGCGCTCGCCGATTTCGCGGCGCGGATCGACGCCGCGCGCCGCGACCAGGAACTGTTGCTCACCGACGCCGAACGCCGCATCCTCGAGGACGCGTTGCTCACCGGCTTGGCCCAGCAGATCCACGAACGAACAACCGACGCAAGGGAACTCATCTCTCGCATGGGCGCGGAGATGAAGCAGCGGCGGATGTCGTCCGGCAACACCATCGGCGTGCACTGGGTGCTGGCCGACGGTCTGTCGGAGGCGGCGCGCGCCATGTGCAAGCTGCTCGACCGCGACACCTCGGCGCTGAGCCCGGACGATCTGGGTGCGGTCCGTGCGCATTTCGCGGCCGAGATCCGCGCCGCCCGCGCGGCCCACCCGGAACGCTCGTATCCCGAGATCCTCGCCGCCACCCTCGATTACCGGTCCTGGCGGGTGTTCTCGTTCACGCTGATCTCCGGCGACGGGTCCGAGGACAAGCTCACCGTCGCCCGCCACAGCGCGCTCTCCGGTGGTGAGCAGTCGGTGTCACTGCACCTGCCGTTGTTCGCCGCCGCCCATGTGATGCTCGATTCCGCCGACCCGCAGGCACCGCGCCTGCTGGCGCTGGACGAGGCGTTCGCCGGTGTCGACGACAACGGCCGCAGCGAATTGCTCGGCCTCAGTGTGCAATTCGACCTCGACCTGTTCATGACCGGCTACGACCTGTGGATCACCTACCCACACGTCCCCGGCTGCGCGCACTACGACCTGGCCCACTCCACGGCCGAGAACACCGTCAGCGCGACACTGCTGGTGTGGGACAGCGGCGAACTCCTCGCCGAACACGACGGCGGCGACCTCACCACCGCCCTCGGCTCCCCGAACCGCCGCCGCCTGCCCAACACCATCGAGGGTGGACTGACCTTGGAAGGGATGCCAGGAGAACCGGCGTCGGTCGGCTGAGATCACTGTCTCACTGCGATCGGTAGTGCGCGGCGAGCGTGGTCGCGCGGTCGCGCAGGGTGGTGCGCAGCCATTGCGGTGCCAGGATTTCCGCATGGGCGCCGAGTTGCCATAGTGCCCATTCGGCATGACGCGGGTCTTGGAAGGTCAGCTCGAGGCGGAGTCGGCCGTCGGCCTCGATCGTTTCGGAGCGAAGTGTCACCGCCGTGCCGACGAGTTCCGTACGGCGGGTGGGGTTCACCCGGACATCGACGGCTACCTGGTCGCCGCCGGTGCGAAACCGGGTGCCGCGTTCCTTCCAGGCCTGATCCAGGTCGACGTGCTCTGGCCGCTGCGCGAGTTCGGGCAGTTCCTCCGCGTCGAGGATGCGCGACAGGCGATAGGTACGGTCCTCCCCCGCCCTGGTGGCAAGCAGATAGCCCTGGCCGGCGACGGTGACCAGGCCGATCGGGTCCACGGTTCGCCACTGGGCGGATCGGTCGACGGCGGCGTAGTTGATGCGCAATCGGTGACCGGTCAGCACCGCGCGGCGGACCTCGGCCACTACGGCATCGGGCAGGTCCTCGGGCACGACGCGACGCGACAGGAGATCGGTCTCGGGGTCGACGAGCAGTCGCCGGGCGGCGCCGGCCGCGGTGTCGCGATAACTCTCGGGCAGTGCGTCGACGACCTTGCGCATGGCGGATGCCAGAGCGCCGCCGAGGCCGAAAGCCTGTGCCCCACGCCGTGATCCGGCGACGAGCAGCGCCAGCGCCTCGTCGTGATTCAGCCCCGTGAGTTCGGTCTGGAAACCGGGGAGCAGGGCGAAACCACCGTGCCTGCCGCGCTCGGCGTACACCGGCACCCCGGCCGCGGACAGCGCCTCGATATCACGCAGCACGGTGCGCGTGGAGACCTCCAGCTCGCGGGCCAGCACGTCCGCGGTCAGCCGGCCGTGTCTGCGCAGCAGCAGCACGAGGGAGACAAGCCGGTCGGCGCGCATTCGCGAAAGATTACCCGGAATACACGACAGAGGATGTCGTGTATTGCTGACAGGCTCATCAGCGTCACGACAACCCATCACACGAGAGGTGCCTCGCATGGCGCACACCATCGTCAACCCCGACGGCCTGCACAACCCGGTTCCGTTCGGCTACAGCCACACCGCCGCCGTTGCGGCGGGCACCGAGCTGGTCTTCGTCTCCGGCCAATACGGTTCCGACGCCGACGGTGCGGTCGTCTCCGGCGACTTCGCCGACCAGGTGAAGCGGACATTCGACAACATCGCCACCGCACTGGCGGCCCACGACCTGGATCTCGGCCACGTCGTCGCGCTGCGTACCTACGTGGTGAACCACGACGTCACGAAACTCGGCCCGATCGCCGGTGCCGTCGCCGAGCACTGGGGCACCACCCCGCCCACCCAGACACTCATCGGGGTCGCGGCGCTGGCCACCCCCGATGTGCTGTTCGAGGTGGAAGCGGTCGCGGCCCGGCCCTGACGCGTTTCTCACCCCACCGCGTGCCCGATGCGCTCCGCCATCGCACGCAGTCGTCCGGACAGTTCGGGCGAGGCGTGTACCCGGAACGCGACTCCGAGCGAAACCAATTGCCTGGCGAGCCAATCGGGGTCGTCATCGCGGACGCCGGTGAGGCGGCAGGTGGTGGCGCCGGTGGGGTGCAATGTGGCGGGGTCCTCGCCGAGCCGGCCGGCGATCCGGGACAGCGGGGCCTCTATGGTGACGTCGATCCGGTACTGGGCGGTGGTCCAGTCGGTTCGGCGTCCCGCCACATAATCGGCGGCGTCGGCGGCGGGTAGCTCGCGCGCGGTGATCCGGGCACCGGTCGGGTGCGGGTGGGCGATCCGGTCGGCACGGTAGGTGCGCCAGGCGTCTCGGTCGAGGTCGTAGGCGACCAGGTACCAGCGCCGACCGGACGCGACGACGCCGACCGGTTCGACATGGCGGCGTGACTCGGCGCCGTCGGCGTCGAAATAGCCGAAGCGCAGTCGTTCCCGGTTGGTGACGGCCGCGGCGAGGGTGGTGAGGACCTCCGGCTCCACGGTGGGTCCCCCACCCACCCGGACCGCGACCGCCGTACCGACCACCCGCACCCGGCGGCGGAGCTTCGCGGGCAGGACCTGCTCGAGTTTGGTCAACGCCCGCACCGACGCCTCCTCGATCCCGCCGACCGCCTGTCCGGTGGCGACCCGCAGGCCGACGGCCACCGCGACCGCTTCGTCCTCGTCGAGTACCAGCGGCGGCAGCGCCGATCCGGCGGTGAGGCGGTAGCCGCCGCTCGCACCCATCGCGGCGAGCACCGGGTAGCCGAGTTCGCGCAACCGGTCGATATCGCGGCGCACGGTGCGGTCGGTGACGCCGAGTCGGTCGGCGAGTTCGCTGCCCGGCCATTCGCGTGGCATCTGCAGCAGCGAGAGCAAACGGAGCAGCCGGGCGGCGGTGTCGGTCATGATTTCGATTCTCGCGCACATCTAGGACCGATCCTGTCCTAGATCCCTCGTAGCGTCGGGTTCACACCGATCACGAGGAGTTCCGAATGACTGTCCGCCCCTTCCACATCGACATCCCGCAGACCGATCTCGACGACCTGCGCGACCGGCTGGCCCGAGCCCGATGGACTCCCGAGCTGCCGGGCGACGGCTGGGAACGTGGGGTGCCTGCCTCGTACCTGCGTGAGCTCGCCGCCTACTGGGCCGACGAATTCGATTGGCGGGCCCAGGAAACCGCGCTCAACGCCTTCCCACAGTTCCAGACGACCATCGACGACCTCGACGTGCACTTCGTCCACGTCCGCTCCCCCGAACCCGATGCGGTGCCCCTGCTGCTCACCCACGGGTGGCCCAACACCTTCGCTGAATTCACCCGGATCATCGGCCCGCTGACTCACCCCCGCGCTCACGGTCTCGATCCCGCCCTCGCCTTCGACGTGGTCGTCCCGTCGGTCCCCGGCTTCGCCTTCTCCCAGGCTCCGCGCGAGGTGGGGACGACCACCGCACGAGTGGCACGGATGTGGACGCAACTCATGGACCGGCTCGGCTATCAGCGTTACGGCACGCAGGGCGGCGATCTGGGCGCCTACATCGCACCGGAGGTGGCGCTCGCGGCCCCGGAGCACGTGATCGGGGTCCATCTCGACGGCGGGATCGGCATACCGACCGAGGCCGACGTGCCCGCGATGTCGGACGAGGACCGTGCCGAGTGGGATCAGATGCAAGTGTGGATGACCGGCGGCGTCGACCACCACGCCCTGCTGCGCACCGCACCGCAGACCTTCGCGCTGGGCTGGAACGATTCCCCGGTCGCCCTGCTGGCGTGGATGATGCAGAAGTTCCAGGAGTTCACGCCGATGGCCGAACTCGCCGAGGACGTGATCGACCGCGACCACCTGCTCACGACGGTGTCGCTGTACTGGTTCACCCAGACAACCGGCACCTCCTCGTGGCCGATGTACAACGGGTTGCGCGACGGCGGTTTCGGCTGGCCGACCGGCCAGAATCTGGTGCCGACGGGCGTCTACGGTGGCGACTCACCGCTCATGCGCAAGCTCGCCGAACGGGACAACAAGATCACCCACTGGCCGTCGGGCAACCCCGGCAACCACTTCGTGGCGATGGAGGAACCGGCGGCGCATGTCGCCGACATCCGGGCGTTCTTCGCCGCCCTGCGCTGACAGACAAGACCGCGCCGGTCGACCTACCGCATGCTCGCGTCGGGCACGGTCGGCGGGCACGGCGCCCCCGGCACCGTCACCAACTCGAAGTGCCACCACTCGTTGTCGAAAGTCCGGCACAGCCCCCAGCGATTGCCGTTGGCCTCGAGCCACTGGGCGCCGATCTGCGGGCCGACGTCGACCGCGTGGCCGGAGACGTGGGTCGATTCGGCGGGTGGGAGGACCCAGCGACGGGCCTCCTCCGGGGTGCCGTGGGTGGCCAGGCCGTCCTGCCACAGCGCTTCCTGCTGTTCGGGGGTGCGGTAGCCGGAGGTGACCGACAGCGGCACGCCCTCGGCGTGTGCCTGCTGTTCGGCCAGGGTGTAGGCCAGGGCGAGCGGTGGGTCGAGGCCCTCGGTGCCCGCGGCGGACTGGACCTGTTCGCGCTGATCGGGCTCGGCCGCGGCGGTACCGGTGGCCGTCATCGCGGCGACCGCGCTCACGCCGACCAGGATGCGGAGAACAGAGTGCATGCCGGAATCCTATCGACCCCGGTTCGGCGCGGTTCGGCTCACCCGGACCGGCGCCACCGGTCGATCTCGCGGCCGACCTCGGTGACGGGTGGCTCGCGGTAGAGCCATTCGCGGGCCAGCAGGTGCCAGTTCGCGGTGGCCCGCAACTGGCCGAGGGTGGCGAAGGTGAACAGGTCGGCCCGGCGGGAGAACACGTGCTCCGGCGGCAGCAGCTGCCGGTGCATGCCGTGGAATTGCGACGAACGCGGGTCGACCGCGAGCAGCAATGCGCCGGTGGCCAGTTCGGGGGTGATGGTGACGTCCTCGTCCAGCAGGTGCCAGCCCGTGGCGGCCCACACGTAGGCCAGGCTCTCCTCGACCGACACCCCGGCGCTCGGGTCGATGATCCCCCGGTCGACCCACGCGGTGTACAGGTCCTCACCGCGCCCCTCGGCGGCCGCACGCAGCACGTCGCGCTCGAAATCGACATGCGCCGGATCCATCCGCTTGTACAGGCCGAAGTCGACGAAGGCGAGCTTCCCGTCGGCGGCCAGCAGCATATTGCCCGGATGCGGGTCGCCGCAGAACTCGTTGTCGACGAACAGGCTGGAGATGTAGAACCGGTAGATCAGTTCGCCCAGGTGGTCGCGGTCGGCGTCGGGCAGCGTTCGCATGTGCGAAAAGGGTTGGGAATCCACGTATTCGGTGACGAGCACATTGTGCGAGCAGTGTTCGACGATCGCGTCGGGCACGGTGATGAACGGGTGACCGCGATACCGCCGCGCCACCCGGTGCTGGGTGCGGGCCTCGCGTTCGTAGTCCAGTTCGCTGCGCAGGTTGTCGGCGATCTCCTCGAGCACACCGGTGTCGGCCATGCTCGGCAGCACGGATCTGCCCATCTTGCTGAGGAATTCGAGGTTGCCGATATCGGCGTGGACGGCGCGTTCCACCCCGGGGTACTTCACCTTCACCGCGACCACGCGCCCGTCGCGCAGGGTGGCCCGGTGCACCTGACCGATCGACGCGGCCGCGATGGCGGTCTCGTCGAAGTCGGCGAAGACGCCGCCGAGCGGTCCGAGATCCTCCTCGATCACCGCACGCATCGTCGGGAACGCGACGGCGGGCGCCTTGTCCTGCAGTGCGGCCAACTGGGCCCGGAAATGTTCGCGATGCGATTCGGGAACGAAGTCGAGGTCGAGCACCGAGGCCATCTGCCCCAGCTTCATCGCCGACCCCTTCATGCTGCCGAGGACCGTGACGATCTGCTGCGCGGTCGTCATCGCCGAGCGCTCGGCCAGCACCTGCCTGGCCTCCTCGGTGCGACCGATCATCGACAGTCGTCTGCCGACCCCGCGCACCGCTTGGCCCGCGGCGAACTGTCCGAGCTTGGCGCCGCGCGCCACCCGGCCCCCAGGAATTCCAGCGGGCATAGCCACCCCGTTCACCGTATGTCGCCGGTCACGTTACACCGCGACGGCTGGACGCACGACCAGAAGACCCCGGCGCCCACGAAGACGCAGCCACCGGGGTCCTCGGGAGCTGGTCGCTACACGCGTTCCTTGGAGCGGGTGCGCACGCGCAGGGCGATCGGCTTGGACGTCTCGGCGAAGAAGTCGTTGCCCTTGTCGTCGACGACGATGAAGGCCGGGAAGTCCTCGACATCGATCTTCCAGACCGCCTCCATGCCGAGCTCGGGGTACTCGAGCACCTCGACGTTCTTGATGCAGTCCAGGGCAAGACGCGCGGCCGGGCCGCCGATGGAACCGAGGTAGAAGCCGCCGTGTTCCTTGCACGCCTTGGTGACCTGCGCGGACCGGTTGCCCTTGGCCAGCATGATCATCGAACCACCCGCCGCCTGGAACTGGTCGACGTAGGAATCCATGCGACCGGCGGTGGTCGGACCGAAGGAACCGGAGGCGTAGCCCTCGGGGGTCTTGGCCGGGCCCGCGTAGTAGACGGCCATATCGCGCAGGTACTGCGGCATCGGCTCGCCCGCGTCGAGGCGTTCCTTGATCTTGGCGTGCGCGATATCGCGCGCGACGACCAGCGGGCCGGTGAGCGAAAGCCGGGTCTTCACCGGGTATTTCGACAGTTCGGCGCGGATCTCGTCCATCGGGCGGTTCAGATCGATCTGCACCACGTCGCCGCCGAGGATGTCCTCGGTCTGCTCCGGAAGGTACTGCGCCGGTTCGGTTTCCAGCTGCTCGAGGAAGATGCCGTCCTTGGTGATCTTGGCAAGTGCCTGTCGGTCGGCCGAGCACGACACGGCGATGGCGACCGGGCAGGAGGCGCCGTGGCGGGGCAGGCGCACCACGCGCACGTCGTGGCAGAAGTACTTGCCACCGAACTGGGCGCCGATGCCGAACTCACGGGTGAGCTGGAAGACCTCTTCCTCGAGCTCGAGATCGCGGAAGGCGTGACCGGTGATCGAACCCTCGGTCGGCAGGTTGTCCAGGTAGTGCGCGGAGGCGTATTTCGCTGTCTTCAAGGCGAATTCGGCGCTGGTGCCACCGATCACCACGGCCAGGTGGTACGGCGGGCAGGCCGCGGTGCCCAGGGAGCGGATCTTCTCGTCGAGGAACTCGAGCATGCGCTCGGGGTTCAGGACGGCCTTGGTCTCCTGGTACAGGAACGACTTGTTGGCCGAACCGCCACCCTTGGCCATGAACAGGAACTTGTAGACCGGGTTGTCGGCGTCGCCCTCGGTGGAGTACAGCTCGATCTGGGCGGGCAGGTTGGAACCGGTGTTCTTCTCCTCCCACATGGTGATCGGCGCCAGCTGGGAGTAGCGCAGGTTGAGCCGGGAGTAGGCGTCGAACACGCCGCGGCTGATCCACTCGGCGTCGTCGGCGCCGGTGAGCACACCCTCGCTCTTCTTGCCCATCACGATCGCGGTGCCGGTGTCCTGACACATCGGCAGCACGCCGCCAGCGGAGATGTTGAGGTTCTTGAGCAGGTCGAGCGCCACGAAGCGGTCGTTACCCGAGGACTCCGGGTCGTCGATGATCTTGCGCAGCTGCCGCAGGTGCGCGGGGCGCAGGTAGTGGCTGATGTCGTGGATCGCCGTCTCGGTGAGCAGGCGCAGGGCTTCGGGCTCTACCTGCAGGAAGGTGCGGCCGTTGTGCTCGAAGGTGCTGACCCCTTCGGTGGTCAGCAGGCGGTACGGCGTGTCGTCCGCGCCGATCGGCAGCAGATCGGAATAGCGGAACTCCGGCGCGGTCACGGATCGCACTCCTTCAGGCAGGTGGGCAGAGCATCGCAGAGCCTATCCGCCACCGGCCGCCGGCCTGCGGATTAGGCAACCCTTACTCAACATGAAGCATGGTCGAGGTTGCACGTTCAACACAAACGGTGCTACCCATTCTCCCGGGCGGTGGTGGGCGTGCGCCGTTCAATCCGAAGCTTGCACCGGCGAATCTGGAGCTCGATCGTGACCGATCCACAGTGGCTCGATGATGTCGAAATGCGCGCCTGGCTGGGCTATGTCCGTACCCGCGACCTGATCGCCGCGGCGATCGGGCGTGACGCCGGCCGGGCGGCCAATCTCAGTTATGTCGAATACTCCGTGCTGGTGTACCTGGCGGACGCACCGGGCCAGCGTTTGACCTTCGCCGACCTGGCGAGTGCGCTCGAGTGGTCGCAGAGCCGACTCTCACACCAGATCACCCGCATGCAGAAGCGTGGGCTGGTGGTGCGCGAGACGATGCCGCACGATCAGCGCCGCACCGTCGCGCGGCTGACGAGCGCGGGCGGTCAGTTGCTCACGACCGCGGCTCCCGCCCATGTGCGCAGCGTGCGACGGCACATGATCGATGTGCTCGACCGCTCGCAACTGGCGGCACTCGCCGAGATCTACGACGTGCTGATCGACCACCACCGCAGCGCGGCAAGGGAACTCGGCACTCGCGTCGCGGCGAAGGAGGCGACACCGGCCGCGGACATGGCGTGAGTCAGGACCCCGAACTTCCGCCGCCACCGCTCGAGTCGGGGCGCTGCCCGAGCCCGCCGCGCAGCACCGTTCCGCCCGCGACCGGTGCCCCACGGTCGTAGACGTCGCCGGTGCTCGGCCGCAGGAAACTGCCCGCCGCCAGGGCGATCGTGGCACCGACCGCCGGGTACACCAGCGTGTCGGTGTGCTTGTACCAGAACCGTTTGTAGCTCGCGTCGGATGTGTCGCACCGGTCGTCGGCCACCCGCTTGTTCGTCGCCGTCTCCACACAGACCCCCACCGACGCCGGGCGGGCGGTGGTACTGGTGGTGGGACGCGCCGACGCGGTGGTGGCGGGCACCGAGGTGGTGGTACGCGGGGTGGTCACCGGCGGGCGGGTGGTGGTCGTCGGGCGCTGGGCCGAACCCGGCGCACCGCACCCGGCCGACACCAGCGCCACCGCGACCAAGGCGGGCAGGGTGAAAGTCACACTGCGCGACCGCATTACCCGAACGTCCATGATTCCCCCTCCGGCGACCGACAGGCCAACGCTCGACCATAGCGACCGGTCCCCGCCCGGACAACCCGTCCCGCCCTTCGCGAAATACCGCTTACCGCAGCACTTTCTCGGCGACGTTCGCGGTGCGGACCGGGTCGGGGAGGCCGAGCGCGCGTTCGAAACCGTCCGGGACCACGATGTCGTCGCGGGTCAGGTCGGTGACCGAGGTCTTGCGCAGGCCGAGCAGGGCGGAGTCGATGCCGCCGCGCAGGATGTCGAGGACGTTCTCCACACCGGCCTGGCCGTTGGCGGCCAGACCCCACAGGTAGGCGCGGCCGATGAGGACCGCGCGGGCGCCGAGGGCGACGGCCTTGACGACATCGCTACCGCGCCGGATACCACCGTCGAGCAGGACCTCGATCTGGTCGCCCACGGCGTCGGCCAGCACCGGCAGGGCGCGGATGGCGGCTGGGGTGCCGTCGAGGTTGTTGCCGCCGTGGTTGGACACCGAGATGCCGGCGACGCCCGCGTCGACCGCGCGCAGCGCGTCGTCTACTCGCATCACGCCCTTCAGCAGCACCGGACCGTCCCACTGCGCGCAGATCCAGGCCACGTCGTCCCAGTCGGGGGCGGGTGTCTGCATCCACTCGCCGTAGGCGCCGAAGAAGCCGGGCGCGGCGCCGCCCCCGACGGACATGTTGGGTGCGGTGAGATCGGGGATGGAACCCGAGCGCAGGTAGGTGGCCAGCCAGCGCGGACGGGCCAGGGTCTGCGGTGCGAATTTCGTCATGGTGCGCAGGTTCAGCGATTCGGGGATCTGCGGGCTGCCCCAGTCGCGACCGTGCGAGAAGGACCAGTCGAGGGTGAGGATCAGCCCGACCGCACCGGCGGTCTTCGCGCGTTCCATCCGTTCCAGGATCTGGTCCTTGCTGCCGCACCAGTAGAGCTGGAAGAAGGTGGCGGGGTTGGCCGCGATCACCTCTTCGACCGGTTTGCTCGCGAACGAGCTGAGGCCCATGGCGATGCCGCGTGCGGCCGCGGCCCGTGCCACGGCGACCTCACCGTCGGGGTGCACCGCCTGAACGCCGGTCGGCGAGATCAGCACCGGCATCGAAACCTGTTGCCCCAGGACGGTTGTCGACTGGTCCCGGTCCCCGATGGGGCCCGCGCAGTGTGGCGCGAAACCGAGTTCGGTGAACGCGGTCTGGTTGTCCTCGATGGTCTGGCCCCGTTCGGAGCCGGCGATCAGCGCGCCGTACACCGATTTCGGCAGCCGCTTGCGGGCGCGACGCTGCGCCTCGGCGACGGTCTCGAACCAGGGGTTCATCGACGTGGTCCTTCCTCGTTGTCACCCGGCCACCAATGGCCGAGGTCGTGCAGGAGCGCGGCGGTCGCCGCGCTCAGCAGTTCGGCGCCCGCGGCGGCATTCGCCCCGGTCGGGTCGCCGAGAATTCCGTTGTGGCTCACCGCCGCCACCCCAGCCGTGCGCAGCAGTGGCAGCACCTCGGCGAGCGGGCGGGTGTCCCCCGGTTCGGCCAGCTCGAGGCGCACCCGGTCGGGTGCGAGGGCGAGCTGGAGGGAGGTTTCGGTGTGGCCCGCGTGCGCGTCGCCGCCGTAGCCGGGGCAGAACAGGCGCACGTCGCGCGATTCCGAGCGCAGCAGAGCGACGGCCCGGCGCAACGCCTCGACATTGCCGCCGTGGGCGTTGACCAGCGCGATCCGCTCGAAAGTCGCGGTGGCCGAGCGACACAGCTCCACCACGAGCAGCTCCAGCGCGGCCTGCCCGATCGACAGCGTGCCGGCGAATCCGGCGTGCTCGCCGCTGGCGCCGTAGGGCACGGCGGGCGCGACGAGCACGTCGTCGCGGGCGGTGGCGGCGCGCGCGCACAACGCCGAGGCGATGTCGAGATCGGTCGACAGCGGCAGGTGCGGTCCGTGCTGTTCGACGGCGCCCAGCGGCACCAGCAGGATCGACGCGCGACAGGCGTCGACCTCCGGCGATGTGAGCTGGGCCACGAACATGACCGAACATTAACGTCAGTCACTGACATAATCAAGACCTGGGCCCACTCGGCGGCCCACTCCCTACGCTGTATCCATGTCAGCCCCGACCCAGCGCGGCCGCCCACCGCGCACCACCCGCCGCGCCCTGGAACTCATCGCGATGCGCCTGTTCACCGAGCACGGCTTCGAGGAGGTGACCGTCGGGCAGATCGCGGCCGAGGCGGGCGTCAGCGAACGCACCTTCTTCCGCTACTTCCCGAGCAAGGGCGAGGTGCTGTGGCACCAGTTCGACGACGAGGTGGCCGACCTGCGCGCGGCCTTCGCCGCCGTCGCCGACGACGAGCCGATGATGACGGCGGTGCGGCGCATCGTGGTGGCCGCCAACAGATATCGCGCCGAGGACATCCCCGAACTACGCACCAGGATGCGGCTGATCTCGGGAATCCCCGCGCTGTCGGCGGGCGCGGGCGCGCACTACGACGCCTGGGAACGCGCGGTCGGCGAATTCGCCGCGCGCAGGCTCGGCACCCGCGCCGACGACCTGATCCCCCTGGCCGTCGGTCGCACCACCCTGGCCGCCGCCCGCGCGGCCTTCGACGCCTGGCTCGAACGCGGTGACGCCGATCTCACCGTGTACCTGGATCGGGCGCTGGCGGCGCTGGCCCGCGGCTTCACCCCCGAATAGCTGGTTACCGGCAGGTTTGGACAGCACCATGTATGGGGTATGAGTAGGCTTCGGTGAACGTGTGCGGTGCGCACCTGGTGAAAACGTCGAAAGGGGCAGGAGCTTCCATGTCCGAGGTGTCAACGAGTCTTTCCGCGGATGCGCCACCGGCGCGCCCGGTGGACAACAACCTGCTCCCCCAGTTGGTCGAGCACCTCCGGCAGAACCGCACCGGCCTGCGTGAGGAATGGGCGCGGCGCATCACCGAGGCCGAACTGCTCACCGCGATGACCCCGGAGGAGATCTTCTCCGAGGCCACCTCCATGTACGACAACTACGTCGAGGTGCTGGTCACCGGTAGCGTCGAGGCCCTGCAGGCCTACGCTCGCGACCTGTCCGAGCGCATCATTCCCCGAGGCGTCGAGACCGACGAGGTCCTCGGCATCGTGCTGCTGCTGCGCGACGTGCTCGCGCGCTCGCTGTTCTCGAAGTACCAGTCCAACTTCGAGATGCTCAACCAGGTGCTCGACGCCTACGAGCCCGCCGCCAACCGCATCGCCAACACCGTCGGCGTGTCGTTCGTGCAGGAGCGCGAGCGCGTCATCAGCCGCCAGCAGGAAGCCATCCGCGAGCTGTCCACCCCGGTGCTGCAGGTGCGCGAGCAGCTGCTCATCCTGCCCATCATCGGTGTGCTCGACTCCCAGCGCGCCCGTCAGCTCACCGAGCAGTTGCTGCGCGCCATCCGGGCCAATCGCGCCAAGGTAGTCGTCATCGACATCACCGGTGTGCCCGCCATCGACTCCGTGGTCGCCAACCACCTCGTGCAGACCGTCGACGCCTCGGGCCTGATGGGCGCCAGCGTCATTATCACCGGTCTGTCCTCCGAGATCGCGCTCACCCTGGTGACCATCGGCCTCGACCTGTCCAAGATGAACGCGGTCGGCGACCTGCAGGGTGGTATCGAAGAGGCCGAGCGACTGCTCGGCTACGAGGTCACCCGGGTCACCGAGCGGCTGAGCGAGCGGGACGGGCGCTAGCAGTCCGCCATGCCGGTACCCATCCTGAAACAGGGCACATTCCTGATCGCCTCGGTCCAGTCGGCGCTGACCGACGCCGACACCGAGCGGCTGCAGGACGATCTCATGACGCAGGTCAGCCGTTATCGCGCGACCGGCATCATCGTCGACGTCACGGCCATCGACGTGATGGATTCCTTCGCCGCCCGTTCGCTGCGCACCATCGCCCACATGACCCAGCTGCGCGGCGCGGAAACGGTGATCGTCGGTTTACAGCCCGAGGTCGCGTTCGCGATGGTGCAGCTCGGGCTCACCTTCGAGGACATGCAGACGGCCCTCGACCTCGAAGAAGGTCTCGCCTGGCTGAACCGTCACCCGCGCAGCCGACGAGATGGTCGTGACAGTGGCCGCTGAGCAGGTCGCCATCGCAGTCAAGGTGTCCGAGGACATCGTGACCGCACGCCAGGCCGGGCACGAGCTGGCGGCTCACCTCGGCTTCACCCTCACCGACCGCACCATGATCTCCACCGCCATCTCCGAAATCGCCCGCAACATCACCAGTTACGCGGGCAGTGGCGAGATCCGCCTGCTCGTCGACATTCGCGACGGCCGCCAGAGCCTCGTGGTCCAAGCCGAGGACCAGGGTCCTGGCATCCGTGACATTCCGCGCGCGCTCGAGGACGGGTACTCCACCGGTCGCGGCCTCGGTCTCGGCCTGCCGGGCGCACGCAGGCTGATGGACGGCATCACCATCGATTCCGCCCCCGGCCGAGGGACGTTGATCGAAATGTGGAAGTGGGTACCCGACGGTGCATGAAGACGGGATCACCGGCCGCACGGAATGGTCGACGGCCGGCCGGGCACTACCCGGCCAGGACGTCTCCGGTGACCGCGGCGTCGTCCTCGACACCGGCGACGGCGGCGTGCTCTTCGGCGTGCTCGACGGCCTCGGCCACGGCGCCGCGGCCGCGGACGCGGCCGATCGCGCGACCCTCGTACTGTCGGACAACCGCGGCGAACCGCTGGATGTCCTGATGGTGCTGTGTCATCGGGCGATGGCCGAAACCCGCGGCGCCGCAATGTCGTTGGCGCTGATCGGGCCGGGCGACACCCTGCAATGGATCGGCGTGGGCAATGTGGAGTCACGGCTGCTCACCCTCGGTCCGGCGGGCCCGGAGCTGCGGGCGACCATGCTGCTCACCGGTGGCATCGTCGGTTACCGGCTGCCCGCGCATCTACAGCCGCAGACCCTGCCGATCAAACAGGGCGACCTGCTGCTGATGGCCACCGACGGTCTCGTCACCGCCGACGCCGACAAGATCGACCTGGCCAGGCCCGCGGCCGCCATCGCGGGCGACCTGCTCGCCCGCGACGCCAAGGACACCGACGATGCGCTGGTCCTGGCGGCCCGATTCCGGGGAGCAGGATCATGAGAGGGTGCCGATGAGTGCTGTCCTGGCCGCGTTCCTCGACGACTATTCGGCTGCCCTGCGCCGCCATGTCGCCGCACCGGGCCAGACAGGCCTGAGCGAAGGCTACGACCTCGGCAGGCGCGCCCTCGTCGAGGGCATCAGTCTGCTCGATCTCACCGAGCACCACTTCCGCACCGTCGCCGAACTCGCGGGCAGCGAGGCGTATTCGCGCGGGGCGGAGGTGGCGCTGGAATTCCTGCTGCAGACGATGGCCGCGCTCGACATCGCCACCCGCGGCTACCTCGACGGCACCAAGCGCTACGAGCAACAGCGCTCGCGCGCCGAGGATCTCGCGGGCCGCGACGCGTTCCGCACCGCGCTGGTCGAATCGCTGCAGGACGGGTTCTTCGTCGCCGACGAGCACGGGACGATCGTCGAGGTGAACTCGGCGTTCGGTGTGCTCACCGGGTACGGGCCCGAGGAGGTGCCGTTCGCGCTGCCGCATCCGTGGGCCCTCCACGATCGCGAGGGTTATCCCCAGATCGGCACCGAGGCCTCCCGTTTCGTGATGCCGGTGCGGCATCGCGACGGCCGCGAACGCTGGCTGGCGGTGAGCGCGAGTTCACTGGTGAAGCAGGAGAACAACGAGCGGATCTTCGTCGGCACCGTGCGCGACGTCACCGCCGAGCACGACGCGCAGGCCCGCGATCAGGCGGCCTCGCGGCTGGCGACCGCGGTCGGCGCGGCCACCAGCATGGTGGAGGTCCTCGCCGTCGGGCTCGACGAATTGCGGCGGACAATGGGCGCACGCACGGCATTGGTCGCGGTGTGGCCGAGCCGCACCGGTCGACCCGACCTCTACTCCTGCGGCGAGTCCCCCACCGCGGCACAGGCCCCGCCGGAACCCGAATTCGTCTCCGCCAACAGCAGATTCGTCGCCACGCCGGTGCAGCAGCCGAGCTCGCGCGGTGAAGCTCCGGTGGTGCTCGACGAGCAGACCAACGAACTGCTCGACCGGGCGCGCAGGCAGTCCGCGCGCGGCCTGTCGGCCATCACCGGCGACGAGGGCGGCGTGGACGCCGTCGTCGCGCCGCTCGGTGAGACCGGCGACGCGGCGCTGTGGGTGCGCTTCGGCGCCCCACGCGCGGTGAGTGCCGCCGATTGGGCGCTGTATTCGCTGCTGGTCGGTCACCTCAGTGTCGCGTTGCAGCGTGCGCGCAACTTCGATCAGGCGCGCGCCACCTCGCTCACCCTGCAGCGTGCCATGCTCGGCCCCATCGAACTTCCACCGCGATTCTCGGTGCACTACGAACCCGCCCTGCCGCCGCTCGAGATCGGTGGCGACTGGTACGACGTGGTCCCGCTGCGCGACGGCACCATCGGTGTGGTCGTCGGCGACTGCGTCGGCCGAGGCCTGTCCGCGGCGGTGGTGATGGGCCAATTGCGCACTGCCGCACGGGCGCTGCTGCTGCGCGGCGCCGGACCCGCCCAGCTGCTCGCCGAACTCGACGCGGTCGCCGCGCGGATTCCGGGCGCGATGTGCACCACAGTGTGCGCCGCGGTGCTCGACCCCGAGCGCGGCGTGGTTCGCTACTCCAACGCCGGCCACATGCCGCCGATCCTGGCGGCTCCCGGTGGGCCGGGCCGGATCCTGGAAGGCGGGCGGGCGGTGCCACTGGCCACCTTCGACACTCCGCGCCGCCCCGAGGCGACCACCGCGTTGCCCGCGGGCTCCTCGCTGGTGCTGTTCACCGACGGGCTGGTGGAACAGCGCGGCTACGACATCGAGGAGGGCTTCGTGAAGATCGCGGACGTCCTCAGCGAAACCGGCGGCGCACTGCCCCGCGATGTGGCCGACGCCGTGCTGTCGCGGCTGTGTCCGCCCGCGGGCTACGACGACGACGTGGCGATGGTCGTCTACCGTCAGCCACCGGAACCGCTGTATGTCGACATTCCCGCCGCCGCAGTCGAATTGACCGGTCTTCGTCGCACGCTCTACCGCTGGTTCGCCACGGCCGCCGTGCCGCACGACCTGGCCGCCGACCTCGTCGCCGCCGCCAACGAGGCCTGCAGCAACAGCGTCGAACACGCCTACCGCGACACCGAACCCGGCCGTGTCGTCCTCACCGCCACCTGCGAGGGTGACCGGGTGGTCATCGAAGTCACCGACACCGGCCGCTGGGTGCCGACCCCCACCGACCCCGGCTATCGCGGCCGGGGCGTGGAGATGATGCGGGTCCTCACCGAGGACCTCGAATTCACCCACGACGAAAAGGGCACCCGGGTGCGTATGTGGGTGACGCTGCCGTCGATCACCTTCCCGACCGCGAATCCACTGCGCGCCTCGACGCGCCCGCCGGGAATGTCGTCGCTGAGCTCGTCCTGACACCGGGCGGTAAATGCGGCAGCGGGCCGGAAAAAAATCCGTGCTGACACGTCTACCCGTTGCTTGTCGGAGCCAAACTCCATTGCTACGGTGATAGCGCACTCCCACACCGAGCCAGGTGTGCATCCGGATATCCAGCGATCATCTCGCTGATTCGTTGAGCTGCACAACCCCGATGACACCGACGTGGTCGGCGTATCGGGGTGCTCTTTTTCGCGAGGCGATCCCCCATATCGAAGGAGAAAATCAATGTTCTCTGCCGCAATCGGAGATCTGATCGACGGTATCTTGAAGCTCCTCGGGGCGCTCATCTGAGCAAGTCCCGCAGCAATACCGTCGATCCCGGAGCCGCACAGCAGCTCCGGGATCGACGGGTTCAGCCGGCGGTCGTCTGATACGCCTCGAGATCGAAAGTGCGCATCTGCCTGCGGTAACGGAAACTGAAGTCCGGCCACAGCACCGCGTTGTTGCCCGTGCTGTCGAGGAACCAGCTGCGGCACCCACCGGTAGCCCACACCGTTTTCGCCATCTTGCGCTGGATTCCCCGGTTGTATTCTTCTTCGGCGTCCTTGCGGACTTCGACGGTGCGCAGGCCTTGCCGCTCCATGGTTTCCAATGCCGAGATCAGGTACCGGAACTGGGATTCCATGATGTAGATCAGCGAGGTGTAATTCAGCCCGGAATTGGCGCCGAGCATGAAGAACAGGTTGGGAAAGTTCGCGACCGTCGTGCCCTTGTAGTTGCGATACCCTTCCGCCTCACCGATTTCCGACAGGGTGCGCCCGTCGCGGCCGACATACAGGTTGTACGTCGGGGAATCCGATACCTGGAATCCCGTGCACAACACAATCGCGTCGACTTCGCGTTCGGTGCCGTCTTCGGTGACGATCGAATTCGCCCGCACCTCCGCGATCGAATCCGTCACCAGATCCACATTGTCGCGGTCGAGCGCCGGATAGAAACGGTTGGACACCAGCATCCGTTTACAGCCGAGACGATGCGTCGGCACCACCTTCCGGCGCACCCGCGGATCACGGATCTCGAGGAACATCTTGACCCGGCCGACCAGCTCCAGCAGCACCGCCGCCCGCGGATACTTGGCCTGGAAGACGACGAAGATCTCGCGCAGCAGGTAGATCATCGCCCGGACCAGCCGCTGGAAGCCGGGAATCCGCCGGAACGCGAACCGCTCGACCGCCGTATAGCGACGGCCCAGATGCGGCATCACCCAGGTGGCGGTGCGCTGATACACATCGAGGCTGGCCACCTCCGGTGCGATCGACGGAATGATCTGCACCGCGGACGATCCCGTACCGATCACCGCCACCCGCTTGCCCGCGAGGGTCGACTCGTGATTCCACCGCGCCGAATGGAAGATCTCCCCCTCGAAGCTCGACATCCCCTTGATATCGGGAAGATTCGGCTCCGCGAGCACCCCGGCCGCCGACACGACCACATCGGCGGTGAATCGCCCACGGCTGGTGTGGATCTCCCATCGGCCATCGGTGTCGTTCCAGCGCGCCGCCGTCATCTCGCAATCGAAGATGTGCTTGTCACGCACCCCGAAACGCTCCGACACGTCCCGGATGTAGCGTTCGATCTCGGCCTGTGGGGAGAACGACCTCGTCCAATTCGGGTTCAGCGCGAACGAGTACGAATACAACTGCGAGGGCACGTCGCACCCGGCACCCGGGTAGGTGTTCACCCGCCACGTGCCACCGACATCGGGTCCACGTTCGAGCACGAGGAAATCGGTGTGCCCCTGCTGACTCAACCGGACCGCCGCGCCGACGCCCGACAGCCCGCTTCCGACGATGATGATCCTGGCGTGCCGTATATCCGGATCGGCCACGGTCACCGAGCTTCGTAGATGCGTTTGTGGCCCGACATCGCGGCCAGCCGGAACGGGCGCCGGGTTTCCTCGGCCATGGCGTGGTAGGCGCCGTCGGTGGGCAGCACCGCTTCGTGCAGGGCTCGGTAGTGGTCGTAGTCGAGCATCTCGCGCGAGCTGATCGCGGCCTGGTTGGCCTCGGTGCGCAGGTGCGCGCGGTAGCCGGGTTGCACTGTGCCGCTGAAGAACTCGGCCACGCTGCCGGAGCCGTAGCTGATCATGGCAAGGGCCTTGCCGGTGAGGTCGTCGGCGTGGTCGAGCAGCGAGGCCAGGCCGAGGTACAGCGAGGCGGTGTAGCTGTTGCCGACGGTGCGGTTGTAAGTGGTGGTGGCGCCGATGGCGGCTTCGAGGTCGGCGGCCTCGGCGGTGTGGCCCTGGCTCTCGAGCAGGTGCCGGTGCGCCTTGTAGGCCATCTTGGTGAAGGGCTGGTGGTAGCAGAACGCGGCGAACTCGCCGAGCTCGCGCCCACCCTGGCGGCGGTAGTCGCTCCACGCCTCCTGGGCGGCCTTCTGGTAGGCGTTCACCGAGGTCTTGCCGTCGACGATGGCCTCGGAGCGGTAGTTCGGGCGCCAGAAATCCATGATGTCGGCGCTGTAGAGCCCCGAGATCGGGTCGAGCGCGAGGATGGCCGGGTTCGCGGTGACCAGCATCGCGACCGCCGCGGCGCCCTGGGTCGGCTCGCCCGGGGTGTCGAGTTCGTACTTGGCGATGTCGGCGGCGATCACCAGCACCCGCTGCGACGGGTCACGCGCGATCAGGCCCGCGGCGAACGCCAGCCCGGCGGTGCCGCCGTAGCAGGCCTGCTTGAGCTCAACCACCCGCGCCGCGTTTGGCAGCCCGATCAGCGAATGCAGGTACAGGGCAGCGGCTTTGGACTGGTCGACACCGGTCTCGGTGGCCAGCAGCACGGTGCGGATGTTGTCGGTGCCGTGCCGTTCCAGGATCGGCTGGGCGGCCGCTGCGGCGATGGTGACGATGTCCTCGTCGGCGGCGGCCACGCTCATGCGTTCCTGGCCGATGCCGAGGTAGAACTTGTCGCGATCCACCCCGAGTCGCTCGGCGAGGACGGCGTGATCGAGGGCGTAGTGGGTGGTGGCGAACGAAAGGTCGTGGATACCGACCGGCGTTGTGGTCATCGTTGTGTCCCGTTGCTCGTGGTTGACCGCTCGAATTGGGTATGGGCACGCATCAATTCACCGCGATTGGTCTGCGCGGCCATCAGCGACAGCTCACCGCACAGCACGGTGGCCGCACCGATCACGGCGAGGCGGCGCGCGTTCTCGCCGGGCTCGCGTTCGGCCCGGCAGCCGAGGCGCACCAGGTTGTCCTCGACGAAACTGGCGTGCTTGCCGTTACCGACCGTACCGACGATCAGGTTGGGCAGGGTGCACGAGAAATACAGATCACCGTCGCGGTCCTCGGCGTGGGTGACGCCCTGGGAGCCCTCGACGATATTGGCGGCGTCCTGACCGGTGGCCAGGTAGTAGGCCAGCAGCATGTTCGCGTAATGCGCGTTGGCGGAACGGATTCCGCCCGCGAGCAGGGTGCCGATCAGGTTCTTGCGGATATTGAGCTCGACGACCTTGGCGGCGGTGGTGTGCAGCCGCGCCTCGACCACCTCGCGCGGGATCAGCAGCTCGGTGACGACGTTCTTGCCGCGGCCGAGGATGCCGTTGACGGCGGTGGCCTTCTTGTCGGTGCAGTAGTTGCCCGAGATGGAGCCGTAGCGCACACCGGGCATGGTCGACAGGATGTGGTCCATCAGGTGGTCGCTGGCCAGCGTGGCCATGTTGTGGCCGGAGGCGTCGCCCGTGGTGAACTCGAACCGCAGGAACAGCAGGTTGCCCGCGATCTGGTGGTTCAGGTCGATGAGCCGGGCGAAGCGGCTGCTGCCCGAGACGACCTCCTGCAGCTCCGGCATGCGGGCCTGCAACTGCTGCACCGTGGTGTAGGCGGTGAGCGCGTCGTCGGCCTCGAGCAGGATCGACCGGGTCATCCGCTCGTCGATGAGGGTGGCGACGATGCCCTTCTCGGCGAGGGTGCTGATGCGCGCGCCGCGTCCCACCGAGGGCCACAGCGGGGTCTCGTAGGTCGCCAGCGGCACATCGACGGAGTCGTCGACGACATTGCCGGTGATCCGCAGCGGACCGACCCACTGCATCGGGACAGCCGCGTACGACATGTCATTCATGGATGACTCCTTCTCGGAGGTTCGATTCGCGCCACCAGCGACTCCGGTGGGCGAGACAGGCCACATCGATGCCGCGCAGCGCGCAGAAGCCGGCCAGGTCGCCGGTGACGAGCACATCGCGACCGGTGAGCTCGGCGGGAGTGGTCGCGCCGAGGACGGTCATGATGTTGCGCAGCTGATCGAGCCAGGTGGTGATCTTGGCGACGAGGGCCTCGGTGCCGTGGTCGACGAGCGTTTCCAGGAATGCTCCCGCCACGCCGGTCGCCTTGGCGCCCAGTGCCAGGGCCCGGGCCATGTCCAGCGGCGAGCGGATACCGCCGGAGGCGGAGATGTCGATGCCGGTGATGCCGGTGCAGTCGAGCAGGCACGCGGCCGTCGACTGACCCCACTGTTCGATGAAGCCGAAGTCGGCGCCCGCCCGCCGGTCGTTCTCGATGCGCGCGAAATTGGTTCCGCCGCGTCCGCCCACGTCGGCCACGGCCACCCCGGCCTCGCGCAGCCACGTGACGGTCTGCCTGCTGAGGCCGAACCCGACCTCCTTGACGATCACCGGCACCGGCACGCCCGCGACGATCTCCTCGATGCGGCGCGGCCACCCGGCGAAGGAGCGGTCACCCTCGGGCATCACGACTTCCTGCACCGAGTTCACGTGGATCTGCAGTGCGTCGGCCTCGAGCAGGTCGATCGCGCTGTGCACCTGGTCGAGGGTGGCGTTGGCGTTCACATTGGCCAGGACGAACCCGTGCGGGTTCTCTTCGCGCAGCACCCGGAAGGTGCCCGCGACGGCGGGGTCACGGAAGTAGGCGCTCATCGACCCCGAGGCGATGGGGACCCCGGTCTCGCGGGCCGCGACGGCCAGCTGCCGGTTGATCTCGCCGGTGTTGGTGCTGCCGCCGGTCATCGCGTTCACGTACAGCGGTGAATTCCAGTGCTTTCCGGCGAAATCGACGCCGAGCCGCACGTCGGCCGAGTCGATGCCGGCCAGGGCGTGGTGCACGAAGGCGACGGAGTCGAAATCGTTGCCACCGCTGTGGTTGCGGCGATGGTTCACCGCGTGGCGAACGTGGTCGTCCTTGCGGTCGGCGATCATGCGCGAACTCCTTCGGACGGGTGGATCCGCAAGGGCAGCTTGCGGATTCCGGCGGCTTCCCAGCCGTCGGTCAGTGCGGCGACAGCGTCGGCGCGGCCGTTCTCGAGCAGGGCGATACCGCAGTCGCCGCCACCGGCACCCGAGGGTTTCGCGGCAGCGCCGACCTCGGCCGCCACGTGACACAACGCGGCCAGGCGTTCGGTCATGACTCCGAGCCGCTCGGCGGCGTCGAGTCCGAGGAGAAGCTCACGCGCGCAGTCGATTTCGGTCCGGATGGCGGTGGGGTCGTCGGCGTCGACGGCCGCGGCGAGGCGTTCGACGCAGGCATCGCTGTGTACCAGGAAATCGGCGCGGTCCAGGGGTGCGCCGAGCCCGGCGACCAGTGCGGGGGTGGAAGCGGGGGTGCCGGTCCAGCCGACGTGCAGGTCGAGGGTGGTCGGAGTTGGCAAGGGGCGCAACGAAAGACCCGGCCACGGCAGGCGAAGGGCCGCGTCGACGCCCTCGGTCACGGCGGACCGGGCGATCCGCGCGCGGTCCGGTGAGCTGTAGGCGATCCAACCGCCCCAGGTGCTCGCGGCGACGTCACCGCCGGAGGCGCGGGGGTTGACCTCGACGGTGGCGAGCATGGCGAGCCGGTAGCGGTCCATCAGGCTCAGGCCGAGGTCGTAGAACTCGCCGAGCGCGGCCACCGCCGCGACGGTCACCGCGGCACTGGAACCGAGCCCGAACTTGCGGCCGTCGGCGTCGCCCAGATCGGCGGTGACATCCAATCGGTAAGGACACGGGGCGATTCCACGTTCGACGATCAGCCTGTCGACCACCGATGCCGCGGCGAAAAGGTAGGAGAACGTGGCCGGAACCGAACCGGTCGCGGCGACGAGCCGACCCGGGCCCCCTGCGTGCACCATTCCGGTGGGGGGCGCGAGATCCGTCGTAACGGGATTCGCGGCGACCGGGCCCGACAGGAGGCTCGCACCTGGGTCGGCGGTCGGGTCGACGAGCGCGCCATCGGCTGCCCGGCGGCAGACGAGCGTACTGCCACCGTCGAGGTCGGACCCGAGGAGGGTGTCGCCGTCGGCGGGGCTCACGGTGGCGGTGGCGTAGCGGTCGACGGCGACCAGCACGGCCCGGTGACCCGGTTCGACGACGGCGTACTCCCCCGCGACGAACAGTTTGCCCGGGGCGCGACAGGCGATCATGAGGCTCCGACCTGCGCGGTGTCCGGGAGCAGCGTGGCGCCGGGACCGATGTGCGCGGTGCGGGTGGTGACGAAATCGCCGAGGCTCTCCACGGTCGCGGCCACTCGGGCGGCGTCGGCGCGGGTGCACAGCACCTTCACATTGGGGCCCGCGTCGATGGTCGCGTAGGCGAGCACACCGTCGGCGCGCAGGGCCTGCACGGCGTCGAGCACCGCGAGCGAGTGCGGCGAGAGGTAGCGGATGCCGGGGCGGGCGGTGAGCATGGTGGCGTGCATGCCGAGCGCGTTGCGTTCGGCGATCTCACCGATGGCGGCCAGGTCACCGCGGGCGACGGCGCGGCGCATCTCGGCGAAGTCGAGCATCGACGACTCGGCCCACGGCCGGTAGAACGGGGAGGTCTGGGTGGTGGCGCGCATGGCGTCACGGCTCGACACCGTCTTGGCGGTCTGGTTCACGACCGCGACGACCAGGGCGGGGTCGAGTTCGTCGCCGCCGATCGGCTCGGCATAGGAACTCAGATCGCCCGCCTCGCCGTCGCCCTCGCCCGCGTGCCACACCACGAAACCGCCGAAGATCGAGCGCGACGCCGACCCCGACCCGCGCCGGGCCAGTCGCGACAGCGCGCGCCCGTCCAGGTCGAGCCCGTAGGCGGTCGCCGCGGCCGTGGCCAGCGCGGCGAAACCACTCGCCGAGGAAGCCAGCCCGGCCCCGGTCGGGCCGTCGTTGACGGTGACGACAGTGGCGCGTTCGGTACGACCCGCCTCGGCCCGCACGAGGTCGAGGAAGCGTTCGATGCGGGTATGCGCGGACCCGGTGGCGGCGGTGCCGTTGAACTCGATCTCGTCGGCCGGGCCGTCGGTGACGCGCACGGTGGTGGTGGTCGCGAAGATGTCGAGCGTCATCGACAGGCTGCTCGTGACGGGCAGGAACATCGTTTCGTCGCGCTTGCCCCAGTACTTCACGAGGGCGATGTTCGGGTGGGCGAGCGCGGTGGCCTCGCCGGTGGCGGAGGTCGAAGTCATTGGTGGGTACCGGGTTCCGAAGTCGTGGCGGACAGGGGCGTGGCGTCGGCGTGCATGGCGCGAGTCGGCACCGTCCAGGTTCGCACGGCACCCGCACGGCGCAGCGCGGCACTCACCCCGGGCGCCGAGGCGGGCTCGGTGAGGGCGAGCACACAGCCGCCGAGACCGGCGCCGGTGAGCTTGGCGCCGTGGGCACCCGCACCGAGCGCGGCGGTGACGAGGGTGTCGATGTGCGGGGTGCTCACCCCCAGCTCGGCGAGCAGTTCCTGGAAATCGAGCATGGTCTTGCCGAGCGATTCGGCGGCACCGGCCGACAACTCGTCGCCCGCGGCCTCGATCAGGCCCGAGGCGCGCTCGAGCAGCGACCTGGCCCGCACCGGGTCCTCGGCCAGCCTGCGCCGCACGCCTGCCACCGCGTGCTGGGTGGAGCCGGGCACGCCGGTGTCGGCGATGACGAGCGTGGCATCGAGCCCGATCGGCATCGGCTCGGCGCGGCCCTGGTGGAACCGGATCGGACCGTTGGCCAGGACGGCACTGGCATCGATGCCGCTGGCGCGCCCGTGCGCGACCTGTTCGCCACATTGCACGAGGTCGTACAGTTCGCCGGGTTCGACGACGAGCCCGTGCAGATCCGCGACCGCGCGCACCGCGGCCCCCGCGCACGCGGCGCTGGAACCGAGCCCACGAGCCAGCGGAATCCCGCACTCCACAACGACTTCGACGGTAGTATCGGTGATTCCCCACCGCCGCAACGCTTCCTCGGCCGCGACCCGTGGACCCGACTGGGCGGTGTCGGTTCCGCCGACGACGAAACGGAAGTGCCCGTCGGCCGGAACCTGCGACCCGCTGCCGGGTTCGGCCGGACGCGCCAGGGCGCGCACCGGCAGGGCGGGCAGGGGGAACGCGATCGCGGGCGTGCCGTGCACGACCGTGTGTTCGCCCAGCAGGATCGCTTTGGCGTGGGCGCGCCCGATCCCTACGACCATGCCCGTTTTCGTGGTCACATCGATTCCTCTCCCAACTCGGGCAGGTTCACCGCCCGACATCCTTCCTACCGGAACGACGCCGGGCGGTCGGCCTCGCGCTTACCGAGTCGATCGGCCGAGAATACTGCGCACGGACGGGAAGAACGCGGGCACCTGTGCGGCGTAGGCGCGATAGGACGCACCGAAGCGGGCGATCAGGTCACGCTCCTCCAGGTAGGTACCGAGCAGGATGTACCCGGTCAGACCCAGCGCCCACACCAGGTGGCCGACCGTGAACTCCCTGGCGAACCAGAACGACACGAGCAGCCCGGTCATCAGCGGATGCCGCACCAGCCGGTACACACCGTTGACCTGCAACCGGTCGACGGTGGCGTCCGGCACCTGGATCACGTACTGCCGGTAGGCCTGGCTGATACCGAGTAGATGGAAATGGTTCAGCAGCAGAGTCGCCGCGTAGACCAGCACGAACCCGATCCAGAACCCGATATCGAGCGCGATACCCACCGCACCTTCAGCAGACCAGAGTACGTGTGGTATGGGCTGCCAGGCCAGCATGATGACCCACATCACCAGGCAGACGCCGATGATGTAGACCGTCCGCTCGAGCGCTTCGGGCACCCAGCGGGTGATGAAGGCCTTGAACGCCGGCCGGGCCATGCCCGAGTGCTGCAGGGCGAACAAGGCCAGCAGGACCAGGTCGATCGCGACGGCGGGCACCGCGGACAGGTGCGGTCCCTTGTCGACGGTCTTGGGCAGGAACCAGCCGCCTGCGAACAACAGCATCAGCGGAACCGTGATGCCCGCGAAGGCGTACACGGCGAAGGAGAACAGGAACGGGACGAGCCGACCGGGCGTGCTCAGCACGCCCCGCGCCTGCTGGGGTGTCATCAGATCCATGCGAACCACGGCAGGTAGCGATTGCGGACGGTGCCCGATTCCAGGCGCTGCTCGAGGCGTGCCTTCCACTTGGTGCCGTAGCGCTCGTTGAGGAAGCCACCCGGCACGACCAGGCGCCAGCCCGACTGCGCGACCATCCAGTACGGCACGATGACGCCGGGGTTGACATCACGCATGTAATCGAGCTTGTCGGGGATCTGGCTCCAGTGGATACCGGGGTAGCGGTGGTGCACGCTGTGGTAGCCCTGGTTGAAGATGAGGAAGTTGAGGATGTTGCCCGCGTTGTTGAGCGAGGTGCTCGGTTCGTCCTCGAACTGGCGCGCCGGCGCGTGGCTCAGCCAGGCGAAGTAGCCCGCGTTGACCTGGGTGATGAGGAACGGCACCCAGTAGAACAGCACGAACCGTTCGGTGCCCGCCGCGTACCAGACCGCGGCCATGACCAGGAAGTACACCGCCAGGTCGAAGATGAACTGGTGGCGGGTGCGACGGCGGCGCGGCGCCGGATTCGCGGCGAACACCGTGCGCACGGTGTGGATCTTGACGATGGTTCCGTAGCGGATCCAGTACCAGATGGCGCCGAGACCCTTTTCCATGCCGGTGGTGGCGGTGACGTCACCCGGGCCGTCGTTGAACCGGTGATGGTTGAGGACGTGCACCTCGCGCATCTCGGCGGCGGTCAGGTTGCCCGGCAGGCAGCACAGGATGTCGACCACCCGGTTGGGCAGCTTCGACACGAACAACGGGCGATGGGTGTGCATGTGCATCACGCCGATGGTGAGCGAGAGGTTGAGCAGTGACAGCACGATGATGAGCGGGATCGCGATGTACCAGTTGCCCGCGGCGGGGACGAACAGGGCGGCCGCGGTCATCCCCATCCACAGTGCGATGTGCACGAGCGGACCGACATTGGCGGCGTGCTCGAGTTTGAGGACCCGCCGGCTGAACGGCGGTTTCTCGGTAGGCGCGACGGGCGTTGGGGTGCTCATGGGCGAGCTCCTTCGCTAGTAGTGACGATGCTCATGAACGAATTGCGTCGGTGGCGAGCGCTGCCTGTTGCAGGCGCTCGGCGAGGTCGCGCAGGGCGTCGGGCCGGTTGCCCGGCACCCGCTCCATGGCCCCGAAGGCCAGGTGGTCGGCGATCATCATGGTGCGCACCGTCGAGCCGGCCGGTTCGCCGGTCATCGGTTCCTCGGGCAGGGCCCGCACGAGGGCGAAGGTGGTGTCGACGATCAGCGGGACCAGCGAGGTCGCGGCCGAGTTCTCACCACCGGCGCGCAGCACATCGGTCTTGGGGACGTGACGCTCGGCCGCGAAGTCCGGCGCGGCGTCGAGCATGGTGTGGATGGCGCCGTCGGCGCCCGCGCGCACCCGCTCGAGCATCCGGGTCCAGTACTTCGGCGAACCCGCGGCCAGCACGGACGCAGTGAGCGGACGCCGGTACGGCTTGGGCGCACCGACCGCCCCACACAGAAACGCCGAGGTGGTGATGGTCATGTAGGCCATGGCCGCGCGGGCGCCGAATCCCGGCGTGCCGGGGCCGAGCCGGGCGAGCAGCGCGAATCCGCCGAGGGTGGGGGCGAGCTGACGCAGCATCACCATGCGGGTGAGTTCCTCGCGGTCGGCGGCGCCGTAGAGCTCGAGTTCGCCGTCGCGCAGGTCGTTGGCCGACTGGGCGATCACCGCGATACAGCCGGTGAGCTCGCGCAGGTCGTCCTCGGGCAGTACGCCGTCGGCGACCAGGGTGCACGCGTAGTGGGTGACGCGGCCGAGCACACCCTCGCTGTAGGTGACGCGCGGCAGCGGCTTGTCGAGGTTGCGGGCCATCACCGCGGCCATGTCGGTGAGCACGCTCGCCACCCGTTCGCGCGCCTGCGGCGACAATCCGGCGACCAGCGCGCGGATGTCGGCGACGCGCTCGGCGAGCAACAGATCCAGCGCCTCGCTGTCGCGCACGACGCCGGTGGTCGACGGCAGCGCGGGCGGTACGGAATCACTTGTGCCATTGAGGTATTCCGCCGCGGCCACAACGGCCGCACCCGCGTGGTCGCGGTCGGCGAGGTCTTCGTAGGCGTCGAGCACCCGGCACGCGAGCAGGGCCGCGGCGGCTTCGGCCCGCTGGTGGGCGGGCAGGAAACTCACCGCGATACCGAGATTGCGCCCGGCCGGAACGAGGGCGAGCCGGGCCAGTTCCTCGGGCGTGCGCGCGGCGCGCATGGCGGCCAGGTCGGGGGCGCGACGCAGGACACGCAGCCCGCGGACCAGCTGGAGGAGTCGGACATCGTTCATCGGGAGATCACCTGCCGCAGAAGTTCGCGCAGGTCGTCCCGCGCCGGAGAGGGGCCGAACACGTCGAGCGCGTCGGCCGCGGTTTCGGTGGCGGTCACCGCGACCACGCGCGCGGCCTTGGTCGCGCCGCTGTCGACCAGGTCGGTGCGCAGGATCTCGCTCGGTGTGGCCGGGTCGAGCCACAGGTCGCGGGCACCCTCACGCAGCTCGAGCCACTCGATGACCGGCCAGGTCGGCACGCGACGTTCGAGATCACCGCCGGCGTCCTTGCCGAGGCCCGGGCCGCCCTCGATGTCGCGGACGTCGTCCATGATCTGGAACGCCATGGCGAGCTGGTCGGCGTACACCATCAGCGCCTGCAGGCGATCCAGGTCGACGCCACCAGCGGTGCCGCCGTAGGCGCACGACAGCCGGAACAGGGTGCCGGTCTTGGCGATCGCGACCAGTTCGTAGTGCCTGCGCAACGCGGGCACGTCGATGGCGGGTGGCAGCGTTTCGATGAGCTGGCCGAACGACAGCTCCGAGAGCCGGTCGGCGAAGGTGATACCGGGAGCGTCGGTGATGCGCTCGGCCATCGCCGGGTTGTCGGCGAGCACACGGGCCACGACCTTCATCGCGGCGCCCGCCATGTGGAAACCGGCGCGGGCGGCCTGGCGGACGCCGAAGGCGGCGGGGACCGACGGCGCGTCGCGGCGCAGCAGGGAGCCGTCGCAGATGTCGTCGTGGATCAGCGAGGATTCGTGCAGCATCTCCATCGCGCAGGCCAGGTCGACCGCGTCGGCCGGCGACACCGCGGCGCCCGGCTCCTCGGGGAGCAGGGTGGCGCAGGCCAGCACGAGCCTGGCCCGCACCCGCTTGCCGGGCGCGGCGAGCACATGGCGGTAGATGTCGTCGAAATGCTCACCGGTGAGCAGGATTTCGGGCAGGCGCGTGGCGACGAGCGGGAGCTGCTCGACCGGCCCGGCCGGTCGCGGCAGGACCCTCACCTGGTCACCGGGGTGCTCCACGTGCACCGCCTGGGGAACCTCGGGGCGATGGGCTGAGGCTAGCGCGGAGTTGTCCATAGCGCTGAACTCCTTTGGTGTGGTCACGATGGCGGCAGGGCTCATTGCGCCTGGTGGACAGGGGTTTTCGAGGAATCGCCGCGGAGGAGTCGGAGGGGTGTCGCCACCGGCGGGCGTCGGGGTCGTGTTGTCCCGATCACTGGCTACCGACGGGTAGTTTTGTAGACGGTTGTCCCAATTGTCAAGCACTAGTGCAGGTTTCGCTTTGACGTGCACGAATAGCACTGGAGCACAATGTTTTTGAGCAGAAGTAACTGATGACAGAGTTACAGCGGACGTCTTGATGTCATCACCGGCGTGACATGAAACACGCTGTGGCACAGGCGTTTACGCACGTGCTCCAGCAGGCCGGAGGGGTGCGATCAGCGCGCGACTGTTCATCGCGGGTACGGGTTTCACGAGGGTTGCCACGACACTGTGGGCTTGCGCATCTGCGCTGAGAGGTCAGCGGGAGACGTCCAGTGGCCGGCGACTTCGACGGCCGAGAAGTGTTACGTTCGCGACTCTACAATCGGTGACGCGGTCGCGCGAATCGAAAAACACAGCCGCACGGCCCCGAAATGGGCTGTGCGGCAGTGAAACACCGGCTCAGGGGGATTTCCATGCGATGACACGCCACGGGTGAGTACCCCGCGGCGCGGCGCGGCGATTGTCAGCGAGGGCGCGAACCGAAGGGGCGGTGACCGCGCTGCCAAGCCAGCCGGAACGACCACACGGCGGCCAGGATCGAACCGACGACCACCACCGCGATCGCGGCCAGGACGAGCCCGCCGGACCAGCCGACACCGGCGTGGTGCGCGATCATCGCCGACGCGGCGATCGGGCCCGCGGTGAGCAGTACCGGGATCAAGAGGATCAAACCGAGAGTTACCAGAGTCGAGGGCGCCATCGTCGCCCCGGAGCGTCGCGTGATCGTAGCCATTTTCCGCCCTCTCCATGGATGGAACTCAGCGAACGTCGAACTCAGCGATCCAGCAACAAAGCTACAGCCCGGTGAACGCCCTTCGCCCGATTGTCACGAAATGGTGATAACTCGGTTTGCGAAATATTTGCTCATGGGTCATGTTAATTCAGCGACGCCGATGAACGCGGGCACCGGAACGCGCGAGTCGCCCTCAGCCCGGTTCGGTACCGAAAGTGCCTTCGAGACGATTACGTGATCCCGGATGAATCAGCCGCGCCGCGCTCACCAGGCCGCCGGAGGACCAGGTGCGGCGCCGGATCAGCAGACACGGTTCGTCGCGGGCGATGCCGAGCAGCGCGCACTCGTCCTGGCTCGCCCGCACGGCTTCGACGACGTGCTCACCGCGCAGCAGCGGGGCGACCTCGCTCAGATAGGTGTTGGGGGTGACGGTGGTGAAGTCCTGGGCGAGGTAGTCGGGCGCCTGGGCCGGGTTGACGTAGCGATCCTCGAGCTGGATCGGCACCTCGTCCTCGCGGTGCACCAGCAGTGAGTGGAACACCGTGCCGCTCAGGTCGTTTCCGAGGATCGGATGGCCCTCGTCGAGCTGCTCGGCGCGCACGAAGACGACCTCGGTGCGATGCCGGTGCCCACGCCGCGCGATCTCGTCGGCGATGTTCCTGACCTCGAACAGCGGCGAGGTCGCCTTGCCCGCGGCGACGAACGTGCCGACGCCCATCACCCGGGTGAGGGCACCGTCGGCGGTGAGATCGCGCAGGGCGCGGTTGATCGTCATTCTCGACAGCCCGAGCGCGGCGACCAGCTGATTCTCCGAGGGGATCTGCTCCCCCGCACTCCATCGGCCGCCCTTGATCTGCGCCATGATCAGCTGCTTGACCCGCTCGTATGCCGCGAACTCGGTTCCGAGCTCGCCGTAGAGCGCGGCCAGCTCCGCATCGGCCACTTCGATCGCCACCACCGGTATTTCCCTCCGCTCGACCAAGAGAATACGTCGCGGCCGATTTCGGCAGCTACTTGTATAGACAGGACTATACCACTAATCTGAGGTTCAGTGACCCCGGACACACCCGTCTTTCGAGGAGTGAACACATGACCGACGACACCGCGCCCGCCGCAGGCCCGCGCCCCGTCCGTGCACCGCGCGGTTCCCAGCTGCACACCAAGGGGTGGCAGCAGGAGGGCGCCCTGCGGATGTTGATGAACAATCTCGACCCCGAGGTCGCCGAGCGCCCCGACGATCTGGTCGTCTACGGCGGTACCGGGCGCGCGGCCCGCAGCTGGGCGGCCTACGACGCCATCGTGCGGACCTTGGAGACCCTCGAGTCCGACGAAACACTGCTCGTGCAATCGGGGAAACCGGTCGGCGTATTCCGCACCAACGAATGGTCGCCGCGGGTGTTGCTGGCCAATTCCAATCTGGTCGGCGACTGGGCCAATTGGGAGAAGTTCCGCGAACTCGAACAGGCGGGCCTGATGATGTACGGGCAGATGACCGCCGGTTCGTGGATCTATATCGGCAGCCAGGGCATTCTGCAGGGCACCTACGAGACTTTCGGTGCGGTGGCGCGTAAACGTTTCGGCGGGTCGCTGGCCGGCACGATCACGCTCACCGCGGGTGTCGGCGGGATGGGCGGCGCGCAGCCGCTCGCGGTGACGATGAACGACGGTGTGGCCCTGTGTGTCGATGTCGATCCGGCCCGCATCGATCGCCGCATCGCGCACGGCTATCTCGACACCAAGGCCGACTCGCTGCGGCAGGCGCTGGAGCTGGCCGTCGCCGCGCGCGACGAACGCAGGCCGCTGTCGATCGGTCTGGTCGGCAATGCCGCCGAGGTGTTTCCGGCGCTGCTGGCCATGGACGCGCCGATCGATGTGGTGACCGACCAGACCTCCGCGCACGACCCGCTGTCCTACCTGCCGATCGGGGTCGCGCTCGAGGACTGGCACACCATGGCCGAGAAGGATCCCGTGTGGTTCACCGCCGAGGCGCAGGCATCGATGGCCAAGCATGTCGAGGCCATGGTCGGGTTCATGGACAAGGGGGCCGAGGTGTTCGACTACGGCAACTCGATCCGTGACGAGGCCCGCAAGGGAGGCTTCGACCGGGCCTTCGCGTTCCCCGGTTTCGTGCCCGCCTACATCCGGCCGCTGTTCGAGGAGGGCCTCGGCCCGTTCCGCTGGGCGGCCCTCTCGGGTGACCCGGCCGATATCGCCGCCACCGACCGCGCGATTCTCGAGCTGTTCCCCGACAACGAGCATCTGAAGCGCTGGATCACCATGGCCGGTGAGAAGGTGAAATTCGAGGGCCTGCCCGCGCGTATCTGCTGGCTCGGCTACGGCGAACGGCACCGCGCCGGACTGCGTTTCAACGAGATGGTGGCCTCGGGCGAGCTGTCGGCGCCGCTGGCGATCGGGCGCGATCACCTCGATTCCGGTTCGGTCGCCTCGCCCTACCGCGAGACCGAATCCATGGCCGACGGCTCGGACGCCGTCGCCGACTGGCCGCTGCTCAACGCCCTGCTCAATACGGCATCGGGCGCCTCGTGGGTGTCGATCCACCACGGCGGCGGTGTCGGCATGGGCCGGTCCATCCACGCGGGCCAGGTGTGTATCGCCGACGGCACGCCGCTGGCGGCGCAGAAGCTGGAGCGGGTGCTCACCAACGATCCCGGTATGGGCGTGATCCGCCACGTGGACGCGGGCTACGAGCACGCGGCCGAGGTCGCCCGGGAACGCGGTGTGCGAATCCCGATGCAGGAGAGCTGATCCGGGACTGTTCGGCGCCGGGGGCTCATCGCCACCGGCGCCGAAGTGTGTCCGCCGCTGAGCCGGTCGACTCGTGGCACCCGGGGGTCGGCCACGCTGCGCGGGCACCGCACTGCGCCGAGTCGCCGCTTCGGTGGTACCGATGCGAGAGTCGTGCGGCCACGCACCGTCGCAGCGATCTCGACACGAAAGGGCCCCAGGTGGTGAATCCACCTGGGGCCGAGTCAATTACCGCCTGCGGTCGTTCGAACAGCCACCGATCGGCCCGATAGGAACCGAGCCGCGCGGGCCGGGACGGGACGTTCCCGGCGTTTGCTCGGCTACCGACGCGGTCGGGTCGATCAATCCAGCGGGCCGACAACCGATTCCGCCGCCGCGAGCAGCGAACCCGAGGCGGCCAGTTCCACCGCGGCCTCGATCTCGGGTGCGAGATGCCGGTCCGGTCCGGGACCGGGGACGCGGGTGCGCAGGGCAGCGCGCACGGCCGCCGTGGCGGGCGCGGGAGTCAGCGGTGCGCGCAGATCGAGCGCGCGCGCCGCGGTGAGCGCCTCGATGGCCAGCACCCGGGTGAGGCCGTCGATGGCGCGGCGCAGTTTGCGTGCGGCCGACCAGCCCATGGACACGTGGTCCTCCTGCATGGCCGAGGACGGGATCGAGTCCACCGATGCGGGCGCGGCGAGACGCTTGAGCTCGGAGACGAGCGCGGCCTGGGTGTACTGGGCGATCATGTGGCCGCTGTCGACACCGGGGTCGTCGGCGAGGAACGGCGGCAGCCCGTGGTTGCGCGCCTTGTCGAGGAAACGGTCGGTGCGGCGCTCGCTGATGCTGGCCACATCGGCGACGACGATGGCGAGGAAGTCCAGAACGTAGGCCACCGGAGCGCCGTGGAAGTTGCCGTTGGACTCGACGCGACCGTCCAGGGTGACCACCGGATTGTCGACGGCGCTGGCCAGTTCGTACCCCGCGACCCGCTCGGCGTGGGCGAGGGTGTCGCGGGCGCCACCGGCCACCTGCGGTGCGCAGCGCAACGAGTAGGCGTCCTGCACCACGGTGCAGTCGGGGGTGGCATGACTGGCCACGATCGCCGAATCGGCCAGCAGCCGGGTCATGTTCGCGGCGGCGACCGCCTGGCCCGGTTGTGGGCGCAACGCCTGCAGGTCGGCGGCGAACACCTTGTCGGTACCGAGCAGGCCCTCCACGCTCATCGCGGCGGTGACATCGGCCAGCCGCAGCAGCGCGCGCAGATCGTGACAGGCGAGCAGCAGCATCCCGAGCATGCCGTCGGTGCCGTTGATGAGAGCGAGCCCCTCCTTCTCCGCCAGCTCCACCGGTGCGATCCCGGCGGCGGCGAGCGCCTGGGCGGCGGGCATCGCGGTGCCGCTCGCGTCGCGGACCGTGCCCTCCCCGATGACGGCGAGCGCCACGTGGGCCAGCGGTGCGAGATCACCGGAGCAGCCGAGGCTGCCGTATTCGTGGACCACCGGGGTGATGCCCGCCGACAGCAGCGCGGCGTAGGTCTCGGCGACCACCGGTCGCACGCCGGTGCGGCCGGTCGCCAGTGTCGAGAGGCGGAGCAGCATGAGCGCGCGCACCACCTCCCGCTCCACTTCGGCCCCCGATCCGGCGGCATGCGAGCGGATGAGACTGCGCTGCAATTGCTTACGCGACTCCTGCGGGATGTGGCGCACGGCGAGCGCACCGAACCCGGTCGACACCCCGTACACCGGTCGCGGGTCGGCGGCCAGCGCCTCGATGCGCTCCCGGCTCTCTCCCATGGCGGCCAGCGCCTCCTCGGCCAGCCGCACCGCGGCACCCTCCCGGGCCACCCGCACCACGTCGGCGGGTGACACCGGACCGGTGCCGACGACGACCGGTTCCAGCGTGACCGACCGGTTCGAGTCGATACCCACGATATTTCTCCATTCCGAATAAGCGTGCAGGACAAGCAACTTCAGGCGACGTCGGCCGGTACGGCCATCGGTTCGGGTGCGGCGGTCGCGGGCCGCACCCACAGGCGGTAGGCGATACCGAGCAGGGCGAGCCACACCACACCGACCACCAGGGCCACCCGGCTGTCGGCGTCGAAGGCGATCACCCCGACCACGAACACCAGGAACGCGATGGTGATCAGCTGGCCGTAGGGCCACAGCGGCACCGGGAACTTCAGTGCGGCGACCTGTTCGGGGCTCATGCCGCGCCGCGAGCGCAGGTGCGCGAGCAGGATCATCAGCCAGACGAAGATGGTGGCGAAGGTGGCGATCGAGGCGATCACCAGGAACACCTTGTCGGGGATCAGGTAGTTCAGCAGCACGCCCACCAGCAGGGTGACGGTCATGATGACCACCGTCATCCACGGCACCCCGTTGCGCGAGACCCGCTTCATCGCCGCGGGCGCCTGGCCGCGCTGGGCCATGCCGTACATCATCCGGCCCGCACCGAAGATGTCGCTGTTGACCGCCGACAGCGCGGCCGTGATCACCACGACGTTGAGCACCGCCGCGGCGGGCCCGAGGCCCAGGCTCTGGAAGATCTGCACGAACGGGCTGCCCTCGTCACCGATGGTGCGCCAGGAGTCGATCGCCATGATCACCGCGAGGGTGAGCACATAGAACACGATGATGCGCACGGGCACGGTGTTGATCGCGCGCGGGATGGTGCGCTGCGGGTTCTCGGCCTCGCCCGCGGTGATACCGATGATCTCGGTACCGCCGAAGGCGAACATCACGATGGCGAAGCAGGCGATGAAGCCGCCGATGCCGGTGGCGAAGAAGCCGCCGTCGGCCCACAGGTTCTGCACGCCCGCGCTGGTGTCGTGCAGGCCGAAGCCGAAGATCAGCACGGCGATACCGCCGGCGATCATCGCCACGATTGCCACGATCTTGACCAGGCTGAACCAGAATTCCACCTCACCGAAGACCTTCACGCTGAGCAGGTTGATCGCGCCGATGAAGAAGATGACCGAGAGCACCCAGATCCAGCGTGGCACGTCGGGGTACCAGAACCCCATGTACACACCGAACGCGGTGACGTCGGCCAGGCACACGATGAGCATTTCGAAGGTGTAGGTCCAGCCGGTGAAAAAGCCCGCGAGCGGACCGAGGTGCTGGCTGGCGTATTCACCGAACGAGCCCGCGACCGGATTGCTCACCGCCATCTCGCCCAGCGCGCGCAGCACGAGGAACACGGCGGCGCCGCCGATCAGATACGCCAGCAGCACCGAGGGACCTGCCCGGTGGATCGCCTCGGCGGACCCGTAGAACAGGCCGGTGCCGATGGCCGAACCGAGCGCGATGAAACGGATATGGCGGGCGGTGAGGCCGCGGGTGAGCGCGGCGGCGGGCTTGTTCAAACCATTCTCCCGGGATCGGAAAGGGCGCAGGGTCGCCGGTGATGCCCGGTCTCTTCGCCTGTGGGGCCGGTCACAACGACCCTACATGTATATGCCTGTCTATACAGCCGTGTCAATGGCCAGTTACCGTCTGGCACCGTAGCGCTTGACTATCCTGTATAGACAGGCATATACATAGCGGGCGTGATCCACCGCACAGCCCGCCCCAGGAGGACAGCCCGTGCCAACCACCGTGCTGCGTGATATCGGCACCCTCGTCACCAACGACCCGGCCCTCGGGGACGGCCCGCTCGGGTTGCGCCGCGACGCGGCCGTCGTCTTCGACGACGCGCAGGTGGTGTGGGTGGGTGACAGCGCCGACGCACCCGCCGCCGATCAGGCGGTGGACCTCCACGGTCGCGCGGTGCTGCCCGGATTCGTCGAGTCGCATTCGCACCTGGTCTTCGCCGGTGACCGCGCCGAGGAATTCGCCGCACGCATGTCCGGCCGTTCCTACGGTGCGGGCGGCATCCGTACGACGATCGCGGCGACGCGCGCGGCGACCGACGAGCAACTCGACGCGACCGTGCGGCAGCTGCTCGCCGAGTCGCTGCGGGCGGGCAGCACGACGGTCGAGATCAAGAGCGGTTACGGCCAGACCGTGGACGACGAATGGCGCAGCGTGCGCATCGCGGGCCGCCACACCGACGAGGTGACCTTGCTGGCCGCGCACGTTCCGCCCCCCGAATACGCCGGGCGCGCGGACGATTACGTGACCATGGTGTGTGCGGAGATGATTCCGCGCTGCGCGCCCGAGGCTCGATGGATCGACGTGTTCTGCGAGCAGGGCGCCTTCGACCGGGACCAGTCGCATGCCGTCCTCAGTGCCGGCATCGCGCACGGACTGGTGCCACGCGTGCACGGCAATCAGCTGCACCAGGGGCCGGGCGTGCGGCTCGCCGTCGAACTCGGGGCCGCGTCGGTCGATCACGTCGCCCATGTCAGCGCCGCCGATATCGACGCGCTCGCCGGCAGCGACACCGTGGCGACGCTGCTGCCAAGCGCCGACTTCTGCACGCGCAACAGCTATCCCGATGCGCGTGCGCTGCTCGATGCCGGGGTCACCGTGGCCCTCGGCGCCGACTGCAACCCGGGCACGAGCTACACCACCAGCCTGCCGTTCTGTATCGCCCTGGCCGTGCGTGAGCTGCACATGACACCGGACGAGGCGGTCTGGGCGGCGACCGCGGGTGGGGCGAAAGCTTTGCGGCGCGGCGATATCGGCGTCCTCTCCCCCGGCATGCGGGCCGACGCCGTCGCGTTGGACGCGCCGTCGCATCTACATCTGGCCTACCGTCCCGGCGTTCCGCTCGTGCGCCAGGTGTGGCGCGGCGGCGTGCTCGCGTCGAATTGAGGTGTCCCCCATGACTTCCTGGACCGGCCGCGTCGACGGCACGTCACCCGAGCAGCTGCGCTGGCATCAGGCCGTCGCACCTTACGAACCCGGCGCCGACCCCGGTGCGTGCGTGTTCGTCGGCTTCGCCAGTGACGAAGGCGTGCGCCGCAACAAGGGGCGGCCGGGCGCCGTCGACGGGCCCGACGCCCTGCGCCGCGCGCTGTCGCCGATGGCACTGCCCGCCCCGCTGCGCGCGTTCGACGCGGGCACGATCGCGGTCACCGATCAGCGGCTCGAGGACGGCCAGCGCAGGCTCGGCGACACCGTGACCACGCTGCTGGACGCGGGTGCCTTCCCGATCGTGCTCGGAGGCGGCCACGAGGTCGCCTTCGGCACCTACCTCGGCCTCGCGGGCGTCGAGCGCGCCGGGGGCGCCGTCATCGGAATCCTGAATCTGGACGCGCATTTCGATCTGCGTCCGGACCCGGTACCCAGCTCGGGAACCCCGTTCCGGCAGATCCTCGAGTCCGGCGCCGACGTGCGATACGCGGTGCTCGGTATCAGCCAGCCGGCCAACACGACGATCCTGTTCGACACCGCCGATCGGTTCGGCGTGCGCTATCTGCTCGACGACGACTGCACCGCCGAGCGCGCCGAAACCTTCGTCGCGGACTTCCTCGCCGACATCGACCTGCTGTACCTCACCATCGATCTCGACGTCCTGCCCGCCGCGGTCGCGCCGGGTGTCAGCGCGCCCGCCGCGTTCGGTGTCGCGTTGCCCGTCGTGCAGGCCGTCTGCGACCAGGTCGCCGCGAGCGGCAAACTCGTGGTCGCCGACGTCGCCGAACTCAACCCGGCGCTCGATATCGACAACCGCACCGCCCGCACCGCCGCCCGGCTCCTGCACCGCCTCGTCACCCGGCGCGTCCCTCAGAAGTAGCGCACACCGACGTAGGCCCAAGCGATGACGCAGCTGAACACAGTGACGACCGCGCCGTATTTCGTGAACTGCCAGAAGCTGATTCGCTGGCCTGCCCGGGCGGCGATGCCGAGCGCGACGACATTGGCGCTGGCCGCGACCGCCGTGCCGTTGCCGCCGAAGTCGGCGCCGAGCGCGAACGCCCACCACAGCGAGCGCGCGGTCTCGGGATCGGGGGCATCCGCGACGATGTCCTCCACGACCGGTGCCATTGTCGCGGTATACGGGATGTTGTCCACGAACGCACCGAGCAGCGCGGACCCGAAGACGAGTGCGGTGGCGGCGAGGAAATAGTCGTCGCCGACCCAGGTGCTCGCCGCCGCGCCGACCGCGGCGATCACCCCGGTGTGCACCAGGCCGGCGACCATCACGAACAGGCCCATGAAGAACACCAGCGTCGGCCATTCCACTTCGTGCAGGATGTCACCGATGTCGAGCCCGGACACCAGCACCATCACGCCCGCGCCCACCAGGGCGATCACCGACGGCGCCACGTGCACCACACTGTGCAGGCAGAACCCGGCCACCACCGCGGCCAGCACGATCAGGGACCGCACGAGCAGTCTCGGGTCGCGGATCGCGCGCCGCTCCCGCAGGGCGAGCACGGCCTCGACCGAGTCCGGGTCGGTACGCAGCGCCGAACGGAACAACACCCGCGTGAACAGCACGAACAGCGCGAAGACCAGCACCACGATCGGGGCCATGTGCACCAGGAAGTCGTTGAAGCTCAGCCCCGCCCGGCTGGCGATGATGATGTTGGGCGGGTCACCGATCAGCGTCGCCGCGCCACCGATGTTCGCGGCGAGCACCTCCGCGATCAGGAAGGGCTGCGCGCCCAGGCCGAGCCTGCGGCACACCACCAGCGTCACCGGGGCGACCAGCATGATGATGGTGACATTGTCGAGGAACGGTGAGGCCACGGCGGTGATCAGCATGAGCATCACCATCAGCCGGTAGGGATTGCCGCGCGAGCGCTTCGCCGACCAGATCGCCAGGTAGTCGAACAGACCCGTCTGCTTGACGACGCCGACGATGATCATCATGCCAAGCAGCAGGAAGATGACATTCCAGTCGATGCCGGCGTGCGGCGAGAAGAACACCTGCTCGCCGGGGATCAGCCCGAGCACCGCCATCAGGCCGGCGGCGATCAGCACGGTCTTCACCTTGTCGACACGCTCCGTGGCGATGAAGAAGAACGCCACCACGAAGATGGTCACGGCGAGGACGGCGGCCATCGTCGGCGCCGATCAGTCGCCGGGGCCGGCGAGGGCGAGACTGGTCAGCAACCGTTCGAGGGTGATCGCCCCGCACAGGGTGCGGGCCCGGTCGACGACCGCGATGAGCGGACTGTGCTTGCGCGCCATCAGGATCGCGATCTCGAGCAGGGTGGCGTCCGGGGTGACGGTGGCCGGTCGTGGTGCGCCGTCGGCCAGGCAGTCGCCGACGGTGAGGCTGCCGGGTTCCTGCCAGAACAGGTCGGCGTGCACCTCGTCGATCGTGCGGACCAGGGTGGTGTCGTCCTGATACGACGCCGGGATGGCCAGGCGCAGCACCTGGGTGCCGGGCAACACGGCCACCGGCCGGTCCTCGGCGTCGACCACGACCAGACCGGGCAAACGGTTGACGACCATCACCCGCACCGCGCGGGCCACCGGGTCGGTGGTGCGGACGGTCGGCAGGTTCATCGCGATATCGCGTGCGCGCATGGCTCGGCTCCGGGGTGATTCGACGGTGCTCACGACTCGGCCCGCTGTCCGGCGAGCCGCTCGACCCGCTGCTCGAGCCGGCTCAGCCGATCGGCGAGGGGGGTGGTGTGCATCAGTTCGGCCACGTGGTCGGCTTCCTCGGGTTCGAGCGCGAGGTCGACGCTCGGCTCGTCACTGCCGGGGGCGTACACGAGCAGCCTGCGCCCGCCGGCCGACTCGGTGAGCAGCGCGAAGTCGATGCCGCGACCGGTGCGGAAATGGTGCAGCACCCCGGTTCCGGGGATCGTCGTCCTGTCGGTTTCCATCCGGGCGGTCCTTCCCCTGACACGGTCGAGTGCGTGCGGATTCGAGTCTGGTGCGCGCGTGGGACGGCGACCATCGGCGCCCGCACCCATTTCCGGCACCCGTCCGGCGGTCGTGCGCACGCGCGGATGGGTGTCGCACCCGATGGACAGCGGCCGGGCGCGTCAGCATGCTGGGAGCTATGAAGCGTCTCGCGAGGGTGCGAGCAGGACGGGATCAGCGCACGCCGGTGACGGCGCTGTTCTGGCGGATCTGCCTGCTCAACGGTGTGGTGTTCACGCTCGGCACGCTGATCCTGGCGCTCTCCCCCGCCACCGTGTCGGCCCGGCTGCGCTTGACCGAGGTGCCGGTGCTGGTGATCGGTCTCGCGGTGATCCTCACCGCCAACGCGCTGGCGTTGCGCACCAGCCTCGCGCCCCTCGACGAACTGGTCACGGCCATGCGCCGCGTCGACCCACCACGGCGCGCGGTGCGTTTCGACCGGCGCGCCAGTGGGGACTTCCACCGGCTGATCGAGACCTTCAACGCGATGCTCGACCGGCTAGAGGCCGAGCGATCGGCGGCCGGAGCCACGGCGCTCGCCGCACAGGAAGGTGAGCGTCAGCGGATCGCCCGCGAACTGCACGACGAGATCGGCCAGAGCCTGACCGTGGCGCTGCTGCGGCTGAAACGGGTCGTGGACCGCGCGCCGGCGGAATTGCGGGACGAGGTGACCGACGCGCAGGAAACGGTGCGCGGATGTCTCGACGAAGTGCGCGGGATCGCGTCCCGATTGCGGCCCGATGTGCTCGACGACCTCGGACTGCACAGTGCCGTCACCGCGCTGTGCCACGAATTCACCCGCAGCGCGGGCATTTCCGTGCATCGCGAGGTCGACCCGTCGATCAGTAGGCTCGACCCGGCGGTCGAACTCGTCTGCTACCGCATCGCCCAGGAGAGCCTGACCAATGTGCTGCGCCACTCGGGTGCCGACCAGGTGAGTCTGCTGCTCGCCGGCCACGACGACTCCGTCGTGCTTCGCGTGCGCGACAACGGGTGTGGCGGGGTGGTCACCGAGGGCGCCGGAATCCGGGGAATGCGCGAACGCGCCCTGCTCGTCGACGCGACCCTCACCATCACCACCTCCGAAGACACCGGCACCACAGTGGAACTGGTCGTCCCGGTGCACCGCGAAGCGCACGTCGGAGAACCGGTATGAGCGCCCCCGCCCGGATCCTGCTCGCCGACGACCACGCCCTGGTGCGCAGCGGACTACGGCTGATCCTCGACAACGAACCCGACCTCACCGTGGTCGCCGAGGCGGCCAACGGCTACGATGCGGTGACCGCCCTCGCCGCCGAAACCGTCGACCTGGTGATTCTCGATATCGCGATGCCGAGAATGACCGGCATCCAGGCGGCGCGCGAGATCACCCGCGCGCATCCGGGCGTCCGCATGCTGATGCTGTCGATGTACGACAACGAGCAGTACTTCTTCGAGTCGCTCAAGGCGGGCGCCTCCGGGTACGTGCTCAAATCGGTCGCCGACCGCGACCTCATCGAGGCCTGCCGGGCGACGATGCGTGGCGAGTCGTTCCTGTACCCGGGTGCGGTCACCGCCCTGGTCCGCGACTATCTGCACCTGGCCCGCCAGGGCGGACGGCTGCCCGAGACCATTCTGACCGCCCGCGAGGAGGAGGTGCTCAAGCTGATCGCCGAAGGGTATTCGGCGCGGGAGGTGGCGGCCGAACTGGTCATCAGTGTGAAGACCGTCGACCGCCACCGCGCCAACATCCTGCAGAAACTCGGTCTGCGTGACCGGCTCGAGCTGACCCGTTACGCGATCCGCTCAGGTTTGATCGAGCCGTGAGCCGCGATCATTCCGCGTTCGGGTCGATGCGCACCTTCGACTTGCGCCCGACCGTCGCCCGGACCACCGGTTCGACCACGCGCGCCGCGATCGGCCCCATCACGGCCATCAGCAGTACGTAGGTGGTGGCCAGGGCGGCGAAGCTGTCGGGCACCGCGCCCGCGGCGACGGCGAGACCGGCGATGACGATGGAGAACTCGCCGCGCGCGACCAGGGCAGCACCCGCGCGGGCCCGGCCGAGTTGGGAGGCACCGGCGCGCTTGGCCGCCCACCAGCCGGTGTACAGCTTCGTCACGGTGGTGACCACGACCAGCAGGACCGCCCAGCCGAGGACCGGTGGGATGGTCGCCGGATCGGTGCTCAGGCCGAACAGTACGAAGAACATGGCGGCGAACAGGTCGCGCAGGGGTTCGAGGATCTTGGTCGCCTCGTGCGCGGTGGCCCCCGAGATCGCGATGCCGAGCAGGAACGCGCCGACCGCGGCCGACACCTGTACCGCCGAGGCCACACCGGCCACCAGCAGCGCCGAACCGAGCAGTTTGAGCAGGAAGATCTCGCGGTCCTCGCTGGCCACGATCGCCGAGACGTACCGGCCGTACTTCAGCGCGACGATGAGCACCAGCGTCACCGCGACCAGCGCGATACCGACGGTGGTGAGACCGGCGAGGAAGCCGACGCCCGCCAGCACGGCGGTCAGCACCGGCAGGTAGATCGCCATCGCCAGGTCCTCGAACACCAGGATCGACAGCACCACCGGTGTCTCGCGGTTACCGAGCCTGCCCAGGTCGTTGAGCACCTTGGCGACGATTCCGGAGGAGGAGATGTAGGTGACGCCCGCCATCGCGATGGCACCGGTCGGTCCGAGGCCCAGCCACAGCGCGACGATCACGCCCGGCGTGGCATTGAGAACCAGGTCGAGCAGACCGGCGATCCACGACTTGCGCATGCCGGTGACCAATTCACCCGCGGTGTACTCCAGGCCGAGCAGCAACAGCAGCAGCACCACACCGATCTCGCTGGCGATGTGGATGAACTCCTCCACCTCGTGCAGTTCGATCAGGCCGCCGGTGCCGAAGAGCAGGCCCCCGAGCAGATAGAGCGGAATGGGTGACAGGCCGATGCGGCCCGCGATGCGCCCGAGCACACCCAATCCGAAAAACACAGCCCCCAGCTGGATCAGCGCCAGCGTTGTTCCACTGATCTGCACGGGCTCAGCCGTCGGACAGGATCGAAGCGGCAGCGTCGAGCCCGGCGGTCGTACCGACGATGACGACCATGTCGCCCCCGAGGAAACCGAACTCCGGTCCGGGCGAGGGGTGGACCTGACCGGCGCGCAGCACCGCGACGATGGAGGCCAGTGTCCGGGTCCGCATCTCCGTCTCGCCGAGGCGGCGGCCCGCGTAGGGCGAATCGGGCAGCACCGGCAGTGACCGGGTGCTCACACCGTCGAGATCGCGGTGTTCCTCCTGCAGTTGCGCGACCAGTCGCGGGGCACCGAGCAGGCTGGCGAGCGTGCGCGCTTCGCCGTCGGAGAGCGGGACCTGCACGGTGGTGTCGGGGTCGTCGATCTTGGTGAAGATCAGATCGGTGCCACCGTCGCGGTGGTCGACGACGCCGATGCGCCGAGCCACCCTGGTCAGCGAGAACTCTTTCCTGACACCGATTCCGGGCAGGGATGTGACTTCAACATTCATGGGATCACCTAACCTCAGCTAGGCGATACCTTACCTTCTCTTTACTATCGCCACGGCTCGTCAGCCCGCGTCGAGCAATTTTCCGGCAGCCTCGAGGCCCTTGCCGGTGCCGACGACCACCACCAGGTCACCGGCGACGAAGACGAAATCGGTTCCCGGCGAAGGGGTCACCTCCCCCGCGCGGACCACCGCGACCACCGATGCCTTGGTGCGGGTGCGCATGGCGGTGTCGCGCAGCGGGCGCCCGTCGAACGGGCTGCCGCGATCGATGGCGAACTGCCTGGTCGACAGCTCGTCGACACCGAGCGAGTCGGCCTTCTTCTGCACCACCTGCGGCGCACCGAGCAACCCCGCCAGGACACCGATCTCGGTGCTGGACAACGGAATCGAGGTCTTGGTCTCGGCGTCACCGGCACGGGACACGACCAGATCGACAGTGCCGTCACGGTGTTCGATCACGCCGATCCGGCGGCGGGCCTCCGCCAGCGGAAAGTCCTTGCACACGCCGATTCCCGGTAACGGCGTCACATCGATGTTCACGCCCACACAGTACGACGACCGCGCCCGTCGGTGCGGCCACCCCCGCGCGGCCGTCGCGACGATGCCGGTCCAGCGGCGATCGTGACGCACCGCACGCCGCCGGATTCCCCGGATCGATGACGCCCACGAGCGGGGCGCGCGTGCCTGTCGGCTGCCCGGTGCGACGACCACGGTCGGGGCAACGGCTTGCGTATTCGGGCGAAGTTGTGTGTTGTTGATCGGTGACCAACACACCCGGAGACGCTTATCCACTCACGGACACGATGACCACCACGACGGCGGTACACGACGGCGTCACGGTCCTGACGGTGACCGGTGAGGTCGACCTGGCGACCGCGCCCGCCCTCGACGCCGCCATCGAGGCCATCCTCGCCGACAAGCCCGCGACCCTGGTGATCGACCTGACCGCGGTCGGGTTCCTCGCCTCGGCGGGCATGGCCACGCTGGTCGCGGCGCATCAACGCGCGGGCGACGACACCGCCATCGCGGTGGTCGCCGACGGGCCGGCTACCAGCCGTCAGCTGAAGATGACCAGCCTCGACCAGGTGTTCGCCATGCACACCACCCTCGCCGACGCCCTGGCGTCGCTGCGGTCGTGACCGCCTAGCCCACCAACGCCGACGCGCCGCATCCCGGAGAGCTCCGGGGTGCGGCGCGTCGCGTTGGGGTGGGTCAGCAGAGGCCGCGCAATTGCTCGATCAGCTTGATCCGGCCCGCCGCGTTCTCGGCGATCGGGGTGACGTTGAGCGTGGTGACACCGGCCTCGGCGAAGGCGGCGATGCGGTCCTTCACGAAGCCCTCGGGCCCGATCAGCGACACGTCGCGCACGAGGTCGTCGGGCACCGCGGCCGCGGCGGCCTGCTTGTCGCCGGCCAGGTACAGCTCCTGGATGCGGTCGGCGGCCGCGCCGTAGCCGTACTTGGTGGCCAGGGTGTGGTAGAAGTTCTTGCCCTTGGCGCCCATGCCGCCGATGTAGAGCGCCAGGTGCGGCTTCACGAACTCCAGCAGCGGCGTGACGTTCTCGCCGATCGCCAGCGCGGGACCGGCGTACACCTCGAGGTCGCCCAGCGACGGATCGCGCTTGGCCTTACCCGCGGCCAGCGCGTCACCCCAGACATCGTTCGCCTTCTCCGGCAGGAAGAAGATCGGCTGCCAGCCCTCGGCGAGTTCGGCGGCCAGCTCCACGTTCTTGGGGCCGAGCGCGGCCAACAGCACCGGGATGTTCTCGCGCACCGGGTGATTGATGAGCTTGAGCTCTTTGCCCAGGCCGGTGCCCCGGTCGGCGGGCAGCGGGATCTGGTAGTACTTGCCCTGGTAATTGAGCTTCTCGCGGCGCCACACCTTGCGGCAGATCTCGATCAGCTCGCGGGTGCGCCCGATCGGGGCGTCGTAGGCAACGCCGTGGAAGCCCTCGATCACCTGCGGGCCGGACGCGCCGATGCCGAGGACGAACCGGCCGTCGGAGACGAAGTCCAGGCCCGCAGCCGTCATCGCGGTGAGGCTGGGAGTACGGGTGTAGAGCTGCAGGATGCCCGAGGCCAGCTGCACCCGCTCGGTGCGCGCGGCCAGGAAGCCCAGCGCGCTCACCGCGTCGAACGAGTACGCCTCCGGCACGAAGACGACGTCGAGGCCTGCCCGTTCCAGGTCGGCGACCTCGGCCGCCACCTCCTTGAAACCGCCCGAGTAGTTGATGCTCAATCCGATCCGCATGCACCCAACATAGACCCGGACCCACGGACACACCCCGACCGGTCGGTCCGTGCGCACACCCGCTGGTCGGGCGGGGTGCGCGGGTGGGCACGCGGTAGCGTTGAGGGGTAGCAATCCCCGTCGAAAGGCCACCACGTCGTGTCGCAGCCCACCGTGTCACCGCAGCAGAGCGCACCCTCCTTCGGTGACGTGACTCTGGAGCACTATCTGTCGGAGCTGGCCGCCAAGGTGCCCGCCCCCGGCGGTGGCGCGGTGGCCGCATTGCACGTCGCCCAGGCCGCGGCACTGGTCGCGATGGTCGCGCGCTACACCACCCGGGCCAAGGACGCCGAGAACCGGCCGGTGATCGACCGCATCATCGAGGCCGCCGACGCCGCCCGCGCCCGCTCGCTGGCGCTGGCCGATGCCGACGCGGCCGCGTTCACCGCCGTCGGCGCTGCCTACAAGCTGCCCAAGGACACCGACGCCGAGGTCGCCGAGCGCACCGCCGCGATCAACGCCGCCCTCGTCGAGGCCGCCCGGGTGCCCGCCGCCGTGGTCGACGAGGCCGACGAAATCCTTTCCCTCGCAGGGGAACTGTTGCCGATCGGCAACCCGAACGTGGTCACCGACATCGGGGCCGCCGCCGATGCCGCCCGCGCTGCCGCGCAGAGTTCGCAGCTCAATATCGAGATCAATGTGGCCTCGCTGCCCGCCGAACTCGGCGACGATTTCGCGGCGGCCCTGGTGCGGGTAGAGACCATCGCCGCACGCGCCGACGCGCTGCACGCCCAGGTCCTGCACGTCGTGCGCGGCTGAGCACAAGCCGACACTCCGATCGACCCGTAGGCCGTTACCACTTCGAGAGGTCCAGTTGATCATGGACGCCTAGACTCGGGAGACGCCTACGAGTGACCGAAGGGGTGGCGTTCATGAGAAACGCACTTCGTTATCTGTTCGTCGCGATCATGGCGGCACTACTGGCCGCGTCCTGGTCGGGAGCCGCGTCCGCGGATCTGATCGGGGACCAGCGCACCCAGTACGGTGGCGGAACCTATGCCGAAGCGGACCTGTCGAACCACACCTTCACGGTGACCGCCAACGGCGAGACACGCGTGATGCCCGCGTCCATGGGCAAACCCGGTTTCGAGACGCCCACCGGCACCTTCAGTGTGCTGGAGAAGGATCGGGCGGTGGTGTTCGATTCGCGCACCATCGGTATCCCGCTCGACGACCCGGAGGGCTACATCATCGACGGTGAGTACGCCGTGCGCCTGACCTGGGGTGGCGTGATGGTGCACTCCGCGCCGTGGTCGGTGGACTCGCAGGGTAACGCCAACGTGAGCCACGGCTGCATCAATCTCTCGCCCGAGAACGCGGCCTGGTACTACGAGAACGTCGGCATCGGCGACCAGGTCTATATCCACTGGTGACGCGCTCATCGCCCGCGCATTCGGCGAACACGGCGTCAGGGCAGTATCGTGCCCGTAATGAAATCGTTGCGGGACATTCCCTGACGGCGGATGCCTGATGAAGGTGGGGCGATGGATCGACCGGAAGCGCGCAGACCGATCGGGGCTCGACAGCAGGACCCGGGATCGGCTGGTGTTCCGCTCCGAGGTGCCCTGCCACGGCGCCGCAGCCGCGAGACAGGCACCTCGGGAACCGGTGCCCGGCACCGGATAGAGGGCGGGCCGACCACGCCCGCGGGTATTCCGGTCGTCTCGCTGTCGGCTCCGGTGCCCGTGCGCGACACCTATGCCACCGATAGGCTCCCGATCGTGGGTGGGCCGATGGATCCCGGTGCGGGCCAGGTCGATACGCCGTTCATCTTGCCGAACAACGGGCCCGACACCGACAAGCTGCCCATCGTCGGCCCCGACGCCCCCGCGCCGGAACCGACTGACGCGCAGGGTGACTGGGAGTCGTCCACCTCGGCGCGGTCGGCATCGACGTGGCCCGCGTCCTCGTGGTTCGACCCGGCTCGACCGGAACACGCTCGGCCGGAATCCGAGCGACCCGAATCGGCCCCTGAACCCGGGCGACACCGATCGGCTCGACCGGGATCGCCCCGGCAGGAATCGACGCGGTCCGAATCGGCTCTGCCCGAGCCGAAATCGGGATGGACCGAATCGGCGGCGCCCGTGCCGGTGCGGCAGGAAGCGAGGGCGACACTACCGACCGAATCGACCGCTGGCCGAGCGAGTGCGGGAGACGGCTGGTCGGATCTGTACACGGCGGAGTGGGAACCGCGCCCGGCGCCGGACTACAACGGTGACGACGAGGTTTTCGCGCGGATGATCGACCGGTCCAAGCGCCGGCGCACACCTCGGTGGGTGGCTCCGCTCGCCGCGTCGGTGGCCGGGGCGGTGCTGATCGGCGTCGGATACTTCCAATTCGGTGGTCCCGCACCGGCTTCCACGTCGGCGAGCACCACGCTGTCGACCGTCGCCGCGCCCGCGCCCGGCGTCGGGCACTGTCCGTCCGAACAGATCGGCAGCCTCGTGCGTGGCAACGGTCCCGGCGGAACCGACAGCGGGGTCTCGGCCATCATGGCCTTCCAGCACGCCTACTACGTCGCGCGGTCCGGCGATCAGGCGCGCACGCTGGTGGCCGGTGACGCCGCGCTGCCCACAGGCGCGCAGATCCAGTCGGGCATCGACACCATTCCGGTCGGTACCACGCACTGCCTCGACATCACGCCGGGCGCGTTCGCCGGACAGTACTTCGTGACGATCACCGAATACCGGCCCGACGAGGTACCGATCGTCTACAACCCGCAGCTGGTCGGCACGACCAAGGTGGGCGCCAAAACGCTGATCACCTCGATCGGGCCGGTCCGCTGACTTCGGAAGCGTTCAGGCCCTAGCCTTTTCGGCCGCCACGACGACGTGTCGCATGAGCAGCGCGGTGGTCACCGGGCCGACGCCACCGGGCACGGGGCTCAGGGCGGCGGCCTTGCCGTCGACCGAGGCGGCATCGACGTCACCCACGATGCCACCGTCGGCGGCCTCATTGGTGCCCACATCGATCACCACGGCGCCCTCACGGATGTGCTTGCCGGTGACCAGACCGATCCGTCCCGCGGCCGCGACCACGATGTCGGCGGCGGTGGTGACGGCGGCCAGGTCCGTGGTGCGCGAGTGCGCGACCGTGACGGTGGCGTTCTCGGCGAGCAGCAGCTGCGCCAGCGGCTTGCCGACGATATTGGAGCGGCCGACCACGGTGACGAGCTTGCCCTGCAACGCGATCGAGTGATGCTTCAGCAGCTCCACGACCGCCTCGGAGGTGGCGGGGACGAATCCGTCGAGGCCGGAGGCGAGCAGGCCGAGTGACAGCGGGCTCACCCCGTCGACGTCCTTGCTCGCGGCGATCGCGGAGCTCACGTCGTCGAGGCTGACGCCCGCGGGCAGCGGGGTCTGCAGCATGATCGCGTCGGTGGCCGGGTCGGCGCTGCGGGCATCGAGTTCCGCGCGGATCTGCTCGGCGCTCGCGTCGGCGCCCAGATCGATCTTCGCGCAGGCGATGCCGAGCCGTTCGGCGGCCTTGCGCAGGGAGTTCACGTACCAGGCACTGGCCGGGTCGTCGTTGGCGACGACCAGCGCCAACGTGGGCGCGGTGCCCGCGTCGGTGAGCGCGGCGGCGCGCTGTTTCGAGTCGGCGTTGATGGCGGCGGCGAGTTCCTTGCCGGTCAGCGAAGCGGTATCCACGGTTGGTCAGCCTATCGGCCACCGGGTGCACCCCGAAGCGCCGGGCCGCGACGCGCCTGCCGACGGCGGGTTACCCGGTCCGGACCGTAACGGGTCGTAGGGTGTCCGGCAGCTCTGCCATCAGCTCTGCCCGCATGTACGCCACCCGGAAGGTCGCGACTGTCGTGAAGATCTCGAGGCAATGGAAACAGCTCGCCGCGGCGGTCGCGGCGGTCGCGGCGGTCACGAGTGCCACGGTCGGCCCCGCCGCCGCCGAAACGGACGTGACAGCCCTCTACAACTCGGCTCAGCGGCATTTCACCGACGGCGACCTCGATGCCGGGCGCGCCGATCTGCGCGCCCTCATCAGCGCCGATCCCGGTGATGCCGAAGCTCTTGCCCTGCATGCCATCTGGTCACATCACGCCGGTGACGCGGCCGCGGTGAACGAGGCGATGCAGCGCCTGGGCGCCCTCGATCCGGCAATGGCCGCGGGCACCCAGCGGGTGTTGCACGCGGTGACCGCCGCCGTATCGACGCTGCCCAATCCGCTGCCCGCCCTGGTCGGCCCGCAGACCGGCATCGTGGTGCTCGGGTACGGTCTGCTGCCCGACGGTTCGCTGCGCCCGGAACTGGAGAACCGGCTCATGGCCGCCTGGCTGCAGGCCATCGCGGCACCCTTCTCGCCGGTCGTCGTCACCGGCGGCAACCCGCAGAACGGGATCTCCGAGGCCGAGGCCATGCGTCGGTGGCTGGTCGGGCGTGGATTGCCGGGTGACCGGATCCACGTCGAGGACCGGGCCGGGTCGACCGTACAGAACGCCCTGTTCAGCACGAAGATCCTGCGAGATCTCGGGGCGAACAGTGCGGTGGTGGTCACCTCGCCCAACCACATCCGCCGGGCGGTCGCCGATTTCATCGTCGCGGGGACGAACGTGGTGGGGGCGATGACATCGCTCGAACAGCTGGTGTCGCAGCTGCCGCCGCCCGACCGTGGTGCGCAGCGCGGGATCTATCTCGACGCGACACGGACTTTCGAACTCGACAGTTCGCGCTGAATCCGAGGTAGAGGATCCCCTCACGGTCACGCCCGCACTGCCCGGGCACAATCACCGGATGAGTGTTACCGATTCTGCGGACGTGGTCGCCACCCTGCGGCGTGCGGGATGTGTCTTCGCCGAGGACGAGGCCGCGTTGCTGATCGAGGCGGCGGGCGCCGACCCGGCCCGTCTCGATCAGCTGGTGGCGCAACGGGTTTCGGGGACGCCGCTCGAATACCTGCTGGGCTGGGTGGAGTTTCGCGGGATGCGGGTCGGCGTGCGGGCGGGGGTTTTCGTGCCGCGTCAGCGGACCGGGTTCCTGGTCGAGCAGGCGGTGTCGGAGGTGACGGCGGATTCGGTTCGCGTCGTCGACTTGTGTTGTGGCTGTGGCGCACTCGGAATCACGGCCGCCGCGGAACTCACGGGGCGTGGGTGCGCCGTCCAGCTGGTCGCCGCCGACATCGACCCGGTAGCCGTCGCGTGCGCGCGAGAGAATCTGGCATCGCTGCACGCGCCCGTCTACGAGGGTGATCTCTTCGACGCACTTCCCGCCGAGTTGTGCGGGCACATCGATGTGCTGCTGGCGAACACGCCCTATGTACCGAGTGCTCGGGTCGCCGACCTGCCGCCCGAGGCACGTGAGCACGAGCCACTCGTCGCGCTCGACGGTGGCGCCGACGGACTCGCGGTGTTCCGGCGGGTCGCCGAGGGTGCCGCGCACTGGCTCACCCCCGGCGGTTCGCTGTACGTGGAAACCGGGACCGAACAGGTCGACACGGCCCATGCGGTGTTGCGCGAACACGGATTGGCGCCGCGGGTCGAAACCTCCGAGGAGTACTACGCGACCGTCGTCATCGGCACCCGGCCGATCTGATTCACCGGATCGGCGGTCGACGCATCCGCTTGCCACGCATACGCCCCCGCCGACCGGCAGGCCGACGAGGGCACCGGGTGCCTACTTACGTCCGGTGAAGTGATCCATCGAGTGGTAAACACCGACCGCGTTGAGGTACAGATCGCGGATCCTGATCGGCAGCAGGCCGGTGAGCGCGCGGTTCATCCGCGAGGTCCACGGCAGCACCACCAGGGCGCCGCCGTTCTTCATCTCCCGCCAGGAGGTGTCGACGACGTCGTTCTGCTCGAGCATGGGGGTGAACAGGATGCCCTTGGCGCCGTCGAACATGCCGGTGTTGATGTAGGTGGGACAGACCGTGGTCACCTTCACGTGGTCGTGTCCGGCCTGCTCGAGCTCGAGCCGCACCGAGTCCGACCAGCCCAGCGCCGCCCACTTCGACGCCGCGTACACCGCCATGCGCGGGTTGGCGACCAGACCGGCCGAGGACGCGATGTTGAGGATGCGCGCCTGACCGGCACCGGCCACCATGCCGGGCAGGAACTCGAGGGTGACGTACATCGGGGCCAGCGAGTTGATCGCCATGGTCTTGTCGATGTCGGCGCGGTTCTCGGTTTCCCAGAAGTAGGTGTTGCCGCGCACGATCCCGGCGTTGTTGACCAGGATGTCGATGCCGCCGATCTCCTTGCGGACCGCCTCGGCGTTCTCGCGGATGGAGTCCTGCGACGACACGTCGACCACGTAATGATGCACCTTGCCGCCCTGGGCGGACAGCTGTGCGGCGGTCTCGCGCAAGGCGATCTCGTTGATGTCCCACAGCACCACCGCGTCGGCGCCCTCACGCACCGCGTGCTCGGCGAACAGCTTGCCCAGACCCATGGCGGCGCCGGTGACCAGCACCCGCTTGCCCGCGACCGATTCCATCTTCATCTGCTACCTACCCCTGCTCGTTCGTGCGCGCTACTTCTGGCGCAGCGTCTTCATGGCACCGAGAACCAGCGTCATCGTCTTGGCCCAGAGCTGCTCGGACATCCCGGGCAGCGGCCCGATCGGCAGCACGCGCTGCACCGCGACGGTCTGGGTGTCGACGTACTTCAGCAGGCCCTCGGGGCCGTGGCGACGGCCCTGCCCCGAGATTCCGAGACCACCCGAGGGTGCGTCGATGCTGCCCCAGGCGGCGGCGAAGCCGTCGTTGACGTTCACCGATCCGGCGTTGATCCGTGCCGCGACCTCGCGGGCCCGGTCCACGTCGCGGCTCCACACGCTGGCGTTGAGGCCGTACGCGGTGTCGTTGGCCGCCTCGATGGCGTCCTCGTCGGAGTCCACCTTGTAGACCGAGACGACCGGGCCGAAGGTCTCCTCGCGGTAGACCGTCATGCCGGGGGCTACGTCGACCAGCACGGTCGGCTCGTAGAAGTAGGGGCCGAGGTCGGGGCGGGGACGGCCACCGGCGAGCACCTTGGCGCCCTTGGCGACCGCGTCGTCCACGTGCGCGGTGACAGTGTCGAGCTGACGCTGGAAGGTCAGCGAACCCATGTCGCGGCTGTAGTCGAGTTCGCCGCCGAGCGACATGTTCTTGACGTTGCCGACGAATTCGGCGACGAACTGGTCGTAGACCGAGGCGTCGACGTAGATGCGTTCCATCGACTCGCACAGCTGACCGGCCGAGGAGAAGCACGCCCGCACAGCCACTTTCGCGGCCTTGGACACGTCGGCGTCGGCGAGCACGAGCAGCGGGTTCTTGCCGCCGAGCTCGAGGGAGTAGCCGATCAGGCGTTCACCCGCCTGCTGGGCGATGGTGCGGCCGGTGGCGCTGGAACCGGTGTAGTCGACGTAGTCGGCGCGCGCGATCACATCGCCACCGATTTCGCGGCCGCGACCGAGCACCGCCTGCCACAGCCCGCGCGGCAGACCCGCGCGCTCGGCGGCGTCGATGGCCCACAGGGCCGACAGCGCGGTCTGGTTGTCGGGGCGCGCGATCACCGCGTTGCCCGCGATCAGGGCGGGCAGGGCGTCGGAGGCCGACAGGGCGAGGGGGTAGTTCCACGGCGAGATGACCGCGACGACACCCTTGGGCCGGTTGTGCACGTCGATGGCGGTGAGCACGGGAAGCACGCCGCGCGGCTTGCGGTCGGCCAGCAGTTTGGGGGCGACGGCGGCGTAGTAGCGCGAGTTCAGCGCGACGTCGGCGACCTCGTCGAAGGCGTGCGGGCGCGACTTGCCCGTCTCGGTCTGCACGATGTCGAGCACCGTCTCCTGCTCGGCGAGCACGATGTCGTGGAAGCGGCGAATGATCTCGACGCGCTGCTTGACCGGCACCTTGGCCCAGTCGCGCTGCGCGTGCCGGGCAACAGCGAACGCGCGGTCGATATCGGCGATCGAGGACTGGGGCAGGTCACCGATCTTGTGGCCGGTGGCGGGAGCGAAGACCTCGACCGACGGTGCGCCACCGGCGAGGGCCCGGTCGAACAGGGGCTTGACCAGCGTTTTCGGCAGCGCGGTCGGTTCGGCGGTCAATTCGGGGGCGGTCGTCATCGTCGGCCCTTCTCCTCACCAGGTGGTCGCGCGGTGCAGGCGCGGATATTCGGCTATTTGCTGAACACTGGTGTTAGATTAATGCGTGGGCCCGGGTTCGTGTCAAGCTTTCGGCAGCGAGTTCGCCGACGGAGTGGAGGTGCGATGACCGAGGAAGCGACGTCGGTACGTCGCGGTAGGCCACCGCAGACCCAAGAGCAGGCCGAGGAAGTACGTGCCCGGATCGTCGAGGCGACCGCGGCCGTGTTCGCGCGCAACGGTTCGCGCGGGTTGAGCGTCGCCCAGATCATCGAGCAGGCGGGTTTGGCCCGGCCGACCTTCTACCGGTACTTCAGCAATGCCACCGAGCCGTTGCGCGCTGTGCTCGACGCGAGCAACGACGGGTTGGTCGGCGGGATCAGCGCGGCCCTACTCGGTAGCGACGAGCCGGTGCAGCTGGGTATCCGGCTGATCGACGCCTATGTGGACTGGGCGCGCGCGCACGGACCGATGCTGCGGCCGCTGTTCGCGGAGCTGCACGATCCTGGTTCGCCGGTGTCGGCCTATCGGGAACGCGCGCTCGACGACATCCGGGATCTGGTGCGCAAGACCTTCGGCGAGCTCGGCCGTACGGTGCCCACCCCGCTCGATCTGGACGCGGCGCTGCATGTGTGCGAGTACGTGGTGTACCGGCTCACGGCCGATGCCGAGCCGGGCAGCGATCCTGACCCGATCCTGGTGTCGGAGGCGAGGGTGACCATGATCCGCATCCTGCTGGTCACCCTCGGCACCCGCGACGACCTCGCCTACGCGATGGAACTGCCCGGTCTGTTCCCGGATTCCTGAGTAGGCTGCGGGCGGCTCGCCGCGACGAGCGCGACCGACAGCAATGCCGCACCGAGCCAGCCCATCGGCGACAGGCGTTCGGCGAGAACCAGCACCGCCAACAGGGTGCCGGTGAGTGGCTCGAGCAGGGCGAGCAGGGCGCCCCTACCCGCGCCGACACCGGTGATACCGCGGAAGTACAGCGTGTATGCGATCGCGGTGGGCAACAGTCCGAGCGCGAGAATCGCCACCACCGAGCCGGGGGCGAGATCGACGGCTCGGGTGGTGAGAACGGCCGGGACGGCGAGCGCAATCGCGCCGATGGTGAATCCGACTCCGGTGGCAGTCACCGGGTCCAGGCCCGGCACCTCGGACGCCGAGACCAGTGTGAGCAGCGCGAACGCCGACGCCGCGGCGACGGCGAGCGCCGCACCGAACAGCACCCCGGAACCGCCCGCACCCGGAGTTCCGACGAGCAGGACGAGGCCGAGGAGTGCGAGGGCGATGCCTGCCGCGCGGCCTGTATCGAGTCGTTGTCGGCCGGTGACGTATTCGAGCCCGGCGACGATCACCGGGGACATGCCGATGGTGAGCAGCGTCGCCAGGCTCACCGACGACAGCGCCACGGCACCGAAATAGCAGCCCTGGAAAATCGGCGCGAGCAGGGCGATCGCGGCGATGCGACGCCAGGCTGGTCCACCGCGCGGTATCGCGCGCCGGGTGAGCACGCACAGCCCGAGCAGCAGCAGGCCGCCGACCGCCAGCCGCACAGTGGCGACCGCAACCGGTGACAGTCCCGTCCCGCGCTGGACCACAGTGCCGAGCAGTCCGCCGGTCCCCCACAGGACGCCCGCGAAAACGAGTTCGGTGATGCCTGCCCGGCGGAGTGCGGTGGGCCGGGACGCTCGCCCGGCAAGAAGAGAAGACATGAAAGCTCCTGCGACAGAAGGAATGAGTGGTCGCGAGAAGCGAGGTGCGGACATGCGGACATGCGGAACCGCTGTGCCGTCGACCCGACGGCGGGGGCCTGCCGACCCGCGCGGCGCGCGGGGGCACCTCGCTCAGGAGGCGGGCGGCGGGGTGCAGCGGAAACGCGGGTTCACCCGGCCGAGGATACTCCACACACGATCTCCACATTTGGTGACAGAACCCTCCACACCCGGTCGCTAGGGTCGCAGCATGGAACTCAGTGGGGGTACGGCGCGGCGGGTCCTCGTCGTCGACGACGAGGTGACGATCGCCGAGTCGGTGGCGGCGCGTTTGCGCGCCGAGGGATTCACCGTGGATCTGGCGCACGACGGTCCGGCGGCCGTGGCCGCCGCCGCGGCGGGGGAACCGGATCTGGTGGTGCTCGATGTGATGCTGCCCGGCTTCGACGGTCTCGAGGTGTGCCGGCGGATCCAGGCCGAGCGTTCGGTTCCGGTGCTGATGCTCACCGCGCGCACCGACGAGACCGACCAGCTGATCGGGCTCGGCGTCGGCGCCGACGACTATCTGACCAAACCGTTCTCCATGCGGGTACTGGCCGCCCGCGTGCACGCGCTGCTGCGGCGGGTGGAGCGGGCCGCGGACCGCGGTGACAGCAGCATCGTCGTCGGTGATCTGCGGATCGACCTCGCCGAGCGCCGGGTGTGGCGGGGCGAGACCGAAGCCCGGCTCACCCCGCTGGAATTCGATCTGCTCACCCGGCTGGCGCAGCGGCCACGGGCGGTGCTCGCCAGGGAGCGGTTGCTGGAGGACATCTGGGACTGGTCGGACGCGGCGGGCACCCGGGCGGTGGATTCGCACGTGAAAGCGTTGCGGCGCAAGCTCGGTGCCGACCTCATCCGCACCGTGCACGGTGTCGGCTACGCCCTGGACGCACGATGAGCGTGCCGACCGCGCTGGACCGGATCGCCGACCGGTTACCTCGCCCGCTCGACCCGCTGCGCTCGATCAAGCTGAAACTCGCCGTGCTGATGGTGTGTTCGGGTGCGGTGGCCTTCGCCTACTTCTGGTTCCGCATCGGCTGGTTGCCGACGTTCACCACCCTCACCGCCATGTTCATCGCGTTGGTCACCTCGCAGATCCTCGCGCACGGCATCACCCGGCCGCTGCGCGAGATGACGGCGGCGGCCCGGCGCATGGCGCAGGGCGACTACAGTTTCCGGGTGCGGGCGTCGTCGCGAGACGAGGTGGGCCAGCTGGCGACCGCGTTCAATCAGATGGCCGCCGATCTGGCCGCCGCCGACCGGCAGCGCCGCGATCTCATCGCGAATGTGTCGCACGAATTGCGCACACCGGTCACCGCGCTGCACGCCGTACTGGAGAACATCGTCGACGGGGTGAGCGACCCCGACCCGGCCACCCTGCGCACCGCGCTGGCACAGACCGAACGGCTCGGGTTGCTCGTCGCCGAACTGCTCGACCTGTCGAGCATCGAAGCGGGAGCCAGTCCTCTGGATCGCGAAACCCTGCCGCTGGCAACACTTCTGACGGAGGCCATTGCCGAGGCCGAGGTGATGACGGCCGCGCTCGGTCGCGGGGTGCGGTTCACGACGACGGTCGAACCGGCCGACGCGGTGGTCCTCGGCGACCGCGCCCGGCTGCACCAGGTGCTGTTCAACCTCCTCGACAACGCCGCCCGGCACGGGCCCGCCGGCGGTGAGGTGCGCGTGACCGCCCGCTCCGATGCCGACACGGTGGTCCTCGAGATCCAAGACGACGGCCCCGGCATCCCGGAAGCCGACCGCGCCACCGTCTTCGACCGTTTCACCCGGGGCGGGCGCACCGACGGCGGTGGTACCGGGCTCGGCCTCGCCATCGCCCGCTGGGTCGTGGACCTGCACGGCGGCACGATCGCGGTGGCCGACCCCGGCTCGCGCATCCGGGTAGTCCTGCCCACTTCCTGACTCACGCACATCACCACCCCCCGACCACTGGTCCCGGGGGGTGGACGAGCACACCTATTTCGAGGGGAAACATGACGAAATCGACCACAGAACGGTCCGGCGAGGACAACGAGCTTCCCGCTGCCACACCGAATCCGGCGGACTCAGCCGGGTCGGATGCGGATCGCGGGGACTCTCCCGCACCCGCCACACCCGAGGGCCGAGTCGAGCCGAGCCCACAGGTCGGCCCTGTCGCCCTGCGATCCGATTCGGTCGCCGCACCGGATAGTGCCGCGCCCGGCGGATCACCGGGTCCCGCGGTCGAGGCGCCGACATCCCCCGCCGACCGGTCAGCATCGGGCAGTTCTACTCCCCCCTCCTGGTCACCCGGCCGGCAGGCCGCCGCCATGGAACCGATGTCGCCCGTTCGCCACACGCCAGCGCCTCCACGTCCCGCGGTCCCACCGCGCTGGCGCCGCGTCGCCCGCCCATCCGGTGTCCTTCCGGCCGCGGCGTTCGTCGGCGTCATCGGCGCCACCGTGATCCCCACCGACCGCCCCGGCATCGGCTGGCTCCTCACCGGCACCGCCGTCACCGCCGCCCTCTGCGCCGTCGACCAGCGGGCGCGCAGAAGTACCACGCAGCCGTCGGAGCACATTCCTGCTGCACCCGAGGGTGAGCAGACGAAGGCCGTCACGCCCTCGATGCCCGCCACCGCACGCCCGGATACCGCTACGAGCCCAGCCGCGAAATCAGCTGCCGGCACCGACACCGCCGCGAGTCCGGCAGCTGATGGGGATTCGGTTGTGGGGGCGGTGCAGCGGGTGGCGTTGCGGTGGGGGCGTGGTTGGTGGGTCGGGTTGGCGCTGGTTCTGTTGGGGGTCGGGGCTGTTCGGGCGGCGGGGTGGTTGTTCGCTTGGTGTGTGATCGGGGCCTGTGTGGCTGGGTCGTTCGCGGTGTTGGGGCGGCGGAGTACGCGGGGTGTGTGGTTCGACATGATCGCGGTGCCGGTCGAGTCGTTCGTCGCTGTGCCGTGGGCGTTTTCGGGGATGCGGCAGGCCGGGACGAGCGAGTTGTCGCGGGTGCGGCGGTACGGGGTTTCGGTGGCCGCGACGGCAGCGCTGCTCGTGGTGTTCGTGCCGCTGCTCGGTGGGGCCGACGCGACGTTCGCGACGCTGTTGAGCGGGCTGGTGCCCGAGGTGGACTCGGCCGCCGCGTGGGAGTGGCTGGTGCTGTTCGCCGTGCTGGGGACGGGCGCGCTGGGTGCGCTGTATCTGCTGGCCGGACCGCTGCCCGCCGCCGGCGATGCCGGACGACCGAGCCGGTTGTGGACGCGCAGTGAGTGGGTCTTGCCGGTCGCGGTGCTGGCGCTGTTGTTCGGGGTGTTCCTCGGCGGCCAGTTCGTCGCCCTGTTCGGCGGCGACGATTACGTGCAGCGCACCGCGGGACTCACCTACGCCGAATACGCGCGCAGCGGGTTCTGGCAACTGTCGGCGGTGAGCATCCTCGCCCTGGCGGTGATCGCCGCGGTCCTGCACTTCTCGGTCAAGGACACCGCCGCCGACCGGCTGTGGGTGCGGGTGCTGCTCGGTGTGGTGAGCCTGCTGACGCTGATCATCGTCGTCTCCGCGCTCGGTCGCATGTGGACCTACCAGCAGGCCTACGGGTTCACGGTGCTGCGTCTGCTGGTGTCGATGTGTGAGCTGTGGGTCGGGTTGCTGTATGTGCTGATGCTGGTCGCGATCGCGCGGCTGCGCTGGAGCTGGGTGCCGCGCGCGGCCGTCGGCACCGCCCTCGCCACGCTCGTCGCGCTCGCGGCGATCAACCCCGAATACCTTGTCGCCGAACGGAATATCGCGCGCTGGGAGCAGAACGGACGGCTCGACGCCGACTACCTGACGTCCCTGTCGCCCGATATCCTCCCGGCACTGGAGGGGCTGCCCGACCCCCTGCGCGCCCGGATCGAGCCGAACATCCGCAGAGACCTGGATGACGACCCGTGGTGGGCCTGGAACCTCTCCCGCAGCTCCGCCCGCTGACCTGGACACTCGATCACCACGCTCCGATCGCGGGTTTCGGCCCGAAATCCCGCCATCAGAGCGTGGTGATCTCGATCGGACGTCAGGTGGCGAGGGTGGTGCGGGTGAGGCCGCTGGCGCGTAGGACGCGGCGGGCGATGGCGGCGCGGATGGCGTCCTCGGTACCGATGATGCGCACGTGGGTGCGGGCGCGGGTGATCGCGGTGTAGAGGAGCTCCCGGGTGAGGAGCGTGGATTCGGGTTCGGGCAGGACCACCGAGACGGTGTCGTACTGGCTGCCCTGGCTGCGGTGGATGGTCATCGCGAAAACCGTGACGACCGAGGGGAATTGGGTGGGATGCACGAGGTAGGGCTCGCTGCCGCGTTGCAGGGCGGCCCGCAGGGAACCGTCGGGTCGGCGGATGATGACACCGGTGTCGCCGTTGTAGATGCGCGCCTCGTGGTCGTTGGCGGTGACGAGCAGCGGTTGACCCGGATACCACACCGCTTGCGGCCCTTCGGGTCCCGCGCCACCGGCAGCCGCCCAGTCGGCCGCCATCCGATCCCACCGCTCCACGCCGAACGGGCCCTGCCGATGCGCGCAGAGCAGACGATGTGATTCCAGCGCGCCGAGCGCACCGACTGCGTCACCGGCTTCCGCCGCCTCGGTGACAGCGAGCGCGGCGGTGGTCACATCGGCGCGCACCGCACGGAGATCGTCAGGACCACACAGTGATACGTCGTCTCCCCCGGCACGCAGAATCGCCAATGCGGCATCGGCGTCTCCTGCTCGGACGGCGACAGCCAGATCCGCGATCCGCCCGCCGAAGCGCCGCCCACGGGTCAGTCGGACGATGCCGCCCTGCAGACGCCGCAACTCCAGCGCACTGAGCGAATCGACGTCCTGCGCAGGCGAATTCGCAAAAACATCTCCCCCATCACCGGCTGAGGTTCCGGCCGCGGCGGTCACCACGGCAGCGTCATCGCCGGATGCGGTCTCCTCCCCCGCACGAGCGGCAGCGGATGCTGACCCGGTGTCCGACGTCAGGAGTCCGCGCAGGGCCGGGTTCGGGATGCCGACGACCGGTCCCGCGACGAGGTCGGCCAGGACGGCGCCCGCGTCGACGGAGGCGAGCTGGTCGGGGTCGCCGACGAGGATGAGGCGGGTGTCGGGCCGCAGGGCCGAGAACAGGTGGCTCATCATCGTGAGCGAGACCATGGAGGTTTCGTCGACGACCACCACGTCGTAGGGCAGGCGGTTGTGGGCGTGGTGACGGAAACGGGTGGTGCGGCCGCGCTGCCAGCCGAGCAGGCGGTGCAGGGTGGACGCGGTGAGCTCCGGGAGGCCGAGTTCGGCGGCTTGGTCACGCACGGCTTCCTGCAGGCGGGCGGCCGCTTTCCCGGTGGGGGCGGCCAGGGCGATGCGCAGGGCGGGCAGTTTGGGGGTGACCCGGCGGTGGGCCGTGAGCAGGGCGAGGATTCGGGCGATCGTGTGGGTCTTGCCGGTGCCGGGACCGCCTGCGACGACGGTGGTCCAGTGGGTGGCGGCCAGCGCGGCGGCGAGGCGTTGCCGGTCGGGGCCTTCGCCGAGGGGGTCGGCGAACAGGCGGTCGAGTTCGGCGCGCACGAGGTCGGTGTCGACGACGGGGTGGTCGGCGCTGCGTTCGACAAGTGCCCGGCGCAGCGTCTGTTCCTGCTGGTAGTAGCGGTCGAGGTAGAGCAGCGCCCCACCGTCGGCATCGGCCTCGACCACCCGCAGTGGACGCAACGGCCCAGCCTGACCACCCTGCACGAGCGGACTGGCCCGCAGCGCCGTGAGCACCCGGTCCGTCTCGGGCCACGGCAGCGTCGCGGGGTCGATTCCGGTTACGCCATCGCGACTTTCGTCGGCGTCGACACCGATCTCACGCATCCGCGCCAGCTCGAGACACACCGACCCCGACCGCACCGCACGCACGGCAAGTGCCGCCGCGAACAACACGTCCTCGCTGTCCTCGCGCCCGAGCCTGCCCAGCCGCACGGCTACGTGCACGTCGGCGGCCGACAGCACGCCTGCCTCGTTGAATACCCGCAGCAGACCGGTACCCCGCTGCGCCACCTGAATCGATGTCATCTTCTCGCCCTCCGCCCGACGCCCGGAACCGTCAGCGCGCGTCCTCGGGCGCCGGTCGACCGGACGCACCCGGCGCAAACAGCTGCGCCGGTCATCGACGGATCTCCCCGGCGAGCAGATCCGACAGTGCCACAACGAGTTCGGCGGATGGGTGCCAGTCGAAGACGCCGTGGCCGGGTGGGGTGTCGGCGCCGATCATGCCCCGGACGAACAGGTACCGGGCGCCGCCGAGATGGCGGGCCGGGTCGTAGTTCGGCAGGCGCCACCGCAAATAACGGTGCAGCGCGACGGCATACAGCAGCGCCTGCAACGGGTAGTGCGAGCGGATCATCTCCGCGAGCATGTGTTCGCGACGGTAGTGCTCGACGGTGAGATCGCCGGTGCCGAGCCGGTTGGTTTTGTAGTCGACGATCACGTACCGCGGATCACCGTCTCCGGGTACCCGAAGCACGGCGTCGATGCTGCCGGTGAGGTAACCACGCAGCACCGTCTCGGGGAGGGCCGCGAGGTGATCGGCATAGCCTGCCAGGTCGTCGTCCGGGGGAAGGTGCGTACGCAGCAGGACGGCGATATCGCGCAGGGTGGCGGCCCGGCCGCGCGGGTCGTCACCGCCGCCGAGCGGTAGTTCGAACTCGAGCTCGTTGAGCCGGTCCTTGGTCGGGATCCGGGCCAACGAGCCGAAATCGGTCGGCGTACAAAGTACTTGGAACAGCGCCTCCGACAACACCTCGACATCGAGTTCGGCCATGGTGTGCTCGACCGCTTCGGCACACCGTGCGCGCACCTCGGCGGCAAGGTCGGTGACGGAGGTGTCGACCGTTTCGAGCACGCCGTGCACGAGGGTGCCGAATTCGGCGCCGTAGGGCAGGGCGTTCATCAGCGAGGGCGCCGCCGCGACCACCGTCGGCACGTCGAGCGGCGGGGTGTCCGGCTCGTCGTCGGGACCGGGCCCGTCCTCGGGTTCGCTGTCGTTGACCGAGGCCAGGTCGTGCGCGCCCGCGGTGAGGGCCGAGTAGGAGGTACGGCGCCACAGCTGGTCGAGGGACCGGTCGAATTCGGCGGCCGCCAGCTCACCGGTGGGGAGTTCGGTGCGTACCCGTCGCGGGGCCACGTTCTCGGGGCGGTCGACCGCCGTCACCGAGATCACGTCGGCGGCCGGGGCCGCCCATTCCGACAGGCGTTGCAGGGCAGCCGCGTCGGCGGGAATCTCGGCCCGCCGGGGTACCTGCGACGCGCCGGGACGACGGCCGAGGATCATCCGGTGCAGTGGCGCGGCACCCGTGGTGACGGCGGGCGCCCACCAGGTGACCACTTGGCACATCGCCCTGGTCGCCGCCACGTACAGCAGCCGCAGCTCTTCACCGGATTCCTCGGCCTCGCAGCGCAATTGGCGTTCGCCGTAACCGGGGGCGTCCTTGCCGCCGATGTCGAGCACCCGGGTGCCGTTGTCGTCGTGGAACAGCAAGGTCGCCGGGTAGGGGTTCTTGGCACTGTCCCATGCGAAAGGTAGGTACACGATGGGGAATTCGAGTCCCTTGCTGGCGTGCACCGTGGCGATCTGCACGGCGGCGGCGTCGCGGTCGAGGCGGCGGCTGCGCCCGCTCACCGAACCCGCCTCCGGGTCGCGGACCCGGTCGGCCAGCCAGCGGGTGAGGGCGGTCAGACCGAGCCCTTCGGTGTGGGCCACTTCGTCGAGGAGGCCGGCCAGGTGGCGCAGGTCGGTGAGTTCGCGCTCGCCGTTGTCGACGCCGAGCAGCCGGGGTGCGAGTTCGGTTTCGGTCGCGAGTTTGTCGAAGACGGCGGCGAATCCGGCGCGGGCGAAGAGGCGGGCCGCCTCACGCAGCTGTGTGGAGATCCGGCCGACGAGATCGGCACCACCGGCATCGATCTGGGCGAGCGTGACGCCGAGGATCGGTGTGCAGGCCGCCAACCGCACCCGGTCACCGCGATGAGGTTGCTCGAGCGCGCGCAGTACCCACAGCCAGTCGGTGGCCGCCGGGGTCACGAAAACACTTGTGCCACCGGCGAGTACGGAGGCCACACCGACCCGGTCCAGGGCGGCGCGCACCACGTCGATCTGGGTGCGGGTGCGCACCAGGACCGCGATGTCGCCGGGCCCGATCGGTCTGCGCACCCGGCCGTCGCCGACCTCGGTGAGCGAATAGTCCGCGCCGCGTTCGGGTTTGGCCTCGATGCTTGTACCGGATTCGAGCAGCGTGACGATGTCGGCGGCGAGATCGGCGGCCACCTTCGCGCGCTGCCTGCCGACCGACGGGAATCCCGACTTGTTCCTCGGCCCGGCACCGGTGCGCGGCAGTACCCGCAGCCGCAACGGGGTGACGACCTCGGGGTCGCCGTGCAGCCGGGTGTCGGCGCGGGTCGCGGCGACCGGGTACACGCTGATCTCCGGATGACCGAGTTCCGCGCCGCCACAGAGGTGATCGATCGCGCGCAGCAGTCCGGCGTCGCTGCGCCAGTTGCGGGTGAGTTCGCTGCGCTGTCGCGCGTGCGCCACCGCGTCGAGATAGCTGAGCACCTCCGCGCCGCGGAAGGCGTAGATGGCCTGTTTCGGGTCGCCGACCAGCACCATGGTGGCGTGTTCGTGGAAGGCGCGGCGCAGGATGTCCCACTGCAGCGGGTCGGTGTCCTGGAACTCGTCGACGAGCGCCACCCGGTAGCGCTCGCGGATGCGGGCACAGGCCGCCGGTCCGTGCACCGGGTCGGCGAGCACGTCGTGCAGCAGCACGAGCAGATCGTCGAAGTCACGCAATCCGGCACGGCGTTTGCGGCGGTCGGTTTCGGCGCGCACCGCGGTCGCGAACGCCACCCGTTCGCCCGCGGCGCCCTCGGTGCGTGGCGCGAGTTCGGCGTGCCGATCGTGGACGGCGGCCAGCGCGAGGATGTGCGCGTCGCGCAGGGTGAAGGGGGCGCGGTCGCGGGCGTAGCGGGCCAGGTACAGGTCGTCGGTGACGGTGGCGACGAGGTCGTCCACCGATTCGACCAATCGCGCGCCGGGGTCGTGTTCACCCGCCAGGCCGAGTTCGTCGAGCATGCGCTGGCAGAACGAGTGGGTGGTGGCGATGGTGCCCGCGTCGAAATCGGCGAGGGCGGAGAGCAGCCTGCGGCGACGCAGCCGAATCGTCGCCGGGTCCGCGTCGGCGAGTACGCGCACCAGCTCGTCCGGATGGGCTTGTGCGGCAGTGGGTTCGGCCAGTGCGGTAGCGACGGTGACGAACCGGTCCCTGGTGCGTTCGCGCAGTTCCTGGGTGGCGGCGCGGCTGAACGTCACCAGCAGCAGTTCGGTGATCGAGATCCCCTGCTCGGCCACGTACCGCACCGCCAGCCCGACGATCGCATGGGTTTTGCCGGTGCCCGCGCTCGCTTCGAGCACGGTGGTGCCCTGCGGCAACGGACCAGCCGCATCGAATGCCTCGGTCAACGGGGCCGACATCATCCCGGTCACCGCTTCGGCCGCTCGTACCGAACGGCTCGCGCCCAGCCCGCCTCGGTCGCCCACAGCGCCCCCACGGGCAGCGATGTCTTCATGGTTGCCCCTGACTTTCGGCGGCGAGCAACGGGCCCCACCAGCGGCGGGCGAGAGCACCGAAGCGCGTGGTTTCCGGCTCGCCGGGGCGGGCGGGTTCGGCGATCAACTGTTCGAAACGTGGTGCGCGGCCCCAGATGTAGCGCAGGTAGCGGTCGGTGTGGTCGCCGAATTTGTCGGGGCCGTTCGGGCCACCGTCGAAGGCGTGTTCGGCGGCGAGCAGGGCATCGGCGACGCTGTCGCCACGGAAGCGGCGTTCGGCGTAGGCGGCGGTGGCGGTGGGGGCGACGGGCGGGGGTTCGCACAGGCCCTCGTCGCGCAGACGGACCAGATCGCGCAGGATCGCAAGGGCCGCAGGGGGTTCGGGTGCGGTGATGATCGACCGGGCGACCGGGCGGCTACGGAACTGGCCGCGCCCGGTGCTGATCGCCCGCCACGACCGGTCCTCGGTGGCGGCCAGCGCGAGCAGCGAAACCCACGCTGCCAAACGATGTTTGGGGGCCAGACGGGAGTACGTGGTGCGGACGAGGGTTTCGCCACGAACTTCGGGGACGGTACCGGCGAGGGTGCGACCGTTGCCCAGGTCGACGGCGATGTCCACCGCTCGCGGGCTCGCCTCGTAGTCGGGCAGCGCGGTGCGCACGATGGTGTCGACCGTGCCCTCCACCTCGTCGAGCACGCGAGTGCCGAAACCGAAGGGCGGCAACGTCCCCCGTCGCCATTCGGCCGCGCGCAGGCCCGCCGGGTCGGCGCCGGTGAGGCGGGCGGTGAGCATCCGCTCCCCCAGGTCCCATTTGGCCAGGCCGTCGAGTTCGATGGGCAACTGGTCGGCGATGTCCTCGGATTCCTCGGGGACCCGCAGGCCGAGGCGCTGCCACAGGAACGCGCGCACCGGGTGTTCGGCGAATGCGATCAGTTCGGCCAGTGCCACGTCCGCGGGTGGGGCGGGCGGGAGTGGTTCGGCGAGCAGCGGTGGGCGCGGGCGGGACGGACGCGCGGCGGCCCGCGCGCCCGCGAGGGCGACGGTGTCGAAGCTGCGTGGGCGCTCCGGTGCGAAATTGCGCCGGTCGAAGGCCTGGAGCGGATGCCGGATGTGCACGTCGGACATCGCGGCCGAGCCCACGTGGGTGGCGAGCACGTCGAGTAGTTCGGCCACCGGGACAGCGGGCGGGCGGGCCGCACCCGTGACCGGGTCGGCGCCGGTGTGCAGCACCAGCAGCTGTTCGGTGGCGGCCATGATCGCGTCGAGCAGCAGCTGCCGGTCCTCGCTGCGGGCGTCACGTTCACCGATCAGCGGGTCGCGGGCCAGCAGGTCGTCGCCGTCGACACTGCCGGTGCGCGGGAAGATGTCGTCGTCGAGGCCGAGCAGCACCACCACCCGGTGCGGCACCGATCGCATGGGGACCAGTGAGCACACCGTGAGCTCACCGGTGCGGAAGTTGGCCCGGCCGGGTGCGCCCGCGAGCCGAGACGTCAGCAGCATCGCGACATCGGCCAGCCGCAGCGGCGCGTCACCGGCGTGCTCGGTGGCGGCCACGATCTCGCGACGCGCTTCGGCCCGGATCCAGGCGTAGGAGTCCGGCACATCGGTGAGCAGCTCGAGCGCCCGCAACAACACCGCCGTCCACTGGGCGGCGGGACGGGGTCCGCGCAGGTCGCGCAGGCAGACCGCGACCCGGTCGACGAACTCGGCGAAGCGCCCCGCCAGGTCGACGTCGTTGGAGTCGACATCGTCGAGGGGCAGGGCGAGGTCGAGCCAGTCGTCACCGGACTCGTCGGCGGTGACGCCGAGCAGGATGCGGTCCACGGCGGCGTTGAGGGTGTTCTGGGCGAAGTCGGCCAGGCCGAACGCCTCGCGCTGGCGCTGCCCGATACCCCAGCGCGCACCGGACTCGGCGGCCCAGCCACGCAGCCGTTCGATGTCGTCGTCGTCGAAACCGCAACGGCGGCGCACGCTTTCGGCGGCGGCCAGGTCTAGGACCTGTGTCACGGTGACGCGCCCGTCGGCCAGTTCGAGCAGATCGATCACCACCGCGAGCATCGGGTTGGTCACCGCCCGGCCCCGGTCCGCCAACCGCACCCGCAACTGATGGGCCGGATGTTCTCCGGCGACCGGCTGATCCCCGGTGCCCGACCCGCGCTGCCCGAAGGCCGCCCGCACCAGCGGGGCATAGGCCTCCACATCGGGGCACATGATGAGCACGTCGCGTGGTTCCAGCGTCGGATCGGCGGTGAACGTGCGCAGCAACAGATCCCGCAGCACCTCCACCTGCCGGGCCGCACCGTGACAGGCGTGCACCTCGATGCTGCCGTCCGGCACCACCCCCGCCGCCGGCGCCCGGTCGTCACGGATCGCGCACTGCACCCGGCCGAGCAGGGTCGTCGAATCGAGTCGCGCCGGGAGATGACCATCGCTGTCCAGCAACGGTTTCAGCCGCTGCTCCAGCTCCCGGACATCGCGGCCGAGGCCGGTGAGCAAGGGGTGCGAAACGCGATCCGCGGTCCGATCGGCAGACCGGGGCGCCGCCGAGAACTGCTGAGCCCCAGCTGGATTCGCCCGCGCCGACCCATCCCGATCAGCGACCGGATCCGAGCCGTCCCCGACCGGTGGACCACCGGCAGCATCGGCGAGTGCCGTCCACAGCACCGGACTCGGATGTGCCAGCCACAGGTGCACATCGCGATGGGCGGCGAGTGCGGTGAAGACGGCGAGCTGGTCGGCGGGCAGGCGCGTGAGGCCGAACAGCGACAGCCGCTCGGGCAGGTCGACCGACGCGGGGTCGGTGCGCAGCCGGGCGCAGGCGTCGGCGAGGCGTTCGGCGGGGCTCGGGGAGCCGATGGCCGTGCGCAGCGCGCGCCACAGCTTCGGCTGCCACGCCAGGTCGTCGGGCACCGGGCCGCCCGCGCCGTCGCCGTCGATGCCCGCGACCCAGTCGAGCAGCACGCGCGGGCGCTGGGCGGCGTAGGAGTCGAACAGGGCGGCCAGGTGGGCGGCGGTCGAATAACGCCTGCCGAGACGGTGATCGCCGCCGGGCAGCCCGAGGTGGCGGGCCAGCACCGCCGCCCACGGTTCGGCGGCTACCTCGTCGATCACCCGCAGCACCGACCACACCACCCGCTGCCCGGACCACGGGTCGTCCTCGGCGGTGATCCCGTTCGCGGCGGCCAGCACGTCGGCGACCAGCGCGGCAGGCGAGGGGAAGGAGATGTTGGCGGCTACCCCGTCACCGGCGCCGCCCACGCCGAGCACACCGGACAACCGTTGCGCCAGCCAGCGCTCGACACCTTTCGCGGGAACGGCGACCACCTCGGTGGCGAAAGGATCACCGGGAGCGACCGCGAGCACCTGCCCGAGACCGTCGGCCAGCGCGTCGGCGCGTTCGGCGCGATGGAGGTGCAACGGCATCCGTCGTTTATACGCCCAGCGACCGACCCGCAATCATGCGACCCCGCCCGCACCCCCGGCAAGAGCTAGTGAAATAGACCACACTGCAACGCGTTACCGGCCACGCCTGCGCCGGCACGAAACCGGGGCGTGGGACTCTGCAGGCTCGGGTGGGACGGTTCGGCCGCAGTACGAAAGGCGGGTTCGGTTCATGATCGCGCAGGTGATTGCCCTGGTTCCCGACGGCGGGTTCGTCGTCCGCCGCGCAGGCGCCCGCTGGGAACTCATCAATTCCCGGCGCTACGGCCCCGACCAGGTGCTGCACTCATGGCCCCTCGATCGCCACGGCGAGGCGTTCGAGCACTGCCACCGGCTCAACGGCTGCCCCATCGCCACCCCGCACGCCGCGCATCACTGATCGCAATCCCGCTGTGCCACAAGGTCGATATGTGACGATTCGGCAGCGAAGGGTGCGCCCGGGCCGCCGATGTGCCAGTGTGGTGCCTCGTGCGTGACCGTTCCCCCGCCACCCGCGTCGTTTCCCGGGTCGCAGCAACAGCCTGTCTCCTCGCCGCCGCGGCCGCCCTCACCCCGGGCGTCCCGGTACTCACCGCCACCGCGCAGGCCGCGCCGGTCCTGACCCAGGCGTGCCTGTCCGGTTTCGACTGCGACATGAGTTCGCGGATCGCGCGGGTGAACAGCTACCTGGCCGGGCGCCCCGGCGTCGTCGGCTACGTGCTGCGCGACCGCGTCACCGGCGGCATCTACGCCAACGAACACGCCGAGAACCAGGTGTGGACCGCCTCGACGATCAAGCTTGCCATCGCCGCCGACCTGCTCAACCGGGCCCGCGTCGGCGCCATCGCGCTGTCGCCGGAGGACCGGGGCAATATCGAGGCGATGCTCGCCACGTCCAACGACCAGGCCACGGATGTGCTGTGGCACAAGTACATCGGCTTCGACCGGATGGCCTACAACAACGCCTTCCGCGCGTACGGCATGGTCAGTCTGATCCCGCAGCCGACCAACACCGCGCTGTTCCCGGACTGGTCGTTCCAGAAGTGCACCGCCGCCGACCTGGACCGGTTGATGAACACCATCCTCGACACCATGCACCCCGACGACCTGGCCTACCTGCTCGACCGGATGCGCTCGGTCGACTCCAACCAGCACTGGGGTGTGTGGGGCGCCGGTGCGGCGATGCGTCCCGGCCTGAAGAACGGCTGGTCGGCCGAGGCCGACGGCTGGGTGGTCAACTCGGTCGGCGTCGCGGGCGAGGGCGAGCGCTATACCCTGGCCATCATGAACGCACTCGGCGCCGACGGCGGCTACACCGAGGGCGCCGAGACCGACACCAAGGTGGCCCAGCTGCTCCTTGCGGGTCGCTGAGGCGGCACGTCCCGTAAGGTCGGTTCTGTAATCACCCCAGTCAGCCGAGGAGTCAGGACGATGAGCACTCAGTCTGTCGGGAACCAGCGGCACCGCGTGGTGGTGATCGGTTCCGGGTTCGGCGGGTTGTTCGGCACCCGGCACCTGCGCAGGGCCGATGTCGATGTCACGCTGATCTCCAAGACGTCGACCCACCTGTTCCAGCCGCTGCTGTACCAGGTGGCCACGGGCATCCTGTCGACGGGCGAGATCGCCCCGGCCACCCGGCTCGTGCTGCGCAAGCAGAAGAACGCGCAGGTGCTGATGGGCGACGTCGTCGACGTCGACCTGGACAACCAGACGGTCACCTCGCGCTTACTCAACCGCGACACGGTAACCCCCTACGACAGCCTCATCGTCGCCACCGGCGCGCAGCAGTCCTACTTCGGTAACGACCACTTCGCCACCTACGCGCCCGGTATGAAGACCATCGACGACGCCCTGGAACTGCGTGCCCGCATCCTCGGCGCCTTCGAGCAGGCCGAGTTGGCCGAAACGCAGGAGGAACGCGACCGGCTGCTCACCTTCATCGTCGTCGGCGCTGGCCCGACGGGTGTCGAGCTGGCCGGGCAGATCGCCGAACTCGCCGACCGCACCCTCGACGGCACCTTCCGCACCATCGACCCGCGCGACGCGCGCGTCATCCTGCTCGAGGGCGCGGGCGCGGTGCTGGGCCCGATGGGTCCGAAGCTGGGCGCCAAGGCCGCCAAGCGGCTCGAGAAGATGGGCGTGGAGATCCAGCTCAACGCCATGGTGACCGATGTCGACGCGCACGGCGTGGTCGTCAAGGACAAGGACGGCAGCACCCGCCGCATCGAGGCGATGTGCAAGGTGTGGTCGGCGGGCGTCCAGGCCAGCCCGCTGGGCAAGATGATCGCCGAGCGGTCCGACGGCACCGAGGTGGACCGGGCCGGCCGCGTGATCGTCGAGCCCGACCTCACGGTCAAGGGTCATCCGAACGTCTTCGTGGTCGGCGATCTGATGTCGGTGCCGGGTGTGCCCGGTCAGGCGCAGGGCGCGATCCAGGGTTCCACCTATGCGGCCAAGGCCATCAAGGCCGGGCTGAAGGGGCAGACCCCGGCCGAACGCAAGCCGTTCAAGTACTTCAACAAGGGCTCGATGGCGACCATCTCGCGTTTCGACGCGGTCTGCCAGATCGGCAAGCTCGAGTTCAGCGGGTTCCTCGCCTGGCTCGCGTGGCTGGCCCTGCACCTGTACTACCTGGTCGGCTACCGCAGCCGGATCGTCACCGTGATCGGCTGGTTCGTGTCCTTCCTCGGCCGCAACCGCGGTCAGATGGCGGCGACCGAGCAGTGGGTGTTCGCGCGCCTGGCGATCGAGGAGGTCAACTCCGACGTCTCCGAGGCCGACGAGCTCGCCGCCCACCTCGGCGCCCCGCCGTCGGGGCGCAAACAGATCGACGAGCGCAAGTCCGGGTAGTACACCTGCCCGAAAGCCGGATGGTTCCGTCGAACCATCCGGCTTTGTCGTCTCCGGTTACCTTCCGGCACACCGATATTGCGGGTCGCCGACGTTTCGGACCCATCCGGCCTCCGCGCCGGACCGAATGTCGGAGGTCATATGTGTGACCAAATCCCCCGGATGAAAGGTGATCTATGGCGACGGGGAAACACAGGGCGCCGAGCCCGCAGCGACAGAAGGTGGGTTCGGTCGTCGCGGCAGGAGCGGTACCCCTTGTCATGGCCCTGATCGGCACGGGCACCGCGAATGCCGATCCCGCGCAGGCGGCGGTGACCCAGCCCGAACAGCCGATCGCACCGGAGTACGACGCGGCCGCGCCCAATGCCACCCCCTACGTGACCGCGCCGAAGCCTGCGAACACCCGCAGCTCGCTGGCGTGGGCACGCACGGGTCCGGAGACCGATTATCTGTCTCCGGTCGGCCCGCTGCACCTGCCGACCGCGGTGGCGCCGGTTCCGCCGATCCTGCCGCCGCCAGGCCAGTTCCGCTTCGGTGACCAGCAGGTTCCGGTGCCCGACTTCGTTCCGGTGGAGACGTCGATCCAGATCAACGACGCCTCGGCCAACACCGAGGCGAACCTGGCGACGTTCCTCGACTCGATCGGGCTCGAGCGCAGTCGCTCCGACCGGATCGCCCAGGAGACCCTCGGCACCGCCGCGCGCGGTGCCGCCGTCGGGTCGACGGTGGCGATTCCGGCCGCGATGATGGGCAGCACGGTCGGCGCGGTGGCCGGGCTCGTCACCGGGCTCGTCTTCTTCCCGGTCGGCCTGGTCGCGGGCCCGATCCTGGGCGGGGTGGCCGGATACATGGCGGTGTCGGTGCCCGCCACGATCGTCGGTGCCGGCGTGGGCGCCGTGGTCGGTGCGACGAACGGTTTCCTCGCGCCGCCGCGCGGAATGTCGCCCGACGCCGTCGACGGCGAAGACGCGCCCGAGACGGTCGAGGCCGAGGACAGCGGGCTGGCCATCGCCTGATCGTCGGGGTGCCGGGTGGTGGGAGTCGGATACGTCCGGCTCCCACCACTTCTCAGTTAACCGACCGCAACCGGTGCGTGCAGGCGCGCACTCGTGCGGGTCGCCAGGGAGCCGCCCGCGGCCAGCGGCAGCCGGACCGCGTCCAGGCCGCCCGACCAGGCGGGTCGATCGTCGGGATAGCGCAATTCGCTGTCGAGCGCTCGCGCTGCGCTCAGCCGGTCGTCGGCAGACGTGCCCGCCCCGAGTTCCAGCCGGTGCCGCAGCAGCGGCAGCTCCCCCACGTCGGCGATCAGATCACCGCGCCAGCCGCCGCCGTCCTCCCCGCTACGGCCCAGCTGGATCCGTTCCCGCAACCGCAACCGCGCTCCGGGGCCGAGCACGACTGTGGTCACCGCGTGATGATGTGCCCCGCCCGCGACGATTGTCGGCTCCGGGTCGAAGTCCAGCTCCGCCTCGGCACCGACTTCGAAGTGCCAGCGCGCCGAGGACACCGGACTGGTGGTGCTCGGAAGGGCGATCGTCGCCGCCACCGAGCGGACAACCAGTCGCGCACCGGGCAGCACCACCACGCGGACGTCGAGTTCGTCCCCGCCGAGCGGGGTGGCGGCGGTGCCGATCAGGTGCACGGTATCGGCGCCGGTGTGTCGCCCGGCCAGGCCGCCGACCGCATCGATGCGCGGCAGGCGGTCCGGCGCGGCGACGATGCTCAGTTCAGTGCGCAACGCCGGCGGCCGCGTCCTGCTCGGCGGTCAGCCGCAACTGTTCGCGCACCCAGGCGAGGACGGGGGTGGCGGCCGGGTCGTCGGTAAGCGAGATCAGCGCGGTGGGACGGCCTTCGCGCACCTTCGCGGCGTCGCGCTCCATCACGCCGAGGTCGGCGCCGACCAGCGGGGCGAGGTCGGTCTTGTTCACCACGAGCAGATCGGAGAAGGTGACACCGGGACCGCCCTTGCGCGGCACCTTGTCGCCGCCCGCCACGTCGATCACGAAGATCTGCACGTCGATCAGGCCGGAGGAGAAGGTGGCGGTGAGGTTGTCGCCGCCGGACTCGACGAGGATCAGGTCCAGCGGCGGATTGGCCGCGACCAGGTCGTCGATGGCGTCGAGGTTGGCGGTGATGTCGTCGCGGATGGCGGTGTGCGGGCAGCCGCCGGTCTGCACGGCGGTGATCCGCTCGTCGGGCAGCACCGCGTGGCGGCGCAGGAAGTCGGCGTCCTCGGTGGTGTAGATGTCGTTGGTCAGCACCGCGAGCGACAGCTCGTCGCGCAGCTGCCTGCACAGCGCCGCGACCAGCGCGGTCTTGCCCGAGCCGACCGGGCCGCCGATGCCGACGCGCAGCGCCTCACCGGGAACCCGATCGCGCTTGGGCCGGTCGTGGCTGTGATCGTGCGGTTCACCATCGATCAGGTGCGGCGGCATGGGAACTCCTTCATCTCGGGATCAGGACGCGAACAGGGGCATGTCGCGGTGGAGGTGACGTTCGGCGAGGGCGTCCTGCAACGGGTCCGACAGCGCGGCCAACCCCGTGGCGGCCTCGGCGGCGACCCGGTCGCACAGGGGTGCCAGGCGCAGCGTGCTCGCCGCGATGGCCGCGGGGTCGAGAGCGAGGAGGCGCTGAGCGGCGGTCGCGGCACCGGTGAGCGTGGTGTAGACGACGACACCGGCCAGCTCCTGCGGACTCGCCCCGCAAACCAGGCCGACCATGCCGAACACAGTCGGCAGGTGCGGTCGCGGGCCGACGCTCGCCCAATCCAGCCGGTGGTGCGTGTCGCCCGGTTCGGTCGCGGGGGCGTGCGTGTCGGGAGCCAGGGGGCGTGGGAGGGCGGCACGGAGGAGCCCGGCGCGATCGTCGGTGCGGGAGCCGTTCGGTCGCGGCGCACGCGTACCCGGTGGGTTCGCGGGGTTCGGCCAGAGCTGTTTGGCGAGCCGGAGCAGGCCGCGGCCCTGGGCGCGGGAGGCGGTGCGCGCGGCGGGAGATGGTGTGCGAGCGTCGGTTTCGAGGTCGGCGCGCTCAGGCGACAGCGTGCCCGCGCAGACTGCGGCAGCCAGCGAGGCAGCCACCAGGCCGGTGGTGACGATGCGGCGGCGCAGGTACAGCTCGACGCTCGCGTTGTCGCGCAACAGGCCGGACGCCACGGCCTCCTCGACACCGCCGGAGTGCACGTGCCCGCCGATGGGCAGGCGCGAATCAGCCAGCGCGAGCAATGTCGCCAGGCCCGTCGCGCCCTCGTTTCGCATCCGACGATCCTATGCAACGCCGGCACCGCAACGCGCGGCGAGCCGCGTCCGGCCGCGGCCCCGGTGGCTCTCCTCACAAACGAGCGAGTGCTGCGCGGGACCGCAAGACCGGTAGGGCAGTCACGCGGACCGCCGCTACCGGTCGTCTCAGCGCGTCGACCGGGCCGAACGCCACGCCAGCGCGGCCATCGCCAGCAGTAGCAACGCACCGACAGTGGTGGCGACATGCATGCCGCTGACGAACGATTCGCGAGCGGCGTGCGCCAGACCCGCATCGCCACCGGAGTGCGCGAGGGTCTCCCCCAGCGTTTCGTCGAAGTCGCCGCCGGAGCGGAACACCAGCGCCGCCAGCGAACCGAGCAGCGCGAGCCCGAGCGCGTTGCCGAGCTCGAAGCTGGTCTCCGAGATGCCGACCGCCGAGCCCGCACGCTCGGCAGGCACCGCCGACACCGCCACATCCGACACCAGGGTGAAGGAGATGCCGTAACCGACACCGGCGATCACCGAACCGGCCACGTACCAGGCCGACCCGCCGTCGACACCGACGCCGAGCAGCATCAGATTGCCCACCGCCGACGCGACGAGCGCCAGGGTGAACGCGGCCCGCACTCCGATCCGCAACCCGAGATTCGCCCCGCTCATCGAGCAGACGAACACGGCCACCGCCATCGGAATACCGAGCAGCGCGGCCTGCAACGGGTCACGCCCGGTGACCGACTGCAGATACACGCTGGTCAGGTAGCTCATCGCGGCCAGCGACATCATGCCGGCCATGCTGGCGCCGATCGCGACCCGGAACAGCGGCCGGGTGAACAGCGACAGGTCGAGCAGCGGTTCGCTCAGATGCCGCTGCCTGCGCACGAACAGCACGAGCATCACCGCACCGATAGCCGCGATCACCAGGGAGACGAGATCGAACCCGTCGGCGGCGATGTGCTTGATGCCGTAGACCACCGGCAGGATGCCGCCGATCGACAGCGCCACACTCGGCAGATCGATCGGGCCGAGGGTCGTAGAGCGGTGCTCGGGCAGCAGGAACGGTCCGAACAGCAGCAGGATCGCGAGCACCGGGATATTGATGAGGAACACCGAACCCCACCAGAAGTGGTGCAGCAGCAGGCCACCGATGATCGGGCCGACGGCCGAACCGCCCGCGAAGAAGGCCGTCCAGATGCCGATGGCGGTGGCGCGCCTGCGGGCGTCGGGGAAGAGCGTGGAGATCAGCGCCAGGCTCGACGGCAGCAGGGTCGCACCGCCGATACCCATCAGCACGCGCGCGGCGATGAGGACCGGGGCGCTCGGCGCGAACGCGGCGAGCACCGATGCCACACCGAACACGGCCGCGCCGGCGAGCAGGATGTTGCGCCTGCCGATCCGGTCGCCGAGATTGCCCATCGTGATGAGCAGGCCCGCCAGCATGAACCCGTAGATGTCGAGAATCCACAGCTGCTGGGAGGCGGTGGGGTCGAGGTCGCTCGTCAGGGTCGGCATGGCGAGGAACAGCACCGAGATGTCCATCGACACCAGCAGCACCGGCAGCAGCAGCACGCCCAATCCGAGCCATGCGCGGCGTCCACCGGCGACTGCGGTGGGCACCGCCGGTTCCAGCTTCGTCATTCCGAGTTCCTTCCCAGGTGTGCGTACGGCGTACGCGAGGCACCGGTACAGTGTACGCATTAAGACCGGATGACGAAAGCGAGTCATGGGATGACTGAGGCCAAGCTCACCAGGGCGGCGATCGTCGACGCCGCGATCGCCCTCGCCGACGCCGACGGCCTCGACGCGGTGTCGATGCGGCGCATCGCCGATCGGCTCGCGGTGGGGACCATGTCGCTGTATCGGCACGTGGACAGCAAGGACGAACTGATCGCGGCCATGACCGACGAGATCGCCGCTCGGCACCCCTATCCCGACCCCACCGGCCAGAACTGGACCTGGCGCGACCGGGTACGCATCGCCGCCGAGGTCGATTGGCAGCTCTACCAGCAGCATCCGTGGGTGCTGCTGACCTTCGCGGTCCCCCGCTACAGCTTCGGCCCCCAGGGGCTGGCGAGCCTGGCGTGGCTGGTGGCGGGCCTGCGCGAGCTCGAGGTGTCGGCGCGCGAGGCCACGACCATGGCCTTCACGGTGTGGAACTACATCTCGGGCGCGAGCCTGCCGGTGGTCGGTGGCGCCCTGCTCGCCGACAAGCGCACCGCGACCGACGACCCCAACGGTCTGCGCGACCTACTGGAAGGCACACCACAGTTCCCGGTGCCGCCCGCCTTGGCGGAGTTGGAGGGCGCGGGCGTGAGCGAGCTGACCTCGCAGGATCTGCTCTACCTCGGCCTCGACGCGCTCTGCGACGGTTTCGCCGCGCGCGCCGACCGGTCCGGCTAGGTCAGCGAACAGCTTGGGCCGCAGCCGCTTTCGGTGTCCGCCACGCGGGCAGCCTCAGATAGGTGGCCGCGCGCAACACCCATTCCACCGGACCGTAGGGATGGTGACGCAACCACCAGGCACTGAGCGCGAGCTGGGCGGCGAAGGTGACCAACGCGACGAGCACGACCACCGGCGGCGCGACGGTATCGGCGAGGGCGAAACCGTATCCGGTGTAGACCACCATCAGCACCACCGACTGACCGATGTAGTTGGTGGCCGCCATCCGCCCGGCGGGCGCGAGCGCGGCGAGATACCGGCCGGTGCGTGGCGAGCCCACCAGCCGCAGGATCAGCGCGACATAGGCGAAGGTCATGGCGGGCGCGATGAGGTACTGGAATCCGTGGACCGGGACCGGCGGATGCCACCAGTCCATCAGCTGGGCGAAGGTCATGGCCGAGATCGGGAGCCCGAGCCCGAACCCGATCCACAGCACCCGGGGCGACCAGCGCGCGATGGTCGCGGCGTCCTCGAACAGATTGCGTTTACCCGCCACCATGCCGAGCAGGAACATCGCCAGGCTCGGCACGCCCTGGCCTATCCAGATGAGGATCGCGAACACCGGGGCGACGGAGGTCTGGGCGGCGAAGGTGTCGGCGATGCTGCCGGTGAAGTCCGCCGACATCTTCGGCAGGTCCAAGAACAGGCCGAGGCCGAGCGTGCCCGTGCCGCTTCCGGGTAGGAAGGCGAAGACCGACCACAGCGAATACAGCACGATCGCGGTGATGACGGCGGTGCGGGCGGAGAGTTTGCGCAGGGCGATCAGCAGCAGACACAGCGCCGCGTACAGGGTGAGGATGTCGCCGACCCACAGGAAGTACACGTGCAGCAGGCCGATTCCCATCAGTGCCGCACACCGCCGCAGCAGCCGCCGCACCGGTGGCGCCCCGGCCCGCTGGGCCGCCGCGATCTGCAGGGTGAACGAGTATCCGAACAGGAACGCGAACAGCAGGTAGAAACGTCCGGTGAACAGCGCGTCGACGCCCGCGCGGACCAGCTGATCGGCGGTGCCGTCGAACAGTGAACGCGGGTCCTCGCGGGTGCCGACGGCGGACCACAGCGTGGTCGCGATGATCACATTGGTGATCAGAATGCCGAACAGGGCGAATCCGCGCAGGATGTCGACCTCGCCGATGCGGCGGCCGGAAGATGCCGCGGGTGAAGGGGTTCCGGCTGTCATGGACCGAGAGTAGGCCGCAGCTCCTCGCCGGTCGTCCCCCGTAAGACCGATTCGGTGAAGCTACCGCAGGGGGCGTCGGTCACCCTTGCGGCGTATTGACACGAGCGCATTGTGAGCGTTCGCCATGGCCGGAACGTCTCCTGTGGGTCGATCGCCGCAGCCTCGCATCCCGAGCCGAGGCGGGCTGCCACTGGCCTCTGTGCCGAGTGCGCGAGACGCGCGACCGGAACGTGCGGCGTCGGGGAAGTGCGGCGCGGTGGAAGAATGGGCGCATCGTGCACGACTCGCGACCAGCTTCGGAGGCGGACATGCAGGCAGTGGTGATCGAACGATTCGGGGAGCCGAAGGACGTACTCGCGGCACAGACCGTGCCCGCGCCCGAACCGGGACCAGGTGAGGTGCGGCTGTCGATGACGCTCTCGCCCATCCACAACCACGACCTCGCGATCGTGCGCGGGATATACGGCTACAAACCCCCGCTGCCCGCGATCCCGGGCACCGAGGCCGTCGGCGTCGTCGACGCGGTGGGCCCGGGTGCCGATCGGGTGCAGGTCGGGCAGCGGGTCGCGGTGGCCGGGGCGAGGGCCGCGTGGGCCGACTACTTCGTCGCGCGCGCCGACCAGGTGGTTCCCATGCCGCCGACGGTGCCCGACGAGACCGCCTGTCAATTGCTGGCCATGCCGTTGAGCGCGCTGATGCTGCTCGACGATCTCGCCGTGCAGCCCGGTCAGTGGATCGTGGTGAACGCCGCCAACGGCGCCGTCGGCCGGCAGGTCAACCTGTTCGCCGAGCAGCGCGGAGTGCGGGTGCTGAGCCTGGTGCGCGGACCCGGTTCGGTGCGGGCACTCGAGGACCTCGGCTACGGCCCGGTCCTCGACACCGAGAGCGAAGGGTGGGCCGAGCGGGTGACCGAGGTGACCGGCGGCGAACCTATCGTACGGGCCGTCGACCAGGTCAGCGGTCCGGCCGCGGCCACGCTGATGTCGCTGCTCGCCCCGCGCGGTGAACTCATCTCCTTCGGCGCGCTGTCGGGCAAGCCGATGATCATCGACACCGGTGCGGTGATCTTCAAACAGGCTGTGGTGAAGGGCTTCTGGGGCCAGCAGCGCAGTGCCGAGATCGACCGCGCCGATTATGTGCGGCTCATCACCGAACTGGTCGGGCTGGCCGCCGACGGCACATTGCGCCTGGAACTCGACGGTGAGTTCCCCCTCGACAAGGCCGGTGACGCGGCCGTCGCCTCGGAAACGCCGGGACGCAACGGCAAGATCGCCCTGCACGGGTCCGCCCGCTGAACCGGACATCGCCTGTCACAAGGGAATTCGGTAATCGGGGTGGTCGCTTCCGGCGCGTCGCCGCGGCCACCCCGGTACCGTGACGAAATGGCCGACACCACCACCGCCGCCGCCCCTGTCGAGACCATCGGCGCCGACTTCTTCGACGACCCGCACGCCCACTACCGCCGCTGGCGCACCACCGGACCGGTGCATCGGGTGCTGTTCCCCGACAACGTGATCCGCTGGATCGTCATCGGTCATGCCGAGGCGCGCGCCGCACTCGCCGACCCTCGGCTGCGCAAGGACACCGTGCGTGCCGACGAGATCCTGCGCGCCAAACGCGACGGCGCCCCCACCGACGCCAACACCATGGTGCTGCTGCAGCACATGCTGAGCACCGACCCGCCCGAGCACACCCGCCTGCGCAAATTGGTGAACAAGGCGTTCACCACCCGTCAGGTGGCGGCGCTGCGCCCTCGCATCGAGGAGATCACCGAGAACCTCCTGGCAGCGATGGACGGCCACGACGAGGTCGACCTCATGCAGACCTTCGCCAATCCACTTCCGGTGACCGTGATCTGCGAACTGCTCGGTGTTCCCTTCGACGACCGGGACGACTTCCAGGCGTGGACCCGGTCGCTGGTCGGGGTGGTCGGTGAGGAGGAGGGGCGGCCCGCCGCCGCGGCCGCGATGGCGGCGTACCTGTCGAGTCTGGTGCGCGCCAAGCAGGCCCGGCCCGCCGAGGATCTACTGTCGCAGCTGGTGCTCGCCGACGAGGACGGCGACCGGCTCACCGACCGCGAACTGGTGTCGATGGCGTTCCTGCTGCTGGTCGCCGGGCACGAGACCACCGTGAACCTGATCGGCAACGGTGTGCACGCCTTGCTGCGCGAGCCCAGCCAATGGGCGGCACTGTGTGCCGACCCGGCCGGCGTGCCCGAGGCCGTCGAGGAGTTCCTGCGTTTCGACGGGCCGGTCGACATGGCGACGCTGCGGTTCACCGCCGAGCCCGTCACCCTCGGCGGTGTCGAGATTCCGGCGGGTGAGATCGTGAACGTCGCGCTGGCGGCCGCCAACCGCGACCCCGCCCGTTTCACCGACCCCGATACGCTCACCGTCGACGGGCCGACCTCGGGCCACCTCGCCTTCGGGCACGGCATCCACTTCTGCGTCGGAGCTCCCCTGGCCCGCCTCGAAGCCGAGGTCGCCTTCACCGCCCTGCTCCGGCGCTTTCCCGACCTGCGCCCGGCCGATCCCGCCGCGACCATGCACTGGCAGACGAGCACGCTCATCCGCGGCCTGCTCGACCTCCCGGTCCGGCTGCGGTGAGTCCTTCTGTCTCGTGGCTGCGCTCAGCCCTCATCGCTGCGCCGAAGTCCGCGGGCACGCCCCGGGCGTAGCATCGGGACCGAGACGTCATCCGGGAGACAGGGGCCGATCATGCCGAAGAAGTTCGCCGCCGCGGCGCTGATCGTCTGTGCCGCGGCGGTGCCGGTACTCGCCGCACCGGCCGCCTCGGCCGAGATCCCCGGGCCGAACCGCCCGACGGTCCACACGGGGTCCGGCGAACTGGCCGACGCGATGGCCGGGCTCGCCCTCTGCCTCATCCAGCTTCCGCCCTCGGCGTCCGGTGACTCCGGGCAGGGCTGCCCGACCTGACCTACTGCCGGTAGGTGGCCAGGAAGCGGCCGATGCGTTCGATGATGGCCTCGAGTTCGTCGGCGTGCGGCAGGGTGACGATGCGGAAGTGGTCGGGACGCGGCCAGTTGAAGCCGGTGCCCTGCACGATGTGCAGCTTCTCCTGCAGCAGCAGGTCGAGGACGAACTTCTCGTCGTCGTGGATGGGGTACATGTCCAGGTCGATGCGCGGGAAGGCGTAGAGCGCGCCCTTGGGTTTCACGCACGAGACACCGGGGATGGAGTTGAGCGCTTCCCACGCCCGGTCGCGCTGTTCGCGCAGCCGGCCACCGGGCAGGACCAGATCGTCGATGCTCTGATACCCGCCGAGCGCGGCCTGGATGGCTTGCTGCGCGGGGACATTCGCGCACAACCGCAGACCGGCCAGCATGGTCAGACCCTCGAGGTAGCTCGCCGCGTGCTGAACGGGGCCCGACACCACGAGCCAGCCGGAACGCAGACCGGCGGCGCGGTAGTTCTTCGACAGGCCGGAGAAGGTCAGGCACAGCAGATCGGGAGCGAGCGAGGCGACCGCGGTGTGCTCGAGCTCGTCGTAGTAGATCTTGTCGTAGATCTCGTCGGCGAACACGACGAGGTTGTGCCTGCGGGCGATCTCGAGGATCTCGCGCAGCACCTCGGGCGGGTACACCGCACCGGTCGGATTGTTGGGGTTGATGAGGACGATCGCGCGGGTGCGGTCGGTGATCTTGGCGGTGATGTCGGCCAGGTCGGGGTACCAGTCGGCGCCTTCGTCGCACAGATAGTGCACCGGGGTGCCGCCGTTGAGCGCGGTCGCGGCCGTCCACAGCGGGAAGTCGGGGGCGGGCACCAGGACCTCGTCGCCGTTCTCGAGCAGCGCCGTCATCGCCATCATGATGAGCTCGGAGACACCGTTGCCGAGGAACACCTGTTCCACGTCGACATCGGCCACGCCGAGCGTCTGGTAGTACTGCACCACCGCGCGCCGGGCCGAGAGCAGGCCCTTCGACGAGGTGTAGCCGGTGGAGGCGGGCAGGGTTCGCACCATGTCCTGCAACAGGTCCGGCGGCGCGTCGAACCCGAAGATCAGCGGATTGCCGGTGTTGAGCTTCACGACGTGATGCCCCTCGGCCTCGAGCCGGGCGGCTTCCTCGGCCACCGGACCGCGAATCTCGTACGACACTCCCGACAGCTTGCTCGACTGCTTGAACTGCATGGACTTCCCTCCGCGATGTGGTTGCCGCACACACTACTTGGTTTTTCCAAGATCTCACTTGGATTTTCCAAGTATCAGGTTAGAGTGATAGCCGTGTCACGCCGAAGCTACGACCACTACTGCGCCGTGAGCCGCGCGCTCGACCTCGTCGGGGACCGGTGGAGCCTGCTCGTTGTCCGCGAATTGTGTTCCGGCCCACGCCGTTACAGTGATCTGTTCGCCGACCTGCCCGGGATAAGCACCGATATGCTCGCGACCCGGCTCAAGGGGCTCGAGCGCGACGGTGTGCTCACCCACCACCGCAACGGGATGCGTTCGAGCTATGAGCTCACCGAACTCGGCCGGGGGCTGCGACCGGTGCTCGACGCGCTGGCCGGGTGGGGTGCGCCGCTGCTGGGGCAGCGCAATCCCACCGACGCGGTGCGCGCGCATTGGCTGGCCCTGCCCCTGGGCCGGGCCCTCGCGCGGGTCGTCGACGCGGGCACCGTCACCGTGCATATCGGCGACACCGTGCTGCACTACGTACGCACCGCCGAGGGCATCACCCACCACGACGGACCCGCACCGGCATCGGATCACGAACTGCGGCTCGACCTGGCCGAAGCCATCGACATCGCGACCGGCGCGCAGCCGCTGTCGCCCCGGGCACTGTCACCCGTGCGCTGACCCGGGCGAGCGCGACCCGTCGCGGTACCGGCACGCCGCCGACAGGTCCGGGTACCCGGCCCACCGCTACCCCTGTCGTACCGACACGAAACCAGCCATCGGCGACGAGGCCGTACCGCTAGGCCTCCGGGCCGTTGACCACCGCGTACGCGAAACCGTCCCACCCTTTGGCGCCGACGGTCTGGATCACCGTGGCGTCCAGGCTCGGTTCGGCGGCGAGCAGGTCGATCAGTTCGCGACTGGCGCGCACGTTCGGGTCGTCGGAGTGCTCGTCGGCGACCGCCCCGCCGCGCACCACATTGTCGACGATGATCACCGAACCCGGACGGGTCAGCCGCAGCGCCCACTGCACATAGTTCGAGTTGTTCACCTTGTCGGCGTCGATGAAGACCAGATCGAACGGCTCGCTGCTGTCCTCGGCGACCTCGGGCAGGGTGTCGAGTGCGGCGCCGACCCGGATGTCGACGCGCTCCCCCACCCCGGCCCGGTCCAGGTTCTCCCGCGCGACCTTGGCATGGCGCGGCTCGAATTCCAGGGTCACCACGGTCCCGCCCGCACCGACCGCACGCGCGAGCCATTCGGTGCTGTACCCGCCGAGCGTGCCGATCTCGAGCACCCGACGCGCACGAGCGGTGCGTGCCAACAGGTTCAGCAACTTCCCCTGCGGCGGCGACACATCGATCGCGGGCAGCCCAGCAGTGGCGTTCGCCTGCAGCGCGGGCACCCCCTCCTCCCCGACGAGCGCACTGACGAGATAACTGTCGACATCGGCCCACTCAGCACTGGTCATACCCGCAGTCTGCCACCACCCGGCACCACACAGCGGCAACCGCCGGACTGTCGAGGATCTCGACGACAATGCCGGTACCCGCCCGGCTCGGATCGCGCCGAGACCACCGCCGGCCGCCGACACCCGGCGGGCCCTCAGAACAGGAAGTAGCGCTGGGCCATGGGGAGTTCGGTGGCGGGGGCCTCGGTCCAGACCTCGCCGTCTACGCGGACGGTGAAGGTGTCGGGGTCGACCTCGATGCGTGGCATGGCGTCGTTGTGGGGCATGTCGGTCTTGGTGACGCGGCGGACGTTCTTGACGGGGACCAGTTTTCGGCGGACGTCGAGGCGGTCGGCGAGACGGTCGTCGATGGCCTGCTCGGAGACGAAGTGCAGGGAGGTGGCGGCCGCGGCGGGAGCGGCGGCACCGAACATCGGGCGCGGCAGGACGGGTTGGGGGGTGGGGATGGAGGCGTTGGCGTCGCCCATCGCGGCCCAGGCGATCATGCCGCCCTTGAGGACCACGTGCGGTCGGACACCGAAGAACGCCGGTTCCCACAGCACCAGATCGGCCAGTTTGCCGACTTCCACCGAACCGATCTCGTCGTCGAGTCCGTGCGAAACAGCCGGGCAGATGGTGTATTTCGCGATGTAGCGCTGGACGCGGGCATTGTCGGCGGCGCCGTCGCCCGGCAGCGCACCGCGACGGCGTTTCATCACGTGCGCCGTCTGCCAGGTGCGCAGCACCACCTCACCGATGCGCCCCATGGCCTGGGAATCCGAGCCGATCATGGAGATGGCGCCCAGGTCGTGGAGCAGGTCTTCGGCGGCGATCGTCGAGGGCCGGATGCGGGATTCGGCGAAGGCCAGATCCTCCGGGATCGACGGACTCAGGTGGTGGCACACCATCAGCATGTCGAGGTGTTCGTCGAGGGTGTTGACGGTGTGCGGGCGGGTGGGGTTGGTCGAACTGGGCAGCACGTTGAGATGCGAAGCGACCGTGATGATGTCGGGTGCGTGGCCGCCGCCCGCGCCCTCGGTGTGGTAGGCGTGGATGCCACGGCCCGCGATGGCGGCGAGGGTGTCCTCGACGAAGCCCGCCTCGTTCAGGGTGTCGGAGTGCAGCGCCACCTGTACGCCCGCCGCGTCGGCGACGGTGAGGCAGGCATCGATGGCGGCCGGGGTGGAACCCCAGTCCTCGTGCAGCTTGAATCCCGATGCGCCGCCACGTAATTGCTCCCACATGGATTCCTGGCTCACCGTGTTGCCCTTGCCGAGCAGCACGATGTTCAGCGGCCAGTGGTCGAGCGATTCCAGCATCCGGGCCAGGTGCCAGGAACCGGGTGTGACGGTGGTGGCCTTGGAACCCTCGGCCGGGCCGGTGCCGCCGCCGATGAGGGTGGTGATGCCGCCGCCGAGGGCCTCCTCCATCAGCTGCGGGCAGATGAAGTGCACGTGGCAGTCGATGGCGCCCGCGGTGAGGATGCGGCCGTTGCCCGCGATGATCTCCGTCGCCGGGCCGATGACGAGGTCGGGGTGCACGCCCGACATGGTGTCGGGGTTGCCCGCCTTGCCGATTCCGCGGATACGGCCGTCGCGGATGCCGACATCGGCCTTGACGATGCCCCAGTGGTCGACGATCACCACCCCGGTGATGACGGTGTCGGGTGCGCCGTCGGCGCGGGTGGCGCGCGACTGCCCCATCGACTCGCGCAGCACCTTGCCGCCGCCGAAGACGGCTTCCTCGCCCGCCAGTCCCGGTCCGCCGCAACGGTCTTCGGTGATCTCGATGAGCAGGTCGGTGTCGGCCAGCCGGATCCGGTCGCCGGTGGTCGGGCCGAACAGTTCGGCGTAGCGGGCGCGGCTGAGTTCGGTCATCGGCTCTCTCCCGGAAGCTGCGGCGAAACGGCGTGCGGTGTTCGGTGGCGCCCACTCATCGAACGCTCAGCCATCGAGGCGACCCGGTGCGTCGGCGTTGATGCCGTATACCTCGCGGGTGCCACCGATGGGAACCAGTGAAACCCGTTGCGGCAGACCGGGTTCGAAGCGGACGGCCGTGCCCGCCGGGATGTCGAGGCGGTGCCCGTAGGCGGCGGCACGGTCGAAGTCCAGTGCCGCGTTGGACTGCGGGAAGTGGACGTGGCTGCCCACCTGCACCGGGCGGTCACCGGTATTGACCACGTCCAATTCGACGCGTACCGCGCCCGCGTTCAGTTCGATCGTGCCCTCGGCACACAGGTACTCACCGGGAATCATTGTTCTTATCCGATCGGGTGGTGCACGGTGACGAGTTTGGTTCCGTCCGGGAAGGTCGCCTCGACCTGAACATCGTGGATCATCTCCGGCACACCCGCCATCACGTCGTCCCTGGTAAGCACCTGGCGGCCCGAGGACATCAGTTCCGCGACGGTTCGCCCGTCCCGCGCACCCTCGAGCACGTGGTCGGTGATGAGCGCGACCGCCTCGGGATGGTTGAGCTTGAGACCCCTGGCCTGCCTGCGCCGCGCCAGCTCGGCCGCGTAACTCAGCAGCAGCCGTTCCTGTTCGTGCGGCGACAGTCGCATCGGGGTTCTCCTCGGGCGGGTCGTGGTCGGTGAGCGACATTCTGGCACGTGCGCGATCCCAGGGGTCTTGTGCCGACACCGTGACCTGGGGCGAACCCGGCTCGATTAACGAGAAGTTAACGAAGCACCGCCAGAAACCTGCCCGAAATGACTGCGTACTCGCCTTCGACACCCCGGTCGACCGAGGCGCCGACGCCGGCCGTTAGCTGTTCACACTGGTCTAGAAAATTGAACCAGCGAGGCAACTTTTCGCCAGAATCCGGTTAGACTCCAGGGGTGGCGTCAACGGCGAACTACCGGCTGGGCGAAGCACTCGCCGACCGATTCGCGCGCCTGGCCCTGTCCGGCCGACTACGACCCGGCGACCGCGGGCGAACAGTTCCCCGCTCTGATCGCCGGACCGCTGGAGGGCCGGACCCACCTCGGTACCGGCAAGGTCACCACCGCAGAGATGCGCACCGTCGGCACGTTGCTGCGCGCCTACGAGAACCATTGATACGCATAAGGACCCGATGTGACCGGACCACGCGACCCACTGCTCACGACGATCGAAGCCGAGCGCGCCATCTTCCGGACCTTCTACAAGTTCTTCCGGATCGCCGACACCCAGGACAGTGAACGCTTCTCCGAATGCTTCACCCCCGACGCCCTGATCGAATACCGGATCATGCCCGGCCCACCCGTTCGCTTCCACGGACGCGACTCGTTCACCGACTATATGAGCCGGGTGCCGAAGTCCCAGCGCGCTCCGGTGGCCCATGTGATCGGGCAGGCGACCATCGAATGGACCGGCGACCGCCCGTTGCTCACCGCGTACGCCACCGTCTGGCACTGGTTTTCGAACCCGGACGCCGGCAGGCCCGCGGACTGGACGGTGATCGGGCTCGTCCGCGACGAGTTCGAGCAGCACGACGGCGAATGGCTGATCGCGCACCGCGATGTGCGCCATGTGGCAGGAAAGGTCGCAGCGGGCCGAGGACCGCGGTGAGGTCAGGCGGCCAGATTCTGCAGGCGGACCTGACCGCGAGCGACCATGCGCCCCTCGGCGTCGGTGATCACCACGACCCACAGCTGCTGGCTGCGGCCGCGATGAATCGGGGTGGCCTCGCCGGTGAGGGTGCCCTCGCGCACGGCGCGCAGGAAGTCGGTGTTGTTGTTGACGCCGACCACCTGACCGCGCTCACCGAACCAGACGCTGGCGCCGACGCTGGCGAGGGTTTCGATCACCGTGCAGTACACGCCGCCGTTCTGGATGCCGGCGGGCTGGTGCAACTGGGGGCGCACCTCCCATTCGCCGCGCACGCGGTCGGCGGAGACCTCGGTGAAGCGCATGCCGATGAGGTCGGTGAAGGTGCCTTCGCTCATCTTGGTCATCAGCTCGGGCGTGATATCGGCCCACGACAGGGAGTTTTCGCTCATACCGTCCGGTTTACACCATCAGAAATCCGGCGTCGCCACCGGGAAAACGAAGCGGCGGACCCCGTTACGAGAACGGAGCCCGCCGCGGCAGGAACGAGGGGGTCGACCGCAGCCCTCGGGACCACCGGCTCATCCATACGCCACGATGAGCATAGGTCAGGCTTACCTAAGTGGTCAAGTGGCTGCCCGGATGCGACGCGCCGGTAGCGATATCCAGGGCTTGCTCAACACAATCGCAATACTCCATGATCGTTCACACCTCTATGTTCCGAGGCTTGTGTCGATGGTGAAAGCTCATGTTCTGGGCGTACGACGACCAGGGGTGGGCGCGGCGAGAGAGGCAAGATTTCGTGAGTAGTAGTCGTATTCCCCGGTGGGCCGCGGGCGCGGCGATGTGTGCGGCGGTGGTCGGCACCGCGCTCGCCGCACCCGTGCAGGCCGAACCACTGTGGCCCGGTGGGCCCGATATCCCCGGCGTGCCCGCCATCGTTCCCGCGCCCGAACCGGAACCGGTGGTGGCGCCGTGCAGCGAGCAGGCCCGCGCGTGCCTGCAGCTGTCCACCAACAACGCGTGGCTGATGGACAACGGCAAGGTGACCTACGGTCCCACCCCGATGTCGCACGGCCGCCCCGGTTACGCCGCCGGGCACCTTCAAGGTGGCGTTCAAGAAGCCGTTCCACTGGAGCACCCTGCACAACGCCCCCATGGAATACGCGATCTTCTTCAACGGCGACATCGCCTACCACATCGGCCCTACCGAGGAGCAGTCCCACGGCTGCATCCGCCTGACCCCCGAGGGCGCCAAGGCGCACTACGAATGGCTCGAACCCGGCGACATCGTCGAAGTGGTTCCCTGATCGTCCCCTGAGGGGAGGCCACCCGGTGGCCTCCCCTCGTTCGCCCCCCGGCGGGTTCAGCCCGCCGATCGTGCGACCGATTCGGTCAAGGCGTCGAAGAGCCACAGGTGCGCGGCGCCGGAGGTGACCGGCTCACCCGTCAGGGCCGTGGTGAGATGCCAGTAGCGGCGGACGCGGTGGTCGGCGGCGCCGAGGGCCAATCGCCTACGGAATTCCGGAGTATCTCGCTCGGCGCGAGCGGCGGCGTGGGCGTGCACGTAATGGTCGAGTTCGGCACCGGGCCGAGGTTGCTCGCCGATCGCGACGAGCGGGACCGCCGAGAGACACGCCTGCGCGACGGACAGCAGCAAGCCCTTTTCGTCACGCACTCCAGGAACGGCGCTGTGCCGGACGGTGTCGAACATCGCCGCCTTCAGCCGTGGATCACGCACGGCCGCCACGAGTTCGGCGTAGGTCAGCAGATGCTGCGGGTCGGGATCGACCGGAGGGCTCGGCACATTCATCTCGATGAAGTCGTGCAGCACGGGTGCGGGCAGCGGGGCGAGCTGATTCCGCCAGAAGTCGACGAGCACGTCGCGCGCGGCAGCCGGCTCGGCAACGGCCGCGATCAGATTCACCCCGTCGCCGACCTCACCGGCACCTCCGGTCACCGCGGTCAGCAGTGCCTCGCGTCGGCGCAGCGCGGCGAGCTCGCCGACGACCGCTTCGCGTTCGGCGGCGATCACCTCCCCTAGGGCACGGGTGCCCGCGAGGACGTCGGCGATAGCGGACAAGCCGATTCCCAGTGCGCGCAGGCGGCGCAGCAGGACGAGGCGGTCGATCGCGTCCGGCCCGAAGATCCGATGCCCGGTCGACGTGCGCTCGGCAGCCAGCAACCCTTCGTCGCAGTAGTAGCGGATGGTGCGCACCGCGACGCCGGTTCTCGCGGCGAGCTCACCGATCGTCAGACGTGTGTTGTGCGTCACCTCTCCTGGCACCTCCACCTCGGTGGAGCTCCTACGGTACCGACGACATCGACCGAAGGAGACAGGATGACAATCGAACGACCGAGCGCGGACACCGTCTGGCGGCGCGTGGCCGAGGAGCGCACCACCCTGGTCGAGCTGCTGGCCGGGCTCGACGAATCCGAGTGGGACGCAGCGTCGTTGTGCGCGCGGTGGCGAGTTCGCGATGTGGTTGCCCATCTAGTGCTCGCGACCCGGTTCACGCTCGCGACGATTGCGGTGGAACTGGTGCGGGCGCGGGGAAACATCGACCGGCTCATCCACGACAGTGCCGTTCGGTACGCCGACCGGACGACCACCACGGGACTGCTCGCACAGCTGCGGGAAACGATCGGGTCGCGTGCGACACCGATCGGCACGACGCCGCTCGACCGGTTGATGGACCTGCTCGTACACGGACAGGACATCGCCGTGCCGCTCGGCATCGAGCGGGTCGCGCCGACGGAGCCCGCGCAGTGGTCGCTGGAGCGGGTATGGGCGATGGGTGCGCCGTTCCACGCTCCCGAGCGGCTCACCGGATACCAGCTGTGCGCGACCGACACCGGGTGGACAGCTGGATCGGGGACGGTGGTGACGGGCACTGCCGCGGAGTTGCTGATGCTCGTCACCGGCCGCGCCGAGTGCCCGGCCACCGGCGGACAGGTGCTGCTGCCCACCCCCGGTGGCGGACAGGGGGATTGACGCGGCTCGCCGACGGAAGGGCGACGCGTGACAAGCCTTGTGCGTCGACACAGGTCACAGCATCAGCGGTAGTGACGTTCGCCAACCCGGCGAGATACTTTCCGTCGGAAAGAATTCGGGATGAATTGTCCGGATACGCCAAAAATCGGATCACACGAAATCGTCGGCGGCTACGTTACCGGCATCACGGCGGGTGACCGCAGGTGATGCAGATCCGAAAAATATCGCAAGGAGAACCGTTGTGGGTTCACTCACCGAATTGATGATGGCAGGAATTGCGGGACTGGGTTCCGCCGCCGAAGGGGACGGTTTGCTCGCCGTGTTCCTCGGCTCCGTCGAAGCCTTCTTCCCGTAATCGATCACCTATTCCCGAAAGGAGAACACCATGGGATCTCTCTACGAACTGCTGCAGACCGGCGCGGCCAGTCTCAGCGAAGGCGCGCTGCCCTTCGTCCAGGCACTGATCACGGCCAGCGGCGGGACGCCGTCACCGGGTAAGTAGCGATCAGGCGAGCGGGTCGGGAGCGGGCCGACGAGCCCCCTCCGGCCCGTTCACAACACCAGCGCGGGTTACCGTTCAATAGCTGTACGACATAGCCACACAACGTCCGGAGAACGCCGCCGGAAACGATCGCGCCGAGGCATAACCCCGAAAGCAGGGGCTTGCGCGTCCACCTGGCAACACCGGTTCGACGCACCCGCGCCGCAACGCACTCGGGTCCGACACGACATCCAGCACCGCACACCCCGCCCGTCGACGCACACAGGCACAGCGCCGAAGCTCATCGCACCACCGCAGTTCACAGCGGGAAAAAGCCCCCTTGACACTCTTTCCCTGTACATCAGTGTTCACTGCCGAACGGCCGATAACTGTGCCAGACAGTGGCAGTAACCACAGGTCACACCTAGTACCGGCGCACCCCGTCGGCAATCCGCAAGTTGATTCCGCCCGGAAGAAAAATATGAACAGTTCGATCGGAGTGAAACATTGGGTTGCCACACCTGGGGCAACGGGTTACGTTACCGGCGTCACATCGAAGCCTGGTGTGGCCACAACGCAAGGAGAGATACATGGGCTCGTTGAGTGAGCTTCTGACCGCGGCCATCGCGGGACTCGGTTCGGCTGCCGAAGGCGACGGTCTGCTCGCCGTCTTCCTCGGTTCGGTGGAAGCCTTCTTCCCGTAATCCGGCCGTCCGGTCACCCGGCTCGCCCGTTGACGCGAGCCTGATTCACCATCACCACCAGGAGAAACACATGGGATCCCTCTACGAACTGCTGGAGACCGGCGCCGGCAGCCTCAGCAATGCGGCGTTGCCCTTCGTGCAGGCGCTCATCTCGGCGAGCGGCGGCACGCCGTCGCCCGGCAAGTAGCCCTCAGCTCTGTCACGGGGGCCGGCCCACCGGCCGGCCCCCGGTAGCTCTTCGAGAAGTCAGCAGGCTCGTACCACCGATGAACACACCCGCATTCCGCACCCTCCTCGCCGCCGCCTGTGTCGCCGCGCTGGCCACCGCTCCCGTGCTCGCCGACGGCCCGCGGGCGACCGCCGCGCCCGGCGCCCACCTGGTGAGCCGCGGTCAGACCGGCCAGACCGCCGAGATCAGCGTCTATTCGCCGTCGATGGACCGCACCATCGCGCTGCGCGTGCTTCGCCCCGCCGACACCGCGACTCCCGCCCCGACGCTGTACCTGCTCAACGGTGCGGGCGGCGGCGAGGATTCGGCCAACTGGGCAGGTCAGACGAATGCGGCCGAGTTCTTCGCCGGTAAGCACGTCAATGTCGTGATGCCGATGGAAGGGGCGTTCAGCTACTACACCGACTGGCAGCAGCCCGACCCCGGACTGGCGAAGAACCTGAAGAACAACGGCGTCAACAAGTGGACGACCTTCCTCACCCAGGAGTTGCCGCCTGTGATCGACGCGGCTTTCGGCACCACGGGCGTGAACTCGCTGGCCGGCATCTCGATGGCAGGCAGTTCGGTCCTCGACCTGGCCATCCAGGCCCCACAGCTCTACCGGAGCGTCGCCTCCTACAGCGGCTGCGCGATGACGAGCGACCCGGTGGGCCGCGAGTTCGTCTCGCTCGTGGTCCGCCTCGGCGGCGGCAAGGTGGAGAACATGTGGGGGCAGGCAGGCGACGCCGCCTGGCGCGAGCACGACCCGTATGTGCAAGCGCATCGGCTGCCCGATATCCCGATCTATATCGCCGCCGGAAGTGGATTGCCGGGCGTGCACGACACCCTCGCCAATCCCCGGGTACATGTCGAAGGAAAAAACCCCGCGTCCATTCTGCAGAATCAAATGCTCGTCGGCGGCGGAATCGAAGCGGCGACCATGTATTGCACCGCGCAGATGGCCCAGCGGACACGCGAACTCGGGCGGACGAATATCACCTACAATATGCGCGCGACCGGAACTCATTCATGGGGTTATTGGGAAGACGATCTGCACGCTTCCTGGCCGATGATGGCGACGGCGCTCGGCCTGTGAGTATTCTGCGGGTACGCCCCGGGCGATTGGCGCCGCGCGACGCGGTGTTCGTCTACGACGAGACCGACCGGCACCTCTCCCATATCGTCGCGGTCTACGTCTTCGCCGACGACGGCACCGCGCCCCTGAGCACGCGCGAGGTCCGCGAGTGGGCGCGGGCTCGTCTCGGCCACTCGCCCTTGTTCCACCGCCGCCTGCGCCGCACCCCCTTCGATCTCGACCTGCCGTACTGGGTGCCCGCTCCGGTGGCGAACATGGCCGATCACGTCTTCCTCGACACGCCGGATACCTGGCCCGTCGCCCAGCGGCGGATCGCCGAACTCGCTTCGACGAGAATGGATCTCGTCAAGCCGCCGTGGGAGATCCATGTCCTGGACCGGGTACGTGAGGTGCCGGGGATCGGGACGGCGACGGTGGTGGTGCTCAAACTCCACCACAGCGTCTGCGACGGGGTCGCGACCCGCGAACTCGAGGCGAAACTCTTCGGCGACGCGCCCGCCCCCGAGGTCGAACTCGGCGGCGACGACCTGATCGGCGCGGCCTTGCGGACCGCCGCCACTGCGCTCACCGCTCCCGCACGATTCGCCCTCGGCATGGCCCGGACCCGGGCACCCGGCGACGGAAGCGCGGTGACCCAGCAACCCGTGACCCGCTTCAACCGCGATATCCACGCACCGCTGACCCTGCATGTCGTCACCCTCTCGATGGCCGAGGTCCGCGCCGTGCAGGCGGCGTGCCCGATCCGGGTCACCGTCAACGACCTGATGCTGACCACCGTGTCGGGCGCGCTCGCGGCGTATCTGGCCGAGCACGACGAGACACCCGAGGCTTCCCTCGCGGCCATGGTCCCGATGTCGATGCGCGGTGTGGCGCGGTGGGATTCGGTGAATCAGCTCACCCAGATGTTCGTCGATCTGCACACCGACATCGACGACCCGGTGCGGCGACTGCTCGCGATCGCGGAATCGGCGAAGCGGGCCAAGGCCACTGCCGCCGACCCGGTCACCCTGCGCACCGAGTCGCGCGTCGAGACCGCGCCCGCCCTGCTGCTGCGAGCCGCGGGCTGGGCGCGCACCCTGCGCCGGTTCGACGAGGCGACCTCGATCCCGCTGAGCAACACCACGATCAGCAATGTGCCACCGGTCCGCGACGACCTGAGGTTCGCCGGACGGCCGCTGGTGCGCGTGCTCGGTGCGCTGCCGATCCACGACGGCGACGGCCTGCGCCATCTCATCACCTCGCAGGGCGCGGAACTCGCCGTCACCATCACCACCAACGCCGTGATGATGCCTGACCCCGACCACTACGGCGAGCTGCTATTGCGCTCGTTCCGCAGGCTCGCCGACGCCGTGACCGGCCGGGGTGCCGTCGGCTAGTCCGGCGGTTCCTGCGCACCCTCGTCGGTCTCGGCGACATCGGGGGCGACTTCGCGGGTGGCCATGCCACCGTCCTTGCCCTGGTCACTCGGTCCCGGTCGTCCGCCTTTCGGTTCGGCGGTGTCGTCGTCGCGGTCGCGTGGTGTGGTCATGAGCTTCCTCCTCTGCGGGTCCTCGGCTGGCTCTACCCGTTTTTCCGCGTCCACACCACCGCGGGCACGAACGGCGTTCACCACGGCCAGCACCGCGCCGAGACCGACGAGGATCAGCCCGCGCGCCCAGACCTCACCGTCGATGCGGGTGAACAGGAACAGGCACGACGCCAGACCGAGCAGGGGCACGACGGTCGGAATCCGGAAGTGGCCCGGTTCGCCCGGTTCGCGGCGCAACACCAGCACCGCCGCGTCGACGGAACCGAAGACGAACAGCAGCAACAGCACCAATGTCGCTGCCAGCGAATCGACTTCGCCGGTCAGTGCCAGCAGCAACGACACCGACGATGTCGCCAGGATCGCCACCCAGGGTGTGCGTCTGCCGGGCAGGATCCGGGCGAGCGTGGACGGCAGCAGACCGTCGCGGGCCATGCCGTACGCCAGGCGCGAGGACATGATGCCGGTGAGCAGGGCTCCGTTGGCGACCGCGACCAGCGCGATCACGCTGAACAACCAGTCGGGCACCTCCCCGGCCACCCGCACCACCTCCAGCAGTGGTCCGCTCGACTCCGCCAGCCGCTCGGTGGGCACCGCGGCACTGGCGACCACGCCGATCAGCGCGTACACCACCCCGGCCGTGAGCAGCGCGCCGAACAGCGCCGTGGGGTAGGACCGGCGTGGATCCTTCACCTCCTCGGCCAGATTCACCGAGGTCTCGAAGCCGACGAACGAATAGAACGCCAGCACCGAGCCCGCGAGCACCGCCCCGACCGCACCCTGTTCGGCGGTGCCCACCTGGGTGAGGCGGCTCAGGTCCGCATCACCGCGCAGCATCACCCACAGACCGAGCCCGATGATGAGCAGCAACCCGCCGACCTCGACCAGCGTGGCCGCCACATTGGCGCCCAACGACTCCCGGATGCCACGAATGTTCAGCGCCGCGAGCAGCACGAGAAACACCACGACCACCACGACGACGGGCACCGAGACCAGCGCCTGTAGATAGTCCCCCGCGAATGCCCTGGCCAGCGCACCCACCGACACCACACCCGCGGCGAGCATGCAGAAACCGACGAACGACCCGGCCGCGGGCCCGAACGCCCGGGTGACATAGTGCGCCGATCCGCCCGCCCTCGGGAACTTCGTCGCCAGTTCCGCATACGAACCGGCGGTGAGCGTGGCCAGCACCAGCGCGATGACGAGCGGCAACCACACGGCGCCACCGGATTCCCGGGCCACCGATCCGACCAGCACGTACACCCCGGCGCCCAGAATGTCGCCGAGGATGAAGAAGTACAGCAGCGGCGTGGTGACAGCCCGCTTCAGGACAACGGTCATGCGCAACCTATACCCGCGACCGCGCCGGTGAAGCGCGCGACGCGCTCAGCGTTGCAGCACGCTGCTGCGCCGCACGGGCAAACCACGCTCCTCGAAGGCGGTGAGCAGCAACTGGCCACGGCGCGCCGCGGCGGCGGCATCGGTGCGTGCCAGATCGGGCACGTAGGTGGCCGCGCCGACGACGGATTCACCGACCAGCGGCCAGAACCGGCGCGCGGGCAGACCCGAGCAGCGGGTGAGCACCGACTGCAACGGGATCAGCGACGACGCGCTGCGCTGCACCAGCCACACCGCCATCGCCGCCTCGCAGGGCAGTGCGACGGTGCCGGGCTCGGCGGCCTGCGGGTCACCGTCGACGACGCGAATCGTGGTGTCGGACAAGCCCGCCCAGTCGATGCCGCCGTCGTTGTCGTGGTGGATCCACAGGTTGTCGCGCCCCGGATCCCAGGCCTGCGCCGACATCACGAACAGCGCGGTGACCCGGCCGACGACGGCGTGGATGAGCGCGGTCGCCACCACCTCGGCGGCGATCTCGTCGTTGATCATCTCCGCGGCGTGCCTGCGGTACATCAGTTCGACGCGGCCCTCGGACAACCCGTTCGGGACATGCCACCATCGCCGTTTCCCCTGTCCGGCCATCGCCGCCACGGCATAGACCCGCGGATGCTCCGGTTGCAGGGCTTGCAACCGCGCACAGGCGCGATCGAACGCGAGAGTGTTGCGGGTCGTGGTGGTGGTAATGACGGGCTCGGGCATCGAACCTCCTCGAACGGTTGGTTCCCGTGACGATGATGTCTCGGAACATAGGTTAGGCTTACCAGACTTCACAAGTCGTGTCCGGTTTCGAGGCAGGAGAAGTTCGTCGCCGTGATCCACCCTGGCACCGTCAGACGCCGTCGTCTGGCCGGGCTTGCCCTGCTCGCTGTACTGCTCACCGTGGCAGTGGTCGCCAGCATCGCCATCGGCACCCGCTCGCTCGCACCGTCCACGGTGTTCGACGCCGTCACCCACGCTTTCGGCTGCGACGGCGGCCCGTTCCGATGCCCGGCCCGCTCCACCGCCGAGGAAATCGTGCGTGAGCTGCGTCTCCCGCGCACCGCGTTGGCCCTCGTCGCCGGAATGGCGCTGGGGGTCGCGGGCGCGCTCATCCAGGGGTATACCCGGAATCCGCTAGCTGATGCCGGATTGTTAGGACTGAATGCGGGCGCCGGCTTCCTGGCGGCGCTGAGCATCTATCTGTTCGGCTTCACCGCGCCGGGTCAGTACATCTGGTTCGCCTTCGCCGGGTCGGCGATCGCGGGACTGATCGTGTTCGGCGTCTCCTCGATCGGCGGCGGCAAGGCCAGCCCGTTGAGCCTGGTGCTCGCCGGTGCGGCGGTGACCGCGTTCCTGCAGGCGATGACCAACGCCGTCGTCGTGCTCGACAACGCGGCGCTCGACACCTACCGGTTCTGGGTGGTCGGCACGGTCAACGGCCGCGAGGCCGACGTGTTCTGGCAGGTCCTGCCGTTCCTCGTGATCGGCCTCGGCATGGCCCTGGCCGCCGCGCCCGCCCTGAACCTGTTCGGTCTCGGCGACGAGGTGGCACGCGGGCTCGGTGTCGACATCGGCCGGGCGCGCGCGTTCGGACTGGTCGCGGTGGTGCTGCTCAGCGGTGCGGCCACCGCGGCGGTCGGGCCGATCGCGTTCCTCGGACTGGTGGTCCCGCATATCGCACGCATCGTCACCGGACCCGACAACCGGTGGCTGATCCCCTACTCGGCCCTGCTGGGCGGACTGTTGCTGCTGGCGGCCGATATCACCGGCCGCGTCGTCGCGCGGCCGGGTGAACTGCAGGTCGGCGTGATGCTGGCGGCACTCGGCGCACCGTTCTTCATCGCCCTGGTGCGCCGCAAGAAGCTGGTGACGCTGTGAGCGCCGACATCGACACGACCGCCGATCTGCGTAAGGTGCGTCCCGCGTTGCGGGTAGGTCCGCTGTCGCTGGTGCTGCGCCCGGTGATGTTCGGTTTCGTCGTGGCACTGGCCGTGACTGTGTTCGTGCTGTTCTGCGTCGATATCGCCGTCGGCGACACCTATGTCCCGCTGAGCCGGGTGCTCGACGTCCTCGGCGGGGGTGGTTCCCGATCGCAGCGGTTCATCGTGCTCGAATCGCGACTCCCCCGGGCGCTCACCGCCGTGGTGGTCGGTGCCGCCCTCGGTCTCGCGGGTGCGCTGATGCAGTCCATCCTGCACAACCCGCTGGCGGGGCCGGACGTGCTCGGTATCACCACCGGTGCGAGTGTGGGCGCGGTCGCCGTACTGGTCGGAAGTGGCGGGGCGACAACGGGTCTCGTCGCGACGGTCGGCGCTCCCCTGGCGGCACTGGCCGGCGGGCTGCTCACCGCCGTCGTCATCTACCTGCTCGCGTGGGGACGCGGTGGCGGCGGGGAACGCGGCGTCACCGGTTTCCGGCTCGTGCTCATCGGTATCGGCGTGAACGCGGTACTCATGTCGGCGATCAGCTGGCTGCTCACCCGCGCCAGCCTCACCGACGCCGCCCGCGCCCAGGTCTGGCTCAACGGCTCGCTCGACGCGGCCGACATGTCCAGTGTCGTACCCGCCGCGATCGCGCTCACCGTGGTCACCGTCGTCGCGCTCGTCTCGGCGCGCACGCTGGCCGCGCTGCGCCTCGGCGAGGAGTCGACCCGGGTGCTCGGCGTGCGGATCCAGTCCCAGCAGGCGCTGCTGATCGGGGCGTCCGTGGTCGCCGCCTCGGTGGCGACCGCGGCCGTCGGGCCCGTCGGGTTCGTCGCGCTGGCCGCACCGCAGATCGCCCGCATGGCGTTGCGCACGCCCGGCGAACCGCTGATCGCCTCGGCGCTCACCGGCGCCGCGCTGGTGGCGGGGGCCGATATCATCTCGCGCGCACTGCTGCCCGTGGACCTGCCGGTCGGTATCGTCACCGCCGCGCTCGGCGGGCCGTTCCTGCTCTACCTGCTCGTCCGCATGAACCGGAAGGCCACGCTCTCATGACCAGCCCCGCCCATCGCCTCGCCGCCGACACCGTTTCCCTCGGCTACGGCGAGCGGGTGATCGTCGACGGGCTCAGTCTCGACATCGCCCCCGGCGTGGTCACCACGGTGATCGGACCGAACGGGTGCGGCAAGTCGACGCTGCTCAAGTCGCTCGGCCGGTTGCTTCGCCCGCGCGACGGTCAGGTGGTGCTCGACGGCAAGGCCATCTCGACGATGAAGACCAAGGACGTCGCGCGGGTGATCGGCATGCTGCCGCAGACCCCCGTCGCGCCGGAAGGGTTGACCGTCGCCGATCTCGTCGCACGCGGTCGGCACCCGCACCAGTCCTGGCTGCGGCAGTGGTCCGCCGACGACGAGACCGAGGTCGCCGCCGCCCTGACCCAGACCGGCATCGCCGACCTGGCCGACCGCACGCTCGACGAACTGTCGGGCGGGCAGCGGCAGCGCGCCTGGATCTCGATGGCGCTGGCCCAGGGCACCGACATCCTGCTGCTCGACGAGCCGACCACCTATCTCGACCTCGCGCACTCGCTGGAAGTGCTCGACCTGGTCGACCGCTTGCACGCCGAATTCGGACGCACCGTGGTGATGGTGCTGCACGATCTCAACCTCGCCATCCGCTACAGCGACGAACTGGTGGTGATGGCGGCGGGCCGCATCGTCGCGCAGGGAAAACCGGCCGACATCATCACAGCCGAACTGCTCGCCGAGGTGTTCGGACTCGACGCGAAGGTGCTCACCGATCCGGTCTCGGGGCGGCCGATGGTCGTGCCGATCGGCACGCGACACGTGCACGGCGCGGCCGGGTATGACGAATGACACACCAGCAAACACCCCGTTACGACAATCTGTAGTACGCATCTTTGTCGTTGAGTCCGTAAAATCGGAGGGATGGCAGGTCTCGGCGAACTCGAAAAAGCGGTGATGGACCAGTTGTGGTCCGCCGACGAACCGCTCACGGTGCGGCAGGTACACGAAGCACTGGCGGCTCGTCGCGAGCTCGCGTACACCACGGTGATGACCGTGCTGCAGCGGCTGGCGAAAAAGGATTTGGTTGTGCAGCGTCGCGACGATCGCGCGCATCGGTACGCCCCGGTACACAGCCGCGACGAACTGGTCGCGAGCCTGATGGTCGACGCGTTGCAGCAGGCCGACGCGGCGGGCAGCCGTGCCGCGGCGCTGGTGCACTTCGTGGAACAGGTCGGCAAGGACGAGGCCGATGCGTTGCGCGAGGCGCTGGCCAAGCTCGAATCCGACGAAAACAGCGGCTAGACTCCCTGGCGGCTCTCACAACGACGTGAGCGCCCCTGGCCCCACAACGCAGTGAGCAGAGTCGATGAACGCAACCGCGGCAGTCTTCGCAGGTCTCGCCTTGCTACTCGCAGGGCCTGTGCCCGCGCTGCTCAGCCGTGCTACCTGGCCGCACCGCAGTCCGCGGGCAGCGGTGGTGTTGTGGCAGGCCATCGCGCTGGCCGCGGTGCTCAGCGCCTTCGGTTCCGGACTGGCGATCGCCAGCATGCTGCTCGTTCCCGGCCCCGACGGTAGGCCGACCACCTCCCCCACCAAGGAGATCGACGCGCTCGGGCTGCCGCTGTGGCTCGTCTACGTCACCGTGTTCGCGCTGACGCTGATGATCGGCGCGCGGCTGATGTTCTCCATCGTGCGCGTCGGCGTGCACACCCGGCGCCGCCGGTCCCGGCACCGCATGCTGGTCGATCTGCTCGATCAGAGCGGTCCCGTGCGCCGCGCCGCCGACATCCGGGTGCTCGCCGCCACCGAACCCATCGCCTACTGCCTGCCGGGTCTGCGTCAGCGCGTCGTGCTCAGCGAAGGCACCCTGACCAGCCTCGACGACGCCGAGGTCACCGCGATCGTGAGCCATGAGCGCTCGCATCTGCGGGCCCGCCACGACCTGGTGCTCGAGGCGTTCACCGCCGTCCACGAGGCGTTCCCCCGGGTGGTCCGCAGCAAGGCCGCGCTCGGTTCGGTGAAACTGCTCATCGAACTGCTCGCCGACGACTCCGCGGTGAAGGTCACCGGCCCCAAACCGCTCGCCCGCGCCCTGGTGGCGTGCGCGAAATCGACCGCACCGCAAGGTGCGCTGGCCGCGGGCGGTCCGAGCACCCTCATCCGCATCCAGCGCCTCGCGGGCGCCAACGGCGACGTGAGAATCGCCACCGCCGCCTACCTCGGATCCGCCGCGATTCTGGTGGTTCCCACCCTCGCCGTCGCGGTGCCGTGGCTGCAGGAACTGAGCCGGTTGTTCCACGGCTGACCTGGCGATCACCCACCCCGAACCGGGTACGACGCACGCACCACCGACTCGGCTGATCACCCCTGGCCGGACCGGCGCTCGCCGTCACCGCTGACCAGGTTGTTTACCCACGCGAACACAATCACGCCTATCCTGGGAGATCGGTCCTTCCTGCTGGGCCGCACCCCGTACGCGGTTCGCGTGTTTCGGGTAATCGGCGCCGGTGATCTTCCAGCGCGATTCGCAGCCCAACGAAAGGCCATTTTGTCCACCTCTGCTGTCTCCGACGCGACCGAACCGACCTTCGCCGAACTAGGCCTGCCCGTGGCGCTGGTTCAGGCACTGCGCAACTCCGGCATCGACACGCCCTTCCCCATCCAGGCCGCCACCATCGGCGACGCGCTCGCCGGGCGTGACGTGCTGGGTCGCGGCCCCACCGGCTCGGGCAAGACCCTCGCCTTCGGCCTGCCGATCCTCACCCGTCTGGCCGAGGGCCCGCCGTCCAAGCCGGGCCGCCCGCGTGGTCTGGTGCTCGTGCCTACCCGTGAGCTGGCCACCCAGATCGAGAAGGCGCTCGAAGAGGCCGCTCGGTCGCTGGGTCTGCGCGTCGCCTCCGTGGTCGGTGGTGCCCCGATCAAGCGTCAGGCAGACCGGCTCGCACGCGGTGTCGATCTGCTGATCGCCACCCCCGGCCGCCTCGACGACCTCATCAAGCAGCGCAACGCCGACCTGTCCGACGTGGCGATCACCGCCCTCGACGAGGCCGACCACATGGCCGACATGGGCTTCCTGCCCCAGGTCACCCGCCTGCTCGACCGCACCCCGAAGCAGGGTCAGCGCCTGCTGTTCTCGGCCACCCTCGACGGTGATGTCGACAAGCTGGTGAAGCGCTACCTGAGCAACCCGGTCACCCACTCCACCGCGCCCGCCGAGGCGTCGGTGAGCACCATGACCCACCACCTGTTCTTCGTGCGCGACAAGAACATCAAGCGCACCGTCGCCACCGAGATCGCCGCTCGCGACGGCCTCACCATCATGTTCGTGCGCACCAAGCACGGCGCCGACCGCCTGGCCAAGCAGCTGCGCGGCGCCGGTGTCGACGCGGGCTCGCTGCACGGCGGCAAGGCACAGAACAACCGTGTGCGCACGCTGGCGGCCTTCGCCGACGGTTCGGTGCCGGTGCTGGTCACCACCGACGTGGCCGCGCGCGGCATCCACATCGACGGCGTATCGCTGGTCGTGCACTTCGACCCGCCCGCCGAGCACAAGGCCTACCTGCACCGCGCCGGTCGCACCGCGCGCGCCGGGGAGGACGGCGTGGTCGTCACCCTGGTCACCGACGAGGAGCGCAAGGACGTGGCCGCGATGACCCGCAAGGCGGGCGTGCGGACCGACGGTATCGAGGTCCGCCCCGGCGACCGGAATCTGGTGGACATCACCGGCGCCCGCAAGCCCAGCGGCATCGCGCTCGCCACCCCCGCCGCACCGGCACAGCCGACGCGGACCTCGAACGGTGCGGGTCGTCCGCGCCGCGCGAGGCCCGGTGGCGCAACGGCTTCCGAGGGCGGGCACAGCCGGGGTTCGGGCGCGCCGCGCCGGGACCGTCCGACCGGCGAGTCCCGTTCCCGCAAGCCCGCGGGCGCCGGCGGACACGCCCGGAGCGGCGACACGCCGACGAATTCGCGGCGTCGCGCCGGTCGTCCGGCGGCTCCGGCGGGCAACCGCAACCGTTCCGCAAACTGATCACCACGAATCGCCGCGTGGCCGAACCGATTACGGTTCGGCCACGCGCCGTTTCCGGCCCCACGTTCCGAGCGCGCCACGCGCATCCGCCCGCCGGACCGCTCACACGGCTATCATCGGCACAGTGCGATTTCTTCCTGGCCCACCGCCGCCGTACGACCTGACCTACGACGATCTGTTCCTCGTCCCGAACCGGACGGATGTCGCGTCCCGCTTCGATGTGGACCTGGCCAGCGTCGACGGCTCGGGTACCACCATCCCCCTCGTTGTCGCGAACATGACCGCGGTGGCCGGTAAGCGGATGGCCGAGACCGTCGCCCGCCGCGGCGGACTGGTCGTCCTGCCCCAGGATCTGCCGATCCCGGCGGCCGCCGAGACCATCGCGTTCGTCAAGAGCCGCTCGCTCACCGCCGACACCCCGGTCACGCTCGACCCCGACGCGGCGGTGTCCGACGCGCTGGCGCTGATGCACAAGCGCGCGCACGGCGCGGTGGTCGTCGTCGAGGACGGCAAACCCGTCGGTGTGGTCACCGAGGCCGCCTGCGCCGACGTCGACCGGTTCGCGCGCTTGCGCGAGATCGCCCAGACCGATTTCGTGCAAGCCCCTGTCGACGCCTCGCCCCGCGACATCTTCGACCGGCTCGCCGGATCACACACCCAGCTCGCCGTGCTCACCCACCCCGACGGCACCCTGGCGGGCGTGATGACCCGTACCGGCGCCATCCGCGCGGGCATCTACACTCCGGCCGTCGACGCCGAGGGCAAACTCCGCGTCGCCGCCGCCGTCGGCATCAACGGTGACGTGGCCGCCAAGGCGAAGGCACTGGCCGACGCGGGCGCCGACGTCCTGGTCCTCGACACCGCCCACGGTCACCAGACCAAGATGCTCGAATCCCTGCGCACCGTCGCCGATCTCGGGCTCGGGCTGCCGCTGGTGGCGGGCAACGTCGTCTCCGCCGAGGGCACCCGCGACCTGGCCGAGGCGGGCGCGACCATCATCAAGGTCGGTGTCGGGCCCGGTGCGATGTGCACCACCCGCATGATGACCGGTGTCGGCCGCCCCCAGTTCTCCGCAGTGGCCGAATGTGCCGCCGCCGCACAGGAACTCGGCGTGCACGTATGGGCCGACGGTGGTGTCCGGCACCCCCGCGACGTAGCCCTGGCGCTGGCCGCGGGCGCGTCGAACGTGATGATCGGCTCCTGGTTCGCCGGCACCTACGAATCCCCCGGCGACCTGCGCGTCGACCGCGACGGCAACGCCTACAAGGAAAGCTTCGGCATGGCGTCCAAGCGCGCCGTCGCCGCCCGCACCGCCGCCGACAGCGGTTTCGACCGGGCCCGCAAGGCACTGTTCGAGGAAGGCATCTCCAGTTCGCGCATGCGCCTGGACCCCGAGCGGCCGGGCGTGGAGGACCTCATCGACCACATCTGCTCGGGTGTGCGCAGCTCCTGCACCTACGCGGGCGCCCGCACCCTGCCCGAGTTCCACGAGCGCGCGGTGCTCGGTGTGCAGTCCGCCGCCGGGTTCGCCGAGGGCAGGCCGCTGCCCAGCGGCTGGTGACCGACCGGCCGACCGGACGCCCCACGGGCGCCGGTCGGCCGCGCCGCTGACACATCAACCGAGGCGACGGATTACTATGGAGTTGCCGATCTCGGCGTAGCTTCTTTTCCCACCTCGAAAGGATCCAGTTGTCACCCGCGTCCAAGGGCGCCACACAGGAGGGCTCCTCTACGGAGCCGGGTGACAAACCCGGCGTCCTCCTTTCCGCAGCGTCCGTCCGATCCTCTGGTCTCGCCCCCGCACCGCATGGGTGGTGCTGAGGATGTCCACCGTGCTGACAGTGCTCAGCCTGCTCGGTTTCGCCGCATTGACCCTCGGTACCGCCCTGTTCGTGGCCGCCGAGTTCTCCCTCACCGCCCTGGAACGCAGCACCGTCGAATCGGCCGCGCGTTCCGGTGACACCCGGTCACGACTGGTCAAACAGGCGCACAACACCCTGTCGTTCCAGCTCTCGGGCGCCCAGCTCGGCATCACCATCACCACACTGATCACCGGCTTCATCGCCGAGCCCGTGCTGGCACGACTGCTGGCGCCCCTGCTCGACGGCATCGGCCTGAGCGAAACCGCCGCGACCGGTGTCGCGCTCGCGCTGGCACTGATCCTGGCGACCTCGCTGTCGATGATCTACGGCGAGCTGGTACCCAAGAACATCGCCATCGCCAAGCCGATGGCGACGGCCCGGCTCACCGCGGGCCCGATGATCGGGTTCTCCGTGTTCTTCAAATGGCTGATCCGATTCCTGAACAACGCCGCCAACTGGCTGGTCCGCAGGCTCGGCATCGAACCGGCCGAGGAACTGCGGTCGGCCAGGTCGCCGCAGGAACTCGGGTCGCTGGTGCGCACCTCGGCCCAGCGCGGGGCGATGGATCAGCGCACCGCCCAGCTGATGGACCGCTCACTGGAGTTCGGTGAACGCAGCGCCGAGGACCTGATGACCCCCCGGGTGAAGGTGGAGTCGCTCGACCGCGACGACACCATCGCCGACCTCATCGCCGCCTCGGCGCGTACCGGGTACTCCCGGTTCCCGGTGATCGACGGCGACCTCGACAACACCCTCGGCGTCGTCCACGTCAAACACGCCTTCACCCATCCGGCGCACCTGCGCAAGCAGATCCCGCTCGGGAAACTCGCCGTCGCGGTACCGATCGTGCCGGCCAGTCTCGACGGCGACGAGGTGCTCGAACGAGTCCGCGCCGACGGCATGCAGGTGGCGCTCGTCGTCGACGAGTACGGCGGCACCGCGGGCATGGTCACCATGGAGGACCTGATCGAGGAGATCCTCGGCGACGTGCGCGACGAGCACGACGAGGAGGAACGCGACGTGCGCCGGGTGAGCGACGGCTGGGACTGCTCGGGTCTGCTGCGCATCGACGAGGTGTCCCGCGCGACCGGCTACGACGCCCCCGAGGGCGAATACGAAACCCTCGGCGGACTCGTCCTCACCCAACTGGGCCGCATCCCGATGGGCGGCGACGAGGTCGTCCTGCCCGAATCGCGTGGCGGTGCGGGCGGCTGGGTGGCCAGGGTGGAACGGATGGACGGACGGCGGATCGATCGGGTGCGCCTGGTGCCCGTCGACGACGCGAACCTCGCGGCACGGGAGCACAACCATGGGTGACCTGTTCGGAATCGTCCTCACCGTGGTGCTGCTCGCGGGCAACGCCTTCTTCGTCGCGGCCGAGTTCGCGCTCATCTCGGCCCGTCGCGATCGCCTGGAAGCCCTTGTCGCACAGGGGAAGAAGAAGGCCGCGACCGTGATCGAGGCAGGCGAGAACCTGTCGATGATGCTGGCCGCCGCCCAGCTCGGCATCACCATCTGCTCGATCCTGCTCGGCCGGGTCGGCGAACCGGCCATCGCGCACCTGATCGAGCGCCCGTTCGAACTGCTCGGGTTGCCCGAGCAGCTGCTGCACCCGGTCGGGTTCGCGCTGGCGCTGACCCTGGTGGTGATCCTGCACATCCTGCTCGGCGAGATGGTCCCGAAGAACATCGCGCTGGCCGGTCCGGAACGCTCGGCGCTGCTGCTGGTACCGATCCATCTGATGTGGTTGCGGATCGCGCGCCCCCTCATCGCGCTATACAACTACGCCGCGAACCTCACCCTGCGGATGCTGCGCATCGAACCCAAGGACGAACTCGACGCGACGGTGTCCACGGTGGAACTGGCCGAGATGATCGGCGAGTCGCGGTCGGAGGGTCTGCTCGACGAGGAGGAACATCGCAGGCTCACCCAGGCCCTCGGCACCTCCGAGCGGATCGTCGGTGATGTGATGGTGCCGCTGGCCGACGCGCGTTCGGTGCCGTTGCGCGGCGACGGAACCACCCTCGGCGATGTGGAAGCCGCCGTGGCCGAGACCGGATTCTCCCGGTACCCGGTCCGCGCGGCCGACGGTTCGCTCGTCGGCTACCTGCACATCAAGGATGTGCTCGACGAGGTCGCCGACGACAACGCGGGCCCCGACACCAAGATCCCCCGCACCGACATCCGCCCGCTGCCGACGGTCACCACCACCACCGCGCTCTACGAGGCCCTGGCCCGGTTGCGCCGCACCAGCAGTCATCTGGGCCGGGTGGTGGATGCCCGCGGAAATACCGTCGGCGTCGTCGCGCTCGAGGACCTGGTGGAGGAGTTCGTCGGTACCGTGCGCGACGGGACCCATCGCAAACCTGAGTGAGCGCGGTCCCCGGCCGGGCATGCGCGGGGTGGACGAGACCACCCCGCGCAGATGACCGTCGGGGACGAGGTGGCCTGGTCAGGCGGGATCGCCGGATGGTTGGACCGGGGGTGGGACGGCAGCCTTCGCCGCAGTGTCACACTCTGCCTGATCCGGCGTGGTCGTGGCGTCGATCTGTTCGCCGAGATAGCGCAGGACCACCGCGATCATCGCGACCACCGGGACCGCGAGGAAGGCGCCGGTGATGCCGTAGAGGGAGCCGCCCGCGGTCACCGCGAGCAGCACGATCACGGGGTGCAACTCCATGCTGCGGCTCTGCAGGACCGGTTGCAGCACATTGCCTTCCAGCTGCTGCACCGCGATCACGACACCGAGCACGATCAGCGCGGTGGTGAAACCGTTGCCGACCAACGCGACCAGGACGGCGAGCGCGCCGGCCACGAACGCGCCGACCATCGGGATGAAACCGCCGACGAAGGTGATCACCGACAGCACCAGCGCCAACGGCACGTCGAGGATGAACAGGGCGGCGCCGATGAGGACGGCATCGACGAAGCTGACGATCGCCTGCGTGCGGATGAACCCGCCGAGGGTTCCCCAGACCCGTTCGAGCACGGCCTCGACGTGACGGCCGCTGCGGTTGCCGCACACGACATGCATCCAGGGCAGCAGGCGCGGACCGTCCTTCAGGAAGAAGAACACCAGGACCAGCACAAGGAAAATCGTGATCAGGACCGACGTCGCGGTGGATACGCCGGTGAAGACACCGTTGGCGATCTGGGTGCCGCTGGACTGCAGTCGCGACACGATCGCGTCGACGGCGGAGTCGAGCTGCTCGTCGCGAATGTTCAGCGGCGGACCTTGAACCCAGTCACGCACCTTGTTCACACCGGCGGTCGCCTTGTCCGCCAGTTGCGGTGCCTGATCGGCGACCGACGGCACGATCAGTGCGATCACTCCCGCCACCAGCGCGAGGAAACCCACCAGGGTGATCGTGGCGGCCAGCGCGGGCCGCATCCGGTGGGCAGTGAGCCATCGGGTCGCGGGCCACAGGATCGTGGTCACCACGACCGCGAGCGCGACCGGCAACAGCACCACCCACAGTCGTCCCGCGATCGTGCCGAGCACCCACGCGCCCGCCGCGATCGCGACGACACACAGTGCCCATTTGGCCAGCCACAGCAGTCCGCCACCGATCACCTCGCCTCGGTCGCGGCCCTGCTGTCCGTCCGTTCGCGCCTCAGCGCTCGCATTCCCCATCGCGCCCACGCCGCTAGTCTGGCATGCGCCCCGGCGCCGCCGCATGACGAACATTCCGCGTCGGCGCGCCTCGACGGTGGTCGGCCCGAGGTCCGCGCCGTGCCGGGACGGGCCGATGAAGCCGCCGGATGGGCCATTACGCAGGCGGGCATTCGCGTAGTTCGGCGAGGATAATCGAAGTGGGACGAGGTTGCGGCACCACCATCAGGAGCGAGCAATGATCCACAGTCATCGGGCGTTTTCCCATTTGGTCCGCGCCACGGGCGAGGAGAATTTCGGCGACGACCAGTTACGGCACGCGGCCTGGGTGGCGCGGTGCGTCGGCCGCCTGCGCACCTGCCCGCTGCGTCCCGAGGACTACGCCGAATTCGCCGACCGTTTCGAGCCGAAACCCCTGGCCGCCGGCTCGTCGCTGTTCACCGCCGGGACGGCGCCGGAGGGGGTGTGGTTCGTCCGGCAGGGACTGATCGAGCTGTCGGTCGGCTCGGCGCAAGAACAAACGGTCATCGACGTCCTGCGCCCCGGCGACCTCGACGGCGACCTCGCCCTGCTGCTCGAAACGCCGCTGCCCTACACCGCCCGCGCCCGCAGCGATTCGCACTGCCTGTTCCTGCCGGCCGCCGCCTTCGAGACACTCCTGGCCGACCACCCCGACATCGCCCGCCGCTGGCTCACCAGCGTGGCGAAGCGCCTCGCCGCCGGTCAGGGCCGTCTCGTCAACATGCTCGGCCGCCCGCTGCCCACCCAACTGGCCCAGCTCCTGCTCGACGAAGCCGTGGACAACACCGTCGACCTGCCCCACCGCACCCTCGCCGCCATGCTCGGCACCGCTGTCCCCACCCTGGACAAAGCCCTCAAAGAATTCGACCGGGACAACCTGATCACCCTCCACGACCCGACGATCACCCTCACCTCCCCCGACCGGCTCCACCACCTCGAGTCGTCACACTGACCCCTGGCGGTCCGGCCGCGTGCCGCCGAACGACCCGGCGGGCGGCACTCGCGCCCGCCGGGACCGGATGTCGGCTCAGATCTCCGCCAGCTGGTGGTCGGTGACGTGGGCGGTCAGGTAACGCAGGTGATCGCTCGAGTCGCCGAGGGTGTGCTCGATGGCGGTCAGGCGGGCGGTGTAGTGGCCGACGGGGTACTCGGCGGTCATGCCGATACCACCGTGCATCTGGATGGCTTCCTGCCCGATGTGCCTGCCGGAGCGGCCGATGCGCAGTTTCGCGCGGGCGGCGACCATGGGATCGGCGATGCCGTCGGCCAGTGACATCGACGCGTACAGGCTCATGCTCCTGGCGAGCTCCAGCGAGACGTACATGTCGGCGGCGCGGTGGGTGAGCGTCTGGAAGGTGCGCAATGCGACCCCGAACTGTTTGCGGGTGCCCAGGTACCCGGTGGTCAGGCGCAGCGCTTCGGCCATCGCGCCCACCGCTTCGGCGCCGAGCGCGGCCTGGGCGGTGACGATCATTTCGCCGATCACATCGGCGGCGTCGACCGGGTCGCCGAGCGGTTCGGCGGCGGCGCCGTCGAAGGCGAGGTCGGCACCGCGGCGGCCGTCGTGGGTGCGGAAGGCGGTGACCGCGACGCCCGGATCGGTCGGTTCGACCAGGAACAGGCCGGTGCCGCCGTCGGGCAGCGCCGCGCTCACGATGAACTGATCGGCGGAATCCGCGGCGGCGACCGGATGCTTGCGCCCGGTCAGCCGCCAGCCGTCACCGTCGCGGGTCGCCCGGGTGGTCACCGAGGCGGACGGTGGCCGCATCCCCAGCTCGACATGGGCGAAGACCGGCCTGCGCTCGCCTGCCGCGATCTCGGGCAGCAGCTGTTTGCGCTGTCGTGCCGAGCCCGCCCGGGTGATGACGGCGCCGGGAATCAGCGCGCAGTCGAGCACCGGTTCCGGTGCGAGCGCACGCCCGAGTTCTTCCAGCACGAGCATGGTCTCGATCGGGCCCGCGTCGAGTCCGCCGTCGTCGGCGGGAATGGTGAGCCCGAGCAGACCGATCTCGGCGAAGGTCGACCACACCTGCGGATCCCAGCCGGGGTCGGTGGCGACGACGGTGGCGCGCCGTTCGTGGGTGTAATGCCGGGTGAGGACGCTACGGACGGTGTCGCGCAGCATGTCCTGTTCGGTGGTGAATTCGAAATCCATTGCGCTGTCTCACAGTCCGAGGATCGTCGAGGCGATGATGCTGCGCTGCACCTCGCTGGATCCTCCGTAGATCGAAGTCTTGCGGTAGTTGAGGTAGGTGGCGGTGCTGCGCCGCGCCCAGTCGGGCTCATCGGTCTCGCGGGCGAGCGAGTCCGGACCCGCGATGTCGACGAGCAGTTCGGTGACCGCCTGCTGGAGTTCGGTGCCGCGCAGTTTGAGAATCGAGGACACCGGATTCGGTGCGCCGTCGGCGGAACCGGCGACGACCCGCGCCTGCACGAGTTCAAGTGCGATGAGCTCGTTTTCGAGTTCGGCGATGCGGGCGGCGAACATCGGGTCGTCGAGCAGGGTGCCGGATCCGAGCCGGGTCTGCTTGGCGTGTTCCTTGGCCAGCCACAGCCGCACCTTGGTCTGGCCGACGGCGGCGATGCCGGTGCGTTCGTTGCCGAGCAAGAACTTGGCGTAGGTCCAGCCCTGGTTCTCCCGGCCGACGAGCTGGTCGGCGGGCACCCGCACGTCCTCGAGGAATACCTCGTTCACCTCGAAGCCGCCGTCGATCAGCTCGATCGGGCGGACGGTGACGCCCGGTGTGTCCAGCGGGAACAGCAGCATCGAGATGCCTGCTTGCTTCTTGGGTGCGTTCGGATCGGTGCGGGCCAGGCAGAACATCCAGTCCGCGCTCTGCGCGGCGGTGGTCCAGGTCTTCTGGCCGTTGATCACGTAGTCGTCGCCGTCGCGGACGGCGACCGTGCGTAGCGAGGCGAGGTCGGATCCGGCCTCGGGCTCGGAGAAGCCCTGGCACCACCAGATGTCGAGATTCGCGGTCGCGGGCAGGAAGCGCTGCTTCATCTCCGGCGTACCGAACTGGGCGATGACCGGCCCGATCATGTTGGTGTTGAAGGTGAGCGGTTCGGGGACCGAGGCGAGCTGCATCTCGTCGTGCCAGATATGACGCTGGACGGGGGTCCAGTCACGGCCGCCCCATTCGACCGGCCAGTGCGGCACCGCGAGCCCGTGCGCGTTGAGGATGCGCTGGGTGGTGACGATGTCGTCCTTGCTGACCTCGGCCATGTGCCGGGTGCGATTACGGATGTCGTCGGGGATTTCCTGCCGGAAGAAGGCGCGCAGCTCGTCGCGGAAGGCGAGCTCGTCCTCGGTGAGTGCCAATTGCATGCTCGGGAATGTTACACAGAGAGCGATATGTTTCAAATACCCCCGGCGGCCTATGCTGTCCCCTGTGACGCGAACCGAAGGGACACGCGCGCCCGGGCGACCGGCCGCGGCCACCCGTGACGATGTGTTGCGCGTCGCGATCGACACGTTCCTCGCGGGCAAGCGCGTCGACGTCAACGCCATCGCCGCCCAGCTCGGCCTCGGGCGCACCAGCATCTACCGGTGGTTCGGCTCCCGCGACGGCCTGCTCGGAGCCGCGATCGCCCACCAGCTCGAGCGCATGGTCGCCCACACTGCCCGCACGTGCCGGGCGACCGGCGCGCAACGCCTCGCCGAGATCCTCGACCGCTGCATCCACTGGTTGGTCGAGGACGATTCGCTGCGCAGCTACTTCGACAACGAGTCGACCAGCGCCCTGCGGTTGATCACGCGCAGCGACGGCCTCGTCCACCAGACGGCGGTCGCGGTCGTCACGGGCCTGATCGAACGCGCCGAGGCCGAGGGCTATCAGCCGCCCATCGCCCGCGACACCTTGGCCTATGCCCTGGTGCGGCTGTGGGAAGCGTTCCTGTACAACGACGCGGTCGCCGGTTTCCGCGGCGATGTGGATCGGCTCCAACAGGTGCAGGCGGCGCTCCTGCGAGCCTGACCTTCGCCGGGTCGTCGGTGCTCCGGTCGATGCGGGACAATGACGCGGTGAGCACGCACAACGACCTGGACCACGCTCTCGACCTGCGGGTACTGCCCGAGGTCAAGTGGCAGGCCGCCGCGTCTGCACACCGGGAGCGACTCGATCGGCTGGTCGGTCCGTATCTGGAGCGGCGGGCGGCGGGGACCGCGCATCCCGTCATCGATTTCTTGTTTACCTACTACGGGAACAAGCCCGCGCAATTGCGGCGGTGGCATCCCGGATTCGGGATCGGTTTGCGGGGAGCGCGGGAGTACGCGGGGGCTCGCGGGTATCACCGGGTGGGCGACGACGTGTTCACGGCCGACCCGGCGTATCTGGTGAAGCGGCGGGAAACGGTGGAGTTCGTCGGGCGGTTGCTGACAGCGACCGCGATGCGCCCCGCCCAGCTGTCGTGTTTCGGGTTGCACGAGTGGGCGATGGTGTACCGCACCGACGAGGTGCGCCATCAGCAGGTGCCGTTGCGGTTGGGGCATGCGGGGACCGATGCGGTGGTGGAGTCGATGTCGTTGCGGTGCACGCACTTCGATGCTTTCCGGTTCTTCACCCCGGACGCGGTGGGACGCAATGCCGAGCCGCTGACGCGGGCCGATCAGATGCACCGGGAGCAGCCGGGCTGCCTGCACGCGAACATGGACCTGTACAAATGGGGTTTCAAACTGGCCCCGCTGATCCCCTCGGACCTGCTGCTGGATTGTTTCGAACTCGCCTGCACCGCACGGGAACTCGACATGCGCGCCAGCCCATACGATTTGCGCGATTTCGGCTACGAACCGGTCCGCGTCGAAACCCCCAACGGCCGTGCGGAATACGTGCGCGCCCAAGCCGCCGTCGCCGAATCCGCCGACGTGCTCCGCACACGATTACGCGACGCCTGCACCGCATTGTCGGCCACCCTCGAGCAGCTCGCCGCCTAACCGCCGCGCCGCAGCACGACAGCACTCGCGCACAGCGCGACCGCCACCGCGACCCACGGTGAACTCCCTCCGGGCACCAGATCGACCAGCGCACCGGTGACCACGGAGCCGATCAGCACACCCACCCCGCCGATGGACGCGAGCGACCCGTAGTACGTCCCGAGCCGCCGCTCACCGGCGATGCGCCCCACCGTGTCCCGCGACACCGGCAGCACGATCATCTGCCCGAGCGCCAGCAGCAGCACGAACACCGCCGCCGGGATCAGTCCCGCCACGCCGTACCACCGGGCGGGCGCGCACACCGCCATCACCAGGAAGGCGGTCGCCATCACGAGCAGCCCGACCGGCAGGGCAGCGGCCGAACGCGTCCGCCGGGTCACCGGTAACTGCGCGACCACCACGAACAGCGACGAGAGGGCGAAGAACCAGCCGAGCGGCGCCTGCGAACCCCATGCCCGCTCCACCTCGAGCGGCAGCAGCAGATACAGCTGGTTGTAGGCGACCAACTGCGTGCTCATCGCCACCGCGAACACGAGAAACCGCTTGTTGGCGAGCACTTCCCGCCAGCCCTCGCGCCAGGTGCTGTGCGCCCCGGGTGTGCGGGGCAGCCACCGCAGGTGCGCGAGCAGGATCACCACGAAGACCCCGGCCGCGACCAGGCAGGCCACCGCGAAGTCGGCGGCGAGCAGCAAGGCCCCGAGCAGCGGTCCGGCGAACGCCCCCACCTGCCCGAATGCCGAGAACAACGCGAACGCCTCGGTGCGTACCCGCCCCGCGCTCCCGGCCGCGGTGGCGAGCGCGCTTTCGACGGCGGGCGAGAACAACGCGCCGGCGAACCCGATCAGCACGGTCGCCACGACGATCCCCGACACCGAGGTGAACGCTGCCAGACCGATGAACCCTGTTACGCGACAAAGGCATCCGGCGACGACCACGGGTCGCACACCCCATCGGTCGGCCAGCGAACCACCGACGAAGAACATCCCCTGCTGCGAGAAGGTGCGTAATCCGAGCACCGCTCCGACGAACGCCGCGCGCAGCCCGAGATCCTCGGTCAGGTACACCGACAGGTACGGCAGCACCATGAAGAACCCGACGTTGAACGCCAACTGGGTGAGCACGAGCAACCGCACCGCCGCAGTCGCGGCGACCAGATCACGCGCCAGCGACCACCGGTCGAGCAGTGGCCGACCCGAACCCTGCACCGCGGGTCAGGGTGCGGGGACCGGGACCGGCCCCGGTTCGAACAGGATGGACAACCGGCCCTTCGCCGCGTCGGTGATCACCTCGGCGCGCACGTTGTACACCTCGGCGATCAGATCGGCGGTCAGGACGTCGACCGGCGGTCCACCCGCCACGACCCGGCCCTCCTTCAACACGACCACCGCATCGCAGAACATGGCGGCCAGGTTCAGATCGTGCAGGGCGATCACGCTGGTCACCGGCAGCCGGGTGACCAGGGCGAGCAATTCGAGCTGATGGTGGATGTCGAGGTGGTTGGTCGGCTCGTCGAGCAGGAGTTCACGCGGTTCCTGCGCCAGTGCCCGCGCGATCTGCACGCGCTGTTTCTCACCACCGGAGAGCCGATGCCACAAGCGGTCCGCCTTCGCCGTGAGGCCGGTGTGTTCGAGCGCGGCGGCCACCGCGGCTTCGTCGGCGGCGGTGTTGCCGCCGAAGGTGCCGCGATGCGGGATGCGGCCGAGGCGAACCACGTCGGCGACGGTGATGTCGACGTCGGTGTCGGCGTGCTGGCTCACCACGGCGACCGCCCGCGCGATCTGCCTGCGCTTGACGGTGGTGAGGTCGTCACCGTCGAGGGTCACCACGCCCGAGGTCGGCCGCACCACCCCGTTGAGAAGCCGCAACAACGAGGATTTTCCCGACCCGTTGGGCCCGAGCAGGCCGACGGTCTCCCTCGGCGACGGCGTGAGACTCACCCCGTCGACAACCAGCGACCCGCCCCGATCCCAGGTGACGTTCCGCGCGTGCAGCGTCATCGCACACTCCTTCGCCGCGACAGAATGACGATGAACGCGGGCACACCCACCAGGGCCGTCCCCACCCCGACGGGCAGCGGGGTCGGCGCGAACGCCACCCGTGAGATCGCGTCCACCCACACCATGAACACCGCGCCGAGCAGCGCGGTCGCGGGAACCAACCGGCTGTGGCGGGGACCGACGAGGAACCGCGCCGCGTGCGGGAGGACCAGCCCGACGAACCCGATCGCGCCCGCGACGCTGACCAGGGTCGCGGTGATGAGCGCGGTCACGATGAGCAACAGCATGCGCACCTTGGCGACGGCGATGCCCAGCGAGGCGGCCACATCGTCGCCGAAGGAGAAGGCATCGAGCACGTAGGCGAAGTACAGGCACACCGCCGCACCCGTCAGCACGACGATCGCGCACAGCGTCACGTCGTCCCAGCGCACCCCTTCCAGCGAGCCGAGCAGCCAGAACATCACGCCGCGTGTCTCGTCGGAGTCGGCGAATGCGAAGATGACGAACGAGGTGAGCGCGGAGAACAATTGCGTGCTCGCGACGCCCGCCAGGATCACCCGGTCGTTGCTGCCGCCGGACATACGGGCCAGCAGCAGCACCAGCCCGAACGCGACGAGCGAACCGAGGAACGCCCCACCCGACAACCCGAGCGCCGCCCCGCCCACCCCGAGCACACCGACGATCACCGCGCCGGTCGACGCACCGGAGGAGATACCGAGGACGAACGGGTCGGCCAGCGGGTTGCGCAGCAGCGACTGCATGATCACACCGCAGATGCCGAGCCCGGCACCGCACGCGGCGGCGACCAGGGCACGCGGCAGGCGTTCCTCCCAGACGATCGCGTTCTTCGACACCCGCACGGGGACATCGGTGAGCCCGAGGTGGTTCAGCAGCACGTCGCGCACGTTCACCGGCGAGATGTCGGCCGGGCCGAGGGTGACGGCGATCAGGATCGACACCGCGAGCGCGGCGAGCCCACCGACGACGATCAGCGTCCAGAGCACCAGGGGACGCTCCCGAACCGGACCGAGGGTGGTGCGTGCCTGCTCGCGCACGGTACTCAGTTGGGCACCTTCAGTTCGCGCAGGCCCGCGGCCACCTTCTCCAGGCCGTCGACGGCACGGATGGACGGATTCATCTCGGCGCCGTGCAACGCGATGTAGCGCTTGGTGCGGACGGCCTCGAGATCGCGGGTGACGGGATCGGATTCGAGGAAGGCGGTCTTGTCGGCCAGCCGGTCACCCGGGAAACGGTTGCGCAGCAGGTCACCGAGGACGAGTACGTCGGGGTTGCGGTCGACGAGGGTCTCCCAGCCGACGGCGGGCCAGTCGTCGGTGAGGTCGGCGAACACATTGGTCGCGCCGACCGTGGTGGCGAGCAGGTTCGCCGAGCCGAGACCGCCCGCGACATAGGGGCTCTTGGTGTCGGCGAACCAGAACGCCATCGAAATGTTCGTCTTCGTGATCCCCGATACGGCCGCGTCCGCCCGGGTGCGCAGCTCGGCGATGAGCCGGTCGCCGCGGTCGGTCACGTCGAACACCGTCGCCAGCTCGCGGATCTCCTGGTACAGCGAGTCCATGGTCAGCGGGTCGGTTCGCTTGCCGCCGCCGTTGATGCTCACCCCGTTGTCGCAATCGGTGGGCGACAGGTAGGTGTCGATGCCGGTTTCGGCGAACCGGGCGCGATCGGCGACGCCGCCCTGCTCGAAGTGCCGACCGAACGACGCGGTGACGAAGTCCGGGTCGGTGTCGAGGACGACCTCGTAGGTGGGGGCGTTGTCGGCCAGGCGCGGCACCGACTTGTTCGCCTCGGCCAGGTTGTCGCGCACCGGGTCGGTCCAGGACGCGGTGCCGACGACCCGGTCGCCGAGTCCGAGCGACAGCAGGATCTCGGTGGATCCTTGATCCAGCGACACCACCCGCTGCGGCGGCGCGTCGAGGGTGACGCCGGTTCCGCAGTTGTCCAGCGTGAGCGGATAGCTGGTGCGGCCTTCGCCGCCTGCCGCCGCAGCGGAAGTCTCGACCTGCTCGGATTCGCCGCAGGCGACGAGCACGCTCGCCACCGCGGCGGTGACACAAACCAGACCGATCCGACCCACAGACAATTTCACGAAAGGCAGCCTAACCTAAAGTAACTGGTCAGTCGCTGGGGTCCTTCTTTTTCAGATCGATGACGATCTCGTCGGTAGCGGGCTCGGTGACCAGAGCGAAGTCGCCGTCGTGCAATTCGGTGCCCTTGTCGACGGCGATCTCGATGAGTTCCGCGCCCCGGTCGGCCCGCACGATCAGCGGGTCGTCGCGCAGGTCCTTGTAAAGGGAGAAACACATCGCGATCATCACCACGAGGAACGGCAGCGAGACGACCGTCGTCAGCGCCTGCAGGCCGGTCAGCGCGCCACCGAGATTGTCGGAATCGGCGATGACCAGCATGATCGCCGCGACCGCGCCGGTCGCCGCGCCCCAGAAGATGACGATCCACCGCGACGGTTCGATGCTGCCGCGTTCGGACAGCGTGCCCATCACGATGGAGGCGGCGTCGGCACCGGAGACGAAGAAGATCGCCACGAGGATCATCACCACCACGGTGGTGATCGAGGTGAGCGGGTACTGGTCGAGCAGGTGGAACAGGGCGAAGTTCGAGTCGACCGAACCGTCGGCTTCGGTGAGCGCGCGGTCCTTGGTCTGCTCGGCGATGCCCGCGCCACCGAAGACGGCGAACCACAGCAGGCTCACCACGCTCGGCACCAGCAACACACCGGTGACGAACTGACGGATGGTGCGGCCGCGGCTGATGCGGGCGATGAACATGCCGACGAACGGGGTCCACGAGATCCACCACGCCCAGTAGAAGATCGTCCAGCTCGACAGCCAGGCCTTCATCGCCTCGTCACCGGCGCCGGTGCGTGAGGCCATGGTCGGCAGCATCTCGACGTAGTCGCCGAGAGCGATCGGCAACAGGTTCAGCACGAACAGCGTCGGCCCGGCGATGAACACGAACGCCGCGATGGCAAGGGCCAGCACCATATTGATGTTGGACAGCCATTGGATGCCGCGTTCGATACCCGAGACCGCCGAGAACACGAACGCCACGGTCAGGCCCGAGATGACGGCGACGAGACCGATCTTGCCGACACCGTCGATCCAGCCGTTGAACTCCATGCCCGCACCGATCTGCAGGGCGCCGAGGCCGAGGGAGGCAGCCGAGCCGAACAGCGTCGCGAAGATCGCCATCATGTCGATCGCGCGGCCACCGAGGCCGTCGGCGTGGCGGCCGAGCAGCGGCCGGAACACCGAGGAGATCAACTGCGAGCGGCCTTTCCGGAACGTACCGTAGGCGATGGCGAGGCCGGCGACGGCGTAGATCGCCCACGGGTGCAACGTCCAGTGGAACAGCGTGGTCGCCATCGCGACCTCGGCGGCGGCCGGTGAGCCCGGCTCGGCGGTGTGCGGCGGCGGATTCACGAAGTGCGACAACGGTTCGGCAACGCCCCAGAACATCAACCCGATGCCCATGCCCGCGCTGAACATCATGGCGATCCAGGAGACCGTGCGGAACTCGGGTTTCTCGTCGTCGGCGCCGAGCGGGATACGACCGTAGCGGCTCGCCGCCAGCCAGATCACGAACACCACGAACGCGGTGGCGACCAGCACGAACAACCAGCCGGTGTTGGTGATGACCCACTTCTGGGCGGAGCTCGCCGCGGCGGCGAGGCTTTCGTCGTCGAGTGCGCCCCAGGCGACGAAGGCCAGCGCACCGATCGCGGTGGCGGCGAAGACGAATCGATCGAGCCCCGGTTTACGCGATGCTCCCGGGGGTACCGCTCCCGGTGTCGCGTCGGCGTCACCGGATCTGTCGACAGCGTTGTAAGACATGGAGTCCGTATTCCTTTCCGGCCGCACGCACACCGGCCCGCCCAGACGAACCGGCCGGTTGCAGCAACCGTACAGCGCATCGATGCGGACCTCGGGTAAGGCACGACCCAGCCTTGACTTGGTTCCCCGAAACCACCTCCGGCAATCTTTCGGTTGCTTTACGATTCGCACAGACGACTGTCTGAGTCAGTAGTCGTCGGGGGCGGATCGAGGAGGCAACGATGCACCTGTGGACTCGGGTCGTACGCGCGACGGCACCGGCGGCGGTAGCCGCGCTGATCGCGATCGGACTGCCGTCGGGCGCGGCCGCCGATCAGCCCTTCGACCAGCTGGTACACGAATTCTTCGACATCGGGCGGACATCGGTGCCACGCGCGGAGTGCGGGCCCGGGTCCGCGCCGGAGACGGGGCTGCAGGGCGATGTGCCCGCCGCCGACCGGGACAGTGGTCGCAGCGCGCAGGGCTACCACTGCAACATGTCGATGGCAGGCGGATACACCGGGCGCGGAGCCGGAATCACCTCGACCAGTTTCGAACACTGCGTCTATGTCGGGTCGTTCTTTCCCGGCACCCTGCTCGGTGAACACCCGGGCGTGCAGGTGCTCGACGTGTCCGACCCGGCGAATCCACGGCACACCGCGACTCTCGCCGAACCCGCGATGCTGGCCGGTACCTGGGAGACGTTGAAGGTCAACACGACTCGCGAATTGCTCGTCGGCACCGGGGTTCCGCTCGCCATCGGCGCGGGCTTCCTGTCGGTGTACGACATCTCCGATTGCGCGCATCCCCGGCTGCTGAATCCGGGACCGGGCACGAATCCCGTGATGCCGCTGCCGATCACGACGCACGAGGGCGGCTTCTCCCCCGACGGCCGCACCTACTGGGCCTCGGGCATCGCGCCCGGCTTGCTCAGCGCGATCGACCTGACCGATCCGGCGAATCCGCGCGTGATCTGGCAGGGGCTCACCGGGATCGAGGCGCACGGCTTCGGGGTGAGCCCCGACGGGAACCGGCTCTACCTCTCCGCGCTCGGCGGGTTCACCGTGCTCGACGTGAGCGCCGTGCAGCGTCGCGATCCGAACCCGCAGGTGCCCCACCTCGGGCGCACCTTCTGGACCGACGGCTGGGCCACCCAGCACAGCGTGCCGGTGACCTATGACGGTGTGCCGCACCTGTTCACCGTCGACGAAGGCGGCTCCGGCGGGGTGAAACTCATCGATGTCTCCGACGACACCGCGCCGCGCATCGTGAACAAGATCAAACTCGAGATCAATCTCGGCGAGCACGTCGACGCCCAGATCGGTTCGGCGATGGGCAATTCGCTGTTCTCCTACGATCCGCACTACTGCACGGCGGACCGCCCGGCCGACCCGACCGCGCTCGCCTGTGGCTGGACCTCGTCGGGTATCCGGGTGTTCGACGTGCGCGACCCCGCAGCGATCCGGGAGATCGCCTACTTCAACCCGCCCGCCCGCACCGGACGCAACCTCGAGATCTGGAACTCCCCGCACGCGCTGGCCTCGATCATCGGTATCCCGGCGATGAGTGCGCCCGCCGCACTGCGGGCCATGGCGGACGGGTTGTTCGACCCGGCGCAGGTGTTGTCGGCGCGGGCGGGGCGGGTCGCGTTCGGTGATCTGTCGGCGGACTGGTGCATGTCACCGCCCGAGTGGCGGGGAAATCAGCTGTACGTCACCTGTTCCGACAACGGGTTCATGGTGCTGAATCTGGACGAGTCGGTGTATCGGGCGCCCGCCGACCAGGTTTCGACGCTCGGGTCATGAGCACGTCCGCTGCTCGCCCGAGGGCTCTCGGAGTGGCGGCCGCCCTGGCGGCAGCCGTGTTCTTCTTCGTCCTCGGTGCGGCGTCGCGACCGCTGCTCGCGCCCGAAACATCCACGCCCGCACCGGTGCTGAACACGACCGAGCTGGGTTTCGTGCAGGACATGACGGCTCATCACCAGCAGGCCGTGATCCTCGTGCAACGACTCGACCCCGCCGTCGACGCGGCGGTTCGCGCGCTCGCCGAGCAGATCGCCGACACCCAGCGGGTCGAGATCGGCACCCTGCTCGGCTGGACACAGCTCGCCGGAGCCGCGCCGACCGCGACCACACCGATGAGCTGGCTGACGACGCACCACCATTCGACCGGTCCCACGACCATGCCGGGGCTGGCGACACAGGCCGACCTGGACGCCCTCACCACGGCACGGGGTGCCGAGGCCGAGATCATGTTCCTTCGGCTGATGTACCACCACCACGCGGGTGGAATAACGATGGCCCGCGCCGCCGACGCCCTGCTCACCGAGGGACCGGTCAAACAGGCCGCGCGGTCCATGGCGCAGTCGCAGAGCCGCGAAATGGGCTCCCTCGGTGTGCTGCTCGAGTTGCGCGGTGCGCGGCCGTGACCTACTCGCCCGGGAGGGCGCGGCGGGTGAAAAGGTCGTTCAGCGCGTCCTGACCGAGCTGGTTCTCGGCGTAGTTGAAGGTGCCGTGGTCGGCCAGTTCGCGGGCTGCGTCGAACAGGTGGCGGTAGAGCATGCGGGCGATGCTGCCGCCGACGGTGACCCGTCGGACACCGAGGTCGGCGAGTTGGGCCATGGTCAGGCTGGCGGTGAGTCCCATGACGACATTGAGGGGGCCGTCGAGTTCGCGGACGAGGGTGGCGATGGTTTCGGCGTCGGCGGCACCGGGAACGAAGACGCAGTCCGCGCCCGCCGCGAGATAGGCGTTGCCCCGGCGGATCGCCTCGTCCAGCCCGCCACCGACGAGCAGGGCGTCGGTGCGGCCGACGAGGACGAACGGCGCACCGCTGGCCGCGACCGCCGCGCGGGCGGCACGTACCCGATCGACGGCGTGCACCTCCTCGAACAGCGGGGCCGCGCGCTCACCGGTGAAGTCCTCGATGTTGCCGCCCGCCGCCCCGGCCGCGATGGCCTCCGCGATGGTGGTGGCCACGGCCTGCGCGTCCGGCCCGTACCCCTCCTCGAGGTCGGCGCTCACCGGAATCCCCACCGCACCGGTGATCTCCCCGATCCGGCGCAGCATCGTGCCCTTGTCGACCCGCCCGTCCTCCGCCGCGGCGTGGAAGTCGTGGTCGGGCCTGCCGTACGAGAACGCGATCCCCGCACTGGTCGTGGCGATCGCCGGGAATCCAGCGGCTTCGAGTACCCGCGCACTCCCCGCGTCCCACGCATTGGGCAACAGGAAACACCCCGACCGATGCAGCTCGACAAACGCCTGTGCCCGCTTCCGCTGTCCCGTGTCCACCCCTCCATTCAGCCACGCGAATCCGGTCCGCGCACCGAGACCACGCCGAACCGCATCGCACCGGCGGGGACCGGTGGGGGTGAGGACAACGTTATCGGGCGGCAACTGGGGAGAAAATCGCAGGCAATGGGGGGTGCGGACGATGGGCGGAGTATCGGCGGGCGGAAGGGTGGACGTGGTGGTGAGCGCGCGGGCGGAGATCGTCGCGGTGACGCGGTGCGGGCTGGAACAGGTGCGTGCGCGGATCGCGGCGGGTCTGGAGCCGGTGGGGGTGCGTGAGCTACCGGTGGGCGAGGCGCTCGGCGCAACGCTGGCGGTGGCGTTGCGTGCGGCCACGCCGCTGCCGCGGGTGGATACGGCGGCCATGGACGGTTACGCGGTCGCGGGGCCGGGGCCGTGGTGGCGGGTGCACGAGCAAGTCGGGTACGCGGGGCGTCCGTGTTCGGTGGTGCTCGCCCCCGGTGAGGCGGTGCGGATCGCCACCGGCGCCGCCACCCCGTTGGGCACCACGGCCACTCTGCGCGACGAACACATCGTCACCACCGTGGTATCCGGCAAACCGGTGGTGTTGCGCGCGCCCGATGCCCCGGTACGCGACGACACCCGGCGGCAAGGCGAGAACTGGTCCACCGGAACACAATTGGCGCCCGCCGGCACACGGGTGTCGGCCGCACTGGTCTCGGCCGCGCTCAGTGCCGAGGCCGAAACCGTCACGGTGCGTGGGCCGTTGCGCGCGGATGTGGTGATGACCGGTGACGAGATCCGTGCGGTCGGCCCGCTCGGTCCGGGCGAGACCCGCGATTCGCTCGGTCCGGTGCTGCCGGAGTTCCTGCGGTGCTGCGACATCGAGAGCACGGGGCTGTGGCATCTGGCCGACGAACGCGACCTGCTGCGTTCCTGGCTCGCCCTGAAATCGCACGCCGACCTGGTGGTGATGGTCGGGGCGACCGGCCGGGGCGCCGCCGACCATCTGCGCACCCTGCTCGCCGACCTCGGTGCCCGCATCGTCGTCGACCGGGTCGCGATTCGTCCCGGCGGCTCGACCCTCGTCGCCCAGCTCCCCGACGGCCGTGTCCTGCTCGGCCTGCCCGGCAACCCGCTCGCCGCCGTCGCCGCCCTGCTGGCCGTCGGCCCCGCTGTCATCGACGCGCTCACCCTGCGCACCCCGGGCCCGACCATGTGGGGCAGGCTCTCCGACGCGGGCGTGATGGCCGGCGATGCCACCCGCATCGTCCCCGTCCAGCAACAGACCGGCGGCGTCTGGCGCAGCACCGGCCCCGCCCACACTCCCCACCTGGCCGGCCTCATCGGCTGCCAAGCCCTGGCAGTCCTTCCGCCCGGCACCGGCCGAGGCACTCTCGTCGAACTGCTCCCCCTCCCCCGCTGACCACGAAGGCCCGGACCGGTGTCGAATGCCGACACCGTGGGTTACGTCTGCTGCGGCGGCTGCCAGGGGCGACCGTACGGGTCGCCGGGCTGGGACTGTACCGGGCCCACCGGCGGCGGTTCGGGCAGGTTGCGTTCCGGTTTGGGCGCAAGATTTTTCGGCAGCGTCGGCTCGAAGCCCTCGACCGGCTGACGGGCGGTGGCCTCGGCGGCGCGGACCGCCTGCTCGATCTTCGGGTCCGAGGCGGTCTCGAACCAGTCGGCCACGTCGGAGTCGTCCTCGATCCTCACCGGCGGTGTGTCCTCGGTGTTCGGTTCGTACCGGAACACCCCGTCGTCACCCTTGGTGGCGAAGTTCTGGGCGAACCCCTCGAGTGCCTTGCCGAAATCGCTGGGGACCAGCCACACCTTGTTGGCATCGCCCTTCGCCACCATCGGTAGCGTCTGCATGTACTGGTAGGCAAGCAGTTCCGGCGTCGGCTTGCCGTTCTTGATGGCGGCGAACACCTTCTCGATGGCCTTGGCCTGACCCTGGGCCTGCAGATAGGACGCGGCCCGCTCACCCTGTGCCCGCAGGATGCGGCTCTGCCGCTCACCCTCGGCCGACAGGATCGCCGACTGCTTGGCGCCCTCGGCGGACAGGATCTGGGCCTGCTTGGCGCCCTCGGCGGTCTTGATCTGCGACTCGCGGGTGCCCTCCGCGGTGAGGATCATGGCCCGCTTCTCGCGGTCGGCCTTCATCTGCTTTTCCATCGACTCCTGGATCGACGGCGGCGGATCGATGGACTTCAGCTCCACCCGGGCCACCCGAAGACCCCAGCGGCCGGTGGCTTCGTCGAGCACACCGCGCAGCTGGTTGTTGATCTGGTCGCGCGAGGTCAGCGTCTCCTCGAGGGTCATGCCACCGACCACGTTGCGCAAGGTGGTGACGGTGAGCTGCTCGACGGCGGCGATGTAGTTGCTGATCTCGTATACCGCGGCCTGCGGACTGGTGACCTGGAAATACACCACCGAGTCGATCTGCAGGGTGAGGTTGTCCTGGGTGATCACCGGCTGCGGCGGGAACGACACGACCCGTTCACGCAGGTCGACTTTGGCGCGCACGCGGTCGGCGAACGGGACGAGGAACGTGAGCTGACCCGACACCGTGCGCGAGTACCGGCCGAGCCGTTCGATCACCGCCGCCTCGGCCTGGGGAACGAGCGCAATAGATTTGAAGACCACCACCACGACCAGCAGGACGAGGACGGCGGCCACGATCAAGGCAACCATGGACTCTAAGGACCCTTCCAGACGACGGCGGTGGCGCCGTCGATCTTCATCACATAGACGGTCACACCGGCTTCGTAGACTTCGCTCGGATCGAGCGGACGCGCCGTCCACACTTCGCCACCGAGTTTGACCCGGCCCGAATACTCGGCGACGTCCTCGAGAACGAGTGCCGACTTCCCGGTCAGCGCATCGACATTCGTCGGGGTGGGCGGTGGGGTACCGAACCTGCGGCGCAGCGCCGGGCGAACCCCGAGGAACAACACCCCGGCCATCGCGCCGAAGACGAGCGCGTCACCCCACAACGGCAGCCCCGCGGCGGCGCTGACGCCCGCGGTGGCCAACGCCGCCACGCCGAGCATGAGCAGCGTGAGATCCCCGGTGAGCATTTCGGCCGCCGCCAGCACGAGGCCCGCGATCAGCCAGACTATTGCGGCCACCACCCAAGCCTAGCCCCGATCGGCCCGTCGCGGGCGGGGTCGCCCGCCCCCGGAGCCGATCTTGTGGTCCAACGGTTTTCGCGTGCCGCTCCCGCTGCCCCGGCGCCGGCGGCTCTAAGCTCGGGCGGGTGAGTGCGCGTGACATGTACGGCGGCGATATCTACGCAGGCCACAACCGGGCGAAGAAAACGCCGGTACCGCAGGTGGCGGCCGAACGAGATCTGGTGGTCGAGGACGCGGCGAGCGGATTCTGCGGTGCCGTAGTCGGTTTCGACCGCAGCTACGACGGCGAGTTCGTGAAACTCGAGGACGGGCGCGGGGCGGTCCGGCTGTTCGCGCTGCGCGAGGCGGCGTTCCTGATCGACGGCAAACCGGTGACGCTCGTCCGCCCGAAGGTCAGCGCACCGAAGCAACCGGCCCGCTCCGCATCCGGCTCGACACGGGTAGAGGGATTGCGCGCGCGAGTGGCCCGCGGCAGCCGCATCTGGGTGGAGGGCGTGCACGACGCCGCACTCGTCGAGCGGGTGTGGGGCCACGACCTGCGGGTCGAGGGCGTGGTCGTCGAACATCTCGAGGGGCTCGACAATCTCGGCGCCCGGCTCACCGAGTTCGGGCCCGGCCCGGGGGCGCGGGTCGGGGTGCTCGTCGACCACCTGGTGACCGGTTCCAAGGAGTCTCAGCTCACCACCGGGCTCGGCCCGCACGTCCTGGTCACCGGGCACCCCTTCATCGATGTGTGGCAGGCGGTACGCCCGGCCGCCGTCGGGATCGAGGCCTGGCCGACGGTGCCGCGCGGTGAGGACTGGAAGACCGGCATCTGCCGCAGGCTCGGCTGGGGCACCCCGCAGGAGGGGTGGCGCCGGGTGTACAACGCGGTCGACTCGTTCCGCGATCTCGAGGCACCGCTGATCGGCGCGGTGGAACGGCTGATCGACTTCGTCACCGAGCCCGCGTAGCTCGACCGCAGGTCAGACCCGGCACACGGATCCGGGCGAACCTTTATGCTCGATGATTATGTGCTCTCCCAGTGCCACGCTGACGGTCTGGGCCGGCTCCTGGCTGGCCGGTACCAGCGCGCCCGACGACGTGCTGGAGTCGCTGCACGCCTGGGCGCCACGCCACACCATCGCCGCGGGCGACCCGGCCACCGGTGGCCGCACCGACTTACCGTGGACCTCCCGCGGCGAGCTTCCCGGCACCGGCGCCATGCCGCTGCTCAAGGTGATCCGCGAGGCGATGGCGCCTTCGGGCGCGCACCTGCGCCTGGTCCTGCCCGCACCGGGCGATGTGCGCGGTCTACCGGTCGGCACCGCCTTCGCCGCGGACGCGATCGACGCGGAGGAAGGCATCCTGATCGGCGTCCCCGGCCAGGAGGGCACCGGCCTGATCCCGCACTGGGACGACGACGACACCTTGCAGTGGACCGTCTACAGCGTGATCGTCCCGCCCGTCGGTGACCCGGACATGACCCTCGGCGCCGCCGAGTACACGATGCGCGAAGCGGTCCGCGACGCCGCCGACGCGCTCATGCAACTGCACACCACCTCGATCGGCCCGTCCGACGCCGACCCACGCGAGCAGATCGAAGCCCAGCTCGCCGCCTACGCCAAGCACGCGTACCCCGACTCGATCCCGTTGCGCGCCAAGCGCATTCTCGACACGGCCGACCATGTCGCGGCGATTCTCACGGTCGCCGAACACGAACCGGCGTCGTCACCGACCTCGGCCACGGCCATCGGCGCCCACGAATCACTGCTGCGGCCGCTGTGGAATACGATTCGTCAGGCCCGGCTGGTCGCGATCCACGCGGCCGCACGACCGACGGCCTGACACCGGAAAAGGTTGCCCGGCTGCTGATCCGACGAGCGGCGTGATCCGGGTGATCTCGGCCCTCCCGGCGACAAACACCGGCGACGCTGACCACCTGATTCACCAACGGGGAACCGCCGCTTCAGAATCCGTTCAGCGCGGTCCTCATATCCGGGTAGTCGAGGACGGTGAGGGTGTCGGCGCGAACCTCGGGGCAGTCGCGGTTGGTGACCTCGTCGACCACGGAGCGGTCGTAGGAGACGGCGGCATTGGCGGTGGTGTCGCGCAGTGCCCACAGGCGCATGGCTCCGTTGAACGCCACCCGCCCGACCTCCGGGCCGAGCGCCTTCCAGGTGCCCTGCTGGGAGTCGAGGATGCTGCACAGGCTGTCGACGGTCGGTTGGGAAATGGTCGGCTCGGTCGGTTCGGGGCCGGTCTCGTACCCGGAATCACCGCCGCAGCCGGCCAAGGCGAACGTCCCGGCGACGGGCAGCAGGAGCAGCGCGGCCGCGTGACGGCGCTTGGTCGAGCGCATCGGATGCCTCCGATCTGTCGATCACAACAACCGCCCAGCCTACCCGCGTACGAGGCGCGGGCGGTGAATGGTTATGCGGTTGTGCTCACCGCACGCGCGGGCGTGGGGGCAGCTCGCAGCAGCCGGGAGCGCACAGCGCGCCGTCGACGGTGCAGCCGTAACCGGGGACTTCGCCCAGCTCACGCACCTCGCCCGCGTTGAGACGCTCCTGGATCAGCTCCACGATCATCCGGGCGAAACGAGGATCGGTACCGGGTGTGGCGGCGCGTGCGAAGGCCATCCCGAGTTCACCGGCCCGGGTGGCCGCCTCGTTGTCGAGATCCCAGATCACCTCGAGATGATCGGAGACGAATCCCACCGGGCACACGACGACGGCCTCGATTCCCTTGCCGTGCAGCACATCCAGGTGATCGACGATGTCCGGTTCGAGCCACGGCACCTGCGGCGGGCCGGACCGCGACTGCCACACCACGTCGTATTCGGCGAAATCGGCTGCGGCGGCACACAATCGGGCGGCTTCGGCCACCTGCCTGCTGTAGAGGCGGCCACCATCGGCCGGCGGTCCCGCGACATTGTCGGCGGCGACGGGGATGGAGTGCGCGGTGAACACCAGGCGCGCGCCCTCGCGGTGGTCGGCCGGAAGCTGTTGCACCGCAGCGGTGATCGCGTCGGCGAAAGATGCGATCAGCAGCGGATGATCGAAATACTGGCGCAGCTTCACCAGTTCGGGTGCGCGGTCACCCAGGGCGGCGCGGGCACGGGCGATGTCCTCGTCGTATTGGCGGCAGCCGGAATACCCACCCCACGCGGAGGTGGGGAAGACCAGCGCCGAGCGGACACCGTCGGCCGTCATCGTGGCGACGGTGTCCTCCACCATCGGATGCCAGTTCCGGTTGCCGAAATACACCGGCAGGTCGAGTCCGACGTCGGCCAGGTCGGCCTCGAGCGCGGTGATGATCTGCCGGTTGAGGGCATTGATCGGCGAGACCCCGCCGAAATGCAGGTAGTGCTCGGCGACCTCGGCAAGCCGTTCCGGCGGCACCCCGCGGCCCCGGGTGACGTTCTCCAGGAACGGGAGTACGTCCTCGGGGCCCTCGGGGCCGCCGAACGACAGCAGCAGCAGCGCGTCGGCCATCAGTTGGCGGTGAAGTTCTCCGGGAACCACATGTTGTGGCTCGCGCCGCCGTCCACGTAGATGATCGAGCCGGTGGTGGCGGGCAGCCAATCCGAGAGCAGGGCCACGATCGACTTGCCGACCGCGCGCGCGTCGGCGCCGTCCCAGCCGATCGGCGACGCGCCGTCCCAGTACTCGTCGAGCTGACGCAGCTGCTTGGCGTCGTCGGTGGCCGTACCGGCGATGGCCTTGGCGGCCAGGGTCTTCACCGGACCGGCGGCGATCAGATTGGAGCGGATCTTCTTGGCGTAGCCCACTTCCCGGGCCACGTACCGGTTCACCGACTCGAGCGCGGCCTTGGACACGCCCATCCAGTTGTAGTACGGCATCGCCACGCGCGGATCGAAATCCATGCCGACGATCGAGCCGCCCTCGTTCATCACCGGCAGCACGGCGCGGGCCAGCGAGGCGTAGCTCCAGGCGGAGATCTCGAAGGACTTGGCCACATCGGGGCCGGGGCCCTCGAGGAACGGCACCGCGTCGGGACCCATCAGGGTCTTGGGCGCGAACGCGATCGAGTGCAGCACACCGTCGACGCCCTCGGGCGCCAGTTCACGGATGGCATCGGCCAGCGCGCCGAGGTTCTCCTCGTTGGTGACGTCCAGCGGAATGGCCGGGGGCACCTCCTGCGGCAGCCGCTTGGCGATGCGGTCGATGAGACGCAGCCGCTCGGGGATGCCGGTGATGATCACCTTCGCGCCCTGCTCCTGCGCGACCGCCGCCGCGCTGAACGCGATCGAGGAATCGGTGATGATGCCGGTGATCAGGATGGTCTTGCCTTCGAGCAGTCCGCCCATGGGTTTTCGGTTCTCCTGCGATTCGTCGGATGCGGCGCGCTGATCGCCCGCCACGGGGAGTCGGTCAGCGGGTCAGTGGCCCATGCCCATGCCGCCGTCGACCGGGATGACGGCGCCGGAGACGTAGCGGGAGTCCTCGGAGGCGAGGAAGCTGACGACAGCGGCGATGTCTTCGGGCTGACCGAGCCGCTGCAGCGGGATGAACTTCTTCGCCATCTCCTTCATGTCCTCGGGAAGATCCGCGGTCATGTCGGTCTCGATGAAACCGGGGGCGACGACGTTGGCGGTGATGGACCGCGAACCCAGCTCTCGGGTCACCGAACGCGCGAGGCCGATGACACCGGCCTTCGAGGACGCGTAGTTGATCTGACCGGCCTGACCGCTCATACCCACCACCGAACCGAGGAAGATCATCCGGCCCCAGCGGCCACGCAGCATGGCGCGGTTGGCGCGCTTGGCACAGCGGAACGCACCGGTGAGGTTCGCGTCGATGACCTTGGTGAACTGTTCCTCGGTCATGCGCATGAGCAGCGTGTCGTCGGTGATGCCCGCGTTGGCGACCAGCACCTCCACCGGACCCTGGTGTTCTTCGACCTCGGTGAACGCCCGATCGACCGATTCGCTGTCGGTGACATCGCATTTCACCCCGAACAGTCCCTCGGGCACGCCCGAGCCGCGATGGGTGACGGCGACCTTGTGCCCGTCGGCGAGCAGGCGCTGGGCCACCGCGAGACCGATTCCGCGATTACCGCCGGTGACCAGCACCGACCGGGATGTGACGTTCGACATAGGGACCAACCTATCTGTTCTGGTTCGTGGGCCCGGCGTCAGGGTCGCACCGTTGCGACTGCTCACAACGCCGAGTACGGCAAGCTAGGGCAGGCGTTGACGATAGAGCAAGCTGACGAGCACGCCCGCGGCGACGAACAGCATGCCGCCGAGCAGCCACGGCCTGCTGGCATCGCCTCGGGTGGTCTCGTAACCGATCTGCTCTTCGAGGGTGTCGTAGACGGCGGTGAGCTCGGCGAGTGAGGAGGCGGTGTAGAAGTCGCCGCCGGACAGCTCGGCGATCTCGCGCAGCGAGTCGTTGTCCACGGGAACCTTCACCCGCTGCGAGCCGCCGCCGTCGGAATCGGGGATCTCGACGGTGCCCCACTCGGTACCGAAGGAGATGGTCGACACCGGGATGCCCTTGTTCTTGGCCAGGCGCGCGGCGGTGAAACCGTGGCGCGGGTTGTCGATGTCCTTGTCGTCGGGCACGGTCTGCTTGCCGTCTGACATGAGCACCACGCGCGCGGGCGGCGGGGTCTCGGCGCCACCGAGCACGGCGGCGAGGGTGTCGATGGACTGCAGCGCCGTCAGGATGCCCTCACCGGTGGCGGTGCGTTCGGCGAGCTTGATGTTGTCGATCGCGTGCTTGACCGCTTCGCGATTCGTGGTGGGCGACACCATCACCGACGCGGTACCGGCGAACGTGACGAATCCGAGGTTGATTCCGGGTGTGAGCCCCTCGACGAAGTCCTTACCCGCTTCCTGCGCCACCTGCAGTCGGTTCGGCTGCACGTCGGTGGCCTCCATCGACAGCGACACGTCCATCACCAGCACGACGGTCGCGCGGTTGCGCGGCACCTTTTGCACGGCGGTCGGCCCCGCGGCGGCGATGGTGAGCAGGATCAGCCCGACCAGGATCAGCGCGATCGGCACGTGCCGCATCGGGCTCGGCCGCGACGGCGCGACCCGCTCGAGCACGGTCATGTTGCCGAACTGCAGCATCCGCTTGTGGCGGGCGCGCTGCACGAGCACGTAGCCGAGAACGAGCAGCGCGACGACGAGGAGGAAACCGAGCCAGGCGGCGGCGGTGAAATGCGAAATACTCACTGGCGAGGCACCCGCCCGCTCGGGGCGCCGAGATTGTGGCGCCGGGTGGACACGAACCGGACCACGTCGGCGATCCAGTCCCGATCGGTCTGCAGGGTGAGCACCGGCGCACCACAACTGCGCAGTGCCTGATGCACCTGTTCGCGCTGCGCGTTGGCCGCGGCGGCGAAATCCGCGCGCAGCGTGGGGGTGACGCTGAACTCGCGGGTGTGCCCGGTCTCGGGGTCGTGCAGCACGACATCGCCGCCGTCGGGCAGGGCGATGTCGAGCGGGTCGAGCACCTCCACCGCGAGCAGGTCGTGGCGGGCCGAGATCGCGCGCAGCGAACGCTGCCAGTCCACGTCACCGAGGAAGTCGCTGATCACCACGGCGAGACCACGTTTGCGCTGCGGGCGGCGCAACGATTCGATGCCCGCCTTCAGGTCACCGCGCACACCGTCGCGCGCGTGCGGGGTGGTCGCGACGCCGCGCAGCATGGTCTGGGCGTGCAGGCGCCCGGCGCGCGCGGGAATCCGGACCAGATCCTGACCGGTCGCGACGACCGCGCCGATGCGGTTGCCGCCGCCGGAGGTGAGGTGGGTGATGGCCGCGGCCGCCGCGATCGCCAGGTCGCGCTTCTGCACCCGCCCGGTGCCGAAGTCCAGACTCGACGACAGGTCGACCACCAGCCAGGTCTCGAGCTCGCGGTCGGCGATCATCTGCCGCACGTGCGGATGGGTGGTGCGGGCGGTGACCGACCAATCCATCTGGCGCACATCGTCACCCGGCTGGTACAGCCGCGCCTCCCCCGGCTCCGAACCCGGGCCGGGGATCAGGCCCTGGTGGTCGCCGTGCAGCACACCGTCGAGGCGGCGGCGCACCGTCAGCTCGAGCGTTTTCAGCGCGGCCGACAGTTTCGGATCGGTCAGCTCACCCGCCCGGAACGACGGCGGTACGTGAGACGGCTCGGGCACGCGGGCAACGGGTTCCGGCGCACTCACTGGGGCGCGACGTGGCCGGCGGGCTGGGACTGCTGCCCGTTCACCGGCTGCGGCGCGGGCTGGGACTGGGGAGCGGGCGGCTGGGGCACCGGCGGCTGCGCGTTCTGCGGGCCGCCGACGGCCTGCGGCGCGACCTGCGGCAGACCGACGGTCTGCAGCACCCGCTTGATGACGTCCTCGGGCGAAACCTCGTCGGCCAGTGCGTCGTAGGACAGCACCAGACGGTGGCGCAGCACGTCCGGGATCACCTCGACCACGTCCTGGGGCACCACGTAGTCGCGGCCACGGATCAGCGCGACCGCGCGGGCGGCGGCGATGATCCCGAGGCTGGCACGCGGGGAGGCACCGTAGGAGATCCAGCTCGCCACGTCGGGCATGCCGAACTCGGCCGGGGTGCGGGTGGCGCTGATGACGCGGACCACGTAGTCGACGAGCGCGTGGTGCACGAAGACGTTGGCGGCCACCTTCTGCAGCCGGATGATGTCCTCGGGCTCGAGGATCTGCTTGGGTTCCGGCGCGCTCACACCCATCCGGTAGATGATCTCGCGCTCCTCCTCCACGGAGGGGTAGTCCACGACGACCTTGAACAGGAAGCGGTCGCGCTGGGCCTCGGGCAGCGGGTACACGCCTTCGCTCTCGATCGGGTTCTGGGTCGCCATGACCAGGAACGGATCGGGCATCGGGTAGGTCTTGCCGCCGATGGACAGCTTGCGCTCGGCCATCACCTCGAGCAGGGCCGACTGCACCTTGGCGGGCGCGCGGTTGATCTCGTCGGCGAGCACGAAGTTGGCGACCACCGGGCCGAGCTCGGTGTCGAACTCCTCGCGGCCCTGCCGGTAGATGCGGGTACCGATGAGGTCGGTCGGCACGAGGTCGGGGGTGAACTGCACCCGCGAGAACGAACCACCGACGACCTTGGCGAACGTTTCCACGGCAAGGGTCTTCGCGACGCCGGGCACACCCTCGAGCAGGACGTGGCCACGGGCGAGCACACCGACGAGCAACCGCTCGACGAGCCGATCCTGGCCGACGATGACCCGCTTGACCTCGTAGATCGCCTTCTCGAGAGTCTGGACGTCACGCTCCAGGGTGCTCGGCGTTGCCGTACCGGCGTCCTTCGCCAGCTTCGGCCCGCTCACACCTTCCGTCGAAGTCACCAACATCCCCGCTTTCGCTTTGGTCCTGTGCGTGCGGCCCCAACTATTCCATTGAATCGCCCGGTGCGCCGCAACCGGCCAGGAGTGAACGCGAATTCGTCGTACTACCCGGCCCGGCTCGATATGCCCGCCACCCTACGCACAGGGGTCACCGCTCGCCCGTCCGACGCGAGCGGACCGGCTGTATGGAAGAGCGGACGGATCACGGCTGCAAATAGTCGGCAACATGATTCGGCTCGCATTCGTTAACCCAGGTAACGGTTTGCGTTAGGTTGCCATGGAAACCGCAGGTCGCGCCGCGGTCGCGACCAGCAGTGTTCTCAAACACACCGCTACCTGGTATTTCACTACCTTCGGTGCGAGTTCTATGGCTTGTATCCGGAACTTGTTTCGGATACCGGGCCAGTTCCGGTCTGGCAGATTGTTCTTAGCCAAGAAGGTGACCTCATGCAGCTGTACTCCCACCTCAGGTTCCCCAGAAGTTTGCTGTCTTTAGCGGTTCTGGCCACTGCCACTACCATCGGGCTCGCCGCGGCACCTCCCGCAGGCGCCGACCCCCTGAACTTGCCCGGCATCATCGGGCTCGACACCGGCTCGGCCGGTCGCGGCTCCGTAAACCCCGGTGTGGGCGCCCAACTCGGCTCAGCCACGGGTAGTTCCGAACCTCTCGGTCTCGGCTCGGGCAGCGCGGGAGGAGAAGCTGATGCGCCGACCACCGGCGGCACTCTCGGAACGGGCAGCTCTGCGCCGGCTGACGGTGGCGCACCGGCTATCGGCAGCGCCGAAGCACTCGGCACGGGCAGCACGGTCGGTGCGGGCAGCGCCGATGCCTTCGACACCGGTAGCGCACCCGGGGCCGGTAGTGCACTGGGTACCGGCGGCACGGAATTCCTCGGAACCGGGAGCGCACTCGGCTCCGGTACCGCCGGAGCGCTGGGCACCGGCAGCACACTCGGGGCAGGCAGCGGCGAAACACTCGGGGCCGGTAGCGGTCTGGCCGCGGGCAGCACGGAAGCACTGGGTGCGGGCAGCGCGCTCGGCGCGGGATCCGCGGCGAGCCTTCTCGCCTCGGGCAGTGCCGCCACGGGCAGTAGCGCAGCATTTGGCCTCGGGGTCCTGATGGCTCTGCTCGACAGCGGCAGCGCGGCGGCGACCGGCAGCGGTGGGCTCGCCCTCGGCACCCTTGTGGGCACAGGAAGCGCGGTCGGCGCCCTCGGGCTCGGCAGCAGCTTGGAAACGCTCGCACTGGTCCTCGGAGTAGGCAGCGCAGGCGTCGGCAGCGCGGCCACCGGCAGCGCGGCACTCGGCGCAGACAGCGCGGCCACCGGCAGCGCAGCACTCGGCACAGGCAGCGCACTCGGAGTGGGCAGTGCGGCAACAGGGAGCGCGCTGGCGGCGGGAAGCGCGGCCACCGGCAGCGCAGCACTCGGCACAGGCAGCGCCGCCACCGGCAGCACAGCACTCGGCGCGGGCAGCGCCGCTACCGGCAGCACAGCACTCGGCACAGGCAGCGCGGCCACCGGCAGCGCAGCACTCGGCGCAGGCAGCGCACTCGGAGTGGGCAGTGCGGCAACAGGGAGCGCGCTGGCGGCGGGAAGCGCGGCCACCGGCAGCGCGGCAGTCGGCAGCGCCGCAGTCGGCAGCGCGGCAGTCGGCAGCGCCGCAGTCGGCAGCGCGGCAGTCGGCAGCGCGGCGCTCGGGAGCCTGGGGGCCGGGGGCGCGCTACTGGGGGCAGGCTCCGGTGGAGGGACGCAGACGGCGCCGGGAGAGGGTGAGCCCGTGGCTCCGGGTGGCCCCGGAACTCCGGCCGTGCCCGCGCTGCCCGGGCATGCGGCGCCGGGCGACGGTGGCTCGGTACCCGGGGCGAGCGCCGGAGCCGACGGCTCGCCGCGAAACCTGCCGACCGCAGGCGGTGGCTCACAGGTGACGAACGGTTACGCGTCGGCGTCGGGTGCTCCGGAGACCGGCGCGGGTGGACGGATGCTCGACGAGCGGTTGCCGCTGGCGGGACTCGGGCTGCTGGCACTGCTCGGCGCGGCCGTCGCGGCCGTGTGGAGCCGACGTTCCGGACAACGAGGCAGCCTGGCATGACGGCCGACCCGACGACCTCGACGTGGTCCAGGTCCTCGGTGGCCGCGCTGGTCGCGGTCGCCCTGGTCGCGGTGGCGGCGGCGCTGTTCGTCCTCGCCGCGACCAGGGAGCCGCGACAGGCAGCATCGCCTCCGGCGGGCACGGCGACCACAGCCGCCGTCGCCGTGCCCGCCGCGCAGCCGCTGGGCAGATCGGCACCGGTGCGACTACGCATTCCCGAGCTCGGAACGGACACGCCACTGGGCACCAGCGGCACCACCGCGACTGGAGCTCTCGCGGCACCGGGATATTTCGACCACGCGTCGTGGTTCTCGCCCGGTGCCAGCCCGGGTGAGGCCGGTGCCGCGGTGATCCTCGGTCACGTCGACTCGGCGGACGGTCCCGCGGTCTTTTTCCGCCTCGGTGAGCTGACCGCCGGTGCCGAAATCCTGGTGACCAGACAGGACGGCAGCGTCACCCGTTTCGTCGTCGACCGCACGGAGGTCGTGGCCAAGGACCGATTCCCCACCGAGCGGGTGTTCGCCGCCGACGATGCCGCACACCTGCGGCTGATCACCTGTGGCGGGTCGTTCGACCGAGACGAACGGCGGTACCTGTCGAACGTGATCGTCTCCGCGACGATGACCGAAGTCGTCCGCCCTCCCGCCGCGATCGGTCACTGAGTACGGCGGGCTCGGCCGCGATCACCGCGCGCCGAGCCCGCCGCTGCTCACTCGGTGACGATGCGCACCGCGTACGGCATGATGCCGCCTTCGCGCACGGGCGAAATCTTCACCACGTCACCGGATTCGGGGGCTTCGATCATCGTCCCGTCGCCGAGGTAGAGCGCGACGTGCTGGCTGCCGCCGGGACCCCAGAACAGCATGTCCCCGCGTTCGCGTTCCTCGACGGGGATTCGGGTGCCCGCGTTGTACTGGTAGCCGCTGTAGTGCGGCAGCGAGACACCGATGCCCGCGAAGGCGTAGAGCATCAGGCCCGAGCAGTCGAAGCCGACCTTGTTGTAGTCGCCGTGCGAGTCGCCGACGCCGCCGTCGCGGATGCCGAGGGTCGGTCCTTCCTCGTCGCCACCGCCCCAGGCGTAGCTCACGCCGAGCTGTGACATAGCGCGGTCGATCACGGTCTCGATCGCGGCCGAGCCGGTGACCTGCGGCGTCGTCGATCTGGGTTGGGATTTTCGCGGTGCGGTCGGTGTCGATTCCAGGTCGGTGTGCGGACGCTGGTCCTCGCCGAGGCGGGCGGCGCGGTCGCGGGCGGCCTGATCGGCGGCGGCGCGGGCGGCGGCCGCGTTGGCGGCGGCGAGCAGGGCGGAGAGCTGAGCCTTCTGCTGATCGTCCCAGTCGAGGAAGATCTCGCGCTGGCTCTGCAGGCCTGCCACCGTCGAGCGGGCGGTGTCGAGGGCGATCTGGGCGGCGGCGCGGTCGCGTTGGAGGGTGTCGCGGGCGGCCGCCTGGTTGTCGAACTCGGCCTTGGCGACGTCGACGGCGGCCTGGGCGGCGTGCTTCTTCTGTTCGGCCGCGCTCGCGGCCGCGTCGGCGTCGGCCTTGGCCTGGCGGGCGGCGGCGTTCTGGTTGGCCTGGGCGATCTGGGCGCGTCGCAGATCGTCGAGCACCTGGCGCTGATTCTTCGACACCATGCTCAGCACCTGCGCGCGATCCATCGCCGCGTCCGGCGTGGACGATGCGAAATAGGTGACCACCGAACTGGACGACGGACGCACATAGGCCTGGGTGGCGAGCTGATCGAAATCGCCTCGGGCGGCAACGACTTTCGCACCGACGTCGGCGAGCTGGGCCTGACTGTCGGCCACGGCGGCAGCGGCCGCGCCGGCGGCGTCGCGGGCCGTCTGCAGATCGACGAGCGCCTGGTTGACGGCCTCGCGCTTGCCCGCCAGAGCGTCGTCGAGGGCACGCAATTGCTGGTCGGCGGCAGCGACCCGGTTGATGAGGGCGCCGATCTCGCCGACACGCGCGTCGACCTCCGCGTCCGCACCCGCGATCTCGCTGTCGGACGGGTTCGGGGGTGGCGGCGGCACGGCCGCCGTCGGACCCGCGGTGACGACGACAGCGAGCACCGCCAGCAATCCGATCGCTACCCGTAACCGCCCTGGTTGATCCTGCCCGCTCGCACCGCGCACGGCACCTCCGAGTGACTCGACTCGACATACGCCACTGGCGCATCAGCCGACTCAGCGACCCCAAGGGTCGACCAATGCCCCCTGTACCACTGCTTTCCCGATCGCGATCACCGCTACCGTACGACACATAGTTCACAAAGGAAACAACTGCCACGGCACGACGGGAGATCAATTCGGCGATTGCCCGGCATTAGCCTGAGGTGCGCCATGTTTCGACGCAAAGAAACAGACCGGAGGTCTGGGAATGTGACTGGAGAGAAACCAGTTAACGGAGAGAACCCGCATCGTCGCCCGCGACAACTACCGCGTCGTCCTCCGGACCACGCCGGGCCTTCACGAAGTAGAGCCCCGCGATCACCAGGACGGTCAGCGCCAGCATCACGCCGGTGATGGCGCCCCACGACACGCCCTCGGGCTGCTCGAGGCGGCCGACGAACGCCGACACGGCCTCCTCGGGGTGGTTGCCCCGGTACTTGGCCACGTCCTCGGCCCACTCGAGCCGGACGCGGCTGATGTCGTCGCTGTAGGTACCGATCCAGTCGTCGCTGAGCACCGCGATCGTGCCCTCGGTGTTCTTGCCCAGCTCGGTGGCCAGGTCACGTAGGCTCGAATCGTGGCCGGGATTACCGGGAACAACGACAACACTGAGCGGAATGCCGTCCGCACGCGCCTCGGCGACGATCGCGGCCAGTTCCTGCTGATCCTTGCCCTTGGGCGCGGCCACATGGTTGTCGGCGAGGTCGGAGCGGAGACTGCCCAGATCCGTGTTCGGCGGCAGTTCGACGGCCATCGGCGCAAAGGTGTGCAAGACGGTCATTTTCCATCCGGTCTGTCGAGCCCCGGTCGCGTTGCGACGGGCATCCAACACTGCCAAGGTGAGCGTCACTGCGTCAGTCCCCGACTCGCTCGACAGGCACAGTACGCGACGACGCGCGGAAGCCGGTCGCCACGGCACGCCGGGCGCTGACGCGGCGCCCCGATTATTTCATAGGACAAGCGTACTGTTAGGCTCGTACGGCGAGGAAAACCGGCATCTCACGGCGCCGGATCCCCTCCGAAGACGCGAGCCGCCGGCACAGCCCCGCCGGCGGCACACCCTCACCAATGAGTGGAGCTGACGTGACGAAGAGTATCGATACCTTCGGCGCCAAAGGCACGCTCGAGGTCGGAAGCAACTCCTACGAGATCTTCCGTCTCTCGGCTGTTCCCGGCACCGAGAAGCTGCCCTACGCCCTGAAGGTGCTGGCGGAGAACCTGCTGCGCACCGAAGACGGCGCCAACATCACCGCCGATCACATCCGCGCGATCGCGAACTGGGATCCCTCGGCGCAGCCGAGCGTGGAGATCCAGTTCACCCCCGCGCGCGTGATCATGCAGGACTTCACCGGCGTGCCCTGCATCGTCGACCTGGCCACCATGCGTGAGGCCGTCACCACCCTCGGTGGCGACCCGAGCAAGGTCAACCCGCTCTCGCCCGCCGACATGGTCATCGACCACTCGGTGATCCTCGACGTCTTCGGCCGCGCCGACGCCCTCGAGCGCAACGTCGACCTGGAGTACGAGCGCAACAGCGAGCGTTACCAGTTCCTGCGCTGGGGCCAGGGCGCCTTCGACGACTTCAAGGTCGTCCCCCCGGGCATGGGCATCGTGCACCAGGTGAACATCGAGTACCTGGCGCCCACCGTCATGGTCCGCAACGGCCAGGCCTACCCCGACACCTGTGTCGGCACCGACTCGCACACCACCATGGTCAACGGCCTCGGCGTGCTGGGCTGGGGCGTCGGCGGCATCGAGGCCGAGGCCGCGATGCTGGGTCAGCCGGTCTCCATGCTCATCCCGCGCGTCGTCGGCTTCAAGCTCAGCGGTGAGATCAAGCCGGGCGTCACCGCCACCGACGTGGTGCTCACCGTCACCGACATGCTGCGCAAGCACGGTGTGGTCGGTAAGTTCGTCGAGTTCTACGGCAAGGGCGTCTCCGAGGTGCCCCTGGCCAACCGCGCCACCCTGGGCAACATGAGCCCCGAGTTCGGTTCCACCGCGGCGATCTTCCCGATCGACGAGGAGACCATCAAGTACCTGCGCCTGACCGGCCGGTCCGACGAGCAGCTCGCGCTCGTCGAGGCCTACGCCAAGGAACAGGGCATGTGGCACGACGCCGACTCCGAGCCTGCGTACTCGGAGTACCTGGAGCTGGACCTGAGCACCGTGGTGCCGTCCATCGCCGGTCCCAAGCGCCCGCAGGACCGCATCCTGCTCAGCGAGTCGAAGTCGGCGTTCCGCTCCGACATCGTCGACTACGTGGGCGACTACACCGCGCTCGACGAGGGCGTCGACGAGACCTTCCCGGCCTCGGATCCGGTCTCGGTGTCGGCCGGTCACGCCGGTGACGCCTACACCCCCGCGCACTCGGCCGCCAACGGCGCCAAGGGCCGCCCGTCCAAGCCGGTCACCGTGCGCTCGGCCGAGCGTGGCGACTTCGTGCTCGATCACGGCGCCGTCGTGGTCGCGGGCATCACCTCCTGCACCAACACCTCCAACCCGTCGGTCATGCTCGGCGCCGCGCTGCTCGCCCGCAACGCCGTCGAGAAGGGCCTGTCGACCAAGCCGTGGGTGAAGACCAACATGGCGCCGGGTTCGCAGGTCGTCTCCGACTACTACGAGAAGGCCGGTCTGTGGCCCTACCTCGAGAAGCTCGGCTTCTACGTCGGTGGTTACGGCTGCACCACCTGCATCGGTAACACCGGCCCGCTGCCCGAGGAGATCTCGGCCGCGATCAACGACAACGACCTGTCGGTGACCGCCGTGCTGTCGGGTAACCGCAACTTCGAGGGCCGCATCTCCCCCGACGTGAAGATGAACTACCTGGCCTCCCCGCCGCTGGTCATCGCCTACGCGCTCGCGGGCACCATGGACTTCGACTTCGAGACCGACGCCCTCGGCCAGGACAAAGACGGCAACGACGTCTTCCTGAAGGACATCTGGCCCTCGGCCCAGGAGATCGACGACACCATCAAGTCCTCGATCAACCAGGACATGTTCCGCAACTCCTACGCCACCGTCTTCGACGGCGACGAGCGCTGGAAGAACCTGTCCACCCCGGAGGGCGACACCTTCGCGTGGGACGAGAACTCGACCTACGTCCGCAAGGCGCCGTACTTCGACGGCATGCAGATGGAGCCGAGCCCGGTCACCGACATCAAGGGCGCCCGCGTCCTGGCACTGCTGGGCGACTCGGTCACCACCGACCACATCTCCCCGGCCGGTCCGATCAAGCCGGGCACCCCGGCCGCGCAGTACCTGGACTCGCACGGTGTGGCCCGCAAGGACTACAACTCGCTGGGCTCGCGGCGCGGTAACCACGAGGTCATGATCCGTGGCACCTTCGCCAACATCCGACTGCGCAACCAGCTGCTCGACGACGTCTCGGGTGGTTACACCCGTGACTTCACCCAGGAAGGTGGCCCGCAGGCGTTCATCTACGACGCCTCGCAGAACTACCAGGCCGCGGGCATCCCGCTGGTCGTGCTCGGTGGCAAGGAATACGGTTCGGGCTCCTCGCGTGACTGGGCCGCCAAGGGCACCAGCCTGCTTGGCGTGAAGGCCGTCATCACCGAGTCGTTCGAGCGCATCCACCGCTCCAACCTCATCGGTATGGGCGTTGTGCCGCTGCAGTTCCCGCAGGGCGAGTCGGCTCAGTCGCTGGGCCTGACCGGCACCGAGACCTTCGACATCGAGGGCATCACCGCCCTCAACGAGGGTGTCACCCCCAAGACCGTCAAGGTCACCGCCACCGCCGAAGACGGCAAGGTCACCACTTTCGACGCGGTCGTCCGCATCGACACCCCCGGTGAGGCCGACTACTACCGCAACGGCGGCATCCTGCAGTACGTGCTGCGCAACATGATCCGCGGTTAATTGCCCCACCCGGTGGCGCGGCATCGAATGATGCTGCGCCACACGGGCATCCGCACGGGTGCCCGTCGTGTCGTCCTCCCCCGCCTCGGTGTTCCGGGGCGGGGGTCGGCGTATCCGTCACTGGAGGAATCATGCCCAAGGTCAGCGACGACCACCTCGCCGCCCGCCGCAGCCAGATCCTCGACGGTGCCCGGCGCTGCTTCGCCGAATACGGCTACGAGGGCGCCACTGTGCGCCGCCTGGAAGAGGCCATCGGCATGTCCCGTGGCGCCATCTTCCACCACTTCCGGGACAAGGACGCCCTGTTCTTCGCCCTGGCCAAGGACGACGCCGAACGGATGGCCGAGGTCGCCGCCAACCAGGGCATCGTGCAGGTGATGCGCGATATGCTCGCCCGCCCCGAGGAATTCAACTGGCTGGGCACCCGCCTCGAGATCGCGCGTCGCGTGCGCACCGATCCCGATTTCCGCGCGGGCTGGACCCAGCGCTCCGCCGAACTCACCGCCGCGACGCTGGCCCGCCTCGAGCGCCGCAAAGCCGCGGGCGCCCTGCGCGACGACGTGCCGACCGATGTCCTGCTCGGCTACCTCGACCTGGTCCTCGACGGCCTCATCGCCCGCATCGCCTCGGGCCACACCGACGAAAACCTTTCCGCCGTACTGGATCTCGTCGAAGCGTCGGTACGCCGCAAGGAGGGCTGAGGTAGGCTCGTCCCGGCCATGGAGTAGCTCAGTCGGTAGAGCGCCGACTTCCGCAGGACGGATGCCGCGGGTTCGATTCCCGCCTCCATGGCCGCCTACCGCCACCCCACCGGGAAGACTTCACGCCTCAATCCCGCCGACCGGGATCCGGACGCTTCTCCCACTCTCCCAACAATTTTCGCGTGATCCGGTCCAGCGCCGCCTGATCGGCGGGGTCGAGCACCGACAGCATCGCCGTCTCGTTCTCGGTGTGCGCGACCACGACCTCGTCGACCAGCGCCCGCCCCTCCTCGGTGAGCGCTACCCGCACGGCCCGCCGATCCACCCGATCCGCGATGCGCCGCACCAGCCCCGCCGCCTCCAGCCGGTCGATCCGCCCGGTCATGCCCGCGCGCGACAGCATCAGGGTGTCCGCGAGCACCGAGGGGTTGAGTTCGTACGGCGCACCCGAACGGCGAAGTGCGGCAAGCACATCGAACTCCCCGCGCTGCAGTCCGTGCGCGGTGAACACGGATTCGATGCGGATCGTGGCGACGTTCAGCAGTCGGCCGAGCCTGCCGAACACCGCCATCGCCGCCAGGTCGAGGTCGGGGCGTTCGCGGCGCCACTGAGCGGCGATCGCGTCCACGGCGTCGGCCGTCGATTCATCCATGGACAGCATTCTATTCGACGGGATATAGTTCGTTAGCGAATTATAAACCAACGAATGGAATCGTCATGGACACCCGCGATATCGCGCTCTGCCTGCCCGAAGACGCCGAGACACTGGGCACCGACCGTGTCCGCGTGCGACTGCTCACCGATTCCGAGGCCAGCGACGGCACGGTGAGCACCGTGGAAGTGACCCTCGACCAGGGCGCCGACGGGGCCGCGCCGCACTATCACACCCGCTCCGACGAGCTGTTCTACGTCGCCGACGGCGAACTGCAGGTGATGGCGGGCGAGCGCATCCTCACCGTCGGCGCGGGCGGATCGCTCGTCGTCCCCCGCCGGATGCCGCACGCCTTCGGCGCCACCCCCGACAGCGGGGCCCGCATCCTCATCGCGCTGATGCCGGGCGTGCAGCGATTCGAGTACTTCCGCCTGCTCGACCGGCTCGCGAAGGGCGCAGCGGAGCACGCCGAATTCCTCGCCGCCCAAGCGGAATTCGACAACTACTTCATCGACGCGCCCGCGTGGACAGCCGAACGAAACGCCCAGCGCCGCTGACCTATACGCGGGTGACGCGAATGTGGCCGAGGTTGCACCGGGATCGGGAACATTCCGCGCGAAGGCGCCGGTTGTACGCTGTATGACGTTCTCGGTACCGGTCCTCGTCCGCGGCTACGAGCTCGACACCCAAGGCCACCTGAACCACGCCGTCTACCACCAGTACGGTGAGCACGCGCGCTGGGAACTGCTGCGCGCGGCAGGCATCCCGCAGGACAAGTTCATCGCCAGCGGCATCGGCGCGGTGGTGCTCGAGTCGACGATCAAGTACAAGCGTGAACTGCGCGGCGGCGACGAAGTCACCGTGACCTGCGCCTTCGACTGGCGCGACGGCGAGAAGGTGTTCCGCTTCCACCACCGGATCCTCAAACTCGACGGCACCGTCGCCGCCGAGATCACCGTCACCGCGGGCGCGATGGACCTGACCACCCGCCGGCTCGTCGCCGACCCCGCAGGCCACTTCCGCTCCCTCGCCGAGAACCCCGAAATCCTCGGGCTGTAACACGGCGGCTGGCGCCGCGGGTTGCGTGATCGACTGCGGACGGCGCGGTAGGTATCGACCGGCAACTTCGCCGAGGTGCCTGTCGCGCCGTCGCTGCTTTCGTTTGCTGATCGATTGCCCGCGCCGGATACCCGCGCGCACTGCGGTTGCCCGAAATTCTCGTCCCGCTAGGCGATCACGCGCCGCTCGGCGGTTTGCCCGGCGCTCCGTAAATCTCGCGAACACCCTCGGTGAAAGGTTCGCTCACGTTATGATCCGAAGCGCCTAGAGGGGTTCTGGCAAATCGCGAGCAGACGAGAAGATCGGAGTGAGTGCCCATGACCGACGCCATCCACCTCCCCGCTACCGCGTCGTCCCGAAACCGGGGCCCCGCCTTGCGCGGACAGCTGGTGGCCGAGTCCGAGCGCGATGTCTCGGTCCGCGTCGACGGCGGGACCTGGACCTTCGATCGCCGCGACATCCTGCGGCTCACCGAGGAGCGCGCGGCGGAGGGACGGCAGGTGCAGGTCGACATCCGGCCCGGCGCCACCGCGGATTTCACCCGCCGGATGCGCGTGGAACTCGTCGAACGACCCATCACGCTGGCCCCCGCACCGTCGGAGGCCCTCGGCGACGAGCAGCTCGCCGAAGCCACCCGCAGGTGGGCGGCGAAACTGCGGATCGCCGAGCGAGGCGGCACCTCAGGGGCGACGTTCACCTTCCACGACGGCATCAACTGCGACAGTCTCGACTGAAACGGCCGACACAGTCATGGAACGCGCGAGCGACGCGGTGCTCATCGTCTCCGAAACCGACGACCTGCACGCCGACGCACTTGCCGTCACGTTGCGCGAGCACCACCGCCTCGATCCCATCCGGCTCGACCTGCGCGACTTCCCTTCCGAGACAGGCAGTTTCCGTCTCGACAAGGCCGGAACGAATCGGGCGTTGTCGCATGTGCACGGCCTGGACGACGTGCGCGCGGTGTGGTGGCGCAGGCCGCACCCGTGCCGCGTCCCACACGGCGTGCGCGCCGCCGACGACGAATTCCGCCAGGCCGAATGCGACGGTTTCCTGCAGGGGATGCTGTGGTCGATCCCGGCGTACTGGGTGAACGACCCGGCCGCCGAACGCACCGCGAGCCGCAAGATCGTACAGCTCGAAACGGCACACCGGGCCGGTTTCGCCGTCCCGGAAACACTCGTCACCAACGACCCGGACGAGGCGCGCAGTTTCGTCGAATCCCGTTCGGTGCCCGTGGTTTACAAACGCACCGGCACGGGCCGTGGTGAGTTCTCCGAGACCCGCATCATCACCCGGCCCGAGCTGGGCCGGCTCACATCGATCCGGTCGGCGCCGACGACCTTCCAGGATTACGTGGACGCCGCCTGCGATCTGCGGGTGGTGTGGGTCGACGGCGTCGAATGGGCGGTGCGCATCGATTCACAGGCGGGTGTCGGCCGGGTCGATTCGCGGCTCGACACCTCGGTGGCGTTCGCCCCCGACCGGCTGCCCGCCTCGGTGAGCAAGTCGCTGGCCACGCTGATGGGCGCGCTCGGCTTGAGTTTCGGCGTGGTCGACCTGCGCTTGGGCGTCGACGGCGAGTACTACTTCCTCGAGGTGAATCCGCAGGGCCAGTTCGCCTACCTGGAGATCAAGACGGGACTGCCCCTGTTCACCAGCCTGGCGAATCTGCTGGTGCAGGGTGACGGGGCGGTACCCGGCTGGTGATCACCCGCGGCGCCAGCCGCTATGTCTCAGGGTTCTTGCGGCGGTTGGCGCCGCCGCGCCCGCGCAGCTCGACATGCGATTCGACCAGCACATTGTGAATGAAGCCGTACGAGCGGCCGGTCGCCCTGGCCAGGGAGCGGATGCTGGCACCCGCCTCGTACTGCTTCTTCAGCTGGGACTGCAACCTGTCACGGGACTTGCCCGTGACCCGGGTGCCCTTCCCCAGCGCGGCCTTGCCTGTCGATGTTGCCTTGGCCGATCGAGCGGCCTGTCTCGCACTGTCGCTCATGGCTTCCTCCGAGTCGCCGAGCAGCTCATTCCAGGCTAGACACTCCGCACCCGGTGATCAACGGAAAACAGTGACGAACCTCACGAAAACCCCGCGAGTTCCCTCGCGACACACCGATCTCCGTGCCGAAGCCGGGTCCTGCTCAGGCGAGATCGATGAGTTCGGCGTACTCGGCCGACCAGTGGTCCTCGGTGCCGTCGGGCAGCAGGATCACCCGTTCCGGGTTCAGCGCCTCGGCCGCGCCCGGGTCGTGGGTCACCAGCACCACCGCGCCCGCGTAGGTGCGCAGCGCGTCGAGGACCTGTTCGCGCGAGACCGGGTCGAGGTTGTTGGTCGGCTCGTCGAGCAGCAGCACATTCGCCGCCGAGGAGACGAGACCGGCCAGTGCGAGACGGGTCTTCTCACCACCGGACAGGGTGCCCGCCGGCTGCTCGAGCTGCGGACCGCTGAACATGAAGGCACCGAGCAGACTTCGCAGTTCCTGTTCGCCCGCGTCCGGGGAGGCGTGGCGGATGTTCTCCCACACCGTCGCCTGGTCGTCGAGGGTGTCGTGTTCCTGGGCGAAGTAGCCGACCTTGAGACCACGGCCCTGTTCGACACCACCGGCGGTCGGTGTCTCCACCCCGGCGAGCAGCTTCAGCATGGTCGTCTTACCGGCACCGTTGAGGCCGAGCACCACCACGCGAGATCCCTTGTCCACGGCGAAGTTCACACCGGTGAAGATCTCGAGCGAACCGTAGAGCTTGGTCAGGTCCTTGACCATGAGCGGGGTCTTGCTGCACGGCGCGGGTTCGGGGAACCGGATGCGGGCCACCTTGTCGGCCACCCGCACGTCGTCGAGTTCGGAGATCAACCGCTCGGCGCGACGCACCATCTGGTGTGCCGCAGCGGCTTTGGTGGCCTTGGCGCCGAGCTTGGCGGCCTGCTGACGCAGCGCGCTCGCCTTCTTCTCCGCGTTGGCGCGCTCGCGCACGCGACGCTGCTCGTCGGTGGCGCGAGCGTCGAGGTACTTCTTCCAGCCCATGTTGTACACGTCGGGCTCACCGCGCACGGCGTCGAGGAACCACACCTTGTTCACCACGGCGTCGAGCAGGTCCACGTCGTGGCTGATGACGATGAGGCCGCCGTCGTGGTTCTGCAGGAACCCGCGCAGCCAGGTGATGGAGTCGGCGTCGAGGTGGTTGGTCGGCTCGTCGAGCAGCAGGATGCGGTCGGAGCGCCCGCCGCTGCCGTCGGAGGCGGAGAACAGGATGCGGGCCAGCTCGATGCGGCGGCGCTGACCACCGGACAGGGTGCGCAGCTGCTGGTCGAGGATCCGGTCGGGCAGGCCGAGGCTGTTGCAGATGCGCGCGGCCTCGCTCTCGGCGACGTAGCCGCCGAGGGAGGAGAACTGATCTTCCAGGCGCCCGTACTTGCGGATGGCCTTCTCGCGTTCGGCGTCGTCGGCGACCTCGGCCATGCGCAGCTGCTGCTTTTCCATGTCGCGGATCAGTGCGTCGAGACCGCGGGCCGACAGCACGCGGTCGCGGGCGATCACGTCGAGATCGCCTTCCTTGGGATCCTGCGGCAGGTAACCGATCTCGCTGGAGCGCGTGATCTTCCCGGCGTAGGGCTCGCCCTCACCCGCGAGGATGCGCAGGGTGGTGGTCTTGCCCGCGCCGTTGCGCCCGACCAGTCCGATCCGGTCGCCGGACTGCACCCGCAGCGCCGGCCCGGGGGCCGAGAGCAGGGTGCGGACTCCGGCCCGGACCTCCAGGTCGGTCGCCGTGATCACAGAGCTTCTCCTTGATGTCGAAAACAGATGCCGAAAGCAGATGGTCGCCGAACCGCCTCCATGGTGCACCGACGGTTCCGGCAAGAACCACTTATTTTACCGCCCTGCCGCCGGCGCCTCGAACCTGGCGCCGACGGATGTGAGCGTGGTTACTCTCGTCGCATGACTACCGATCTAGTTGGCCGTACCGCTCTCGTCACCGGCGCCAGCCGGGGCATCGGCTTGGCGACGGCCGCCGAACTGCTGCGCGCGGGCGCGAATGTGCTGATCACCGCCCGCAAACCCGAACCACTGGAAGCCGCCGCGCGGGAGTTGCGCGCCCTCGGGCACAAGGGCCAGGTGAGCACCGTCGCGGGCAACTCCGGTGACGCCGACGCGCGGGCCGAGGCCGTGTCCCGGGCGGTCACCGAGTTCGGATCGCTCGACATCCTGATCAACAACACCGGGATCAACCCGGTGTTCGGTGCGCTGATGGACGCCGATCTCGGTGCGGTGAGCAAGATCTTCGACGTGAACGTCGTGGCCGCGCTCGGCTATGTCCAGCAGGCCTACAAAGCGTGGATGGCTGAGCACGGCGGTGCCGTGGTGAACGTGGCGAGCGTGGCCGGTATCCGCTCCTCGGGGGTGATCTCGGCCTACGGCGCCTCCAAGGCGGCGCTGATCCGGCTCACCGAGGAGCTGGCGTGGCAGCTCGGTCCGAACATCCGGGTGAACGCGGTGGCGCCCGGTGTGGTGAAGACCAAGTTCGCCGACGCCCTGTTCTCCGCCGACGAGGAACGGGCGGCCAGTGTGTACCCGATGAAGCGCCTCGGCTCCCCCGAGGACGTGGCGCGCCTGATCACCTTCCTGGTGTCGGACGAGGCGTCCTGGATCACCGGCGACTGTGTTCGCGTCGACGGCGGGCTGCTGGCCACCGGCGGCATCTGAGACGGAAACGGGGCGGCCTGTGCGGGCCGCCCCGTTCGTGTCAGTCCTCGCGCGCGCCTGCCAGCGCCTCGTCGCCCTTGGCGGCGGCGCGTTCGGCCTCGGCACGGGCGAGCGGGTCGATCACCTCGACGGTCGGCTTTCCGGTGACGCCGAGCGGATCACGCACCGGCACCGGGTGATTCGCGCGCGAGCCACCCTCGTCGAGACCCCACCGGTCGTGCAGCCTGCGCAGGAAGTCCGGTGCGTACCAGTTGGCCTCGCCGAGCACCTTCATCGCGGCGGGCAGCAGGAACCCGCGGACCAGGGTGGCGTCCACGATCACCGCCAGCGGCAATCCGATGCCGAACGCCTTCATGAACGTGATGTCGGAGGCCAGGAAACCGAGGAACACCAGCGAGATCAGGATGGCGGCCGCGGTGACGATGCGCCCGATCCGTTCCAGGCCGAGCGCGACGGCCGCCTCGTTCTTGCCGGTGCGGTCGTACTCCTCGCGGATGCGCGAGAGCAGGAACACCTGGTAGTCCATCGCCAGGCCGAACGCGGCGGCGAACAGCATCACCGGAACGGTGGCCGAGAGGTCACCGGTGACGGTGAAGCCGAGTACTCCCGACAGATGCCCGTCCTGGAAGATCCAGACCAGCGCACCGAAGGTGGCGGTGAGGCTGAGCGCGCTGAGGATCACCGCCAGCACCGGAAGCACCACGCTGCCGGTGAGCAGGAACAGCACGATCAGCATCAGGATCACCACGAAGCCGAGCGCCCACGGCAGAGCGTCTTCGATGGCGTTCACCGAGTCCACATTGGCCGCCGCGACCCCGCCGATCAGGATCTCGCTCGGAACCTCCTGGGCGCGAAGCTGTTCCACCAGGACGCTGAGTTCGTGGCTGTCGCCGGTGGCCGGGACGATCGACAGGTAGGCGGCCCGCTCGGCCCGGAAGCGGGCGTTGAGCGGGGTCGGCTCGGCCAGCCGCCCGCCCTGGGCGTAGCTGCCGGTCGCGGTGTCGACGCGGCGCACGTTGTCCAGGTCCGACATCGTGCGCGCGATGGCGTCCAATCCCTCGGCGCTGTAGGCGCTGTCGGGCAGGACCGCGACCAGGGTGTCCTGGTCGCTGTCGCCGAAGTCGCGCTGCACGGTCTCGGCGACCTGCCGCGAATTCATCGACGGAGGCAGTACCCGTTCGTCCGGGAAGCCGAGTTTCACCCCGAGGAACGGGGTGCCGAGCAGCAACAGCACGGCGGCGACGGCGAGCCCGATCGGGATCGGTTTGCCCATGACGGCGGTGGCCAGTTTGTGCCAGGCGCCCTCGCCCGGTGCGGGCCGTGGTGCGCGCAGGAACCACCAGCCGAGCTGACCACGGTCGATGTTGGTGCCGAGCAGCAGCAGGATCGCGGGTAGCACGGTCAGCGAGACCAGGGCGGCCAGGCCCGCGACGATCACGCCCGCGTACCCCATCGACCGGATGGCCAGCAGCGGGAAGAACACCAGACCTGCCAGCGCCACCGCGACGGTGAGCGCGGAGAAGGCGACGGTGCGGCCCGCCGTGCGCAGGGTGGCGCGGACGGCGTCGGCCGGGGCGCGGCCCTCGGTGAGTTCGTCGCGGTAGCGGTTGACGATCAGCAGGCTGTAGTCGATGGCCAGGCCGAGCCCGAGCAGGGTCGCCACATTGGTCGCGGTGACCGCGAGCGGGGTGAACACCGCGAGCAACCACAGCGTGCCCATCGTCATCAGCACGGTGACCACGGCGACCAGCAGCGGCAGGCTCGCCGCGACCAGCCCGCCGAATACGAACAGCAGGGCCAGCAGCGTGAGCGGGAACGCGATGGCCTCGCCCTTGACGATGTCGGTCTTGCTCTGTTCGACGGTCTCGTGCATGAGCATCGCGAAACCGCCCACGCGGACCCGCAGTTCGCCCTGGGTGCCCGCGAGGTCGGCGCCGACGGCGGCGACCCGTTCGTCGATCTCGCGTTCGCTGCCGAGGACTGTGGCCACGATCAGGCCCTGTTTGTTGTCGATGCTGCGCAGCGCGGGCTGGTGGGTCGTCCAGTAGGACAAGACGTCGGTGATACCGGCGCGTTCCTGCAGGTTGGCGACGAGCGCTGTCGCGGCGGCCGTGGACTCGGGGTCGTCGACCGAGTCCTCGGTTTCCACCAGCAGCACCAGATTCGGTGGGCCCTGGCCGAATTCGTCGCGCAGCACGTCGAGCGCCCGGCTGGACTCGCTGCCGCTGTCGGTGTAACCGCCGCCCTCCACCCGGTCGAACAGCGTCGCGCCGAGTGCTCCGAGCACCAGCGCGAGCACCGCGAAAACACCGAGCACCCAGCGGCCACGCCGCTTGGTGAATTCGAACACCGGTATACCCCTGTCTCGTCGAGCAACACTGCGGCACGCATCTCGACGTGCGGTATTCGGTGTCACCCGGTCGGCCCGCCTCGTCGGCCCGATCCTGCTGGCGGGTCGGCGCGTTCGCCCGGCGATGTTAGCAACCCCGCGACGTTCGCGCCGTCGCTCCGATATCCCCGTTACCGTTGTCGCTCAGCCGAGCCCGAGCGAGGAGGTCGCCAGGGTGCGCCGGACCCGAGGCGGAAGGCCTGCGAACAGGGTGGCCATCGCGGCGAGGGTGCCGGTCAGGTCGTCGTGGCCGGACAGGTACGAACGCTGCCGGGTCGCAGGGAGATCGAAGAACGCCTCGAAGAAGACCGGTAAGTCGCGGGGTGGTAGGGCCAGCAGGGACCGTAGCCCGGCCCGGCGCAGGGCCGCGACCGCGCGTGCGCGTGCGGTCCACAACCGGTTGCCCTCGACGACGGTGTCGGCGGCGGCGAGCGAGGCGGCGACGCTGTATCCGGTGGCGGGGTGGATCAGACCGCCCGCGGCTCCGAACCGGCCGCCGCCGGGCTCGCCGCCTTCCACCGGGAACCGCACGCGCTCAACCGGTTCCGTGCCGTCGAGTTCGATGCCGCGCTGCCGGAGACGGTGTTCCAGTCGGGTGCGCAACAGCTCGGGTGTCAGTGCCGGGCGCCCGGCAAGACATGTCTCCTCGAACAACATCCGGCCCTTCGCCACCGGCACCGTGTAGAGAAACGACCGGGGTTCGTCGGGTCCGGCGCCGTTGTCGAGCCGCCAGTCCATGAACACGCAGGGCACGTCCGCTTCGACGACCACCCCGTAGGCGGTCTGCTCGGCCCGCTCCGGCGCGCGCCCGACTCCCCGCGCGTCGATCACCCGGCCGTGGAAGACTTGCCCACCCGCCGTCCGTACCGAGCCCGCTCGCGCGTCCACCTGGGTGACCCGGTCCGCGATCACCCGCACCCCGTCCACCGCCAGGGTGTTCTGCAACCGCGGCGTATCGAATACCCGGTATTCCCGCTCGATCCGGTGCTCCCGCATCGCCCACACCGTCGGTTCCACTCCGTCCCCGGCGAAAACCTCGTCCCCCACCCACTGAGGAAGCTCGTCCGCCCACGCCGCGTACGTCGCCGTCCACGTCCGCTCAGGACGAGGATCGATCGCCACCACCGACAAACCCCGCACGGCCGCCCGGTGGGCCACGGCCCTGCCCGCGGGCCCCAACCCACAAACGATCAACTCAGCGCGCACGCCCACAATTTGACCAGACCCTTCATGGAATCAAGCGCTCGCGCATTACGACGGGGCACCGGTTGTGCATCGCCCGCTCGCCCCGGGAGCACGAATCGATCATGATGGGGTCTATGAGGTCGATCTGGAAGGGCTCGATCGCTTTCGGGCTGGTCAACGTCCCGGTCAAGGTATATACCGCGACCGAGGACCATGACATCCGGTTTCATCAGGTCCACGCCAAGGACGGGGGCCGGATCAAATACGACCGGGTCTGCCAGGTGTGCGGCAAATCGGTGCAGTATTCCGATATCGACAAAGCGTATGTGTCACCCGACGGCGAACAGGTCGTGCTCACCGACGAGGACTTCGCCAAGTTGCCCGCGGCGGAGAAGCACGAGATCCCGGTGCTGGAATTCGTGCCGTCGGATCAGATCGACCCTGTGCTGTTCGACAAGAGTTATTACCTGGAACCAGATTCGGCGACACCGAAGGCGTATCAGCTGCTGGCCGCGACACTCGAACGGATCGACAAGACGGCACTCGTGCATTTCACGTTGCGGCAGAAGACCCGGTTGGCGGCGCTGCGCGTGCGTGAGGGCGTCCTGGTGCTGCAGACATTGCTGTGGCCCGACGAGGTCCGCGCGGTCGACTTCCCGTCGCTCGAGGACGCGCCGACCCCGCGCCCGCAGGAATTGAAGATGGCCGAAACACTGGTCGAGTCGATGTCGGGTGATTTCGATCCCGGCGAATACACCGACGAATACCAGATCGAATTGCAGAAATTGCTGGACGAGGCGATCGCCAGCGGCACCGGCAAGGTCGAATCCGCCGCTGCCGAACCGGCCGAGCAGCCCGATGCCGAGGTGGTCGATCTGGTGGCCGCCTTGCAGCGCAGCCTCGAGGCGAGCGGGCGGCGGGAAGGCGAGTCGGCCGCCCCGAAGAAGAAACCGGCGAAGAAGGCCGCGGCCAAGAAGGCGGCACCGCGCAAGACGGCGAGCAAATCCACGGCGAGCAAGTCCACGGCCCGTAAGGGGGCCTAGGGCACACTGGCCCCATGGACCAAGCGATCGCCGTCGTACCGATGGGTCTCGGGCATCTGCGTCAGGTTCTCGACCTCGGACATCAGGTTTTCGACACGACGACCAAGCCGTATACGTCCTGGTCGCTGACGGCCGTCGCCGAGCATCTGGACAGCCCCGACAACGCCTGCTGGGTTGCCTTGGACTCCGATCGGGTGGTCGGTTTCGTGCTCGGTTCGATGGAGTTCGAGCACCGTGACGACTGGGCCTACCTCGAGTGGATCGCGGTGGCGCCGGATATGCAGGGCCGCGGGATTGCCCGGCGGTTGGTCGATGTCTGCTCGGAGGCGTTGTTCGCGCGCGGCGCCCAGCACATCGTCACCGATGTCGAGGAACGCAACGGTGCCTCGGCCGCGTTGATGCGGCGCAGTGGTTTCGTGCCCGCCGCGACCGTCACCCTGCTGGTTCGCACCAACCCGGAGACGCCGGGTGACGAGCCGTTGCCGCCGATCGCCAAGCACGATCTCGTCCGGCGTGGCCGCCTGTCGCTGGACCACCCGCGCCGCTGAACGCGAAAGGGGCGCGAACCGTTCAGGTCCGCGCCCCTCGGTTTCACCTGGTCAGACGTTCGCCGTGCAGGCGGACAGGATGACCCGCGCCGGCCGCGGCGACGCCGATCCCAAGTCCGGGAACGGCGGGGCGCTCAGACCGAGCACATCCACCGCCGAACGCTCGGCGGCGGCCAGCGTGTGGTCCCACGACCAGCCGAAACGGTAGTCGGCGCCCTGGGCGACCGCGCCGCAGGCATTGCGGAACGACACGACCACCTGGCAGTCCCACACACCGCATTCGGCGAGCGCGGCGTGCTGGGCGTCGGCCCAGCTGCCGTAGTTCACCGCGGAGGCGACCACGGCTTCCTCCGACGACAACGCGAGCGCGCCGTAGAGATCACCGGCGGCAGCCTGGAATCCGCCATCACGTGACACGGCGGTGTACCCGGGCGCTTCGGCGATCGCGACACCGCTGGCACCGGCGGAGGCCGGACCCGCGGCGACCACCGTGAACGCGGCCACCGCGGACACGGTGGCCACACCGAGGGCGTACTTGCCCACAACAGACATCAGAATTCTCCCCATCGAAAGATCGGCCCCGAACCGGGGCCACCCCCAATCATGAACTCCCACAGCCGCACCGAGAAATACGTTTCCCGAATAGATCTACCCACCGAGTTCCGCACGCGCCCGCATCAACGCGAACCCCAGCAGATTCAACCCTCGCCATCGCGTGGGATCACCCGCCCGCTCGTCGTTCGCCGCCAACCCGATCCCCCACACCCGATCCACCGGACTCGCCTCAACAAGCACCCGCCCCCCGTGCCCGCCAAATACGACCGCAACCCCGCATCCGCCCCGAACTTCGCCACACTGCCCGCCACAACAATGTCGAATCGCGCTTCCTCCCAAACACTTTGGTCGAACCCCCGCACGAGCCTGCCCACGTTTTTCGCCTCGGCGGGATGAGCGACCTCGAGCACTCGCCCGGCCGCCTCGGTATCACCGAACAGCAACGCCTTGCGCCACATCATGTAGTGCTCGGCGGTGGCGAACCGCGTCCCGTCGACCGAGAACGGCGCGGGCCACCACTGACTCAGGCAGCCCGAGCCAAGCGTCCCGTCCGCGCGGGGCCGATGCCCCCAGAACAGCAGATATTTCGGCACAGCCCCCTGCTCGACTGCCGCACACAGTTCTTCGACCGATCGCACAACCCACCCCACTCACTCGTTTTGGTCAGATGAACCATATACCGCGAACAGGGTGGGCCGCCAGCTATTTGCGGAACTTCGTTTCGAGTTCGCGGAGAGTGGCCTGTAGGTCGGCGGGGTCGTTGGTTTTGAAGATTCCGGCGTATCCGGTCTCGGCCTGCACGGCGGCCTCGACTTCCGGGTCGTGGTAGAGCCGGGCAAGTTCTAGGTAGGTGGGGTTGTCCTTGTCGGCGGCTCGGGCCGCGAAGATGTTGATGTATTGCTTCAGTTCGGGACGTGGGGGTCGTCGGTGTAGATCACCTGGTCGTCGGTGAGCCCCGCAGGGCCGGCGAAGGTGTCGTCGACGAAGGCCGCGTCGACGCTGTCGAGGGATTGCGCGGTGAGAGTCGGGTCGATGGTGGTGAGCCGCACCTTCGAGGCGTTCTCGTCCACGTCCTCGATGGTGGAATCCCAACTCGCGTCGCCCGTCAGCACGATCAAGCCCGCCGCGGACAGGCCGAGCAGGGTTCGCACTCGCTGAGCCGGGTTGTTACTGAGGGTGATCCGGCCGCCCTGCGCGATGTCGGCGACCACCTTGTGCTTCTTCGAATAGAAGGTGAGCGGGAAGATCTCCGTCGCCCCGATCGGCACGATCGTGTCGCTGTTGGCGACGTTGTAGTCGGCCAGGTACCGCACGTGCTGGAACTTGTTGAGGTCGTCCTGCTTCTACGACAGCGCCGGATTGGGCTGCTGGTAATCGGTGAAGTTGACGAACTCCACCGTGATGCCCCGCTCGGCCGCCATGCGCTTGTACACCTGCCAATGCGGTTGGGCGATGCCGTTCACACCGATACGCACTTCATCACCTATCCCGGATAGGAGCCCGTCGTGGCCGTCACCAGCAAGTTCTACGGACAGACAGTTCTTCACCAGCCTGGCGAATAAGGAACTCGACTTCGACAGCGACCAGATCAAGGCGATGCTGGTCAGCTCGTCCTACACCTTCGACCAGGACGCGCACCGCTACAAGTCCTCGATCACCGGCGAGATCACCGGCACCGGCTACACCGCCGGCGGCCTGGTCCTGCCGACCCCGTCGCTGGCCTACGACGGCCCGACGAACCGGCTGATCTTCGACGGCGGCGACCTGTCGTGGACCGGCGCCACCTGGACCAACGCCCGCGGCGCGGTGCTCTACGACAACACCCCCGCAACCGACGCCGCCAGGCCGTTGATCTGCTACGTCGACTTCGGCGCCGACCAGCCCGTCACCTCGAGCACCTTCCAGCTGGTCTGGGATCCCGCCGGAATCGCCTACGTCACCGTGGCCTGACCGATGAGCCTGATCCGGTCCGGGGTGAGCCCGGTCGGGGTCTACCTCGGCGACATCGAAGCCGAACGGGTCTACCTCGGCGACATCCTCATCTGGGAGAAGGGGCAGCCGATCGTCGTGCTGCCCACCTCGGCGCGCGCCACCGCCACCGCGATCGCCCCGACTCTCTCGGCCGGGCACGTCCTGCAGGTTCCCCCCGCCACCGCAACCGCCCAGGGCGTGGCCCCCGACTGCAGGGTCGTGGTGCTGCCTCCTCCGGCGACCGCGACAGCGGCCGGGCTCGTCGCGAAGATCCGCAACGGCGCAACCCTGTCCGTGCCGTCCGCGACCGCATCTGCGAGCGTGTGGGCACCGGAATTACGGGTGACCACCGGTGTCGTCGCAGTCCGGGCCCAGGCCTCCGCCGTCGCACTGCCGCCGTCGGTCGAAGTCGGTGCTGTCCTTGCTGTTCCGGCCGCGACCGCCACCGCTGATGTGCTCGCCCCGACGGTGCGAGTCGTCCTCGACGTGCCCGCCGCGACAGCGTCCGCGCACGGTGCGGCGCCAAGCCTGTCGATCAGCGCCAACGTCGAAGCAGTCGCAGCGACCGCGACAGCGACAGCAGTTCCGCCGACAGTGAAGATCGGCCAGCTGCTCACCGACGACTTCAACCGCGCCGACGGCGGTCTCGGTGCGTCCTGGACCACGCTGGGCACCGCGCCGGTCATCGCGTCGAACCGCGTCCAGGGCGCGACACCCGCGGTCGGGCAGACGGTGTACTACGCGGCCCGCCACAGCACCGCACTGACCGGCGATAGCCAAGAGGTCAGCTTCTCCCCGGTAGCCGCGACCGCCGGGGCGACGCCCGCGCTCGGCGGTGGGGCGTTCCTGCGCAGCGACGCCGCGGGCAGCCGCGTCGAGATCGCGATCACCAACAACCAGATCATCATCGGCACCCGCATCTCCGGCACCGCCACAAACCGCGCCACCGCGACTGTGACACCGCCGGTCACGGTGCGCGCCACCGCGATCGGCAACGTCTACTCCGCCTACCTCGACGGCTCCCCCACCCCGGCCGTGACCTGGACCGACAGCGGCAACGTGATCCCGATCGGGGTCAACAACCGGTTCGCCGGTGTCGTCGTCGTCGCGAACACCAGTTTCGCGTCGGTGACCACGCGCGGGTGGGCACTGGATTCCTGGACAGCCCAGGACCTTTAGATACCCCGACTCAGGTTCGTACCCGACGCAGTACCGCCGTACCCTTCACTGGGTAAAGGCAGACGGAAGGGTGGCCTGAGGACCGACGAGTCAGCGTCTGACAACAGCGACTTGGGTACAGCCCCGAATAGTGACCGCATCATCCTCAGGCGTGTACAGACGCACGACGCCGAATCATCCCCTGCGTCGCGGCCGCACCTCGAACGACGACACCGAGCGACACTGGCTCACATCGTAAGGAATCTCGGCGTTGATCCCGATGCGGGATCAGTCAGCGATCCCGACGTCGCGCGAACCGCCATCGACTCGCTCAACGAGTTGATCTTCTCGCTCGATGTTGTTGTCGATACTGAAATCGGCCTGGAGGGCAGGAAGGGGGCCGTTCCGACGCGCGTCGCCCTCCAGTATCTCCGGAGGCTTCGGGGGGCATACGCCTCCCGTATCACCGCGCTCGAACAGCTTGAGCGAATGGACGACATCAAGGATGTCGTCGAAGAGAACGTTGTTGATCCCGCTGTTCGCCAGCAGCTTTCGGAGATGGTGACTGAGCTTGCACGGCAACAGAACGAGCTCGCTTCCAAGATTGAGGCTCAGGACAACTTCGAAGTCCGGGAACAGAAGCGCATCAACATCATGAAGCAACGGTGGGACGCGCGAAAAGCGATGCTGGAGAGGGAACCAGCCGCCGTCCTCGTCGGCGGGTTGCTGCTACTCGGCATCGCGGTTGCCCTTATCGTGGCCATGTTCACTCACACTGAGGTTCCCGAGATCCTAGCCAGTGGATTCCTGCTGATCTTGGGTTTCTTCTTCGGGCAGAACAGTTCACGCGGGGAGTCTTCGGGCGACTCGAACTGACGCGCGGCTAGCCGGTAGCGCCGCCCGGCGGGGTTTCGGGCGGCTATCCTGCTGTGGCAGCCCAGGATATTTGGTGAGCAGAGGCTACGGGACCCACCGTTTCGCTGCGACGATACGTCGGGCCCGTGCTTGCAGAGCGCTCGTGTCAGTCCTGTACAGGATGTTCAGCGCTAGCTCGACGAGCAATGCGGCTTCGACGAAATCGGAAGTTTCAAGGCCGCCCGGGTGCGTGCCCTCGTTGCCCACCCACTTAACGGCTTCCAGCAGATCCGCCACGTCGGGTTCAACCGACCGGAATTCAGTGATGCGCTCGTGCAGGGGGCGGAATCCCCCGCTCGGCCTCGAGGCAGAAATCTGTCGTTCGTCCATCAAGCGTTCGACACTCTGACGCAACAACCCGATTCCGGCAGATGGATCACGCCACGCTACCCCGGCGGCGCGGACGAGGGTCTGTCGAATCGATGTCGGCACCGACTCCGGAACCTCAACCACTTCTACAGGCGGATGAATCATCCTGACCCGGTAGTAGTTGTCGAGATTGTCGTCCACCAGATCGCGCTGAACCGCGTAGTCGCCAACCACGACAACCTGCTCGCGGCAATAGCCGTCGCTGCAGTACAGAAGCCCATGAAAGAGACCACGGATATCGGTCGGATCACCATCGTCCGCGTGCTCCCAGCCATATGTGCTGGGGCTCTGCTCACTCTGGATGTTCTTGTCCTCGGCCCTGAGACGGCCCTTTGAGCACGCTGGGCACGGCAGAACCGGCCAGTTGTTCGTACGGAACCAATCGGCCAGAAGACGAACCTGATCGTCCACGACACTCCCAAACCTTGCTGATCACCAATTCCACCACCGAGCAGCCGCGCTGCCGCGACGCCCAAGCCTACGAGAGCAGCGATTCGAGCCCTGCACCGCTGCGCGAACTCGGTACGCTACAACTAGCTGCTGCTGGCCTCGGGCCGAGCTCCATGCTCGTTGTTGGAGGTCCCGAGATGCCCAACACCCAATGCTGGTCGTCGGTCCGCGGCAAGGTCGCCCGCTACACCAAGCTCAACAGCTGCGGCGCCCCCGTCGCCGGTGCGAAGAACACCCTCGTCTCCGATGGCTTCGTCTCGATCGAGTACTCGTTCGAGTACGAAGACGGCGAGGAGATGAACCTCAAGAAGGCCGACGGCAAGTTCGCGTACCTGTTCAAGGACGACGACCAGATCAAGTGGGTCAACATCAACGTCAAGTTCACCGGTGTGAATCCGGACCTGATGGGGATGACCCTCGGTCAGCCGATCGTTCTCGACCACGAGGGCAACGCCGTCGGTATCCGCATCGGCCAGCCGATCGCGACCGACTGGGCCCTCGAGACGTGGACCGACATCCCCGGTGTGGCGTGCACGGCGGCCAAGCCGTTCGGGTACTTCCTGGCGCCGTGGCTGCACGGTGGCAAGCTCAGCAACTTCACCATCGAGAACGGTGCGGTCGAGTTCGGGATCGAGGGCGCCCGCACGATCGCCGGATCGCAGTGGGGCACTGGCCCGTACAACGTCGACCTGCATGCCGGTGTCGACCCGGCCCCGCCGGCGCCCGGCAAGCTGCTGACCGCGATCGCGGCCGATCAGCACATGGACATGCACCTGACGTTGGTGCCGCCGCCCGCCGCCGCGTGCGACGCGACCGCTCTGGTGCTGAGCTAAGTGGCGGCCTGCGGCTGGGTGGTCGACTGGTCGACCACCCAGTGCAACTCGGCGACCGCGCAGGACAAGGCGGTCGCCGAGCAGCTGGCCGCGGCGACGCTGTGGGCGTTGTCGGGGCGGGTGTTCGGGGTGTGCCCGGAAACGGTACGCCCCGACCCCGCCCCGGCGGCGCGCCCATCGACGTACTACGGCGGCGAACGACACTCGGGATGGTGGCCCCAGCAGATGACGCCGGGCTGGGCGGCAGGCGGGTGCGGATGCACCGTTGCCTGCGACTGCTCGGCTGACCGGTTGCGGGTCGCGCTGCCGGGCCCGGTGCATTCGGTGACCACGGTGTGGGTCGACGGGCAGCAGCTCACCGACACCGCCTACCGGGTGCAGGATCGGCGCTGGCTGCTGCGCGTCGACGGCCAGGTGTGGCCGCGCCACCAAGACCTCACCCTGCCCGACCACGCCGACGGCGCGTTCACCGTCACCTACGAACGCGGAATCCCGATCCCGGCCGCGGGCAAAATGGCGCTCGGCGAGCTGGCGTGCGAGTTCGTCAAGGCGCGCAACGGCAACGGCAAGTGCTCGATCCCGTCGCGTGCGCAGCAGGTCGCGCGCCAGGGCGTGACAATCGAACTGATCGACCCGACAACACTGTTCGAGTCCGGGCTGACCGGAGTTGAGACCGTGGACCGCTGGCTCGCCGCGATCAATCCGGGGCGCCGGCGCGCACCGTCACGTGTGTACTCCCCCGACAGCCCCCGCACGGCGAGGATGCGCTGATGGTCGACACCGGCGTGTATGTCGCCGCCCGCACCCTGCTCGACCGCCTGGCCCTCGAACTCGCGGGAACGCGGGCGGGTTCGGTGTGCACCGCGGTTGTCCACCCCGGGCAGATGACACCGGACTATGGGTGGTGCGAGGAGGAGTGCGACGGCGCGGCGTGGACCCGGGTGATGATGATCGCCCCCACGACGAGGTTCCCGCAGATCCTGTCGACGCCCGTGCAACCCGGCAGCCAGGTACAGCTCGCGGTCACCATCGAGCTCGGCGTGGACCGCTGCTACCTGACACCCGAGGACAACAGCATGCCGCCGCTCGGTGTGCTCGACTCGGCCACCCGCGACGCGCTCGACGACGCCGCCGCAATGCACCGCGCGGTGATGTGCGCGGGGCTCGGCGAGTTCGTCGTCGGGTCGTGGACACCGCGCGGCCCAATGGGCGGAATCCACGGCGGCACTTTGCCAGTCACCGTGCTCGTCGACACCTGCGCGTGCGGGTCGACGATGCCGCCACTCGACACCGTCGTGGCGCCGATGACCGACGACCCACGCGCCTAAGAACGTGCCCAAAGAGAATGTCCTCCCCTTCCGCAAGAAGGTCACATTCGATTTCTGCAAGAAGGTCACATTCGATCGGACTTGATGTGCTCTACGAGGAGCTGACGGTGCACAAGGGCATTTAGTGGTCATCGAGACCCCTGACACCAGCAGAAGGTCTCCTCGTACTGCGAGGAGTGCTGAGTTCTTCCACAAGCTGAACGAGGGTCTGATCCAGCTCGAATCCACCGCTCAGGGCATATTTCTCGCGGCGCTGTCTGCAGGTCGGCGGCCTGTGGAATCCCCAGGTTGTCGGATGCGGATTCCACAGGAACGCCGGAGTTGTCCACAGGCACAAGGACCCATCTCACCCGCAGGATCCTCTGCACCAGCACTTGCAGCCGTTATGCGGACAAAAATCTGTCCGCATCGTGAGCGGCAATGCGTCGGATCGGTGTGCTTACCTTGAGCGGCAACAAAGTTAGGTGCCCCGCCCGGGCCAACGGGCGGGGTCGAGCCAAACCCTCAACCAGTCACGAAAGGAGGTTCGGCCTAATGAGCGTAGCTCTCGCTACCCACAATCTCGAGCCGAAGCCTCGTCCCACTCCCCCGAGCCGTGATCCGATCGCCGTCCTGGCGTTGGCGTTCAGCGTTGCGACGCTGGCGATGCTGCTCACCGACGACGCTGACCTGTCGGTCACGATCGGCGGCATGGTGCTCGGCGCTCTCTGGAATGGGAACGGGGGGCGGATCAAATAGGTAGCGTGCGTGGTGCCCGGCTCGTCCCCTTCGTGCCGGGGCACCACCAGCCTTCAGCGCATCACCCAGGTAGCTCGTCGAGGACTCCGGTTATCAGCTGCCTGGCGTCGCGGCCGTAGACCGCGGCGTTCTTCAACTCCTCGAACATCCGCGCGTATAAGTGGATCTCGCTGGGCGCGGTGACCTGGATGCTCGCGCTCGGCGTTTCCAGCGCGACCAGTTCGTCGTCGAAGATCCAGAACCCGGCCGATCCGACACCGCCGCGTTGGCGCATGAGCGGGATGATGCCGAGCGAGATCTGCGGCAGCGCCATCACTTCCAGCAGGCGCCCGAGCTGCCCGGCCTGCACCTCGGCGGTCCCGAACCAGGTGCGCAGCGCCTGCTCCTCGAGGACGACGACGAACCGGCGGCCACCGCGCTGCACGATCTGCTGGCGTTCGGTGCGCACCGCTATGGCCTCGTCGATGTCGTTGGGTGTGCCGAGGAACCGGATCCAGAACTCGAGCATCGCGCGCGCGTACTCCGGGGTCTGGAACAGGCCAGGGATCACGTTGTGCTCGTAGATCCGGAACACCTTGGTGGCCCGGTAGCGCTGTGGTGTGTGCGCGCCGAGGACACGCTTCATCCCGGCGCGGGACTCGCGCCGGTGCTCCATGTAGGCCGAGTCGATCGCGCGCAGCGTCGCGAGCAAGTCGGGCTCCTGGTCGGTCGCGCCGCTCAGGCGGCACCAGTCGGAGATGTCGCGCGGGGTCGGCACCTGGCGGCCGTTCTCGATCTTCGACACCCGCGTGTAGTGGTGCCCGGTGGCCGCGGCCAGCTCCCGGATCGTCAGGCCCGCCCCGTTGCGCAGGTCGCGCAGTCGGAGACCGAGTGCGCGCCTGGCATCCTGGGCCGAGCTAGACGGGCTGGTAGTCACGGTGCGGGATTGCCCACTGCCACACCGCCTCGAACGCTGTGCGGCACAGCTCGATATCACCGGGGTCGGTCGAGGTGACCTTGTCGACGCCGAGGCCGTCGCCGGAGTAGTGCAGGAAGATCACCAGCTCGTCGTCGAGCAGGTAGAAGTCGTTACCGGGGATCGCGACGGAGTCCAGGCGCCGGCGCGGAACCCAACGGATGTCTTCGCCCGCCTCGACCATCGGGTGCGCGATCGAATGCGACCACCGTTGGTAGGCCGACAGCGGTTCGGACACGATCCGGGCCCGGCGCACGGTACGCCCGGCCGCGCGGTGGCAGCGCAGGTTCTCGCACCAGTCGCCGAGCCATGCGAGGTCGTCGTGCTCACCGGCTGCCCACTTCGCCATGTGCGGCAGCTCGACCTCGGTGCCGTAGGCGTCGCGGGTCTCCAGATGCACGGCGCTGCTGCGGAATTCGGTCAGTAGCTGGTCGAACTCGGCGTCACTGATTGTTGTCACTGGCGGACTGGGCTCCTTCGAAGAAGAACGGGACGAGCCGGTCCGGGATCTCGACGCACGATTCCCCTTCCGGGATGTCCATCTTGGCGAGGATCTCGGGGTCGGTGACGATCCAGCCCTGCACGATCCATCCGTTCTCGGTCTTGTACAGCGTCGGCGATCCGGACGGGTTCGATCCAGGATCCTTGGCGACGAAGTCGAGTTTTCGGCTCACGATGGCCCCCTACCTAACGTGTTGCGGGAAGTTGCGAATGCTCAACCATCCTGGTCGGCGGACCGCGACCGGGTCAATAGCGCGAGAGCGCGCAACATTTCGCAACATCCTTCCGCCTTGGCAGCCAGCGCTTCTAGCGTCAATCGCAAGGCCGCGCAGCCGAGATCGACCTCAAATCTCTCGGCTGTGCGGAACCTCAAGAGCGAGAGAGGGTCCGCCATGTGGGGGCTGCAGAATTCGACCACCGTACCCAAACAGCCGACCGTGCACGACATCATCGCGCGCCTGGCGGCCGAGGACGCAGACCAGGGCCGGCCGTGTCTGCTACTCGACCACAGCGCACCGAAACATCTGCTGTCGCTGGACGAAGCGCACACCGTGATGCAGGAACACCGCGCGTGTGATCGGACGGTGTGCCCGCGGTTGGCCGCCGCCTTCAACGTGCTCGTCGCCGCGGGGAAGATCCGGCCCCATCGCGGATACGGCGAGCTGTGAACAGCGACCAGGCCGACGAGGTGGCAGCGCAGTTCGAGCAGCTGCACGCCGACGTGACCGCGGTGCTCGCGGCCATCGAAGACCACAACACCCGACCCGCCGGGGGCTGAGCGTGGTGGTGCAGGGGTGCACACCTGCCCGCCTCGGATAGAAGCGCCGTTGGACCCGGCCAGTGGCAAGACGGTCGGCGCGCGCAGGTCCGCATCCGTTGCGATGCAAGGGTGCGATCGCACACCGACGCGCTGGCCGCGGGCGGCCGCTTCACATCACAGCACTCGAGTGGTCGTCACCACAGGCCACCGGGCCCGCGGTGAGCGCGACCAGGACCGGAATCGCCAGCACGGCGCAGGATTCGCATTGTCCGCAAGTTAGACGGGCGTCCAACTGTTTGCGAGGGTTTCGCTCAAGGCTATTCGAACCGTTGTCGGTGGGGGTGGGGCGGGGCTTGGATCACCGAGTTCATCAATGGCGAGCAATTCGGGAGTACAAGTGAAATTCCGTCGGGTACTGGCGATCCCGGTCCTCATGGCAACCGCTGCCCTGACCCTCACGGCGTGCGGCTCGGACGACGCGGAATCGGGCACTGTTGTCCGGATCGGCACCACCGACAAGGACAAGGCCTGGGATGTGTTCGAGCAGAAGGCCGAGGAGCAGGGCATCACGCTGAAGATCACCAACTTCTCCGACTACCAGCAGCCCAACGCGGCGTTGTCGCAGAAGCAGATCGACGTCAATCTCTTCCAGCACCTGCAGTTCCTCGGCCAGTACAACGTGGCGAGCTCGGACACGCTGACCCCGATCGGTTCGACCTACATCGTGCCGCTGGGCCTGTACTCCAAGAAGCACAAGGCGGTGGCCGACATCCCGCAGGGCGGTGAGATCGCGATCCCCAACGACCCGACCAACCAGGCCCGTGCCCTGTTCGTACTGCAGGCCGCCGGATTGCTGAAACTCACCGGCACCTCGGCCCAGCCCACACCGGCCGACATCGACAAGGGCGCGTCCAAGGTGAAGGTGACCCCGGTCGACGCCGCGCAGACCGCGCTCTCGCTGGCCTCGGTCGACGGATCGGTGATCAACAACACCTTCCTCGAGCGCTCCGGCATCGACCCGCATTCGGCGCTGTACAAGGACGATCCGAAGAATCCGGCCGCCGAGCCCTACATCAATGTGATCGTCACCCGCGCCGAGGACAAGACCAACCCGACCTATCTGAAGCTGGTCGAGATCTGGAAGGACCCGGCCGTGGCCGCCGCCCATGCCGAGGTCACCAAGAACACCGCGGTCGCCGTGACGCGACCGGGCGCCGAGCTCGAACAGATCCTCGACCGGGTGCAACAGGGCATCCGGGCGAACAGGTGAGTTCCGCCGCCGCTGTCGAATTCCGTTCGGTCACCAAGGTATTCGGCAGTGGCGCGGACGAGCACGTCGCGCTCGACGGTATCGATCTGCGCATCGAGCACGGTGAGATCTTCGGGGTGATCGGCTATTCCGGTGCGGGCAAGTCCACCCTGGTGCGGTTGATCAATGCTCTGGAGAAGCCCACGTCGGGCACCGTCACGATCTCGGGCACCCCTATCACCGGGGTGCCGGAGTCGGCCGTGCGCACGCTGCGCCGCGATATCGGCATGGTGTTCCAGCAGTTCAACCTCTTCCGATCGCGCACGGCCGCGGGCAATGTCGAGTACCCGCTGAAGGTGGCGGGCTGGAAGCGCGCCGAACGCACGGCGCGGGTGGCCGAACTGCTGGAATTCGTCGGCCTCACCGACAAGGCCCGTGCGTATCCCGATCAGCTCTCGGGTGGGCAGAAGCAGCGCGTGGGAATCGCCAGGGCGCTGGCCACCTCCCCGTCGCTGTTGCTCGCCGACGAGGCCACGTCCGCGCTCGACCCGGAAACCACCGGTGAGGTGCTGCGGCTGCTGAAGAAGGTCAATACCGAACTCGGGGTGACCATCGTGGTGATCACCCACGAGATGGATGTGATCCGCGCGGTCGCCGACCGGGTCGCGGTGCTCGCCGAGGGCCGGATCGTCGAATTGGCACCCACCTTCGATGTTTTCGCGGCACCGCGGGCCGAGTCGACGCGCTCGTTCGTCGGCACCGTGCTGCACAACCGGCCCGATGTCCGCGAACTGGGCCGGCTGCGGGAGTTGCACGGCGGCAGGCTGGTCACCGTCGACGTCGACGACCACAGTGGCATCGGTGCGGCGCTGGCCGCCGCGACCGCCGCCGATGTGCGCTTCGAGATCGTCTACGGCGGGGTGAGCACGCTGCAGGACAAGACCTTCGGCAGCCTCACCCTGGCCTTGCACGGACCCGCCGACGCGGTGGATCGCGTCGTGGCCGATCTGGAACGGAAGGGCTGAGATGGACACCGACTGGGAGAAACTGCGCCCCATCCTGTTCGAGTCCATCGGGACCACCGTCTACCTGGTCGGCGTGACGTTCGTCGTGGCGGGCCTGATCGGCCTGATACTCGGCACCGCGCTCTACACCACCCGCAAGGGCGGTCTGCTCGCCAGCACACCGATTCATCTGGTGCTCAATGTGATCGTGAACGTCGTGCGCCCGATTCCGTTCATCATTCTGCTGGCCGCGCTCGGACCGGTCACCCTCGAGGTGGTCGGCACGACCATCGGCTCCGAGGCCGCGCTGTTCGTGATGATCGTGGCCGCCTCGTTCGGCATCGCGCGGATCGTGGAACAGAATCTGGTCACCGTCGACCCCGGGGTGATCGAAGCGGCCCGCGCGGCGGGTGCGGGTCCGCTGCGCATCATTCTCACGCTGCTGATCCCGGAGGCGCTCGGCCCGCTGATCCTCGGCTACACCTTCGTGGTGATCGCGATCGTCGACATCTCCGCCATGGCGGGCACCGTCGGCGGCGGCGGACTGGGCGACTTCGCCATCGTCTACGGCTACCAGCAGTTCCGATGGGAGGTCACCCTCGTCGCCGTCCTGATCATCATCGCCGGCGTCCAGGCCGTCCAGTTCCTCGGCAACTGGCTGGCCCGGAAGGTGTTGCGGCGCTGAACCACCCGGTGGGCGCCGCTAGGCCGAGCGTGCGCCGCCGAGCCCCGGTGCGGAACAGACCTCGGCGTCGGCCCGGGCCCGGCGCGGACCACTGGTACCCGAGCCACCGAATCCCGTTGTGCCCACCGGCTCGGCGGGCACTCGCGGGCCGGTGTGGAAACTGCGCGCGATCATCGCCGACCGCAACTGCCACAGCCCCGAGGCCTGCGCCGGGTCGAGGCCGGTGAGCTGGGCGACGCGACGCAGCCGGTAGTCGACGGTGTTGGTGTGGATGTGCAGCAGGCGGGCCGTGCGCTGCCGGTTCATGTTGTTGGCGATGTGCACGCGCAGCGTTTCGTACAGCTCGGGGTGCTTGTCCAGCGGGGCGAGCAGTTCACCGAGCCGGGCGCGGCCGGGACCGGGCCGGGTGAGCTGGTATTCCAGCGCCAGATCGCCGAAGCGGTACAGGCCGGGTTCGCAATCGAGCCGCTCCACCATGTCGAGCAGTTCGTGCGCGCGCTGCGCCGCGTCGGGGATCTCGGCCGCAGGCGAAGTCACCAGCGCCGCCGTCACATCCACGCGGGCGGCCCGCGACAGGGCCTCGACGAGGCCGTCGAGCTGATCGTCGGCGAGCAGGTCGGCCGGAATGAGCAGGGTGCCCCCGTCGACCGAGAGCAGCGACAACGCCTGCTCCCCGCACCGGTGTGCCAGCGCGGCCTGCACCCGGCGCAACTTGCGCCGCGCGACCACCGAGGAGTTCAGCCGGGCATCGTGCTCGTCGGGATGCTCCCCGATCGAAAGGGCAAGTACCGCATACGATTCGGCCACCGCGATCCCGCACTCGCGGGCCATCGTGATGGTCGGCTGCCCGGCGAGCAGGGCGGAGGTGAGCGTGTGCACGGCGGTGTGGTGCTCACCGGCGATCTCGCGGTGCTCGCGGATGTAGGCGCGAGTCACGGTGGTGCACAAGACATCCGAGATCGCGATCAGCCGGCGGAACTCGTCGGGCAGGCTCATTCCGGCGCAGGCCGCGTCGAAACCGATCCGGAAACCCTCGTGCAGCGCGTGCAGGATCGTGTCGATGGGCACGCCCTCGCGCGCCCACCCCGACGCCGCGACCGCGAGCCGGTGCAGCTTGGCCTCCTCGTCGCGCCCGTCGAGCAACCCGGCGCAGATCTCGAGGCACATCCTCGTCACCGAGGTCACCTCGCCGGAGATCGCGTCACCGGGCAACGTCCGGCAGGTCGCCACGTTGTTCACGAAATGGGTGACCAGCGTGGATGTCAGCCCCCTGTCCACTGGGATCGTCATCGTCGACTCCTCCTCGTTCACACCGTTCGGTGCTGCTTCCCCGGTACGTGTCCCAACGTGATGGCCGACACCGAGGTCTTCTTCGTGACATGACTGTAGGGTGAGTAACCGCTCACCTTCTACTCCTCTTTCCCGCGAGGTGCACCGATGCCCCCACAAGCCGATAAGCAGCGCAAACGTCCGAAACAGGATCGGGCGCGGGAGACGCGGGCACGCATTCTGGAGGTATCCGCTCACCTTTTCGGCACCCGGGGCATCGGCAATACCTCGACCAACCGGATCGCCAGCGAGGCGGGCATCAGCATCGGCACGCTCTACCGGTATTTCAACGACCGCGACGAGATCGTGAAAGAGCTGACCGACAGCTTGTTTCTGCAGGTGGAGGACCGATACAGCAAGTTCCTCACCGTCGCCGCGGACAAGACACCGCGCGATTCGGTGGCCGAGGTGATCCGCACCGCCGTGCAGATTCTCGTCGCCAACGGGCCTCTGGTCCGGGCACTCGTCGCCGACCTGCACTTCTACGGCAGCGGTATCCCCGAATTCGAGCCGCGGCTGCGCATGATCATCAAGCTGTATCTGATCCACCTGCTCGGCCCCACCAAGACCATCGATATCGACACGATGGCGTTCGTGGTGCTCAACGCCGGTTTCGCCACGGCGCTGCGGTCGGTGGAAATGGAAGACGAGGGTCTGGATCGCGATGTGGTGATCGACCAGACCGCCGACATGATCGGCGCCTGGATCGCCTCGGCGCTCGCGGCCGAACCCGCCCGATAACGCGACGGGCCCGGATCCCACGAGCGGATCCGGGCCCGGTATTCGGTGTCGATCAGCGCGCGTTGGCGGTGCAGATCGCGTCGACGACGTGGGCGCCGCTCAGGTTCGCCGAACCGGTGTTGGCCAGCATGGCGGTCGGGGTCAGCTCGGTGAGGCTCTCGTAGGCCGTGCGCTCGGCATCGGCCCGGGTCGGACCGGACGCCCACGCGAGGCCGTCGTTGCTCTGGACCAGAACGCCGCAGCCGTTGGCCCAGGTCATGACCTCGTTGCAGTCGGCCAGGTGGCAGTCGGCGATCGCCGCGGCGATGGCGGCCTCGGCGCTGCCCTCGTTCACGCTGATGCCGTAGATGGCCTCGTTGTCGCTCAGTGCGACCGACGCCCACTGGTCACCCGCGGCGCTCGCCGAACCGGCACCGAACACCGACCCGGCCGCAAGGCCGAGTGCCACAACGGCGAAGCCGGCCTTACTCATGAAACTCATTCGAATGTTCTCCTCTGGAAGCTGTTCCGGAAGTCCGGAACCTTCCAGATCATCATCGAAAGATCGGTAATAGCCAACTCCACGGGTAGATGTCATACCGGCGACCACGGCGAATGACCCACCGACGCAAACGAGCCCGGATCCACTCGGAGATCCGGGCTCGATCGCCGGGGCGGTCAGCTCGCGTTGGTGGTGCAGATCGTTTCGATCACAGTGCCGCCTGCCAGCTGCGACGAGCCGAGGTTGACGAGCAGGTTCTGCGGGGTGCCCTCGGTGAGCGCGAGGTAGGCCTCCCGCTCGGCCTCGGCGCGGTTCGCGCCCTTGCCCCAGGCGATGTACTGATCGTTCTCCACCAGGGCCAGGCAACCGTTCGCCCAGGACACCTCGATGGCGCAGCCGTCGGCGCCGCACTGATCCAGTGCGGCGGCCTCGGCCTCGGCGCGGGTGGGGTAGTCGACCGAACGGCCGTAGTTCGACCAGTCGGCGTCCACGGCCATGGCGCCCCACTGGTCACCCGCCGCACTCGCCGAACCGGCACCGAACACCGACCCGGCCGCAAGGCCGAGTGCCACAACGGCGAAGCCGGCCTTACTCATGAAACTCATTCGAATGTTCTCCTCTGGAAGCTGTTCCGGAAGTCCGGAACCTTCCAGATCATCATGCAATTCGCACCGAAGGCCAACCGAAACGCGGAATCTCACATCACCGGCTTCGGCGTATCACCGACGGAGAAACGGCGGGACCGGATCCGAGAGAGGATTTCGAATGTTCTCCTCTGACACCGCAGGCCCGGCACCCACGCGGGGTCCGGGCCTGCGGCGAAACGTGTTGTCTAGACCGTGAATCCGAGGGCGCGCAGCTGCTCGCGGCCGTCGTCGGTGATCTTGTCGGGACCCCACGGCGGCATCCAGACCCAGTTGATCTTCAGGTCCTCGACCAGGCCGCTACGCACCAGGGCGTTGCGGGACTGGTCCTCGATGACGTCGGTCAGCGGGCAGGCCGCCGAGGTGAGCGTCATGTCGAGGGTGCAGATGTTGGCGTCGTCGACGGACATGCCGTAGACGAGGCCGAGGTCGACGACATTGATCCCGAGTTCGGGGTCGACCACATCGCGCATCGCCTCTTCCAGATCGGCGATGTGCTGGATCTGCTCCGGCGTCAACTCCGCTTCGGGAGTGGGCGCGGCGGTTTCGGTCGTGGCTTCGGCAGCCTTGGTCTCACTCATCACGCTTCCCCATTCCCCATGGCAGGCTTGGCATCTTCGGCCGAGGCGATCTGCACGACGGCGTCCTTGAACGCCATCCACCCCAGCAGGGCGCACTTCACGCGCGCGGGGTACTTGGCGACACCGGCGAGGGCGATACCGTCGCCGATCATGTCCTCGTCGCCCTCGACGGTGCCTCGGCTCGAGATCATCTCGCTGTAGGAGTCGACCACCTTCAGCGCCTGCTGCACCGGCAGACCGATCACCTGATCGGTGAGGATCGAGGTGGCGGCCTGGCTGATCGAGCAGCCCTGACCGTCGTAGGAGACATCGGCGACCTCGCCCGCGTCGTCGATGTGCACGCGCAGGGTCACCTCGTCACCGCAGGTCGGGTTCACGTGGTGCACCTGGGCACCGAACGGTTCCCGCAGCCCGCGGTGGTGCGGGTGCTTGTAGTGGTCCAGGATCACTTCCTGGTACATCTGCTCCATGCGCATGTTCTATGCAACTCCGAAGAAGGTCTGAGCCTTCCGCACGGCCGTGACCAGTGCGTCGACCTCGTCGAGGGTGTTGTAGGCGGCGAAGGACGCCCGCGCGGTCGCGGCGACACCGAAGCGGCGGTGCAGCGGCCACGCGCAGTGGTGCCCGACCCGGATGGCGACACCCTGGTCGTCGAGGATCTGGCCCACGTCATGAGCGTGTACCCCGTCGACGACGAACGACACCGCGCCACCACGATCCACGTTCTCGGTTGGTCCGATGATCCGCACACCCTCGATGGCGCCCAGCCCCTCGAGCGCGGCACCGGTGAGCGCGTGTTCGTGCGCGGCGATCGCGTCCATGCCGAGATCCTCGAGATACCGCACCGCGGCGGCCAGACCGACGACCTGCGAGGTCATCGGGGTGCCCGCCTCGAAACGCTGCGGCGGCGGCGCGTAGGTGGTCTTCTCCATGGTGACGGTCTCGATCATCGACCCACCCGTGATGTACGGCGGGGTCTCCTCGAGCAGCGCCCGACGGCCGTACAGGCCACCCACACCCATCGGGCCGAACATCTTGTGACCGGAGAACGCGGCGAAATCGACGCCGAGCTCACGGAAGTCGACCCCGAGGTGCGGCACCGACTGGCAGGCGTCGAGCACGACCAGCGCGCCGACTTCCTTTGCCCGCCGGACCAATTCGGCCACCGGAGCCACCGCACCGGTCACGTTCGACTGGTGGGTGAACGCGAGCACCTTTGTCGCGGGCGACAGTTCGAGCGAATCCAGGTCGATGCGTCCGTCGTCGGTGACCCCGTACCACTCGAGCGTGGCACCGGTGCGACGCGCGAGTTCCTGCCACGGAACGAGATTCGCGTGGTGTTCGAGCTCGGTGACGACGATCTTGTCACCGGGTCCGACCTTGTACGGGAACCGGTCGTCACCGAAGGCGTTGGCCACCAGGTTCAGCGACTCGGTCGCGTTCTTGGTGAACACGATCTCGCCCGCGTCGGCACCGACGAAGCGCGCGATGACCTCCCGCGCGTCCTCATAGGAGTCGGTGGCCTCCTCGGCGAGCTGGTGCGCACCGCGGTGCACCGCCGAGTTGCGGGTGAGCAGGAAGTCGCGCTCGGCGTCGAGCACCTGCAGCGGGCGCTGCGAGGTGGCACCGGAATCCAGGTACACCAACGGTTTCCCGTCCCGCACCGTGCGGTGCAGGATAGGGAAGTCGGCCCGGATGCGGGCCACGTCGAGGGCCGACCCCGAGACGGACACAGCGGTCATGGTTGTCAGGCTCCAGTGGTCGCGGAGGTGAAGCGCACGTACCCGTTCGCGTCGAGTTCCTCGGCCAGCTCGGAGCCGCCTTCGGCGACGATGCGGCCGTTGACGAACACGTGCACGAAGTCGGGCTTGATGTAGCGCAGGATGCGGGTGTAGTGCGTGATCAGCAGGACGCCGCCGTTCTCGCGCTCCTTGTAGCGGTTCACGCCGTCGGAGACGATGCGCAGCGCGTCGACGTCGAGGCCGGAGTCGGTCTCGTCGAGGATCGCGATCTTCGGCTTGAGCAGACCCAGCTGCAGCACCTCGTGGCGCTTCTTCTCGCCACCGGAGAAGCCCTCGTTCACCGAGCGGTCGGCGAAGGCCGAGTCGATGTCGAGTTCCTTCATCGACTCCTTCACCTCCTTGACCCAGGTGCGCAGCTTCGGCGCCTCACCGCGCACGGCGGTGGCGGCGGTGCGCAGGAAGTTCGACATCGAGACACCAGGGACCTCGACCGGGTACTGCATGGCCAGGAACAGGCCGGCGCGGGCGCGCTCGTCGACCGACATGTCCAGGACGCTCTCGCCGTCGAGGGTGATGGTGCCCTGGGTGACGGTGTACTTGGGGTGTCCGGCGATCACGTAGGACAACGTGGACTTGCCCGACCCGTTGGGGCCCATGATGGCGTGCGTCTCGCCCGAGCGCACGGTCAGGTTCACACCGTTGAGGATCTGCTTGGACTCACCCTCGGGGGTGGTGATCTCCGCGTGCAGGTCCTTGATTTCCAAGGTGGTCATCGAATTCGAATCCTTCGTTGCAGTAAGTGGGTGTCAGATACCGACAGTGGCGAGCTCGGCCTCGATGGCCGCCTCGAGCCGCTCCCGGACCTCGGGGACCGTGACCTTCTGGATGATCTCGAAGAAGAAGCCACGCACGACCAGGCGGCGGGCGACGTCCTCGGGGATGCCACGAGCGCGCAGGTAGAACAGCTGCTCGTCGTCGAAGCGGCCGGTGGCACTGGCGTGTCCGGCACCGGCGATCTCACCGGTCTCGATCTCCAGGTTCGGCACCGAATCGGCGCGGGCGCCGTCGGTGAGCACCAGGTTGCGGTTCGCCTCGTAGGTGTCGGTGCCCTCGGCCGCGGCGCGGATCAGCACGTCGCCGATCCAGACCGTGCGGGCGTCGCCCTTCGGCGAGGACGGATCGCCCTGCAGCGCACCCTTGTACAGCACGTTGGACTTGCAGTTGGGCTCGGCGTGATCGACCAGCAGCCGCTGCTCGAAGTGCTGGCCCGCGTCGGCGAAGTACAGACCGAACAGCTCGGCCTCGCCGCCGGGACCGGCGTAGCGCACGGTGCCCGACAGGCGGACCAGGTCGCCGCCGAGGGTCGCCGACACATGCCGCAGGTTCGCGTCGCGACCCAGCTTCAGGTGGTGCGCGGTGACGTGCACGGCGTCGTCGGCCCATTCCTGGACGGCGACGACGGTGAGCTTGGCGCTGTCACCGAGCACGAATTCGACGTTCTCGGCGTAGGTTCCGCTGCCGCGCTGATCGAGCACGATCGTGGCGACGGCGAAGTTGTCCAGCCGGATCTGCAGGTGACCGTAGGCGGTCTTGCCCTCGCCCGGACCGGTGACGGTCACGGTGACGGGGTCGGAAACCTCGGTCTCCTTGCCGACGGTGATGACGGTCGCGGTCTCGAAGCCCGAATAGGCCTGGGCGGCAACGCGATCGGCCGGGGTACCGGCCTGGCCGAGCCGGGCGTCGGTGCGGTCGACCGTTTCCACGGTGACACCGGCGACTTCGCTCACCTCGACGGTGGCCTGACCGTCGGCCACGGCCGTACCGTCGTGCAGACCGCGCAGACGACGCAGCGGCGTGAACCGCCACGCCTCGTCGCGACCCGACGGGATCTCGAACTGATCCACGTCGAACGAGGTGAAGACCTCGCCCTTGTTGACCGCGGCGCCCGCGCCCGGGTTCTGGGTCGGCGTCTCGAGCGTCGACATCAGCCCACGGCCCCTTCCATCTGCAGCTCGATGAGCCGGTTCAGTTCCAGTGCGTATTCCATCGGCAGTTCCTTGGCGATGGGCTCCACGAAGCCGCGCACCACCATGGCCATCGCCTCGTCCTCGGTGAGACCGCGGCTCATCAGGTAGAACAGCTGATCCTCGGACACCTTGGAGACCGTGGCCTCGTGGCCCATGGTCACGTCGTCCTCGCGGATGTCGACGTAGGGGTAGGTGTCGGAGCGGCTGATCGTGTCGACCAGCAGCGCGTCACACTTCACCGTCGACTTGGAGCCGTAGGCACCCTTGTTCACCTGGACCAGGCCGCGGTACGACGCGCGACCGCCGCCACGCGCCACCGACTTCGACACGATGGTCGAGGAGGTGTGCGGGGCCAGGTGCAGCATCTTGGCGCCGGTGTCCTGGTGCTGGCCGGGGCCGGCGAAAGCGACGGAGAGGACCTCGCCGTGCGCGTGCTCACCGGTCATCCAGACCGCCGGGTACTTCATGGTGACCTTGGAGCCGATGTTGCCGTCGACCCACTCCATGGTGGCGCCCGCCTCGGCCTTGGCCCGCTTGGTGACCAGGTTGTAGACGTTGTTGGACCAGTTCTGGATGGTCGTGTAGCGGCAGCGGCCGCCCTTCTTCACGATGATCTCGACGACCGCGGAGTGCAGCGAGTCGGACTTGTAGATCGGCGCGGTGCAGCCCTCGACGTAGTGGACGTAGGCGTCCTCGTCGACGATGATCAGCGTCCGCTCGAACTGGCCCATGTTCTCGGTGTTGATCCGGAAGTAGGCCTGCAGCGGGATGTCGACGTGCACGCCCGGCGGCACGTAGATGAACGAGCCACCCGACCACACGGCGGTGTTGAGCGCGGAGAACTTGTTGTCGCCGGCGGGGATCACCGAACCGAAGTACTCCTGGAAGATCTCCGGGTGCTCCTTGAGCGCGGTGTCGGTGTCGAGGAAGATGACGCCCTGCTTCTCCAGGTCCTCACGGATGGAGTGGTAGACGACCTCGGACTCGTACTGCGCGGCGACACCGGACACGAGGCGCTGCTTCTCGGCCTCGGGGATGCCCAGCTTGTCGTAGGTGTTCTTGATGTCCTCGGGCAGGTCTTCCCAGCTCTCGGCCTGCTTCTCCGAGGAGCGGACGAAGTACTTGATGTTGTCGAAGTCGATGCCGTCGAGGTTGGAACCCCAGTTCGGCATGGGCTTGCGGTCGAAGATGCGCAGGGCCTTGAGACGGATGTCGAGCATCCACTCGGGCTCGCTCTTCTTGGCCGAGATGTCGCGAACGACAGCCTCCGACAGGCCGCGTTGCGCACTGGCACCGGCCACATCCGAATCGGCCCAGCCGTAACCGTAGTTACCCAGCGAGGCGATGGTCTCGTCCTGGGTCAGCGGTTGCACCTGGTCGGTGGTCGTCGTCATTCGGCACTCCTTCCGGAGTCGTTCGTTCGTCCCGCCGCGGGCTGTGCGGCGGATGGGATTTTCGGCACCGCGACCAGCGGCACATGGGTGGTGCAGGCGCAATCGCCGTTGGCGATCGTCGCAAGTCGCTGTACGTGGGTGCCGAGCAGGTCGCGGAAAGCGTCCAGTTCGGCGGCGCACAGCTGCGGGAACTCCTCGGCCACGTGGGCCACCGGGCAATGATGCTGGCAGATCTGCACACCGGCACCCACCTGGCGGGTGGTCGCGGCGAAACCGGCGTCGGCGAACGCCTCGGCGATCTCTTCGACCTTGGCCTCGATCACGGGGGCACTGTGCTCGGCGACCGGCTCGATGCCGTCGACGATCGTGCGCACCCGTTTGCGGGCGAACTCGCTGATCGCCTCGTCGCCGCCGATCTCCCCGAGCTGACGGATCGCCGCACCTGCCAGGTCGTCGTAGGCGTGGCCGAGGTTGCCACGGCCCGCGGCGGTGAGCTGGTACTGCTTGGCGGGCCTGCCGCGCCCCTTCTGCTGCCACGGCGCCGACCGGCTCGCGCGCGCCTGACCTGCGTCGATCAGCGCGTCGAGGTGCCTGCGCACCCCCGCGGGCGCGAGCCCGAGTTCGGCACTGATGGCGGTGGCGGTGATCGGACCCTGCTCGAGCAGCAACTGGACGATGGCGGCCCGGGTCTGCCCTTCGTGCGCGGGCACGGCAGACGACCGGGCGCCGGTCGTCTTACGACCGGTCCCTTCCACGCCTGTCCGCAAACCCACGGTTTTCACAACACCAGTGTGGCGGAATTACTTCCCTAAATCTAATAAGGGTCACCTTGGCAAGGGCACCCTGACCTGTGGCGAAGACGTCACACCCCCGCTACGCCCGCGTAAAACCCCAGGTGCGGCCCACGCCTGCCGATCTGCTCACCCGCCGCGAGGTGACTCATCGCACACCCGGACAGATCTCCTTCCGCCCCGGGCGAGCAATGCCCAGACCAGCGCATACCCGCCCCGGACACCCGAGCGCCACGCTCTGATGATGCGACGCTCTCGCGAGACACCGCCGCCGGAGCGTGGTGATCGGGTGTCCAGCTCAGCGCGGGGAGAGGGGGTGGGTGGCCGGGCCTTCGATGACGGCGCCGTCGGGTTCGAAGCGGGAGCCGTGCAGGGGGCAGTCCCAGGTACGTTCGGCGTCGTTCCAATGGAGGATGCCGCCCAGGTGGGGGCAGATCGCGGAGATCTCGGTGGTGACGCCGTCGACGGTGGAGACGGCGGTGGGATGCAGCCCGTGACGTTCGACGCGGCCGCAGCCTTCGGGAGGGACGCTGTGCTCGTCGGCGCCGAGCAGGTGCAGCCAGCCGGTGGACAGGTAGCGGGCGACGGTCGCGTTGGCGCGGGCGCCCGCCGGGAGGGAGACGACTTCGCCGAGCCGCCAGGCCGAGAGGGTGTCGGCCCATTTCGGAGCGTCGCCGGTGATGCGGCCCGCGAGGGCGAGGGCGGCGGCGGCACCGTTGGTGAAACCCCACTTGGCGAAACCGGTGGCGACGAGAACTTCCTCCCGACCGGGCACGAGCGGGCCGACGTAGGGAAGTTCGCCCACGGGGTGGTAATCCTGCGCCGACCAGCGGTGCAGCAATTCCGCGCCGGGGAACCACCGGCCGGTCCAGTCGAGCAGGTCCCGCACGTGGGCTTCCGCGGAATCCTCGCGGCCGACCTCGTGACCGCTGCCGCCGACCAGGAGCACGTCGTCGGCCGGGTAGCGGCGCAGCGACCGAATCGGCTGTCCCGCGCTGATATACATCTCCTCCGGCACCGGCCCCGGCACCTTGAACGCGGCCAGATAGGAACGCTGGGCGGTGACGCGGGCGAAGTAGCCGCCCCGATCGAAGATCGGTGTTCCGGTCGCGACGACGACGTGGTTCGCATCCACCTCGCCGTGTTCGGTACCGATCACCACCCGGCCGTCGTGGTGGCGAAGCCGCTGTGCGCGCGTCGATTCGAAGATCGACCCGCCCTGGGTTTCGACTTCGGCGGCGAGGGCGGCCAGGAAGGCCATCGGGTCGAGCTGGGCCTGCTCGCGCAGCCGCACGGCACCGTGGAGCGGAAACGGCACGTCGACGTCGTCGACGAGGTCGGTGGGCAGACCGGCCGAGCGCGTCGCCTCGAATTCCGCCCGGACAGCGGACATCTCGGATTCGTTCTGGGCATAGGTGTAGGCGGCCACGCGCTCGACGGCGAGGTCGCGTCCGGCGCAGAAATCCAGCAACCAGTCGAACCCGTCGAGATTGGCGGCGATATAGCGCGAGAGGGTCGCGATGCCGTGCCTGCGGGCGATGGTCTGGGCCCGGGTGCCTTGCAGGAGCGAGACTTTCGCCGTCGACGCGGCCGTGGTGCCCGCGCCGACCCGTTTCGCCTCGATCACCGCCACCTCGCGGCCACGCTGGGCCAGCAGCAGCGCGGTCGTCAACCCGACGATGCCCGCGCCGAGGACGACGGTGTCGAAGTGCGAACCGGGGGTCAGCCGTAACCGGGCGGGGACTTCGGCGTTGTTCAACCACAGAGACGTCATGAGGAGCGCATAGCCCGGCCGGGCCGGTCGAAACCGGACACGCCCGCCGCGACCGCCGCACCGCTCGGCCGACCCTGCGCCTCGCCGAGATACAGATCGTCTGCCGTCGCCGGGGACCGTGGGTGAGCCGCCGACCGACGACGTTCGCACAGCCCGACTCGTGTCGGTGACTCATGGCACGATGACCCTGTGTCACACCCGCCCGCACAGACGTGCGTCCGCCACCCCGACCGGCCGACCGGCCTCGCGTGTACTCGCTGCGGCCGGCCCGCCTGCCCCGAATGCCTACGGTCGGCCGCCGTCGGCCAGCACTGTGTGGACTGCGTCCGGCAGGGTCAGCGCGACGTGCGGCCTGTGCGCACCGTCGCGGGCGCGCGGGCAGGCGCGTCGCCGGTACCGATGGTGACCTACGGGCTGATCGCGATCAATGTCCTGGTCTACCTGGTGACCGCCGCGCAGGCGGGCAACCCGATGCAGAACCATCGGGGCTCGTCGGTGTTCGGCGAGTTCGTGCTGGTCCCGCTGCTGGTCGCCGACGGTGAGTGGTGGCGGGTGCTCGGCTCGGGGTTCCTGCACTACGGCGCGATCCATCTGCTGGTCAACATGTTCGCGCTCTACGTCGTCGGCCGCGATCTCGAGCAGGTACTCGGCCGGCTCACCTACGGCTGCCTGTATCTGGTCTCACTGCTCGGCGGTTCTGCGGCGGTGATGGCGCTGTCGGATCCGTACACCATGACCGCGGGCGCGTCGGGCGCGGTGTACGGCCTGTTCGGCGCCGTGACGGTGACACTGATCCGGTTGCGGCAGAGCCCGACCCCGATGCTGGTGGTGATCGGCGTCAACGTGCTCATCAGCTTCTCGCTGCCGGGGATCTCCCTGTGGGGTCACCTCGGCGGACTCGCGGCGGGCACGCTCAGCGCGCTGGGCATCCTGTTCGTTCCCGGCTGGCTGTCGGCGCGGGATCTGCGCTCGGCGCAGCGCATCGGATGGGTGGCGATGGGCCTGGTCGCGGTGATCTGTCTGGCCGTCGTCGTCGCCGCCGCGCTCTGGGTACGCACCGACCCGGTGTTCATCGGTCCCGCCTAGTTCGCGCTGGTCGGGGCGGTGGCGCCGACCGGTGCCACAACGATCACGGCCGGGCGCACTAGGCTTCGACCCCGTGGCGGTACTGGAGGGCGCGGCGCGCAAGACACTGGCGTTCGGGCGGCGAGCCCTCGGGTTCGACGTGCCCGCGCCCGATCACACCGTCGCGGCTCTGCACCGCGACGAGACCGAGGTCCCCGGCCTCGACAAACGCGAACGCGCCCAGCTGGACCGTATCCGGTTGATGGGCGCCACCGGTGCCGTGCTGATGGCCATCGCCGCGCTCGGCATCGGCGCGCAGCCCGTGCACCAGAATCCGGTCTCCGGTGTACGGGTGCTCGGCATCTTCGCGCGCGCCCACACCGGGTCGCTGGCGATGTGCATGTTCGGCACCGTGCTGGTGATCGGGGCCTGGTTGCTGTTGGGCCGCTTCGCGATCGGTGGCCTGGCCGGATCGCCACTGCACCGGCTCACCCGGTCCCAGCTCGACCGGACACTGCTGCTGTGGATCATCCCGCTGTCGGTGGCGCCGCCGATGTTCAGCAACGATGTCTACTCCTACCTGGCCCAGAGCGAGATCGCCGCGCGCGGCATCGACCCGTACGCCGAAGGGCCCGTCGCCGGGCTCGGGATCGACAACGTCCTCACCAACAACGTGCCGACCATCTGGCGTGACACACCGGCGCCCTATGGCCCGCTCTTCCTGTGGATCGGGCGCGGTATCGCCGAGCTGACCGGCGACAACATCATCGCCGGCGTGTGGGTGCACCGGTTGCTCGCGCTCGCGGGCGTCGCTTTGATCGTGTGGGCGCTGCCCCGGCTCTCGGTGCGCTGCGGGGTGGCGCCGGTGAGCGCGCTGTGGCTCGGCGCGGCCAACCCGCTCGTGCTGTTCCACCTGGTCGGCGGCGTGCACAACGACGCGCTGATGATCGGTCTGATGCTGGCGGGCATGGAGCTCACGCTGCGCGCCATCTACGGCGAGGGCGGCCGGCGCGACACCCTCAACGCCACGATGCCACCACTGGACGCCCGCGCCTACGCCCTGCTGATCGGGGGCGCGATGGTGATCACGCTGTCGTCGTCGATCAAGTTCACCTCCATCATCGCGCTCGGTTTCGTCGGGATGGCGCTGGCACGGCGCTGGGGCGGCAGCCTGCTCGCCGTCGTCAAGGCCGCCGCCCTGCTCGGGGTGATCGCCGGGGCGACAACGCTTTTCGTGAGCTTGGCCAGCGGGCTCGGCTTCGGGTGGGTGTTCACCCTCAGCGTCGCCAACGCCGTGCGCAGCTGGATGTCGCTGCCGACGGTGATCGGTGTCATCACCGGTTTCGGCGGGGTGCTGCTCGGGCTCGGCGACCACACCACGGCACTGCTGTCGATCACCCGGCCCATCGCGGGGCTCGTCGCGGGCTATGTGACGGTGCGGATGCTGGTGGCGACCGGTACCGGCCGCCTGCATCCGGTGGGCGCGCTCGGTGTGTCGCTCGGCGCGATCGTGCTGCTGTTCCCGGTGGTCCAGCCCTGGTACCTGCTGTGGGCGATCGTCCCGCTCGCCGCCTGGGCTACGCAACCGGTGTTCCGCGTGCCCGCCGTGGCGTTCTCGGCGGTGGTGTCGATGCTCGTCATGCCGCGTGGTGCCGAATTCCAGGTCTTCCAGATCATCGGCGCCGCCCTGGCGGCCGCGGTGTGCTTCGCGCTGTTCTACGTCCTCACCCGGCACACCCTGCCGTGGCGGGCCCAGGCGGGGGTGTCGGCTCCGTCACAGGAGGCCACGGCTTACCGTGTCACATCGTGACGAGAAGCCCGGGACCCGCCGTTAGCGTCGACGGCGTGGTCAAGCGCTACGGCGACACCACCGCGGTCGACGGCCTGCGTTTCGACGTGGAGCAGGCACAGGTTTTCGCGCTGCTCGGCCCCAACGGCGCAGGCAAGACCACCACCGTGGAGATGTGCGAGGGCTTCGTGCGCCCCGACGCGGGCACGGTCCGCGTGCTCGGTCTGGACCCGATCGCCGACTCCGAACAGCTGCGGCCACGCATCGGCGTGATGTTGCAGGGCGGCGGCGCCTACCCCGGCGCCCGCGCGGGTGAGATGCTCGACCTGGTCGCGGCCTATTCCGCCGACCCCATCGACCCAGACTGGCTGCTGCGCACCCTCGGCCTGCAGGACAACCGCCGCACCCCCTACCGGCGCCTCTCGGGCGGTCAGCAGCAGCGCCTGGCCCTCGCCTGCGCCCTGGTCGGCAGGCCGGAGATCGTGTTCCTCGACGAACCGACGGCCGGTCTGGACGCCCAGGCCCGGCTGATCGTGTGGGAACTGATCGATGCCCTGCGCCGCGACGGGGTGAGCGTCGTGCTCACCACGCACATGATGGACGAGGCCGAACAGCTCGCCGACCAGCTCGTCATCATCGACCACGGCGAGATCGTCGCCCAGGGCACCCCCGCCGAGGTCACCGCGCACGGCGCCGCCGGTCAGCTGCGGTTCTGCGCCCCACCGAAACTCGATATCGAGCTGCTGAAATCGGCTCTGCCCGAAGGGTTCTCGCCGCACGAGACCACGCCGGGCACCTATCTGGTCGAAGGCGAGATCACCCCGCAAGTACTGGCGACGGTGACCGCCTGGTGCGCGCGGATGGATGTGCTCGCCACCGACATCCGCATAGATCAGCGACGCCTCGAAGACGTCTTCCTCGAACTCACCGGACGGGACCTGCGCGGATGACCGAGACCGTGAGCCGGTTCCAGCCCGGCACCTTCACCCCCGACCCGCGCCCCGCCTCGCGCGCCGCGATGCTCGTCGCGCAGACCACGCTCGAGCTGAAACTGTTGCTGCGCAACGGCGAACAGCTGCTGCTCACCATGTTCATCCCGATCACCCTGCTGATCGGGCTGACCCTGCTGCCGTTCGGCGATCTGGGTGCGGACCGCGTGAACCGGGTCGTGCCGATGGTGATGATGACGGCGGTGATGTCGACCGCGTTCACCGGTCAGGCCATCGCGGTGGGCTTCGACCGCCGCTACGGCGCGCTCAAACGGCTCGGCGCCACGCCGCTGCCGCGCTGGGGTGTGATCGCGGGCAAGTGCGCCGCCGTGCTGATCGTGGTGGTGCTGCAGGCGGTGCTCCTCGGGGCGATCGGGATGGCGCTCGGGTGGCGTCCCGGTGCGGGCGGGCTGGCTCTCGGCGCGCTGGTGATCGCGCTCGGCACGGCGACCTTCGCGGCGATGGGTCTGCTGCTCGGCGGCACGCTCAAGGCCGAGATCGTGCTCGCCCTGGCCAATATCCTGTGGTTCGTGATGCTCGGTATCGCCAGTCTCGTCCTGGTCGACACCGTGCCCGCCGCGCTGACGGTGATCGCGCGCCTGGTTCCCTCCGGCGCGCTGGCCTATGCCCTGGAAGCGGCCCTTACCGGGTCGATCGACTGGTTCGGCGTCGCCGTGCTCGCGGTGTGGGGCGTGGTATGCGGGTGGCTGGCCACCCGGCTGTTCCGCTTCGGCTGACGTGACCAACGACGCACTGTAGTAGCCCGGGTATCGAGCGGGAATCGCCTGCCAGTACCATCGTGACGTGCTGTATCGCGCCTTCGTTGGCCTCGTCGACCGGCTGCCACTCCCCTCGCTGCGGACCCAGCGGCTCATCGCCCTCGCGGTGATTCTGAGCCAGGCCGGGATCTCGGTGACCGGCGCGATCGTGCGCGTCACCGCGTCCGGTCTCGGCTGCCCCACCTGGCCGCAGTGCTTCCCCGGCAGCTTCACCCCCGTCGGGGTGTCGGAGGTGCCGGTGCTGCATCAGACCGTCGAATTCGGCAACCGGCTGCTCACCTTCGTGGTGACGCTGTGCGCGGCGCTGATCGTGCTGGCCGTCGTCCGGGCCCGTAGGCGCAAGGAAGTCCTCGTCTACGCCTGGCTGATGCCCGGCGGCACCGTCGTGCAGGCGATCATCGGCGGCATCACCGTGCGCACCGGCCTGCTGTGGTGGACCGTGGCCGTGCACCTGCTCGCCTCGATGGTGATGGTGTGGCTGGCGGTGGTGCTGTACGCGAAGATCGGTCAGCCCGACGACGGTATCGACACCGTGCAGGTGCCCACTCCCCTGCGCTGGCTCACCGCGCTCAGCGGCGTGGCGCTGGCGGGTGTGCTGATCGCGGGCACGCTGGTCACCGCCGCCGGACCGCATGCCGGTGACAAGAGCATCGACCGGCCGGTGGCGCGCCTCGAGGTCGAGATCGTCACCCTGGTGCACCTGCACTCGCAGCTGCTCATCGGCTATCTCGCCCTGCTCGTCGGCCTGGCCTTCGGCCTCTACGCCGTCGGCATCACCCCCGCGATCCGCAAGCGCCTGTTCGTACTGCTCGGGATCGTCCTGTCGCAGGCTCTGGTGGGTGTCGTGCAGTACTTCACCGACGTCCCCGCCGCCCTGGTCGCCATCCACGTCGGTGGCGCCGCGGCCTGCACCGCCGCCACCGCCGCCCTCTGGGCCTCGCTGCGCACCCGTGAAACCGTGGGAGCACCCGCCGTCTCCACCGCCGCCGCGCACTGACGCCCGGTCGGGAGAACCACGCGATCACGTTGTCGCCGCGATCACCGTCTGAGCGGGCGCTGAACACCCCGTGTCGAGAAGCGCGATCGCATCGATACACGGCCGGGAAACGACTCGGTCGTCGCACTCTCACCGGAGAGTCGCGACGACCGAGTGATGTTCGGCGACGGGCGGATCAGGCTCCCGGGAACGCGTCCGCGTTGCGGGCCTTGGGGAACTTGGTCGAGCGGGCGACCCAGCCGGCCATCTTGGCCCAGTGGCCCTTGGCGGGGGTCACCTTGGAGACCAGTTCGCGGTCCCACTCCTCGGTCTCGGTGAGCCCGTCGACACGCTCGACGATCGCCTTCGCGGTGGCGAGATCGGCGACCACGCGGTCACCGAGGACGCCGTCTTCGCCGACGAGGGTGATACGCACGCCCTGCTCGCCGATGTACTGGAGCACGGCCGTGCCCGAACCGCCGTGTGCGGCAACGAACTTCGCGACGGACTTCTCGACCTCGGCGGGCACCTTCACGGCCTCGGGCGCGGCGGTTGTACTCATGGACGAGAGTTTACCGGCAGGTAGTCACGCGTCCACCCTCGAGTGACGCCCGCCACCAGGGGTGTAGAAAGGGGACTCATGCGCGCGATTCAGGTTTCCGAACACGGTGGTCCCGAGGTGCTGCGGCCGACGGAGGTCGACGCCCCGCGGATCGGCCCGAAACAACTGCTGGTCGAGACCCGGGCCGTGGGTGTCAACTACATCGACATCTACTTCCGCACCGGCCAGTACCCGCAGGCCACCCCGTACATCCCCGGCTCCGAGGGCACCGGCGTGGTCACCGAGGTCGGCGCCGAGGTCACCGAGTTCGCCGTCGGCGACCGGGTGGCGTGGGCGGCCGCGCCGGGCAGTTACGCCGAGAAGGTCGCCGTCGACGAGGCGGTGGCCGTGAAGGTGCCCGAGGGCGTGGAACCGGCCGTCGCCGCGGCGGCCCTGCTGCAGGGCATGACCGCGCACTACCTGGTCGAATCGGTCTTCACGCCCGAACCCGGCGACCCGGTGCTCGTCCACGCGGGCGCGGGCGGGGTCGGGCTGTTGCTCACCCAGCTGGCCGCCGCCAAGGGCGCGCGCGTCATCACCACGGTCTCGACCGACGCCAAGGAGAAGCTCTCCCGCGAGGCGGGCGCCGCCGAGGTCCTGCGCTACGACGACGACCTCGCCGCCCGGGTCCGCGAACTCACCGACGGCCAGGGCGTGGCGGCCGTCTACGACGGCGTCGGCGCGAGCACCTTCGAAGCGAGCCTCGCCTCGTTGCGGGTGCGCGGCACCCTCGCCCTGTTCGGCGCGGCCAGCGGTCCGGTACCGCCGTTCGATCCGCAGCGCCTCAATCCGGCCGGTTCGCTGTGGCTGACGCGCCCGTCGCTGGGTGCCTACACCCGAGATCGTGCCGAATTCCTCTGGCGCGCAACCGATATCTTCGACGCCATCGCGGCGGGCACGCTCACACTGCGCATCGGCGCCACCTACCCGCTCGCCGATGCCGCCGACGCCCACCGCGACCTCGCCGCCCGCAAGACCACCGGGTCGATCGTCCTGCTGCCGTAGACGCGAAACCGGCGGCCGGGCGATCACCGCCCGGCCGCCGGTTCGAGTTCGTGCGAGAGCTACAGACCGACGATGCTGCCCAGCGTGGTCCAGCCCAGCACCGAGTCGACGGCCAGACCGCAGAACACCACGGCCAGATAGTTGTTGGACTGCAGGAACAACCGCAGCGGCTTCACCGATTCGCCCCGGCGCACACCCGCGTACAGCTGGTGCGCCATGAGCAGGAACCAGGCACCGGCGACCAGTGCGACGGCCGCGTAGATGACACCCGTCGCCGGGACGAGGGCGAGGGTGGCCAGCACGGTGAGCCAGGTGTAGATGACGATCTGTTTGGTGACGACCTGCTCGGTCGCGACCACCGGCAGCATCGGCACGCCCGCCGCCCGGTAGTCCTCCTTGTAGCGCATGGCCAGCGCCCAGGTGTGCGGCGGCGTCCAGAAGAAGATGACCGCGAACAGCACGATCGCGGGCCAGCCGATGTTCCCGGTGACCGCCGACCAGCCGACGAGGGCGGGCATACAGCCGGCCGCGCCGCCCCACACCACGTTCTGCGAGGTCCGGCGCTTGAGACCCTTCGTGTAGACGAAAACGTAGAACAGGATGGTCGCGACCACCAGCACGCCGCTGAGCAGGTTGGCCTGCCACCACAGCCAGGCGAAGGAGATCGCGCCGAGCGCCAGGCCGAAGATCAGCGCGTGCGAGGTGGGCACCGCGTCGCGGGCCAGCGGGCGGCGCGCGGTCCGCTTCATCACCTTGTCGATGTCGGCGTCGGCGACACAGTTGAGGGTGTTGGCGCTGGCCGCGCCCATCCAGCCACCGAACAGCGTGACCAGGATCAGCCGGATGTCGACATTGCCCCGGTCGGCCAGGAGCATGGTCGGGATGGTCGCGACGAGCAGGAGCTCGATGACTCGCGGTTTGGTGAGCGCGATGTAGGCCAGCGGCTTCCGCACGACCCGGGCGAACACGCTGTCGCCCGCCAGACGATCGGCGAGAGCCGTCGAGGAATCGTGCGCACCGCTACTACCCGGCTGGTTACCGATCCGCACTGTTTCTCCTCGCACGCTGTGCTTCGCATCCGGCATTGGAACGAGCAGCGCGCGGCTGCGGCGCGGCCACTACTACAGACGATGGTAGACGGTGACATATGCGGCTGGCGCCGCGGGTCGCGGCGCTCAACTCCGCCTCTTCGCTCCCTGCGGGCACTCCTTCGGCGCACCCTCCGGTCAGTCCAGAGGCGGAGGCGCGCCACGACCGGGAGCAGTCGGGTCGGAGTTGCGCCCGGTGTCTGCCGGTGAACCGGTCCCGACACGCAGGTGAACGACGTGCCGCGCGCCGCGCCGATTCCCGGCGACGACCCCCGGCGTGATCGCGGGATGGGCAACTAGACTCACACTCAGGGTTCGCGCCGATCAGGTGGAACAGCACCTCTAGGGTATTCCTGTACATCGGTACGCACCCCCGGCCGCGTGCGGTCCAGTACGACACCATCGCCGCTGCCATCCACTCGCCGTCGACGAAACCTAGGTCAGGAGAACCACGGTCGTGTCAGTCACAGACGACATTCGCGCCCTCACTCAGCGGAACTATCCCAGCGACTGGACGGACCTGGACACCAAGGCCGTCGATACCGCCCGTGTCCTCGCCGCCGACGCGGTGCAGAAGGCGGGCAACGGTCACCCGGGCACCGCGATGAGCCTCGCCCCCGTCGCCTACAGCCTCTTCCAGCGCGTCATGCGCCACAACCCGGCCGATCCGAGCTGGTCCGGCCGCGACCGCTTCGTGCTCTCGTGTGGGCATTCCAGCCTCACCCTCTACATCCAGCTGTACCTGGCCGGTTTCGGCCTCGAGCTGTCCGACCTCGAGCAGCTGCGCCAGTGGGATTCGCTGACCCCGGGTCACCCGGAGTTCCGGCACACCGACGGTGTCGAGATCACCACCGGCCCGCTCGGCCAGGGTCTCGCCTCGGCGGTCGGCATGGCGATGGCGGCCCGGCGCGAGCGCGGCCTGTTCGACCCCGACGCCCCGGAAGGCGCCAGCCCGTTCGATCACCACATCTTCGTCATCGCCTCCGACGGTGACATGCAGGAAGGTGTCACGGCCGAGGCGTCCTCGATCGCGGGTACCCAGCAGCTGGGCAACCTCGTGCTGATCTACGACGACAACGAGATCTCCATCGAGGACAACACCGACATCGCCTTCACCGAGGATGTGGCCGCGCGCTACGAAGCCTACGGCTGGCACGTGCAGACCGTCATGGGCGGCGAGGACGTGGTGGCGATCGAGGCGGCCATCGAGGCGGCCAAGGCGGTGACCGACAAGCCCTCGATCATCATCCTGCGCACCATCATCGGCTTCCCGGCCCCCTCGAAGATGAACACCGGTGGCGTGCACGGTGCGGCGCTCGGCCCCGACGAGGTCGCCGCGGTCAAGAAGGCGCTGGGCTTCGACCCGGACAAGTCCTTCGACGTCGACCCGGCCGTCATCGAGCACACCCGCAAGGCGCTCGAGCGCGGCGCGGCGGCGCAGCAGGCCTGGCAGGCCGACTACGACGCCTGGGCCGCGGCGAATCCGTCGAACAAGGAACTGTTCGACCGCCTGCTGACCCGCTCGCTGCCCAAGGGCTGGACCGAGCACCTGCCCACCTTCGAGCCCGACCCCAAGGGCATGGCCACCCGCAAGGCCTCCGGCAAGGTGCTGGCCTCGCTCGCCGACGTGCTGCCCGAACTGTGGGGCGGTTCGGCCGACCTGGCCGAGTCCAACAACACCACCATGCCCGGTCAGCCCAGCTTCGGTCCCGAAGCAATCTCCACCGGCATGTGGAAGGCGCAGCCCTACGGCCGCACCCTGCACTTCGGTATCCGTGAGCACGCCATGGGCTCGATCCTCAACGGCATCGCCCTGCACGGCCCGACCCGCCCCTACGGCGGCACCTTCCTGGTGTTCTCCGACTACATGCGCCCGGCGGTTCGCCTGGCCGCGCTGATGCGGGTGCCCGCGATCTACGTGTGGACCCACGACTCCATCGGCCTCGGCGAGGACGGCCCGACGCACCAGCCGATCGAGCACCTGGCCGCGCTGCGGGCCATCCCCGGTCTCAACGTGGTCCGCCCCGGCGACGCCAACGAGACCGCCTACGCCTGGCGCACCATCCTCGAGCGCGACTCCGACGAGCACGCCTCGCATTTCCACACCTACGACGCTCCCCACCAGGACGGCCCGTCCGCGCTGGCGCTCACCCGCCAGGACGTGCCGACTCTCGAGGGCACCAGTTACGAGGGCGTGCGCAAGGGCGGCTACGTGCTGGCCGAGGCGTCCACCGGCACCCCGGAGCTGATCCTCGTCGGCACCGGTTCGGAGCTGCAGCTGGCCGTCGAGGCACGCACTACCCTGGAGGCACAGGGCATTCCGACCCGAGTGGTCTCGATGCCGTGTGTGGAATGGTTCGACGCACAGGACCAGGCCTACCGCGACGAGGTGTTCCCGGCCGCGGTCCGTGCCAGGGTCGTCGTCGAGGCCGGCATCGCGATGCCGTGGTACCGGCTCGTCGGTGACGCGGGTGAGATCGTGTCGATCGAGCACTTCGGCGCGTCCGCGAACTTCAAGAAGCTCTACAGCGAATTCGGTATCACCGCCGATGCCGTCGTCGCCGCCGCGCAGCGCACGCTCGACAAGGTGAAGGGGTAAAACCATGGCACAGAACGAGAATCTCGCCGCACTCGCGGCAGCGGGGGTCTCGGTGTGGCTCGACGATCTGTCCCGTGACCGCATCAAGTCCGGCAACCTCGCCGACCTGATCGCGACCAGGGGCGTCGTCGGTGTCACCACGAACCCGTCCATCTTCCAGGCCGCGCTCAGTGTCGGTCACGCCTACGACGCGCAGGTGAAAGACCTTGCGGCCCAAGGCGCCGACGCCGATGCGGCGATCCGCACCATCACCACCGACGACGTGCGCGCCGCCTGCGACGTGCTCGCCCCGGTGTTCGAGTCGACGGGCGGTGTCGACGGCCGGGTGTCGATCGAGGTCGACCCGCGTTTCGCCTTCGACGCCGACAAGACGGTCGCCCAGGCGATCGAGCTGTGGAAGATCGTCGACCGCAAGAATCTGTTCATCAAGATCCCGGCCACCGAGGCGGGTCTGCCCGCCATCACCTCGGTGATCGCCGAGGGCATCAGCGTGAACGTGACGCTGATCTTCTCCGTCCCGCGCTACCGCGCGGTGATGGGCGCCTACCTCGACGGTCTGCGTCAGGCCAAGGTCGCGGGCCACGATCTGGCCAAGATCCACTCGGTCGCGTCGTTCTTCGTCTCCCGCGTGGACACCGAGATCGACAAGCGGCTCGAGGCGATCGGCACCCCGGAAGCGCTCGCGCTGCGTGGCAAGGCGGGCGTGGCCAACGCCCGGCTGGCCTACGCCGAGTACCAGGACGTGTTCGACGGTGGGGCGCACACCTCCACCTACAACCACCTGGCCGCCCAGGGCGCCAACCGGCAGCGGCCGCTGTGGGCCTCCACCGGTGTGAAGAACCCGGACTACCCCGACACCCTGTACGTCACCGAGCTCGTCGGACCGAACACGGTCAACACGCTGCCGGAGAAGACGCTGCAGGCCTTCGCCGATCACGGCGAGGTGCGGGGCGACACGCTCAGCGGGAAGGCGGTCGAAGCCGCGCAGGTGTTCAGCGACCTCGAGGCCGCGGGCATCGACCTGGCCGACGTGTTCGAGGTACTCGAGCGCGAAGGTGTCGACAAGTTCGAGGCCTCCTGGGGCGAGCTGATCGACGCCACCACCGAGGAACTGCGCACCGCGGCGGCAGGGGGCAACTGATCTGATGGCCGGCACAGCAACGACGGACAAGGCGGGGCTGTGGCACAACCCGCTGCGCGACGAACGCGACAAACGGGTGCCTTTCATCGCGGGGCCCTGCTGCATGGTGATCTTCGGTGTCACCGGGGATCTGTCCCGTAAGAAGCTGATGCCGGCCATCTACGACCTGGCGAACCAGGGGCTGTTGCCCCCTGGTTTCGCCCTGGTCGGTTTCGCCCGGCGCAATTACGCCGACGAGGATTTCGCCGCGGTGGTGCTCAGCGCGGTGAAGCAGCACGCGCGCACCCCGTTCCGCCAGGAGGTCTGGGACCACCTGGCCGAAGGGTTGCGTTTCGTGCAGGGCAGTTTCGACGACGACACCGCCTTCGCCACCCTCGCCACCACCCTGAAAGACCTCGACGCCACCCGTGGCACCGGCGGCAACTACGCCTTCTACTTGTCGATTCCGCCGAATATGTTCCCGGTGGTCCTCGACCAGCTCTCCGAACACGAACTGGCCAAGGCCGCCCCGCGCCCCGAGGGCTACACCCCGTGGCGGCGGGTGGTGATCGAGAAGCCCTTCGGGCACGACCTGGCCAGCGCCCAAGAGCTCAACGCCCTGGTCAACCGGGTGTTCCCGGAGGAGCATGTGTTCCGCATCGACCACTATCTCGGTAAGGAGACGGTGCAGAACATCCTGGCGTTGCGCTTCGCCAACGAACTCTACGAGCCGATCTGGAACGCGAATTTCGTCGACAGCGTGCAGATCACCATGGCCGAGGACATCGGATTGGGCGGGCGCGCGGGGTATTACGACGGCATCGGCGCCGCGCGCGACGTCATCCAGAACCATCTGCTGCAACTGCTGGCGCTGACCGCGATGGAGGAACCGACCTCCTTCGAACCGATGCAGCTCACCACCGAGAAGATCAAGGCGCTCTCGGCGACGAAACTCGTGGAACCACTCGACGAGACCACCGCGCGCGGCCAGTACACCGAGGGCTGGCAGGGCAGCGAGCACGTGGTCGGTCTGCACCAGGAGGAGGGGTTCGACCCGCAGTCGCGCACCGAGACCTATGCCGCGATCACCTTGCACGTGGAGAACCGCCGCTGGGCCGGGGTGCCGTTCTACCTGCGTACCGGAAAACGCCTGGGCCGCAGGGTGACCGAGATCGCGGTGGTGTTCAAACGCGCGCCGCACCTGCCCTTCGACCAGACGATGACCGAGGAACTCGGCCAGAACGCCCTGGTCATCCGGGTACAGCCGGACGAGGGCATCACCCTGCGGTTCGGTTCCAAGGTGCCCGGTTCGGGGATGGAGGTGCGCGATGTGAACATGGACTTCAGCTACGGCGAGGCGTTCACCGAGTCCTCCCCCGAGGCCTACGAACGCCTGATCCTGGACGTGCTGCTCGGGGTGCCGTCCCTGTTCCCTGTCAACGCGGAGGTCGAATTGTCCTGGCGCATCCTCGATCCGGTGATCGCGCACTGGGCCGCCGAGGGCAAACCCGAACCCTACGAGGCCGGTACCTGGGGTCCCGGCTCGGCCGACGAGATGCTCGCGCGCAGCGGGCGTGAATGGCGACGCCCGTGATCGTCGACATGCCCGACACCAACACCGTCGAGGTCGCCAAGCGGATGGTGCAGCTGCGCGAGTCCAACGGTGTCATCACCCAGGGCCGGGTGCTCACCCTGGTCGTGTGCACCCTCGACTCGTCCGAGGCCGAGGACGCCATCGACGCCGCCAACGACGCCAGCCGCGAACACCCCTGTCGCGTGATCGTGCTCGCCCGTGGCGACCGCGACGCCGAGACCCGGCTCGACGCCCAGATCCGGGTGGGCGGCGACGCCGGGGCCGCCGAGGTGATCGTGCTGCGGTTGCAGGGTCCGCTGGTGAACCACGAGAGCAGCGTGGTGACGCCGTTCCTGCTGCCCGACACCCCGGTGGTGGCGTGGTGGCCGCGGGGGGCACCGGACTTTCCGTCCCAGGACTCGGTGGGCAAGCTGGCCAAGCGGCGCATCACCGATGCCACATTCGCGCCCGACCCGCAGGCCGCGCTGGGCAAACGCTGTGCTTCCTACGCGCCCGGCGACACCGACCTGTCGTGGAGCCGCATCACCTACTGGCGGGCGCTGCTCGCCGCCGCGCTGGACGAGCCGCCGTTCGAACCGGTGCTGTCGGTGAGCGTGTCCGGGCTGGCCAGTGAGCCCGCGCTGGATACGCTGGCGGGGTGGTTGGCCGCGCGGCTGGACTGCCCGGTCGTCCGCAGGACCGGTGAGCTGCGGGTGGAGATCCGCCGTGCCACCGATTCGATCGCCATCGCTCGACCGCAATTGGGCAGGACGGCAACGCTGACCCGCACCGGCGCCCCCGACCAGCGAATCGCGCTGGCGCGCCGGGAAACTCGCGATTGTCTCGCCGAGGAACTGCGCCGGCTCGACGCCGACGAGATCTACGCCGAGGCGCTCGCCGGAATCGAAAAGGTGACCTATGAGTGACCGTATCGAGCTGCACGACGAGCTCGGCGAGGAATTCCCCGCCAACACCGTCGAGGTGCACGACGACAAGGAACTGCTCGCCGACGCCGCCGCCGAACGTTTCGTCGCCGTGATCGTCGCGGCCCAGGCCGAGCGCGGCACCGCGTCGGTGTCGCTCACCGGTGGCAGCGACGGTATCCGCCTGCTCGAGAAGGTGCGCCAGGCGCCCGGCGATATCGACTGGTCCAACCTGTACGTCTACTGGGGCGACGAGCGTTTCGTCCCCTCGGGCGACCCGGACCGCAACGAACTGCAGGCGCGCGAGGCGCTGCTCGACTTCGTCCCGCTCGATCCGGCGAAGGTGTTCCCGATGGCCGCCTCCAATGGCACGTACGGTTCGCCCGAGGAAGCCGCGGCCGCCTACGCCCAGCTGCTGCACGCCGAACTCGACGAGCGCGGCGACATCGATCTGACGGTGCTCGGCATGGGCCCCGAAGGACACATCGACTCGATCTTCCCGCACTCCCCCGCCGTCCGCGAGCAGACGGATTACGTTGTCGCGGTTCATGATTGCCCCAAGCCGCCACCCACCCGTGTCTCCCTCACCCTGCCCGCCGTGCACCGCTCCCGCCACGTGATGCTGGTGGTCAGCGGTGAAGGCAAGGCCGCCGCGGTAGCCGCCGCCGTCAACGGCGCCTCCCCCGACGACGTCCCCTCCGCAGGCGCGGTCGGCATCGAATCCACCACCTGGGTCATCGACGAAGCCGCCGCGACCGACCTGCTGGTCGATATAGACGACGAAGAGTGACGCGCGGGCTGACGGTGCCGACCGGTTCGACACGATCGGCGCCGTCGGCTTCGCGGTTCGACCGGGCCGACGCGCCCAGTGCCGGACGAGGTGTCACAGAACCTGTCCGAGCCTTCCTTCTGGTGGCCGAGTCAGCCGTGGAGAAGAGGTCGCGGCGCTAGCATCGGGGCTCTCGGCATGGCGATCGGCGTCGGCTCGGCTGCGGGCGAGGAGTGGGCAATGGGCGAGGTGGGCAGAGGGTCGGTTGATCTGGATGCGGCATTCCGGACTGCCGTGGTGAGGGTCGCGGCGGGGGCGGTCGATGCCGGGGCGGGGATCGATGCGGCGTTCGGGTTGGAGTTGTTCGAATCGCAGGTGGCGAGTAGGCATCTCGACCTGGCGGCCCGGCGGTTGGGGGCTGCCAGGCAGGGGTTCTACAGCATCGGGTCGTCGGGGCACGAGGGGAATGCGGCGGTGGCCGCGGCCCTGCGGGTGGATGATCCGGCATTGCTGCACTATCGGTCCGGGGCGTTCTTCGTGCAGCGGTGCAAGCGGGTGCCCAGCCTGGATCCGATCCGGGACGTGCTGCTGGGGGTGGTCGCGGCGGCGAGCGATCCGATCTCCGGTGGACGGCACAAGGTGTTCGGTAGCGCCACCGCGTCGATCATTCCCCAGACCTCGACCATCGCTTCGCATCTTCCCCGCGCCGTCGGACTCGCGTTCGCGATCGAAAGAGCTGCTCGCCAAGGGATTTCGTGCCGGTGGCCACGAGACGCGGTGGTGGTGTGCAGTTTCGGTGACGCCTCGGCCAACCACTCCACCGCGACCGGTGCGATCAATGCCGCCGTGCACGCCTCCCACCAGGGTGTGCCGATGCCCATCGTGTTCGTCTGCGAGGACAACGGGCTCGGGATCAGCGTCCCGACACCGGCCGACTGGATCGAGCGCGCCTACGGTCCACGCCCCGGCCTGACCTATCTCGCCGCCGACGGATGCGACCTGCCCGATGTACTCGGTGCCGCCGAGGACGCGGTGTATCTGGCCCGCACCTGGCGGGTCCCGGTTTTCCTGCACCTGCGTACGGTCCGCCTCGGCGGCCACGCGGGTTCGGATGTTGAGGCGGGCTACCGTGGCCCGGCCGAGATCGCCGCCGACCTGGCCCGCGACCCCCTCCTCGGCACCGCCCGCTACCTGCTCGCCACCGGCGTCACCGACTCGTCCGACCTGCTCGCCCGCTACGACCGCATCGCCGACCGGGTGCGCGAGGTCAGCGACGAGGTGGTGCGTGAGGCGAGGCTGGATTCCGCGTCGGCCGTCATCGCTGACCTCGCCCCCTCCCACCCGTCGGCCGTCCGCGCAGACGTTCTCCGCTCCGCGACCACCACCGACTCCCCGAGTAAGGACCTGTCTGTCGGCCCCAGGATGACCCTCGCCCAGGCGATCAACCACACCCTCGGCGAACTCCTCGCCCGCGACCCCGACGTGCTGGTCTTCGGCGAGGACGTGGGCCGCAAGGGCGGGGTGTACGGGGTGACGAAGGGCCTGCGGAAGCGATTCGGGGCGCGGCGGGTGTTCGACACCTTGCTCGACGAGCAGGCCGTGCTCGGCACCGCACTCGGCACGGCCTCGGCCGGATTCGTGCCGATTCCGGAGATCCAGTATCTGGCGTACGTGCACAACGCGGCCGATCAGATCCGGGGCGAAGCGGCGACGCTGCAGTTCTTCTCCACCGGGCAGTACCGCAATCCGATGGTGATCCGCATCGCGGGCCTGGCCTACCAGAAGGGTTTCGGCGGGCACTTCCACAACGACAATTCCCTTGCGGCACTGCGGGATATCCCCGGGGTGGTGGTGGCCGTCCCGGCCCGCGCCGACGATGCCGCCGCCCTGTTGCGCACATGCGTTTCGGCGGCGCGGGTGGACGGCCGGGTCTGCGTGTTCGTCGAACCGATCGCCCTGTATCACACCCGCGACCTGCATCCCGGCGACGACGGATGGCTCGCGTCGCCGAGCACCGGACACGTCCCGATCGGGAGCGCCCGCGTCTACGGCGACGGCACCGATCTCACCATCGTCACCTTCGGCAACGGTGTTCCGATGAGTCTGCGCGTCGCCGATCGCCTCGCGGACGCAGGCGTGCATGCCCGCGTCCTCGATCTGCGGTGGCTGAACCCGTTGCCGCTCGCGGATCTGCTCGACCAGGCCGTCGCGACGGGCCGGGTGCTGGTGGCCGACGAGACCCGCCACAGCGGCGGTGTGTCCGAATCGGTCTTCACCGCGCTCGTCGACGCCGGATATCGTGGCGCCCTCGCCCGCGTCACCAGCATCGACAGTTTCGTGCCGCTCGGCCCCGCCGCGGACACCGTGCTGCTGAACGAAACGGACATCGAGAAGGCGGCACTGGCCCTCCTGCCCTGAATTTGGTCCCCTTTGCGAGGAATTCGCCGAAACCTGTCGAGAAGTACGCGATCGGCGCGGTTTGGTGACCGCGCGCCGGGTACACACCGCACACACTCGTCTACTCGGAGGATTTCGTCATGAGGACAGGGCTTACACGTTTCGGCATCGCGACGGTGGCGGCAGCGGCGGTCGCCGCGGGTGCGGGGCAGGCCGCGGCGGCACCGGCGACGGTGTCGATCGACGGCAGTATGCAGGTGCTCGGGTTGAACATCCTGCACGTCGACGCGCAAGGACAGGGTGACGGACCCGCCACGGGTACCTACGTCGCCACCGGGCAGTTCGGGAACATGCCGTTGCCGGTGCAGGTCACCGGGCCGGTCACCTGCCTGCGGGTTCAGGGCAACAAGGTGTCGCTGGTGTATCCGATCACCACCGCCCAACCGGTGATGCTGTTCGCACCGGATTCGATGGCCATCCAGATCACGGTGGCCAAGGGCGAGAACGGTGCGCCGAACATGATCGGCTACGGCGTACCGATGCCGACCAGCTCCTTCACCGACTGTATGCCCGGGCCGACGCCGCTGATGTTCGACGGAACCATCGACATCAGCTGACCCGACCCCTGGCGCCGGGGCGAGCATCCGCCGCCTCGGCTGTCCACCGGGGACACACCCGCCGCCGAAAACGGGCCGCGGGCACGCGATGTGCCGTAGGTTTGCCGAGAACATTTCAGCGGTGCGGTGTCAACCCATGGAGGCGTGTTCACGGTGCGGTCGGATGTCGGGGTCACCTGTCCACTGTCCCAAGCGCAATGGAGCTGGTGGCTCGCCCAGCAATTGCACCCCGACGTCCCCGCCACCGTGGCGATGTACCTGGATCTGGCGGGCGAGGCCGACCTCGACCTGCTCACCCGCTGCACCCGGCAGGCCGCCGCCGAGTTCGAATCCCCCCGGGTGCGGCTCACTCTCGTGGACGGCGTCCCGCACCAATTCGTCGACTCCGCGACACCGCTGACCTTCGACATCGTCGACCTGACCACCGCCCCCGACGCCGTCGCGGTGGCTCTCGACCACATGGAACGCGACCACAGCGCCCCGCTCGACCCGCTCGCCCCTGACCTGACCGTCGCCTCGATCTTCACCATCACGCCCACCCGCCACCTGCTGTACCTGCGCAGCCACCACATCGTCCTCGACGGTATGGGCGCCGCCGCACTCCTCGCCCGAACGGGCGACCTCTACCGCACCGCCCTCCGCCAGACGAGCGCCGTCGACGAAACGAGGAGCAGGGCGACCAAGTCCGACCAGCGACCGTTGACAGTCGCGCGACTGCTGGACGAGGACCGCGCCTACCGAGCATCCTCGCGCGCCGAAGCTGACCGCGCCTTCTGGCGGCAGCAGTTGGCGCAGGTCGGTGAGCCGGTGAGCTTGGCCCGGCGGACGGCGGCACCCGCGCCCCGTCCGCATCAGGTGAACGCCACCCTCGACGCCGAAACCGTGCGGCAGCTCGCGGACGCCAAGGCCCGGCACGGCGCGACGTTCCCGGAGCTGATCATCGCCGCTTTCGCGGGCTATCTGGCGCGGATGACGGGGAGCGCGGAGGTGACGCTGACGATCCCGGTCACCGCGCGACCGACCGCCGTGCTGCGCCGTTCGGCGGGTTCGATGTCGAATGTGGTTCCGCTGCGGCTGTCCGGATTGGACGACATCACCGTCGGCGCCGTCATCGCGCAGGTGCGAGCGGCGGTGATCGGTGCGTTGCGTCATCAACGACACCGGCACGAGGACATCCGCGGCGACCACCCCACCCTGCGGGAGGGATTCGGTCCGGTGGTCAACACCCTCGCCTTCACCGAGCCCTTACACCTGGGCCCGCTGTCGGGCCAGGTGCGCTTGCTCGCTCTGGGTCCGGTCACGGATCTGCATGTCAACGGCTACCAGATCGGCCCGGACGAGGTCTCCATCGACTTCCAGGCGAACCCCGCCCGCTACTCCTACGACGCCGTCCTCACCCACCACCGCACCTTCCTCACCTACTTCACCCACTTCCTCACCGCCCATCCCCACGACCCCATCACCATGCACGCCCCGACCGCCGATTCCATGCGGTCGCCGAACCAGTCGTCCCCCAGCTCGATGCGCTCGAACGCACCTACGCGAACTCTGTCCGAGCTCCTGTGCTCAGCCCTCGCGACACCTGACCGCCTGCCACCACAGGTCACCCCACCACCTCGAGTCGGCGCACTGCTACCAGCACCGCAGGCCGTCGCTTCGCCATCGACTCCGCCGACCCGGCAGGCGCGGGACACGGCGGGCGACACCGCACCCGCCGAGGCGACGTATTCCTCAGTGGCACTGCAAGATCGGGACCGTACCCTCACCTACTCGGAGCTGGACGAGATCTCGTCGCGGTGGGCTCGGGCACTCCTCGCGCGCGGCGCCGGGCCCGCGACATTCGTCCTCGTCGCGATTCCGCGTTCGCTGGAGTCGGTGGTGGCGTTGTGGGCGGTGGCGAAGACGGGGGCCTGCTTCGTCCCCGTCGATCCGGACGAACCCGCGAACCGGTTGGCCACCATCATCGCGCGCTGTGGGGCGCCGCTCGGGGTGACGGTTTCGTGGGTGAGCGTCGGCTGCGATGCGATCACCTGGCTCGCCATCGACGATCCGGTCGAGGCGAACCGCTACCCGGGTACCCCGGTCGGTGACCACGATCGCCCTCGCCCGCTGCTGCCGGGTGATCCGGCGTACGTGATCCACACCTCGGGCACCACCGGCACGCCCAAAGGTGTCGTCGTCGCCCACCACGCACTGGGCGACCTGACCGACTACCTGCTGAAACAGTATGGCCTGAAACAGGATTCGGTTCTTCTGCACTCCCACAGCGCCACCTACGACGCGCACCTGCTCGAGCTGCTCGCCGGTTTCGCGGCAGGCGCCCGGGTGGTGGTCGCCCCGCCGACGGTCGTGGCCGGTCAGGAGATGGCCGAGCTGATCCGCACTAGCGGCTGCACCGTTTTACAGACCGCGCCCGCCGTGCTCGCCACGCTGGCACCACAGCAGCTGCCGACCGTCGAGGTCGTCGCGATCGGCGGCGAGGCGTGTCCGGCGGCGCTGATGGCCGAGTGGGCACCGCAGGTGCGGTTGTTCAACGGGTACGGGCCGACCGAGACCACCATCATGGTGACCGAGACGGATGCCATGCGCCCCGACGACTCGGTGACGGTCGGCCATCCGCTGCCGGGCGTGTCCGCGTGGGTCCTCGATACGCGCCTGCGGCAGGCGCCGGTCACCGCGCGGGGTGAGCTCTACGTGGGCGGCGCGTGCGTCGCCGACGGCTATCTGAACGACCCGGCCGCCACCGCCGCACGTTTCGTCGCCGACCCGTTCGGTGACGGTACCCGCCTGTACCGCACCGGCGATCTGGTCGGTGCTCGCCCCGACGGGGAGTTCGAATTCTTCGGCAGGCTCGACGCCCAGCTCGAGGTCCACGGCCGGCGCATCGAACCCGCGGAGATCGAGGCGGCGCTGCTCACCGAACCCGAGATCGCCTACGCCGTGGTCACCGTCGCCGATGCGGGCACACCGGGCGCGCGCCTGATCGGCTACGTGGTTCCCGTACCGGGAAGGCACGTCGACACCGCCGCCGTCCTGGCCCGGTCGCGTGCCGCACTGCCGCAGGCCCTCGTCCCGACCACCCTGATCGAACTCGACCGGCTTCCTTTGGGCGGCAACGGGAAAGTCGTCCGCTCCGCCCTCCCCGCAGCGACGCTCACCGCGAACCCCACCCGCCCACCGGCCACCGAGCTCCAACGCCTGCTAGCCGACCGCATCACCGCGACGCTCGGCACCACCGTCGGCCTCGACGACGACTTCTTCGAACTAGGCGGCAATTCCCTTCTCGGTGTGCTGGTTTCGTCCGATATCGCCGCCGCGACCGGCGTCCCCGTCACCGTGCGCTGGCTCTACACCACACCGACGGTGGCCGCGCTGGCCGAACGCATCGCCACCTTCGACGGCCACGGCGACGACGACGCTCTCGGCACCGTTCTCGTCCTGCGCCGCAAGGGTTCTCGCCCACCCCTGTTCTGCGTGCACTCGGCGGTTCCGCTGGCCTGGTGCTACGCGGGCGTGACCGGTTACCTCCCCGACCGCCCCGTCTACGGCCTGCAAGCCACCGAACTCACGGGAACGCCGTCGATCGACGACCTGGTGGAGCACTATCTCGCCGTCGTCCTCGAACTACAACCCCGCGGCCCGTACCACCTGCTCGGCTGGTCGCTCGGCGGCCAGATCGCCCACGCCCTCGCCGTCCGCCTCCGCGACACCGGCGCCCGGGTCGGTGTGCTGACCATGCTCGACAGCGTCGTCTTCACCCCGGAGGAACCACCGACACCGCGCATGCGCGACCTGCTGACCCACTTGCTCGGTGACGAACCCGACGACGCCGACGCCGCCCCGGATGTCACCGCCGCCGAGGCGGCCGCGGTCCTCGCGAGCACGAAGACCTCGTTCGGCACCGGGCTTTCGGCCAGTCAGCTCGAACGCCTGCACCGCGGCTACATCGCGGGCGTGCGGTTGTCACACACCTACCGCCCCGCCCGCTTCGACGGTGATCTGCTGTATTTCTCGGCGACGCGCGGCATCACGGCGATGTTCGACGGCGACATGTGGCAACCGTTCGTCACCGGCGAGGTGATCGAGCATCCGGTCGAGGCCACCCACGCCCAGCTCACCAACACCTCGGTCTTCGCTCACATCGGTCCGTTGCTCGCTCGTCACCTCGACCGGGTGGAAGGACCTTCCGAACCGGCGCTCGCGACTACCGCAGCCGAGGAACCGTGGTGATCACCACCCCGAAAACCGGTACCACACACCGTCATACGGCCGGTAGGTCTCGTCGTACTCACCCGTCGGCTCGGGGGCACCGGCGGGCAGATACGCGTAGCCGACACTGCCGATGAACCCGCCAGGGGTTCGGAAGAGGCACCCGCCGTCTTCCTGGTGAACCTCGGTGACGGTGAACAATCCGATGCGCTGGTCGACGGTGGACGGCTCACACGTCTGCGCGGCGCGTTCGAACTGGGGTTTGGACAGCGACCATCCGAATCGCTGCGCGGCACCGGTCCCGCCGAGAACCGCGGTAAGCACCACGATCAACGGTGCGGCTGCGGTCAGCCAGCCGGCGCGGAACGCCACCACCCCGACGACCCCGAACGCGAACCACAGCACACCGACCGCCCCGAGCGCCACGACGGCGATCAGCAGGCGTTCGATCGGCCCGTCGATCGTGTTCTGCCACAGCAGGGCACAACAGCACAGTGCGGTCGAGACCGCGACACAGGACATGACGACGGTCCACCAGGTCGGCACCGGCCGACGCGACCGCACAACTCCCCCAGAGCTCATGACCGCCACCGTACGTGACGGGACAGTGCGAGGGAATCAGGAGAACTTGATCTCCAGGCCGATGCCGAGAATGGCGATCAGCCAGACGATGCCGACGAAGATGGTGACACGGTCGAGGTTCTTCTCGACGACGGTGGAACCCGACAGGCTCGACTGCACGCCGCCACCGAAGAGGCTGGACAGGCCGCCGCCCTTGGCGCGGTGCAGCAGCACCAGCAGCACCAACAGCACGCTGGTGATCACAAGGAGGATATCGAGGAACAGCGACATGGCGACCATCCTAGGTGCTGGGCGGGCGCCCGGTCTAACCAGGCTCGACCGCGACCAGATGCGACACGGTCTCGGGCCCCGCCGCGTAGTGCGCCACGGCCTGTTCGATCTCCCGATCACGCGCGGTGAGCCGCACCTGATGCTGATGCATGTGCTCGGCCCAGGAGCGGACGACGAACGCCTCGACGAACCGGTCGACGGTCCCGACATCGCGATACAGCCGCCACTCCATCGCCCCCGTGCGCTGCCGCGACCGTCCGACCAGCGCCATCGCGTCGGTGAAGGTCGCTACGTCCTCCGGCGGCACGTCGTATCCGCGCAGCACGAGTACGGGCCCGTCGGCCGGGTCGGGCTCGACGACGAGCTGCGGTTCGGGCCAGTACGCGGCCGGTGAGAGGTCGATCTCCTCGACGTTGTGCCGGATCGGCCACCACACCGTGCTCACCGCGCACGCTCCGAGCAGCACCGCCGCGATCAGCAACGCGGTGACGGCGCCGTAGGCCCCCGCGACCAGCCCCCACAGCAACGAGCCGATGGCCTGCCCGCCCATGAACACCAGCATGTACACCGACAGCCCGCGCGCCCGCACCCAGGCGGGCAGCAGCAGCTGCATGGTCGAGTTCAGTGTCGACATGGCGAGCAGCCAGGCCAGCCCGGCGCCGACGAGCAGCACGAGCACCAGCACGACACTGTGCACCAGCGCGGTCGCCACCGCGCCGATCCCGAACAGCACCGCGGCCAGCGCCAACCGCTGGGTCGGCGTGAACAGCAGCCGCAGGCGTGACAACCCGAGCGCACCGCACACCGCACCGAGCCCGAGCGCACCGAGCAGCAGGCCGTACCCGTCGGAGGCCAGCCCGAGCCGGTCGTGCGCGATCACCGGAAGCAGCGACCACACCGCGCTGGCGGGCGCGATGAACAGAATGGAGCGGAACAACACCCGCCGGATGGCGGGCGCGGCCCGGATGAACCGGGTGCCCGCCTGCAACGCGGCCAGCGGGCGTTCGCTCGGCAGCGAGCGGACCCGGACCGGCCACTTCGACACCAGCAACACGGCCACGATGCCGACGAACGAGAGCGTGTTGAACCCGAACACCACCGTCGGCCCGGCCACCGAAACCAGCACGCCCGCCACCGCGGGCCCGACCGCGCGACCGATGTTCACGCTCATGCTGCCCAGCGCCGCCACCGAGGTGATCTGGTCGCGTGGCACGAGTTCGGGCTGGATCGCCTGCCACGCGGGGGCAGTGAGTGCCTGACCGCAGCCGAGCAGGAACAACAGCGTGAGCAGCACCGCGGGCGTGGTGTGGCCGGTCGCGGTGAAGACGGTCAGCGTCAGCGAGGCCAGCGCCATACCTGCCTGCGCACCGAGCAGCAACCGGCGCCGATCGAGCAGATCGGCCAGCACCCCGGACGGAATGGACAGCAACATCACCGGCAGCGTGATCGCGGTCTGCACGAACGAGACGAGCACCGCGGCATTGGGTTGGTCGACGAGAATCCACTGTGCGCCCACGGTCTGCATCCAGGTGCCCAGATTCGACACGAGCTGCGCGATCCACAACGCCCGGAACACCGGCGACCGCAGCGGAGCCCAGGTCGACACCCGCTCACCCGCCACACCCGTCACGTCCCGAGCATATCCCCGGTCCCCCACCTGGGCGCACGCTCACCACGCTGTGGTGGCGGCATCGGCCGAGCACCGACCGCCACCAGCGCGTGGTGATCTTGATCGGCGGTCGCCGGGCGGACGTACGATGGGCCGATGCCGGGATTCCCGCTCCGCCTCGCCGCTCTGTGTGTGCTCGCCGTCGCGGCAGGCGCCTGTTCGTCCGGTGACTCCGGTGACGCGCCACCGAAGCCGACGCCGATGGGACACACCTACCTGTCGACGCGGGTGGAGGGTGGGGCGATCCCCGGCGGCGGCCCGATGACGCTCACCTTCGACAACGGGCGGATCACCGCGAACTCCGGGTGCAACACCAGCAGCGGCACCGTCGACCTGAGCGACAACGTGCTGCGCACCTCCCGACTCGCCGGCACCCTGATGGGCTGCCCCGGTGAGCGCGGCCAGGCCGACGCCTGGCAGAACTCGTTCCTCGAGGCGAGCCCCACCTGGCGGCTCGACGGCGACAACCTGACCCTCACCGGCTCCGACGTCACCGTCCACCTCACCGACAAGAAGATCGTCACCCCGGACAAACCGCTGACCGGGACCACCTGGATCGCGACCACCCTGCTCACCCCGGACGCCAAGATCCGCTCGGCCGCACTCGACGAGGCCCGACCCACCCTCACGATCACCGCCGACGGCCAGGTCAGCGGCACCACCGGATGTAATCGCCTGACCGGCACCGCGCAGCTCAGCCCCGGCGACGAGGTGAGCTTCGAGGTCGCCACCACGAAGATGATGTGCCCGCCGGAGGTGATGGAGGTCGAACGGCACGTCCTCGAGGTCCTCGACGGTCACACCGAGGCCACCGTCGACGCCGACACCCTCACCTTGCGCAACGCCAACGGCACGGGCCTGGAGCTGCGCGCCCAGCAGTAGACGAAAGGGCCGGAACCCGTTTGCACGGATTCCGGCCCTTCGGTACAGCAGAAAAGGTCAGGGCAGCGGACCACCGGCAGCGATCGCGGACAGGGTGGCGAACTCGTCACCCTTGAGCGAGGCACCGCCGACGAGCGCGCCGTCGATATCCGGCTGACCGATCAGTTCGCCGATGTTCTTGGCGTTCACCGACCCGCCGTAGAGCACACGGACACCGGCGGCGACCTCCGGGGAGGCCAGCTTCTCCAGCTCGCCGCGGATCGCACCGCACACTTCCTGCGCGTCGGCCGCCGAGGCCACCTTGCCGGTGCCGATGGCCCACACCGGTTCGTAGGCGATGACGACCTTCGAGATCTCCTCGGCCGTGAGGCCTTTCAGCGAACCACGCAGCTGCTCGAGGTTGAACTCGACGTGCGTGCCCGCCTCGCGAACACCGAGCCCCTCGCCGATGCAGACGATCGGGGTGAGGTCGTTCTTCAGCGCCTGCTTGGCCTTGGCCAGCACCGTGGCGTCGTCCTCGGTGTGGTACTGGCGCCGCTCCGAATGCCCGACCACCACGAAGGTGCAGCCCAGCTTGGCCAGCATGGACCCGCTGATCTCACCGGTGTAGGCACCCGAATCGTGCACCGACACGTCCTGCGCACCATAGGTGAGCAGCAGCTTGTCGCCGTCGACGATCGACTGCACGCTGCGGATGTCGGTGAACGGCGGGATGACCGCCACGTCGACCTTCGCGAAGTACTTCTCCGGCAGCGCGAACGCCACCTTCTGCACCAGCGCGATGGCTTCGAGGTGGTTGAGGTTCATCTTCCAGTTGCCCGCGATGAGCGGCTTACGCGCTGCCATCGCTCAGCCCTCCAGCACCGAAATACCGGGCAGCTCTTTGCCTTCCAGGTATTCCAGGGACGCGCCACCACCGGTGGAGATGTGCGAGAAGCCGTCGTCGGGCAGGCCGAGCGTGCGCACGGCAGCCGCCGAGTCGCCGCCGCCGACGACCGTGAACGCACCCTTGCCGGTGGCGGTCACGATGGCTTCGGCGACGCCACGGGTGCCGTCGGCGAACTTCTCGAACTCGAACACGCCCATCGGGCCGTTCCAGAACACCGTCTCGGCCTCGGTGAGCAGCGCGGCGAAGCGCGACACCGACTCCGGGCCGATGTCCAGGCCCATCCAGCCGTCGGGGATCTCGGTCGACGCCACGGTCTTCGACTCGGCATCGGCCGCGAACTTGTCGGCCGCGACGATGTCGACCGGCAGGTGCAGCACGTCACCGAAGCGCTCGAGCAGGCTCTTGCAGGTGTCGATCATCTCTTCCTGCAGCAGCGAGCTGCCGACCGAGATGCCCTGTGCGGCAAGGAAGGTGAAGCACATGCCGCCGCCGATCACCAGGGTGTCGACCTTGGGGGCCAGCGCCTCGATCACCGCGAGCTTGTCGGAGACCTTGGAACCGCCGAGCACCACCGCGTACGGGCGGGCCGGGTCCTGCGTGAGCTTCTGCAGCACCTCGACCTCGGCGGCCACCAGCGTGCCCGCGTAGTGCGGGAGCACCTGGGCCACGTCGTAGACCGAGGCCTGCTTGCGGTGCACCACACCGAAACCGTCGGACACGAACGCGCCGTCGTCGCCGACCAGTTCCACGTACGCGGCGGCCAGCTTCGCCCGTTCGGCGTCGTCCTTGCTGGTCTCGCGCGCGTCGAAACGCACGTTCTCGAGCAGCAGCACGTCACCGTCGGTCAGGCCCTCCGAACGCGAGAGCGCGTCGTAACCGACCACGTCACCGGCCAGCTGGACATTGCGGCCCAGCAGTTCGGCCAGCTTCGTGGCCACCGGCGCCAGCGAGAACTTCGGGTCCGGCTCGCCCTTGGGGCGGCCCAGGTGCGCCATCACGACGACCTTGGCACCGGCTTCGACCAGCGCCTGGATCGTCGGCACCGAGGCGATGATGCGGCCCGGGTCGGTGATCTGGCCGTTGTCGTCGAGGGGGACGTTCAGGTCGGAGCGCACGAGCACGCCCCGACCCTCGACACCCTCGGCCAGGAGATCCTGGAGTGTCTTGACCGTCATCGCGTTCAGAGCGACTTGCCGACGAGACCGACCAGGTCGGCGAGGCGGTTGGAGTAGCCCCACTCGTTGTCGTACCAGGACACGACCTTGACCTCGTTGCCGATGACCTTGGTCAGCGGGGCGTCGTAGATCGAGGAGTGCGGGTCGGTGACGATGTCACTCGACACGATCGGGTCCTCGTTGTACTTGAGGATGCCCTTCATCGGACCCTCGGCGGCGGCCTTCATCGCGGCGTTGATCTCCTCGATGGTCGCGGCCTTGGTGAGCGTCGCGGTCAGGTCGGTGACCGAGCCGGTCGGGACCGGGACGCGCAGCGCGTAACCGTCGAGCTTGCCCTGCAGCTCGGGCAGCACCAGGCCGATGGCCTTGGCGGCGCCGGTGCCGGTCGGCACGATGTTCAGGGCCGCGGCGCGGGCGCGACGCAGATCCTTGTGCGGCGCGTCCTGCAGGTTCTGGTCCTGGGTGTAGGCGTGGATGGTGGTCATCAGACCCTGCTCGATACCGAACGCGTCGTTGAGCACCTTCGCGATCGGGCCGAGGCAGTTGGTGGTGCACGAGGCGTTGGAGATGATGTTCTGGCTGCCGTCGTACTTGTCGTCGTTGACGCCCATCACGATGGTGATGTCGTCGCCCGTGGCGGGCGCGGAGATGATGACCTTCTTGGCACCGGCGGACAGGTGGCCCTTGGCCTTCTCCGCGGCGGTGAAGATGCCGGTCGACTCGACGACGATGTCCACGCCCAGGTCCGCCCACGGCAGCGCCGACGGGCCCTCCTTGATGGCGAGCGCCTTGATGCGCTGCTCGCCGACGACGATGGTGTCACCGTCGACGGACACGTCCTGCGGCAGGCGACCCAGGATCGAGTCGTACTTCAGGAGCGTCGCAAGAGTGTTGATGTCGGTGAGGTCGTTGACCGCGACGATCTCGATATCGGTCTTGCCGACAGCCTTCAGCGCCTCCACCGCACGGAAGAAGTTACGTCCGATACGACCGAAGCCGTTGATACCTACCCGGACAGTCACGTTATCGCTCCTCAGCTTTCAAGCGGATTCATTCCGACGGTCACCACAGTAGTAGCCGACCCAACCCCACCGACAGCCACCTGCGGTTTGTGAGTCGCGCGCCCCTGAGCACCTGGAATGCACAGCGTAAAGGGCATAGCGATCGCACATGACCGCTATGCCCTGAACGTCGGATACGTCACAGCCGGTTGGCGCGAATCCTCAGGCGTCGTCGAGAAGTTCGGCCGTCACCGCCGACTCGGTGTCGGGGATGCCGAGGTCCTTGGCACGCCGGTCGGCCATCGACAGCAGACGCCGGATGCGGCCCGCGACAGCGTCTTTCGTCATCGGCGGCTCGGCGAGCTGACCCAGTTCCTCGAGCGAGGCCTGCCGGTGCTGCACACGCAGCTTGCCCGCGGCGGCAAGGTGGTCGGGCACGTCGTCGGCGAGGATCTCGAGCGCGCGTTCCACCCGGGCCGCCGCCGCGACGGCAGCGCGCGCCGAGCGGCGCAGGTTGGCGTCGTCGAAGTTGGCCAGCCGGTTGGCCGTCGCGCGCACCTCGCGGCGCATGCGGCGCTCCTCCCAGGTGAGCCTGGTGTCCTGGGCGCCCATGCGGGTGAGCAGCGCGCCGATCGCCTCGCCGTCGCGCACCACCACCCGGTCGGTGCCGCGCACCTCGCGGGCCTTGGCGGTGATCCCGAGCCGACGGGCCGCACCGACCAGCGCCAGCGCGGCCTCCGGGCCAGGGCAGCTCACCTCGAGCGCGGAGGACCGCCCCGGCTCGGTGAGCGAACCGTGCGCGAGAAAGGCACCGCGCCAGGCGGCTTCGGCGTCACCGATGCTGCCGCCGACCACCTGGGCGGGCAATCCGCGCACCGGCCTGCCGCGCACGTCGAGCAGCCCGGTCTGACGGGCCAGGGCCTCACCCTCCTTGGACACCCGGACCACGTAGCGGGAGGTCTTGCGTAAGCCACCCGCGCCGAGCACGTGCACATCGGAGCCGTAGCCGTACAACTCGAAGATCTCGCGGCGCAGCCTGCGGGCGATGGACCCCATGTCCACCTCGGCTTCCACGATCACCCGGCCCCCGACGATGTGCAGACCGCCCGCGAATCGCAGCAATGCCGACAATTCCGCCTTGCGTGAGCTGACCTGCGACACCACGAGCCTGCTCAGCTCGTCCTTCACCTCGGCTGTCATCGCCACGAGACGCGCTCCTTTCCCACCGACCCCGAACGCTCATCTGCAACACTGTGCACATCCGTGGCACTGTGCTGTCTCTCGACTCGAAGCCCAGCCAGTTGCGACCGCGGCGACCGAATCAGCTGATCCAGTGCGGCGGCTAGTTTTCCGGGATGATGCCGATCCGTTCCCGGCTCGGCCACATCGCAGAACGTTACCCGTGCGCGCAACTGTTCGGCGGCTCTTGACACATGTTCCCGCTGCCGCCCCTCGGGCACCGACGCCGAGTCGACGAGCACATCGTCGACCGCGAAACCCGGTGCGTGCTGGGACAATACATGGAGATGACGCTCGGCGGAAAAGCCGGCCGTCTCCCCCGGCTCCGCGGCCAGATTCAGCACGAGTACCTTACGCGCCCTGGTGCGGACCAGCGCGTCGCGCAGACCGGGGACGAGCACGTGCGGGATCACACTGGTGAACCACGAACCCGGCCCGAGCACAACGACATCCGCGTGTTCGATCGCCGAGACGGCCGTCGGGCCGGCAGGTGGATCCGAGGGAATCAACCGCACCCGGCGGACCTTACCCGGTGTGGTCGCCACCGCGACCTGACCGCGTACACAGCGGCCGACTCGCGGATCCGCTTCCAGCCCCGATACTTCCGCCTCGATGTCGAGCGGGATCGGCGACATCGGCAGGACCCGGCCCGTGATGCGCAGCAGCCTGCCCACCTCGTCGAGCGCCGCGACCGGGTCGCCGAGGATGTCGGTGAGCCCGGCGAGCAGCAGGTTGCCGAGCGAGTGCCCGGCGAGCGCGCCGGATCCGCCGAAGCGGTGCTGCACGGTGGTGGTCCAGATGCCGTCGGCGTCCTCGGCCAGCGCGGCGAGCGCCATCCGCAGGTCACCGGGCGGGAGCATGCCGAGTTCGGCACGCAGACGTCCGGAGGACCCACCGTCGTCGGCGACCGTGACCACGGCGGTGATCCGTCTGGTCAGCCTGCGCACGGCGGTGAGGGTCGCGTACAGGCCGTGACCACCGCCCAGCGCGACGACGGCTGGGTCGGCTTCCCATCCACTCATTCGCGCCCCAGGTCCCGATGCACCACGCGCACGACGTCGACCGCCGCGGGGCCGGTGTCGGCACCGATGCGTTCCCCGAGCGCCTCGGCGATCGCGACGCTGCGGTGTTTCCCGCCGGTGCACCCCACTGCCACCGTCATGTATCGCTTCCCCTCTTGCCGGTATCCGGTCGTGGTCAGGTCGACCAGGTGGTGGCAGGTGCGCAGGTAGTCCTGCGCGCCCGGCTGCGACAACACATAGTCGCTGACCACCGACTCCTGGCCCGTGTGTTCCCGCAATTCGGGAATCCAATGCGGATTCGGCAGGAAACGCACATCCAACACCGTGTCGGCGTCGAGTGGAACACCGTACTTGAAACCGAAGGACTGCACGGTGAGCTGCAGCGCGGCGGGCACGCCGGCGCCGTACACCTCTTCCAGCTTGCGGTGCAGCTGATGGATCGACAGCTCGGTGGTGTCGATGACGACATCGGCGGCGACCTTCACGGCCGACAGCCGGGCCCGCTCGGCGGTGATGCCCGCGGAGAGCGTGCCGTCCGGACTGTCGCTCTGCAGCGGATGTCTGCGCCTGGCGAAGCCGAAACGCCGGATCAGCACGTCGTCGGAAGCCTCGAGGAACAGCACCCGCGTGCGGATGCCCGCGGCACGCAACTGCTCGGTGACACCGGAGAGGTCACCGGTGAAGAACCGGCTCCGCACGTCCATGACCAGCGCGAGCCGCCGGATCGGCGGATCGGCCGCGGCACCGAGTTCGACCATGCGGCCGATCAGTTCCGGTGGCAGATTATCGGTGACGTACCAGCCCAGATCCTCCAGGACGCGCGCGGCAGTGCCGCGGCCCGCGCCGGACAAGCCGGTGACGATGACCACTTCTACTGGCTGCTGTGTGTCGGTGACTGTCCCGGCGTTGTCCGGTGCCGCCCCCGCCTTGTTGTTCGATTCGACGCTTGTCATGTCCTACCGGATCCGTTTCTGGGTGCCTTTCGATCATCTCGCACCGGTTCGGGTATCGGGCGCAGACACAACGTACGGCACTCGCAATGTTGCGTCTCGCTGATCGCTAGGTGCTGTTGAGTGCCTCGAGTACCGCTTTGGCCGTGGAAACGCCGATACCGGGCACCGCGGTGATCTCGTCGACCGTCGCGTCCTTGATCCGCGCGACCGAACCGAAATGGGTGACCAGCGCGGCGCGGCGCGTCTCGCCGAGCCCGCGTACCGAGTCCAGCGCCGACGCCGTCATCCGGCGCGAGCGCTTGCTGCGATGGAAGTTGATGGCGAAGCGGTGCGCCTCGTCGCGCACGCGTTGCAGCAGGAACAGCGCCTCGCTCGTGCGCGGCATGATGACGGGATCGGGTTCGCCGGGCACCCACACCTCTTCGAGGCGTTTGGCCAGGCCGATCACCGCGACGTCGGTGATGCCGAGTTCGTCGAGCACCTCCGCGGCGGCGGCGACCTGCGGTGCGCCGCCGTCGACGACGTAGAGATTGGGTGGGTAGGCGAAGCGGCGCGGTCTGCCGGTCGTCGGATCGATGCCGGGGCGTGAACCGGGCTCGTCGGTGTCGTCGGCGGCGAGTTCCTCCGGCAGGTCGACGGGCTGCTGACGTTCGCGCGCCAGCCGGGCGAAGCGGCGACGGGTCACCTCGGCGATGCTGGCGACGTCGTCGGAGCGGCCGCCGCCCGCGGCCTCCTTGATCGCGAAGTGGCGGTACTCGGATTTGCGGGCAAGGCCGTCCTCGAACACCACCAGCGAGGCGACCACGTCGGTGCCCTGCACATGGCTGATGTCGACGCATTCGATGCGCAGTGGCGCGCTGTCGAGTTCGAGTGCGTCCTGAATATCTTGCAGCGCTTGGGATCTCGATGTCAGGTCGCCCGCGCGCTTGAGCTTGTGCTGGGCCAGCGCCTCGCCCGCGTTGCGCTGCACGGTTTCGGCGAGCGCCTTCTTGTCGCCGCGCTGCGGGATGCGCAGCGACACCGCCGAGCCGCGCAACTTGCTCAGCCATGCCTGGATCTCGGGCGCGTCGGCGGGCAGCACCGGGACGAGCACCTCACGCGGGACGACGGTCGCCGCCTCGGGTTCCATGCTCTGGTCGGCCATCGCTGCCTGCTCACCGTAGAACTGGGTGAGGAACTGTTCGACGAGGGCGGCCAGTTCGGTGCCGGATTCGGCGATGTCGAGCGCGTCGCCGGATTTGTCGACCACCCAGCCGCGCTGACCGCGCACGCGCCCGTCGCGCACGTGGAAGATCTGCACGGCCGCCTCGAGTTCGTCGGTGGCGAAGGCGATCACATCGGCGTCGGTGCCGGTGCCGAGTACCACCGCCTGCTTCTCGAGTGCCCGGCGCAGGGCCTGCACGTCGTCGCGCAGGCGGGCGGCGGTCTCGAAGTCGAGGTCGTCGGCGGCCTCGTGCATGCGGCGTTCGATGGCGCGGACCATCTTGTCGGTCTTGCCGGACAGGAAGTCGCAGAAGTCGTCGACGATGTGGCGGTGCTCGTCGGCGCTGACCCGGCCGACGCACGGCGCCGAGCACTTGTCGATGTAGCCGAGCAGGCAGGGGCGCCCGATCTGGTTGTGCCGCTTGAAGACTCCGTTGGAACAGGTACGCGCGGGAAACACCCGCAGCAGCAGGTCGAGAGTTTCGCGGATGGCCCAGGCGTGGGCGTAGGGGCCGAAGTAGCGCACGCCCTTCTTGCGGGCGCCCCGGTAGACGAAAAGCCGCGGATATTCCTCGTTGAGAGTCACCGCGAGCACCGGGTAGGACTTGTCGTCGCGGTAGCGCACATTGAAGCGCGGATCGAATTCCTTGATCCAGTTGTATTCGAGCTGTAGCGCCTCGACCTCGGTGGACACCACGGTCCACTCCACGCTCGCGGCCGTTGTCACCATCTGCCTGGTGCGCGGATGCAGTGACGCCACGTCGGCGAAGTAGGAGTTCAACCGGCTGCGCAGGCTCTTGGCCTTACCGACATAGATCACCCGCCCGTAGGCGTCCCGGAATTTGTACACACCGGGTTCGACGGGAATCGTGCCCGGCGCCGGCCGGTATGTCGCGGGATCTGCCACGTATCCAGGGTAGCGAGGCCTACCGACAATCCCGCCGCCTGTGCTGGGTGGGACGGCACGGGCGAACCGTCGGGTTCGGCGGCGGGGGCCGGTGTGTAGCGTTGATGTTCGGCTTGCCGCCGGAAAGGACCCCCGATGACCGACGCCCCCGCCCTGCACCCCTACGACGACCTGGACGACGAGGCGACCCCGTCGTGGCTGATGCCCGCCACGGTGCGCGGCGCGCGCTTGATCGCCCTGGTCTCCGCGGCGGTCGGCGTGGTGCTGATCGTGATCGGCGCCGCACTCGGCAAGCAGAGTCCACTCGGCGTGGTGGTCGGCTACCTCCCGACCTTCGCCCTGGTTCCACTGGTCGTGCTCTTCGGCCGGGCGGGCGACCGCGTGCGCGTCGCCGCGGTGACCCTGGCGGCCGTCGGCGCACTCACCTCCTGCACCGGCATCCTCACCGGCCTCCCGCCGGGCGCGGTGGGCATCGTCGCCTCGGGCGCCGTCGCCGCCCTGCTCATGCGCCCGTCGGCCAAGACCTGGTTCACCCGCCAGCGCTGAAGGCCTGCCGCTGACAGCGCGGTAACCCACCTCCTCGTTCGGGACCACCGAGCGGTGGTTCGCACGACCGTACCGACCGCTTACCCGGTGGCGATCCCGTGGAGTGCCAGGGCGTCGATCAGGGCGCGTGGACGGTCTGCGATCGGGAGTGGGTCGACGAGGGCGAACCGGGCGCCCAGGGCGGTGGCGCCGCCGTCGGCCTCGGCGCTGTCGCCGACCATCAGGACACGGTCCGGGTCGACGCCGAGGCGGTCGATCGCGTCCAGGAAGATCCGTGCGTCGGGTTTGATGGCGCCGACCTCGTAGGACAGGGTCATCGCGCCGACCAGTGTGTCCCAGCCCCTGGTGGCGAACGCGGGCCTGATGTCGAAGGCGATATTGCTCACCACACCCACGGGGACACCCTGGGCGGCAAGGGCTTTCAGCACGGTTCCGGTGTCGGGGTACGGCGTCCAGGCCAGCGGGTCGATGAGCCGCCCGTACAGGTCGGCGGCCTGCGCCTCGGGAACGCCCGAACCGCGCAGCACCTCGAGATAGGCCTGGCGGTGCAGGGCGGGATCGAGGTCGCGGTTGTCCCAGGCGTGCTGGCCGGGCGGGTCGAAGGTCATGAACTGTTCGACCGGTGCCGTCATGCGCCGCAGGACCTCGGCCTTGGCCGCCACGTCGAACGGGGTGCCGTCGTCGCCGACGAGGACGTCGGCCCAGTTCGGGTCGTCCTCCAACCGGAACACCGTGCCGGAGAAATCGAACAGCACCGCATCGATCGCCATGTCAGCCAGGGTAACGCTGCCGCGCCCGGCCGGAAATCCCTGTGCGCGACGACGGTTCGGGGTTACGCTGCCACGATGACGCCAAGGCGACGGACGTGGATCGGGGCCACGACGGCCGCAGTGCTCACGGTGGGGCTGCTGGCCGGTTGTTCGACAGACGACACCGAGGCGGCGGAGTGCACCAGCCCGCCCAACGGCACCCCGATCACGGCGGCGCCCGCGACCGCGACGGGCCCGACCACCCAGAATCTGAGTACCAACCCCGAGATCACCTCGGGCTACCGAGGCGACATGTCACCGGTCCGCACCAGCACCTACGCGGTGTCGACGGCGAACCCCATCGCCACCGAGGCCGCCTGTCGGGTGCTGCGCGCCGGCGGCACCGCCACGGATGCCCTCGTCACCGCCCAGGCGGTGCTCGGCCTGGTTGAACCGCAGGCCTCCGGCATCGGCGGCGGTGCGTTCCTCGTGCACTACGACGCGAAGTCCCGCACGGTGGAGGCCTACGACGGCCGCGAGACCGCACCCGCCGCCGCCACCGAGAACTACCTGCGCTGGGTCAGCGACACCGACCGGACCGAACCGGCGCCGAACACCCGCGCCAGCGGCCGTTCGATCGGGGTGCCCGGTGTGGTGCGGATGCTGGAGCTCGCGCACCGCGAGCACGGCATGACCGCCTGGAAGGAACTGTTCGAGCCCGCGATCGCGCTGGCCGACAGCGGTTTCGAGATCAGCCCGCGGCTGGCGGGCCAGATCGCCGAATCGGCCAAGGACCTCGCGACCGACGAGGGCGCGCGCGCCTACTTCCTGGAACCGGACGGCTCGCCGAAACGCACCGGCACCGTGCTCACCAACCCCGCCTACTCGAAGACCCTGTCGGCCCTGGCCACCGACGGCGCGGAGGCCCTGTACAGCGGCCCCATCGCCCAGGACATCGTCGAGGCGGCGGGCAGCACGGCGGGCGGGCGCACACCGAGCCTGCTCACCACCACCGACCTGGCGAACTACGAACCGAAGAAGCGCACCGCGCTGTGCACCGGGTATCGCAAATACGAACTGTGCGGCATGCCCGCGCCGTCCTCGGGCGGCAGCACCGTGGCGGCGACGATGGGCATCCTCGCCAATTTCGATCTGGCCGCGCTCGGCCCGCGGGACGTGAACCGCAACGGCGGCAAGCCCGATGCCCGCGCCGTGCACCTGATCTCGGAGGCCGAGCGCCTCGCCTACGCCGACCGCAACAAATACGTCGCCGACCCGGATTTCATTCCGCTGCCGGGCAATTCGGCGCTGTCGCTGGTCCACCCGCAGTACCTGAAGGAACGCTCCACGCTCATCAACCCGGACCGCAGCATGGGTACGGCCCAGCCGGGTAATCTCGGCCCGGTGCCGCTGGGCAACGGCCCGCAGCCGCCCGAGCACGGCACCAGCCACATCTCGATGGTCGACAAGTACGGCAACGCGGCCGCGATGACGACGACGGTCGAATCGGCCTTCGGTTCGTTCCATTTCGTCGACGGGTTCCTGCTGAACAACCAGCTCACCGACTTCGCCGCCGACCCGCTCGACCCCGACGGCACCCCCGTCGCCAACCGCCTGCAGCCGGGTAAGCGGCCGCGCAGTTCGATGAGCCCGACTCTGGTGTTCGATCGCGACGACAAGGGCAACCGTGGCGAGCTCGCGCTGGTCACCGGCTCACCCGGCGGCTCGGTGATCATCCAGTTCGTGGTGAAAACCCTTGTCGGAGCGCTCGACTGGGGTCTGGATCCGCAGCAGGCAGTGTCGGGGGTGTCCTTCGGGGCGGGCAATTCGCCGAGCACGGGTATCGGCGGCGAGCATCCGGCGATCGACGCCACCGCCAACGGCGACAACGACCCCCTCGTACGCAAGCTGCGCGAGATGGGTCACCAGGTGACGGTCGCACCACAGTCCAGCGGCCTCAGCGCGCTGCAGCGCGACGGCAAGGACGGCTGGATCGGTGGGGCCGACCCCCGCCGCGAGGGTGCGGTACTCGGCGACACCCGCTGACCGCTGCGCCTGAGTCCGCTGGGCGAACTCAGGCGCTGTAGCGCGCGCCGAGTTCGCGCAGACGCTCGATGGCGTCGGCGGCGTAGGACTTGTCGTTGGACCGGATGGCCAGCATCGGCACGTAGTCGTCGTCGACGAGTTCGAGCCGCGCCCACGCCTTACGGTCGGGGAAGGCAGCGCCGCGGATGACCTCCCACGGGTATTCGCGGTAGCCGAGAATATTGCGCACGGCCACCCCGCGCGCACCGGCACGCACCCGTGGCCGGGTGAGCAGCAGCACCGCTCCCGCGCCGAGGACGCCGATCAGGATCATCGCGATCTGGTCGGCGACCCGGAAGTTCACCCCGGTCGACCCGGTGCGCAACAGCAACCCACCCGCGGTGAAGAACGCGAGCACGAGCACCGCGGCCACGGCGGCGGTCCGGCTCGCGCGCCGAGGGCGCACCTCGAGCTCCCAATCCGCGTGCTGTTCCACCGGCACCGTCACGCCGATCGCAGCGCGCGCAGGGTGAGCGCGGCGTCCAGCGCGGCGGCGCAGGCCTGCTCACCCTTGTCCTCGGCCGAACCGGGCAGCCCGGCACGGTCGCGCGCCTGCTCCTCGGTGTCGGTGGTGAGTACGCCGTTGGTGACCGGGGTCGACTCGTCCAGCGACACCCGGGTGAGCCCGGCGGTCACCGCATCACACACGTACTCGAAATGCGGTGTGCCACCACGGATCACGACACCGAGCGCGACGACAGCGTCATGGCTCCGCGCCAATTCCTGGGCGACCACGGGCAATTCCATCGCCCCGGCGCAGCGCACGACGGTGACGTGCTCGACCCCGGCCTCCCTCGCGACGCGTTCCGCGTTCGCGACCAGGGTGTCGCAGATCTCGGTGTGCCAGCGCGACGCCACAATGGCGAGCTTGAGGTCGGTGGCCTTGGCCAGCGCGAATTCCGGTACGCCGGTGCCGCTCATCGTCTGATGCTGCCTTTCGGGAGAGTTACTGCGCGGTTTCGCCGAGATCCAGGTCGTCGAGACCGACCAGATCGTGGCCCATGCGATCACGCTTGGTCCGCAGATAGTGCAGGTTCTCGGCGTTGGCGCGCAACGGCATCGGCACCCGCTCGGTGATCCGCAGCCCGTACCCGTCGAGACCGACCCGCTTGGCCGGGTTGTTGGTGAGCAGCCGCATCGACCGGATGCCGAGGTCCACCAGGATCTGGGCGCCCGTGCCGTAGTCGCGGGCGTCGGCGGGCAGGCCGAGGTCGAGGTTGGCGTCGACGGTGTCGCGCCCGGTGTCCTGCAACTGGTAGGCCTGCAGCTTGTGCATCAGGCCGATGCCGCGGCCCTCGTGCCCACGCATGTAGAGCACCACGCCGCGACCCTCTTTGTCGACCATTTCCAGTGCCGCGTCGAGCTGCGGGCCGCAATCGCAGCGCAGCGAACCGAACACGTCACCGGTCAGGCACTCCGAGTGCACCCGGACCAGCACGTCCTCGCCGTCGCCGATGTCGCCGCGCACCAGCGCCACGTGCTCGGCCTCGTCGAAGATGCTCTGGTAGCCGACGGCCTTGAAATCGCCGTGCGCGGTCGGGATGCGCGCCTCGGCGACCCGGACGACGTGCTTCTCGTGCTTGCGCCGCCAGGCGATCATGTCGGCGATCGAGATCATCGCCAGGTCGTGCTCGTCGGCGAACACCCGCAGCTCGTCGGTGCGGGCCATGTGCCCGTCGTCCTTCTGGCTGACGATCTCGCAGATCACACCCGCAGGCCGCAACCCGGCCATCCGGGCCAGATCCACCGCGGCCTCGGTATGACCGGGCCTGCGCAGCACGCCGCCGTCCTTGGCGCGCAACGGCACCACATGACCCGGACGGGTGAAATCGTCGGCCTTGGCCTCGGCGCTGGCCAGCAGCCGCATGGTGACGGCGCGGTCGGCGCCGGAGATACCGGTGGTGATGCCCTCGCGCGCGTCGACCGACACGGTGTAGGCGGTGCCGTGCTTGTCCTGATTCATCGCGTACGCGGGCGGCAGACCGAGGCGGTCGCAGTCGTCGGCGGTCAACGGCACACAGATGTAGCCGGAGGTGTAGCGGATCATGAACGCGACCAGCTCCGGGGTGGCCTTCTCGGCCGCGAAGATGAGATCGCCCTCGTTCTCACGGTCCTCGTCGTCGATGACGACAACAGCCTTGCCGGCCGCGATATCGGCGATCGCGCGCTCGATGCTGTCCAACCTGGTCACGTCTGCTTGCTCCGTAATCTTGGCGGCTGGCGCCGCAGGGTCACTACTACAGTACGGCGTGCGTCGGGGGCCTTTTCGAGGCGCCCGACACAGTGGGTCAGCCTCGCTGTGCCAGGCGCTCCACGTACTTCGCGATGACGTCGACCTCGAGGTTCACGGTCGTGCCGACCGGCGCGGTGCCGAGCACGGTCAGTGCGAGGGTGGTGGGGATCAGTGACACCTCGAACCAGTCGCGGTTGCCGTCGGCGGCGGGTTCGTCGTCGATACCGAGGTTCGACACGGTGAGCGAGACGCCGTCGACGGTGATCGAGCCCTTCTGCACCACATAGCGGGCGATGGCGTCGGGCAGGGAGACGCGGACCACCTCCCAGTTCTCGGACGGGGTGCGGGCCAGCACGGTGCCGGTTCCGTCGACGTGGCCCTGGACGAGATGTCCACCGAGGCGGCTGTTGATCGCGGCGGCGCGTTCGAGGTTCACCCGGGAGCCGGGCACGAGGGCGCCGATGCTCGACCGGTCGAGGGTCTCGGCCATCACGTCGACGGTGAAGCTGTCGCCGTCGATCACGTCGACGACGGTGAGACACACGCCGTTCACCGCGATCGAATCGCCGTGTCCGGCATCGGAAGTCACCAGCTTGCCGCGGATCGTCAACCGGGCGGCGTCGGCCAGCTGCTCGGTGGCCACGACCTCGCCGAGTTCCTCGACGATCCCTGTGAACATGTCTGACTCCCTTGTCGCGTCATCCGTACCCGTTGGGCCCAACAGCGGGTAGACGACCGCTATTCCCGCTCGACGCACAGCCTAGTGGCGGCACAGGTGAGGGTGGAATCCGACCGCGCGCTGAGCGGGAGGTCGCAAAACCCGCACGGCGACGGAAAATCGCGGGAAAAGAATCCGGACATAAAGAATCGCCGCCGTAATAGAATGCGGCGGTAATCCTTCGTTGGTTTACTCCGTGTGTCGGTGCAATAAATTTTCCGGCCACGACCACCCCGATTTGTACCCCGGGCTCCGAAAGAAGAAACACGGAGATCCACGGACTTGCCACGCCCTCGCCACTGACGCAATATTGTTACGTCAACGATTCCCGACGTTCAACGATGCGATACCGGGAGACAACACTGTGAGCTACCCACTGCTCGATTCCACGCTGGAAAGTCGCTGCGTCCATTACCGACGGGAGCTACACCTGCCCGCGACGGTCGACCCCGACTCCCGGCGCATCCTCCTGCAGATCGGCACCCACTACGGTGCGGTGACCATGCCGGGTGACCTGGGTGAGCGGGTACAGGCGCAGTTGCGTGCCGACGGTATCGCCGGACCGGTCGTCGACCATCCGCGCGCCCATTGCTGGACCTTCCTCACCGGCCCCTGCCACCTCGACACCCTCACGCCGACGGCCGAAGCCGAACTGTTCCGCCTCTACGCGAGCGTCGCGTGCGCGGGCAGCCACATCGTGCTGCCCTCCCCCGACGACGAACGCACCGGCTACCGCACCTGGGTGCGCGCACCGGAGGCAGCCGACAATCGGCCACCGCTCGAGGCCGTGATCGAGACAGCGAGGGCGCTGGGCAGCCACGCCCTGCACCCGCACTGACCGAACCGGTTCACGGCAACCAGGCGGCGGTTGCCAGACTGCGCAGATTCTGGACGGCCGCACCGGGGTCGGCGGTGTTGTAGACCGCCGACCCGGCCACGAAACAATCGATGCCCGCCGCGGCGGCCTGCTCGATGGTGTCGGTATTGATGCCACCGTCGATTTCGACGAGCAACCGCAATTCGCCAGCGTCCACGAGATTGCGCACGATCCGCGCCTTCTCCAGCACCTCGGGAATGAACGACTGACCGCCGAAACCCGGTTCCACGCTCATCACGAGCAGGGTGTCGAATTCGCGCAGAATTTCCAGGTACGGCTCGATCGGCGTGTTCGGCTTCACCGACAGCCCGGCCTTGGCACCCGCCGCGCGGATATCGCGCGCGACGGCGATCGGATCGTCGGTGGCCTCGGCGTGGAAGGTGACGTTGTAGGCGCCCGCCTCGGCGTAGCCGGGCGCCCAGCGGCCCGGATCCTCGATCATCAGGTGGCAGTCGAACGGGATGTCGGTGGCTTTGAGCAGGCTCTGCACCACCGGCAGGCCGAGTGTGAGGTTCGGCACGAAGTGGGCGTCCATCACATCCACATGCAGCCAGTCGGAACCTTCGACAGCGGCGGCCTCGGCGGCCAGGTTCGCGAAGTCCGCGGACAGGATGGACGGGGCGATCATCGGCTCGGCCGGGCGGTGGAACGTCGGTGTGGACACAGCGCGCAAGTGTAGCGACCGCGTGGTGATCGGCGGCCGGTTGTGGGTAGCCTACAGAGCGTGACCAATATTTCGGCGGAACAAGAGCTGTTCAGCGATCCGGTGCAGATTCGCGTGGCAGCGTCGGTGACCCAGCTGCCGATCCTGCGCGGATTGGCCGAAACACTGGTCCTGCTCAGCGATTTCACCCTCGACGAGGTGGCCGACGTGCGTCTGGCGGTCGACGAGGTGTGTTCCACACTCATCGCGATCGCCGCGCCCGGCTCGCAGCTCACCTGCGAGTTCGTCGTCGGTGACACCGAACTCGTCGTGCGTGTGGAGGGTGTCGCGGCCGCGGAAGGGTTGCCCGACCAGCGCAGCTTCGGCTGGCATGTGCTGCGCACGCTGAGCGACGAGGTGAACGCCGACCAGCAAGGATTCGACGCCGCCAGGTCCGGGTATCCGACGAGTGTCCGTATCCGTCGGGTCCGGGGGAAGGCGTAGTGCACGGCGAAACCAACGAAGAGCACAAGCCCGATCCGGAAACTCTCGAACAGCCCGCCGAAGCCGTGCTCGACGAGCCCGTCATCGAGGAGCAGGTCGTCGAGGAGCAGTTGACCGAACCCGCGCCCGCTGCTCCGTCCGGGTACGACGACGTGAGCGCGCTGTTCGAACGGCTCGCGGCGACCGAACCCGGCACCGCCGCGCACGCCGTTGCCCGGGACGCGCTGATCAACCGCTGCATCCCACTGGCCGACCACATCGCCCGCAAGTTCAGCGGCCGCGGTGAGCCGTTCGACGATCTGTCGCAGGTGGCGCGGGTCGGCCTGGTGCACGCGGTGGACCGGTTCGATCTGAGCCGTGGCTCGAACTTCCTGTCGTTCGCGGTGCCGACGATCATGGGCGAGGTGCGGCGGTATTTCCGCGACAACACCTGGGCCATGCGGGTTCCGCGCCGGGTGAAGGAAACCCATCTGCGTATCGGTGCGGCCGTGGACCAGCTCTCACAGCGGCTGGGTCGTTCGCCGACGGCCAAGGAGATCGCGGCCGAACTCGACGTGGACCCCGACGAGGTGACCCAGGCGGTCATCGCGGGCAACGCCTACCAACCCACCTCGATCGACGCTGCCTCGGTCGGTCGCGACAGCGACGCCTCGCTGCTCGACACCCTCGGCGAGGAGGAGTCGCAGTTCGACCGGGTCGAGGAGTACATCGCGGTTCGCCCACTGCTGGCGGGTCTGCCCGAGCGGGAGCGGCGGATCCTCACGATGCGCTTCTTCGAGTCGATGACCCAGACCCAGATCGCGAATCAGCTCGGCATCTCGCAGATGCACGTCTCGCGAATCCTCGCGAAAACCCTTGCGCGCCTGCGCGATCTGTCCGAGCGGGACTGAATCCGCCACGGGGACGACGGTGTCCCCCTACGCGCGTTCGCGCCGCAGTTTCGCAGGTGCGCGCAACCACCAGGCGCTGTCGATCAGCTCGGCGAGCTGTTGCCGGTCGACCACTTCCAGATCGATGAGCACATACGGGTGCCCGTCGTAGTGCGGCGTCGTATAGAACGCCGGATCCCCCGAGGCGAGTAGCGCCTCCTTCTCCGACGGCTCACACAAGAGCACCAGCCCGCCCTCGGCCTCCGACCGTAGCCGCGCGAAACTCTTCCCGCCGACCGATAGCCCCGGACTGCGCCACCACGTCCCCTCCGCCACCCCCGGCAGCGCGGTCGCGATCTCCACCACCTGTTCCCACGTCATCGCCATACGCGAATTCTCCCCCGCGAGACACGCCACGCCTTGGACGAATGTCACCGCTCGCGGTCGCACGGCTACGCGATGCGCCGCACCGTGATAAGCCATCGAGGGCTCCCCCGTCCGGCACAGGGCGGCGCGGCCGGATTCGAACCGCACCGCCATGCTGGCCGTGCCTGCTACCACTTGCTTCGCAGGCCCACCGCGGCATCCGGTCGACGATATGACGGTGCGGCGGCCCTCACATAGCCGGCGTCGGCCCTCTACTTCTTGCGCAGGGCCGACAGGAACATCGCGTCGGTGCCGTGGCGGTGGGGCCAGAGTTGGGCCGAGGGGCCTTCGCCGAGGCCGGTGACGCCGGGGAGGAGGTCGCGGGTGTCGAGTTGTTCGGCGCCGGTGCGGCGGACGAAATCGGCGACCACCGCGACGGTTTCGGACAGGTGTGGGGAGCAGGTGGAGTACACGACCACACCACCGGGGCGCAGGAGATCCCAGGCGGCGGTGAGGAGTTCACGCTGCAGAGTGACCAGTTCCGGGACGTCGGCGGGAGTGCGGCGCCAGCGTGCCTCGGGGCGGCGGCGCAGGGCGCCCAGGCCCGTGCAGGGGGCGTCGACCAGGATGCGATCGTAGCCGGGTTCCAGACCGGTGTCGCGGCCGTCCTTCACGTGCACCGTGACGGGCAGGTCGCGGGTGGACTTGCGGACCAGTTCGGCGCGGTGCTCCGACGGCTCCACCGCATCGACGGCGAACAGGTCGATCGCGGCGAGCGCGCCGAGCAGCGCCGCCTTCCCGCCGGGTCCGGCGCACAGATCGAGCCAGCGACCCTGGTCGGGGCCCTCGAGCGGTGCCCGGCTCAGCGCCAGCGCGACGAGCTGAGAACCTTCGTCCTGCACCGCGGCGATTCCCTCGCGTACCGGTTCGAGCTGACCGGGATCACCGCCGTCGAGGTACACCGCGTACGGCGACCAGCGACCTTCCTCACCGCCGGTGACAAGCGCCAATTCCTCGGACGTGATCTCCCCGGGACGCGCGACCAGATGCACCACCGGACGTTCGTCGTCGGCGGCCAGCAGGTCGGACAGTTCACCCGCCTGCGCACCGAGCGCGTCGGCGAAGGACTGGGCGATCCAGGTGGGGTGCGCGTATTCGAAGGCGAGCTTGCCGACCGGATCGGCCGGTGCCAGTTCCGCGATCCACTGCTCGGCGGTCTTCTCCCCCGCCCGCCGCAGCACCGCGTTCACGAAACCGGCACGGCCCTGGCCGAATTCGGCACGGGCCAGATCGACGGAGGTGTCCACGGCGGCATGCGGGCTGGTCCGTGTGCGCAGCAGCTGGTAGACGCCGAGGCGGAGGATGTCGAGGATCGGCCCGTCGATCTCGCCGACCGGACGACCCGCGCACGCCGCGATCACGGCATCGAGCTGCCCCTGCGACCGGCACGCACCATAGGTGAGCTCGGTCGCGAACGCGGCATCACGCCCGCTGATCTTTCGCTCCCGCAACAACTTCGGCAGCACGAGGTTGGCGTAGGCGTCACGTTCGCGCACCGCCCGCAACACGTCGAGGGCCACCTCCCGCGCCACGTCCACCGGCTCACCCCGCCGCTTGCGCGGACTCGGCACACTCGGATCCGGCCGATCGGCGCGCTGCCGTTCACTGCGCTGCCCGGCCGGCTTTCCGCCGCCCTGCCCCTGTCGTGCGCCACCGGTCCGGTCGCTTCGCTTCCCACCCTGTGTTGCCCGCGCTTCACCGGAACGGCCGCCGTCGGCGCCTCGATCGGCTGCCTGCCCACGGCGAGCTCCACGCGAATCTCCTTCGCGCCCACCGCCGGAACGACCCGCGCCGGTCTGCTCGCCGACGCCGCTGCCGCGCGGCCGGTCACCGCGTGGCCCCGCGTCACGCCGCACACGGTCGCCCCGTGAGGTCCCGGACGGCCCGGCGACATCGTAGCCACGGTCGTCGCGCGCAACGCCGGATCGGTCGCCGGAGTCCCGGCCGCGACCGTGCGGTGCGCGGTCGCTACGCGAGGACTGCCCGGCAGCGTCATAACCTCGGTCGTCGCGGGCAGCGCCGGAGTCGCGGCCCTGAGCGCGCCGGGTGTCGTCGGCGCGGGCAGGGCCACGGCGGCCGTAGTCCCACCCTCGGGCGTCGCTGTCGCCACGACGTGGGCGACGGTCGTCCTCGGCGCGGGGGGCCTTGTTGTCTCGGCCCTTGGCGGCGCGTGCGGCCCAGCCGCCGTCGACATTCTTGCCGGTGATCTTGCGGTCGTCGCGGGGTGCGGCGCCGCTGCGCTGGTCGGCTTCGCGCCGACGCCTGCGGTCGGAGGCACTCATGCCTGCACCTCGCTGACGCTCGGCTCCGGCATGATCGCCTGGGCAGCTGTGTTCATCGTTCGCTCGCTACGCTCGCTCATCCGATCACCGTGCCCGGTGCGAGACGGGCGCCGCGCGCCCAGTCCAGGGCGTTCATCATCTTCTTGCCGGGCGGTTGGACCTGGCCGAGGCGGACCGCGGTGGTCGACGTGCCGACGAAGACGCCGGATTTGCGCACCTCGATCTCGCTTTCGGGCAAGGTTTCCTCCACCAGCTCCACCGGGCCGAGTTTGAGGCGCAGCCCGTTCACCTCGGTCCACGCGCCGGGCGCCGGGGTGACGGCGCGGATGTGGCGGTGGATCGCCAGGGCGGGCTCGTCGAACCGGATGCGGCTCGCTTCGACGGTCACCTTCGGGGCGTAGGACACGCCGTCGTTGGATTGCGGAATCGCTTGCAGCGTCCCGTCTTCGACACCGTCCATGGTCTTCTCGAGCAGCACCGCGCCTGCCTCGGCGAGGCGCGCGAGCAGTTCACCCGAGGTGTCGGTGTGGCCGATCTTCTCGGTCATCACGCCGTAGACGGGCCCGGTGTCGAGCCCAGCCTCGATCTGGAAGGTGCTGGCACCGGTGATCTCGTCCCCGGCGAGGATGGCGGCCTGCACGGGCGCCGCGCCGCGCCACGCGGGCAGCAGCGAGAAGTGCAGGTTGATCCAGCCGTGGGTGGGGATGTCGAGGATCTGCTGGGGCAGCAGGGCACCGTAGGCCACCACCGGACAGCAGTCCGGGGCGAGCGCGGTGAGCGCCTCGACGAACTCCGGTTCCGACGGTTTACGCGGGGTGAGCACCGGGATGCCGTGTTCGTCGGCCAGCCGACCGACCGGTGAACGCATGATCTTGCGCCCGCGACCGGCGACCGCGTCGGGCCGGGTGACCACCGCGACCACCTCGTGGCGCTCGCTGTCGAGCAGCCGTCGCAGCGAGGGAACAGCCGGTTCGGGGGTGCCCGCGAAGACGAGACGCATCAGCGGCCACCGCCGACACCGCTGGACTCACGCACGGTGACACCCGCACGGAACCAGTCGGATTCGCGGATGGTCCGCATCGCTTCCTTGCGGTCGGCCGGCTCGAGCCGGTTCACGAACAGCACTCCGTCGAGGTGGTCGTGCTCGTGCTGCACGCACCGCGCGAGCAGCCCGTCGGCGTCGAATTCGACCGGCGCACCGGTCTTGTCGACGCCGGTGACGCGCACCCGCAGCGCCCGGCGCACGTCGTAGCGCACGCCGGGGATCGACAGGCAGCCCTCGGGCCCGACCTGCTCGTCCTCGCCGATCGCGGTCCACTCCGGGTTCACCACGTGCCCGGCGGCGTCGCCGGTGTCGTAGACGAACACCCGCAGCCCCACGCCGATCTGCGGCGCCGCCATCCCGACGCCGCCGTCGTCGTGCATGGTCTCGGTGAGATCGGTGACGAGCTGCGCGAGCTCGGCACCGAACTCGGTGACCTCGTCGGCACGCGAGCGCAGGATGGGATCGCCGAACAGGCGAACGGGCTGAATGGTCACGGCGGCTCCCGGCTGGACGATGTGCGGTCGTCCCATTCTAGAGACCCGCCGGGGTGGTTCCGACCGGCGCGGCCGTCAGGAGTTGCCGGCGATGATGACCTGCGGGATGCCCGTCCCCAACGGCACCGGAGTGCAGACCGGCGCGGGCCGGGTCGGGTCGAGCACCCGCAGCAGCAGTTGCTGCACGAAGGGGTCGTAGACGAGGTTGAAATGCCCGGTCAGGTCGTCGGGGCACAGATCCTGGAGGACGAGGTTCTCCGCGCCCGGTCCGCGCAGGGCGATGTTCTCGAACGGCTGGATCATCTCGTCGACTCGACTGCCGACAGTGACGTAACGGACACCGGGCACGGTGTCGCCGCCTGCGTTCAGTTCGACCATGATCGGCTCACCCTGGGCCTGCTGGACGGCGGCGGTGGAGGTCACCTTCGCGTACACGTCCATCATGCCCGGCACCGCCTGACCGACCGGTACGAGGCCGTACATGACGCCGCCGTAGCTCGGGGAGGCGAGCCCCACCCAGGTGTTCACCACCTCGGCGCCGCCGAGCTTGTTGACGTAGTACCGGCTGACATTGGCCCCCTGCGAGAAACCGACGAGGTCGACCTCGGCCGCCCCGGTCGCCGCGCGCACCTGCTCGACGAAGGCGGCGAGCTGGGCGAAGCTGACGCGCATGTCCTCGGTGCCGTAGGTGTCGGCGCCGGGCGCGCCACCGTAGTTCAGCGCGAACACGCAGAAGCCGGCCGCGACGAGTTGCGGGCCGATACCCGACCAGTCGGAGTAGGCACTCGAATCGGTACCGTGGACGAGCACGACCGGGCGCGGGTGCTCGGCACTCGGCTTACAGCCGAAGTTGTTGACGCCCAAGGGAACCGCGTCGGGATGGTCGCTGATGTAGCGGGCAGCGGCCAGGTGGTCGGACTGTGCCGGACCGGGTTCGCTCGGGATGATCGCCGGGCGGTAGCCCGGCGGTTCCGCGGTGGCGATCGGGGCGAGTGCCACCCCGATCACCGCCGCGCAGGCGAGCGCCGTCCGCGACACCGCCCTTCCCCATTGTGACGATCCCCAACCCCACAGACCTCGCGGTTGTTCCATACCCCAATGATTTACTCCATTGCCTGGGCAAACGCACCTCGAAAAGGGGGTTCACGCCGCCCTCATTTATCGGGGGTTGCGTCACCGGTCGCGGCGATGTCGTCCTCGGCGAGGATCCGGTACAGCGCCCGACGGGTCTCGGTGAGCACCTCGGCCGCTCGCGCGGCTTGTTCCGGGGTACCGACCTGGGCGACCTGACCGACCGCACCCATCACCTGGCCGACGAGGCCACGAAGATCGAGCGCCTGGGCGCCGACGTCCTGCCGGACCTCGGCCCAAGGGTCGCCGAGCTCGTCGCGCTCGGTCTCGACATAGGTCTTGCCCGCCTCGGTGAGTTGCGCGGTTTTGCGCCCGGCCACCTTCTCGATGAGGACCAGTCCCTCGTCCTCGAGCTGGGCCAATGCCGGGTAGATCGAACCCGGGCTCGGACGCCAGATGTCGTCGCTGCGCTCGCGGATCTGCTGGATCAGTTCGTAGCCGTGCATGGGTCGTTCGGCGAGCAGCAACAGAACCGCGGCGCGGACGTCACCGCGCCTGCCCCGGCCGCCGCGACCGCGTCCCCGGCCGAAGCCCGGGCCGAAACCGGGACCGAATCCCGGGCCGAAGCCGGGTCCGAATTCCGGGCCGTGACCGTGGCGGCCACCGCGCCGGAAGTGCCTGCGGTCGGGCCCGAATTCCGGGTGCCCCTGACCGCGTCCTCGCTCGAAGTGTCCGAATTCTCTTTGTCGATCGTCGTGCATAACAGCCTCCTCGGCATGTTCGTTGTTGGTTGACGTTATCGTCGATATATCGGCAATGCATCTAGCGCAAGGGTGTTCTTGCTGTGCGCCGCCTCACGGCAGCATCGGATCACCCTCCCGCGAGTGAACTACTCGACGGCCACCGCGACCGGCTCGCTCTCCGTAGTCGAGGGCGAGCGTCGGCGGTCGTTGCTGATGGCGGTGATCGTGGCGGTGCCGAGTTTGCCCCGGCGGTCGTAGAGGACGGCACTGCTCACCGCGACACCGGCCCGTGAGGTGTGATCGAGGGCTTGCAGACCGAGCTCAACCCCCTCGGGTAGGCGCGAGAGGCTGAGGGTCATGTCGGCGTTGATGTAGCCGACACCGTGCGAACCCCAGTGGCAGACGAGGTTGGTGAGGTCACCGCTGGCGGCGGCGCGCTGGAAGGGCGAGAAGGGCTGCCCCGCGACGAGGGTCGGCAGGTTGTTCCAGGTGACCTTGCGTTCCGCGTCGCAGACGGTGCGGAAATCGGTGAGCCAGTCGCCCGCACCGGATTTGAACAGCGGTGCGGCGCCGCCCGGTTCGTCGATGCGCTGCTCGGGGACGGGTAGTTCCAGGTCGGGCTGCCAGACGGTGCCGGGCGGGTCGTCGGTGGCCGCGAGGAAGGTGACGGTGGCGCGGGAGCGCGTCTGCCCCTGCTGCACGAGCCGGACATCGGCGACCTTGATGCGGTTGCCGTCGCGCACCACTTCGCTGCGCAGCGAGATCGGGTCGGTCGTTACCTGCTGGAACAGGTCGACAGTGAACCTGGCCGGCACGAAACCCTCTCCAGGACTGTGCTTCTCGGCCTCCACCGCGAGCAGGCCGCACACCGCGACACCGTGCAGTTGATTGGGCGACCAGCGACTGATCGCCACTTCCGTCGGCACGAACTCACCGTCGGACATCCTGAAGAACTCCACCACGGTCCTCTCCGCAGGCCCGCCGCACGTCATCGGGCAGGGTCATCCGGTCTTACCACAGCACCGTCGCCTCCCCCGACCTCGGTGGCCACGAACCGGACAGCAGCGTCCGGTCCGTGCCCCGGCCTGATCAGCCCCGGTCGGCGACCTCATCGATCCACCGTTTCAGCCGGTCACCTTCGGTAACCATGAGGTCGGGATCACGAAACGTGTTGGTGATCAAGGAAATTCCTTGATAGGCCGCGACGAAGGCTACCGCGAGTTCCGCCGCGTCGGGCCTGCCGAGTTCGGTGAATTGATCGCGCGCCCAGTCGATCAGGAGGCTCATCAGCCGCGCCGGTTCGCCCCCGAAGCCGTCGGGTCGCTTGTCGAGTTCGGCGGCGAGCGAGCCGGTCGGGCAGCCGAAACGGGCGGCGAGGTCACGCTGGTCCACCCACGAGTCGACCATCGCCTTCAACCGCTCGGCAGGTCCGGGCAGCGGCGCGAGCTTCGCGACCACCTCTGCCAGCGTGCTCGCATGGGTCTCGATGACAGCGTGGACGAACTGATCCTTGGTCTTGAAGTAGTAGTAGACGTTGCCGACCGGGACGTCGGCCGCGGTGGCGATATCGGCGATGGTCGTCTTCTCGATGCCCTGCTCGTAGAACACCCGCGCGGCCGCCTCGACGAGACGTTCCCGCTTCCCCGCTCTCGGCGCAACCCGCGTTTGTGAGTCAGTCATGCGACTAACTATAGACAGGATGGCGAACCAGCTGCTACGGTCTGTTTAGTCAGCCAACTAACTCAGGAGTGAGCATGATCGTTGTCACCGGTGCGACCGGCAATATCGGACGTCAGCTGGTCGAGGTATTGCACCAGGCGGGAGAGCCGGTTCGTGCGGTCTCGCGCGGAACCACGCCCGTCGACCTGCCCGCGGGCGTCGAGCACGTCGTCGCCGATCTGGGCGACCTCGACAGTCTCTCCCCGGCCCTCGCCGACGCGGACGCGCTGTTCCTGCTCATCACGGGCGAGCAGTTGATGGGCGGACCCGAGCCGGAACAGGTGCTGAAAACGGCGTCGGCGGCCGGTGTGCGCCGCGTGGTTTTCGTGTCCTCCCAGGGCGCGGTCACCCGGCCCGAGTCCGCCGGGTACGCGCGAACAATCGCCTTCGAGCAGGCCCTCGCGGCCTCCGACCTCGAATGGACCGCGCTGCGACCGGGCGCGTTCAACTCCAACACCTTCGCTTGGCTCGAATCCGTCCGCACTGCCCGCACGGTCGCGGCGCCCTTCGGCGATGTCGGCCTGCCCTCGGTCGACCCCGCCGATATCGCCGCCGTCGCGGCCGCGGCGCTGCGCGAGGACGGCCACGCCGGAAACGCCTACACGCTCACCGGCCCCGCCGCGGTGAGTCCACGGGAACAGGCGGCCGCCCTCGCCGCGTCGATCGAAGAGCCGATCACCTTCGTCGAGCTCACACCCGCCCAGGCGAAGCAGAACATGCTGCACTTCATGCCGGAACCGGTCGTCGACCACACCCTGACCATCCTCGGCACACCGACTCCCGAGGAACAGCAGGTCAGCAATGACATCGAGCGGGTACTCGGGCGCCCGGCCACGTCGTACGCCCAGTGGGCGCGGCGCCACAGCGCGATGTTCCGCTGAACCCGCCGCGGCTCATGCCGAGCGCGGGGCCGACCATTGTCGGGCGTTCCCCACAGGGTGACGGCGGGTCGGCCTGATCAGTTGATGTCCTCGGGTCCGAGGTGGAGGGCACCCGGAATCGGCCCGCCCGCATCAGTCGACGTCCATCAGGCCGACGCGGATGGATGCCCGAATCTGTCCGGGCGAGGTCAGCCGATGTCGACCGGGTCGATCTGGACGCGGAGGGGGGCGTCGGAGCGGTGGGAACTGCGGACGCCCTGGGCGGCGGCGAGGGCGCGGGACAAGGGGGCCGCCGTGGAGCGGGGCACGCGGAGGAGCATGCGTTCCACTTCGGCGGGTTCGTCGGCGCCGGAGAACGGTTTGCGGGCCGTGGGTGGGAGTGGGACCGGGCCGAGGATCTCCACCTGGTCGGGTAGCTGGGCGGCCTCGAGCAGTTCGGCGATCGAGTCGGTGGTGCCGTCGACAGCGGCCATACGGACGGCCGGGGGGAAGCCCACCTCGGCGCGAGCTTCGAGTTCGGCGGCGGCGTGGTTGACCGGGTCCCAGCGGACCAGGGCCTGCACGGTGGGCAGGGACGGTTCGGCCATCACGATCACCTGGCCACGGGGGCGGACCATGGCGGCGGCGCCCATCCAGCGGCGCAGGGTGTCCTCGGCGGCACGCAGGTCGGCGCGGCCGAGCAGGGCCCAACCGTCGAGGAGCAGCGCCACGCCGTAGCCGCCGCGCACCACGGGTTCGGCGCCGACCGTGGCGACGACGACCTGGGCGCCGGGTTCCACGGTATCGAGCATCTCCCCGCCGCCCGATGACCTGATCGGTACGCCGGGAAAGGCCCGGCCCAGTTCCTCGGCGGTGCGGGTCGCGCCGATCACCATCGCCCGCAGCGCCCGCGCCCCACACGCCTGGCAGCGGAACGCCGCCTCTGTGATGCCGCACCACTTGCAGTGCGGGCTGGCCGCCTCGCCATTGCTCGAATGCGGTAATGCCAAGGGCCCGTTGCAGTGTCGGCAGCGGGCGGGGGTGCGGCACTTGGCGCAGGCCAGCGACGGCACGTACCCGCGCCGCGGCACCTGCACCAGCACCGCCGCGTTCTCCTTGATGGCGGCTCGTGCGGCGGTGAACGCTACTCCGGGGATGCGCACAGCGCGGGCCAGCGCGTCACGTTCCAACGCGAAGTCGCTGTCGCCCGGTGCGCTGATGCGCGGCATCACCGCGCGGAGAGTGGCGCGGTCGGCGAGAAGATCATGCGCCCAACCGGATTCGACCACCGCCTGGATCTCGGCGCTGCGCGCGAACCCGGCGGCCACGAAGGCGGCACCCGTCTCGTGCGCGCGCAGCATCGCGACTTCCCTGGCGTGCGGATAGGGCGCACGCGGTTCGGCGTAGGTGTCGTCGCCGTCGTCCCAGATGGCGATCAACCCGAGAGCACGCACGGGCGCGAACACCGCCGCCCGCGTCCCCACCACGATCCGCGCCTGCCCCCGCAACACCGACAACCACCGCCGATACCGCGCCGCGGGCCCCAACCCCGCCGACAACCCGACCGCCGAATCCCCCACCAGCCGAACACATTCCGCGAGCAACCTGTCCAGATCCCGCTGATCCGGCACCATCAGCACCACACCGCGCCCCGCAGCCACAACGGTCGCCGCCAACTCGGCCAACCGAGCCGCCCAGTCCTCCCCCGGCATCGCCTGCCACGCCGCTCTCGGACCCCTCCCCTCCCGCAACGCACGCACGAACGCCTCACCGTGCAGATACCGCCCCCACGCCGAAACATCCACATCGAGAACAGATTCCATTGTCGCTGACCCGGATCCACCCCTAACAGAATCCGAGCCGGACACGCCTCCACTCACGCCCGCAGTGCCGCCGATAACCGAACCGACCACACCGACAGTTCCGAACGCGTCGGTTGTGCGGTCGGCGGCGGGGACGTCCACAGCGTCGGTGGCGCTCGGTCCATCCGGGGCGGCGGATGTCGAAGCGAATTCGGTTGCGGCAGTAATCGATTCAGCTGCGGTTTCAGCCTGTGTCGCGGTGGCGCCATCAGACCCCTCCGCTCCGGCAGCGTTGCTGGACGACCCTGGGGTGGCCCGGAGGGGCCGCGCAGTCGCGTTGGCGGCGTCCTTGGCCGTAGCTCGGGCGGCCGGCTTCTTCGGCGTGGTGGCCGATCCACTGGCCTCGGTACGGGCGTGGCGCGGGGGGATGGCCAGGCGGAGGACGTCGGCGCGGGTGCCTGCGTAGCGGGCGGCGACAGTTGTTGCCAGGCGGAGGATTTCGGGGGTGAGGACGCGTTCCGGGGAGACGACGCGCTCGAGCTTCACCATTTTGCCGGTGTGCTCGGTGGACGAAAGGCGTTGCAGGAGATAGCCGTCGACGAGGCGGCCGGCGAAGCGGACGCGCACCCGCACACCGGGCTGGGCGATCTCGTCCAGTTCGGGCGGGACGAGGTAGTCGAAGTCGCGGTCCAGGTGCGCAGGCGACAGCAGCGGGAGCACCCGGGCGATCGGGTGTCCCGCTGCTGTCGATGGTTCGTCCGCGGTCACGCGGGTGAGTGGGTACTACAGGCCGACGGCCGCGCGCAGCTTGTCGGCGCGGTCCGTGTGCTCCCAGGGCAGGTCGACGTCGGTGCGGCCGAAGTGACCGTAGGCCGCGGTGGGCGCGTAGATCGGGCGCAGCAGGTCGAGATCGCGGATGATCGCGCCCGGACGCAGGTCGAACACCTCGGAGATGGCGGTCGAGATGCGGGTCGGGTCGACCTTCTCGGTGCCGAAGGTCTCGACGAACAGACCGACCGGCGCCGCCTTGCCGATGGCGTAGGCGACCTGCACCTCGACGCGGTCGGCCAGACCGGCGGCCACCACGTTCTTGGCGACCCAGCGCATGGCGTAGGCGGCCGAACGGTCGACCTTCGACGGGTCCTTGCCGGAGAACGCGCCACCACCGTGGCGGGCCATGCCGCCGTAGGTGTCGACGATGATCTTGCGACCGGTCAGACCGGCGTCACCCATCGGGCCACCGAGCACGAACTTGCCGGTCGGGTTGACCAGCAGGCGGATGTCGGAGGTGTCCAGCGACGGAATCTCCAGATCGGCGATGACCGCCTCGACGACCTTCTCGCGGATATCGGGGGCGAGCAGGTTGTCCAGGTCGATGTCGGCGGCGTGCTGGGTGGAGATGACGACCGTGTCGAGGCGGACCGGGCGGTCACCGTCGTATTCGATGGTGACCTGGGTCTTGCCGTCGGGACGCAGGTAGGGCAGCACGCCGGACTTGCGGACCTCGGTGAGCTTGCGCGAGAGCCGGTGCGCGAGCGCGATCGGCAGCGGCATCAGCTCGGGGGTGTCGGTGGTGGCGTAGCCGAACATCAGGCCCTGGTCGCCCGCGCCCTGGCGTTCGATCTCGTCGTCGGACCCGCCGACGCGCGCCTCGTGCGAGGTGTCGACACCCTGGGCGATATCGGGTGACTGCGCACCGATCGCGATGTTGACACCGCAGGAGTTGCCGTCGAAACCCTTTGCGGAGGAGTCGTATCCGATCTCGAGGACCTTCTCGCGCACGATCCGCGGGATATCGGCGTAAGCCGACGTGGTCACCTCGCCCGCGACATGGACCTGGCCGGTGGTGACCAGGGTTTCCACCGCGACGCGGCTGCCCGGATCCTCGGCGAGCAATGCGTCGAGGATGGAATCGCTGATCGCGTCACAGATCTTGTCCGGATGGCCCTCGGTCACAGACTCACTGGTGAATAGCCGACTACCTGTCGTACGCACAGTTATTCCCTCTCCCTCAACGGGTTACTTCTCTTCAGACTATTCCAAACCACCGACAAGGTGGCGGGTTAGGACAAGCCACACCACGAACACACCCGTGCGCGGTACACTGCGCGAGATCGTTGCGGCGCAACGGTTTTCGCGCACGAAACGGCGGTTTTACCCGGTCAGCGCAGCAGCGGGACGAGCGCGTCGAGCACCCGGCTGGCCAGCAGCGCCTTGGAACCGTGATCGAGCGCCACCTCGGTACCGTCGGCCCCGAGCAGCCACCCGTCGTTGGTGTCGACCTCGAACGCCTTGCCCTCACCCACCGCGTTGACCACGAGCAGGTCGCAGCCCTTGCGGGCCAGTTTCGCGCGGGCGTGGGTGAGCACGTCACCGTTGTCGTCCCCGGTCTCGGCGGCGAAACCGACGATCGCGGTGCCGTCGAGCCTGCCCTCGGTGCGGGCGTCGACCAGACCGGCGAGGATGTCGGCGTTCTTGGTCAACGGGATCACGTCGGGTTCGTCGGCGCCCTTCTTGATCTTCGCTGCCGCCACGTGGGTCGGACGGAAATCGGCGACCGCGGCGGCCATGACGACCGCATCGGCACCGACGGCGTGCTTGTCGACGGCCGTCTTGAGCTGTTCGGCGGTGGTGATGTGGACCAGCTCGACCGCGGCGGGCGGGGCGAGCTCGATGGTGTTGCCCGCGATCAGCGTCACCTGGGCGCCACGCTGGGCGGCGACCCTGGCCAGGGCGTAACCCTGCTTTCCGGAGCTGCGGTTGCCGAGGAAACGCACCGGGTCGAGGGGTTCCCTCGTCCCACCTGCGGTGATCACCACGCGGCGACCGGTCAGGTCGCGGGGCAGTGCGTCGGCGCGCTCGAGCAGCAGCGAGGCCAGACCGAAGATCTCCTCCGGTTCCGGCAGCCGTCCCGGACCCGTGTCGGTGCCGGTGAGCCGGCCCGACGCGGGTTCCATGACGTTGGCGCCGTGCGCGCGCAGCGTCGCGACATTGGCCACCGTCGCCGGATGCTCCCACATCTCGGTGTGCATCGCGGGCGCGAACAACACCGGACATCGGGCCGTCAGCAAGGTGGCGGTGAGCAGATCGTCGGCGCGCCCCTGGGCGGCGCGGGCCATCAGATCCGCCGTGGCGGGGGCGATGACGACGAGATCGGCCTCCTGGCCGATCCGCACATGCGGCACCTCGGGCACGTCGGTGAACACGTCCGTGTGCACCGGCTGACCGGACAGCGCCTCGAAGGTCGCCTTGCCGACGAACTGCAGCGCAGCCTCGGTGGGAATGACCCGCACCTGGTGCCCGGTCTCGGTGAAACGGCGAACGAGGGCACACGCCTTGTAAGCGGCGATGCCCCCGCCGACCCCGACGACGATCCGCATGGTCTTTACGCCTCCCGGCTGGGGATTGTCACTCGCCCTCGGTGTGTTCGAGCAGGTCGGAGTGGATTTCGCGCATGGCGACCGACAGCGGCTTCTCCTGCAGACCCGGCTCGACGAGCGGGCCGACGTACTCGAGGATGCCGTCACCGAGCTGGTTGTAGTAGTCGTTGATCTGCCGGGCGCGCTTGGCCGCGTAGATCACGAGGGCGTACTTGGACGAGGTGCGCTCGAGCAGCTCATCGATCGGCGGGTTGGTCAGGCCGATGGGAGTGTCGTACGCGGGTGCAGCGGTGATGTCCGTGCTCACTAGGGGAGGCTCCTGCGGTTTAGTGGGTCAAGAACTCGAATTTGTGCTAACGAACAAGGATACCAACTGCTCGCAGGCGGTCGTCACCTCGGCGTTCACAATGACCGTGTCGAACTCGTCACGTGCGGCCAATTCGACCCGGGCGGTCTCGAGCCTGCGCTCGATCACCTCGGGGGTCTCGGTACCGCGTGAACGCAGCCGCGAGACCAGTTCTTCCCAGCTCGGCGGGGCGAGAAACACCAGCAGCGCTTCCGGCATCGCCTGCCGGACCGACCGCGCACCGGCCAGGTCGACTTCGAGCAGTACCGATCGTCCGGCGTCCAGTGCCTCACGCACCGGCGCCGCGGGGGTGCCCGATCGCTGCAACCCCCCATGGATGTCCGCCCATTCGAGCAATTCGTCCGCCTCGATCATGGCGTCGAAATCGGCTCGGGAAACGAAGCGGTAGTCGCGTCCGTCGACCTCGCCGGGCCGGGGGGCCCTGGTGGTGGCCGAGACGCTGAAGACCAGCTCGGGCAGACGTTCCCGCACGCACCGCACGACCGTGGACTTGCCGACGGCCGAGGGGCCGACCAGTACAACCAGTCGGCCCTTCCGCGTGTGTTGTTCGACCACCTGGATCAGGAGTCGAAGTCGAAGCGAGCCAGCAGCGCCTTGCGCTGACGGTCGCCCAGGCCACGGAGACGCCGGGTGGGGGCGATCTCCAGCTCGGTCATGATCTCGGCGGCCTTGACCTTGCCCACCTTCGGCAGAGCCTCGAGCAGCGCCGACACCTTCATCTTGCCGAGGATCTCGTCGGATTCGGCGTCGGTGAGGACCTGCTTCAGGTTGGTGCCGCCTCGCTTCAGGCGCTCCTTGAGCTCTGCCCGAGCGCGGCGAGCGGCAGCCGCCTTCTCCAGAGCAGCGGCGCGCTGCTCGTCAGTCAGCTGGGGAAGGGCCACGGGTTCCTCCGTCTCATCGTTCATTGCTAGATCTACCGCCGGTTACCCGGACGGTCTGTGCGACCGTACCCACGGTGCCCGCCGATTGCGAACCCGACCCCCAGGTCAGGGGCGGATTACGGATGCCGTATGGCGCGCGCGGGCATGATGCGGCGAGGTCGGATTCCCGCCATCCGATCGTACCGCCGAATTCCGGAAACACATCTGGACCTGCGGTTATACCGTTTTGGGCGATGTTAGCCACCCGGTAGCGTGAGCGCGGTCGGCCGGTCCGGCAAACCCGGTGCGGCGCGACCAGCGACTTTCCCGAATTTATCCGCGTGTCGCGCGTTTTCGTACCGCGTGTCGTCAGTTTCGGGTACGAAATCGGTCGAGTACCGCCCCCGCGGCGGTCGCGGTCACGTCATCGATCCAGCCCGGAATCGGGGCGGCGCGGGCGATGTAGTCGCGGACCAATCCGTACGGAATCGCCTTCACCGCCGCCTCGGCGACCGCGCGGGATTCGTCGTCGACGGCCCCGAATTCGGTCGCTACGGCGGCCAGCAGCGCGGCCTGCATCTCGTCGTTGACGCCGGCGATCGCGGTGCGCAGCTCCTCGGGCCCCACATCGAGCAACTGTTCCTGATGGAACATCTTCATCGCCCTGGCCTCGGTGGGGTGCTCACGGCAATAGCGGGGCAGGAAGACGGCGGCCGACAGCAGCGGCTCCGGCCCGCGCAGCGCGGCGACGAAACCCTCGTGGAAGCGCCGGATCGAGCGCAGCCACAGCTGGGCGAGGAGTTCGTCACGTGAGGCGAAGCGCACGTAGATGGAGCCGGAGTGCACGCCCGCGGCCTTGCCGATCGCGGCGATCGACGGCCGGGCGACGGCCGGGTCGGCGAGCAGGTCACGGGCGGCGTCGAGCACCTGATCGTCGGTGAAGAGGCGGGGTCTTGCCACCGCGTCAGCCTAGTGGCACAGTTTATGAATATGAATTCAAAAACTCGTTTTCCGCTCGCCGGAGCGTCGTTGGTCTTCATCGCGAGCGTGCACACGGTCATGGGCATCGCACTGCTGGCGGCGAGCGATCAGGACACGGAGCTGTCGTTCTGGTTCACCCTGTTCGGCGTGGTCGGCGTCGGTCTCGGCTTGGCCATGATCGACCTGGAACGGGCGCGCGGGTTCGTGCCCGCGCCGGTGCTCGGCACGCTGGCGCTGGTGACGGCGTGCGGGCTGATCTACCAACCGCTGTCGGGGTTCGTCACCTTGCTCGTTCCGGTCGGAGTCGGCGCATTCGGTTGGTGGCGTGCCAGGAACGCCCTCGTCGCCGCCTGAACGCGTCGATCCACCCCTCCCATCCGGAATTCGAAAACAATTGCGCCAGAGGCCATTTCGGCACCCTTACGGGGGTACGACAACGGAGCCGGAGCGGCTCGCACGCCACTCCGGCTCCGTCACAGCAGATATCAGGCCTGCAGGAAGGCGAACTCCTCCTGCAGCTGAGCCGTCTTGTCGCACAAGGCCGTCACCGACGGGCCCGCGTTGAGCACCTCACGCGACACATTCGGGACCACCGCCGACAGGTTTGCCTCGGGGACGAGCGCGCGGATCGAGTCCGCTCCCCCACCCTGGGCGCCCACTCCCGGCATGAGGATGGGCCCGTTGAGCTTCGACAGGTCGGGCGCCTCGGTGAGCGTCGCGCCGACGACCACACCGACGGAGCCGAATCCGTCGCCGGTGTTGCGTGCGGCGGCCTCGTCGACCATCGTCTGCGCGATCGTTCGCCCGTCGGCCGCCGTGATCCGCTGCAGCTGCGCCCCCTCGGGATTGGAGGTCGCCGCCAGGACGAACACACCACGACCATTGGCCTCGGCCAGGTTCAGCGCCGGATCGAGCGACCCGAAACCGAGATACGGCGAGACCGTCACGGCGTCGGAACCGAGCGGCCCGTCACCGAGCCAGGCGTGCGCGTAGGCGTCCATGGTGGAGCCGATGTCGCCGCGCTTGGCGTCGGCCAGCACCAGGGTGCCCGAGGCGCGCAGCACCGAGATGGTGCGTTCCAGGACCGCGATGCCACCGGAACCGTAGGTCTCGAAGAAGGCGACCTGCGGCTTCACCAGGGCGACGCGACCGTCGAAGGCCTCGACACAGATCTCGGCGAACGCCTCCAGCCCGTCGACGTCTTCGCCGAGCCCCCACGCCCGCAGCAGGGCGGGGTGGGGGTCGATGCCGACGCACACCGGACCGAACTGCCGCATGGCGTGCTGCAACCGGTGACCGAATGTCATGTCAGCCACGCAGTTTCGAGTGCAGTTCCTGCAGCGAACGCACCCCGAGACCACCGTTGATGCCCGCCTCGATGCCCTGCACCGCGGCCGCCGCGCCCTGCACGGTGGTGATGCACGGAATGTTCGCGCCCACCGCGGCGGTGCGGATCTCGTAGCCGTCCACGCGGGGGCCCGAGTTGCCGTAGGGGGTGTTGAACACGATGTCGATCTCGCCGTCGCGGATCTGCTCGACGATGGAGGCCTCCGGCATTCCGGTGGCCGGATCGGTGGTCGCCGGGTCGGAGTGCTTGCGCACCTGTTCGCACGGAATGCCGTTGCGGCGCAGGGTTTCCGCGGTGCCCGCCGTGGCGAGGATACGGAAGCCGAAGTCGTGCAGGCGCTTGATCGGGAACACCATGGCGCGCTTGTCGCGGTTGGCGACCGACACGAACACCGTGCCCTCGGTGGGCAGCGAGCCGTAGGCGGCGGCCTGGCTCTTGGCGAAGGCGGTGCCGAAGTCGGCGTCGATGCCCATGACCTCGCCGGTGGACTTCATCTCCGGGGAGAGCAGCGAGTCCACGCCGGAGCCGTCGGCGCGGCGGAACCGGTGGAAGGGCAGCACGGCTTCCTTCACCGCGACCGGCGCGTCGAGCGGCACGTGACCGCCGTCGCCCTCGGGCGGCAGCATGCCTTCCTTGCGCAGCTCGGCGATGGTGGCGCCGAGCATCACCCGGGCGCACGCCTTGGCCAGCGGCACCGCGGTGGCCTTGGAGACGAACGGGACAGTCCGGCTGGCGCGCGGGTTGGCCTCGAGGACGTAGAGCACGTCGTCCTTGAGGGCGTACTGCACGTTGAGCAGGCCCTTCACGCCGATGCCCTTGGCCAGCGCGATGGTGGAGCGGCGCACGGCCTCGATGTCGCTGCGGCCCAGGGTGATCGGGGGCAGCGCGCAGGCGGAGTCACCGGAGTGGATGCCGGCTTCCTCGATGTGTTCCATCACGCCGCCGAGGTAGACCTCCTCGCCGTCGCACAGGGCGTCGACGTCGATCTCGATGGCGTCTTCCAGGAACCGGTCGACGAGCACCGGGTGGTCCGGGTTGAGTTCGGTGGCGCGGGAGATGTAGCCCTCGAGCGACTTCTCGTCGTAGACGATCTCCATGCCGCGCCCGCCCAGCACGTAGGACGGGCGGACCAGCACCGGGTAGCCGATCTCGGCGGCGATCTTCTTGGCCTGCTCGACCGTGATGGCGGTGCCGTACTTGGGGGCGGGCAGGCCGGCGGCCACGAGCACGTCACCGAATTCGCCGCGGTCCTCGGCCAGGTCGATCGCGGCGGCGGAGGTGCCGACCACGGGGACACCGGCGTCGGTGAGCCGCTGCGCCAGACCGAGGGGGGTCTGGCCACCGAGCTGCACGATGACACCGGTGACGGTGCCCGACTCCGACTCCGCGTGGTACACCTCGAGCACGTCTTCGAAGGTCAGCGGCTCGAAGTAGAGGCGGTCGGCGGTGTCGTAGTCGGTGGAGACGGTCTCGGGGTTGCAGTTGACCATCACGGTCTCGTACCCGGCGGCCGAGAGTGTCTGCGCCGCATGGACACACGAGTAGTCGAACTCGATGCCCTGACCGATACGGTTCGGCCCGGAACCGAGGATGATGACCTTCTCGCGCTCACGCTGCGGCGCGACCTCGGACTCCGCGCCGGGATCCAGCTCGTAGGAGCTGTAGTGATACGGCGTCTTCGCCTCGAATTCGGCGGCGCAGGTGTCGACGGTCTTGTACACCGGGCGCACACCCAGGCGGTGACGCAGCGAGCGCACGCCCGCCTCACCGGCCAGCTCGGGCCGCAGGGCGGCGAGCTGACGGTCCGACAGACCGTAGTGCTTGGCCTGACGCAGCAGGTCTTCGTCCAGGACGGGCGCGTCGAGCACCTCCTGGCGCAGCTCGACCAGCCCGGCGACCTCGGCGACGAACCACGGGTCCACACCGGAAGCCTTCGCCACTTCCTCGATCGAGGCGCCGTAGCGCAGCGCCCGTTCCACCTGGTAGATGCGGCCTTCGGTCGGCACGCGCAGGTCGGCGAGGATGGCGTCGATCGCCTCGCGCACCGACGCCGGATCGCTGGGATCCTTGGGCGCCCACTGCCCGTCCTCGGCGGTCCAGAAGCTGGCCGCCTTGGTCTCGAGCGAGCGCAGCACCTTGCCGAGGGCCTCGGAGAAGTTGCGGCCCATCGACATCGCCTCGCCCACCGACTTCATGGTGGTGGTCAGCGTGGCGTCGGCGCCGGGGAACTTCTCGAACGCGAACCGCGGCGCCTTCACGACGACGTAGTCCAGCGTCGGCTCGAAGCAGGCCGGGGTCTCGCCGGTGATGTCGTTGACGATCTCGTCGAGGGTGTAGCCGATGGCCAGCTTGGCGGCGATCTTGGCGATCGGGAAGCCGGTGGCCTTCGAGGCCAGCGCCGAGGACCGCGAGACGCGCGGGTTCATCTCGATGACGATCAGGCGACCGTCCTTCGGGTCCACCGCGAACTGGATGTTGCAGCCGCCGGTGTCGACGCCGACCTCACGCAGGATGGCGATGCCGAGGTCGCGCATCTTCTGGTATTCGCGGTCGGTGAGCGTCATCGCGGGGGCGACGGTCATCGAGTCGCCGGTGTGCACGCCCATCGGGTCGACGTTCTCGATGGAGCAGACGATGACCACGTTGTCGCGGCCGTCGCGCATGAGCTCGAGCTCGAATTCCTTCCAGCCGAGGATGGACTCCTCGATCAGGACGTTCGCGGTGGGCGAGGCGGACAGGCCGCCGCCGGCGATGCGGTCGAGGTCTTCCTCGTTGTAGGCCATGCCCGAGCCGAGGCCACCCATGGTGAAGGAGGGCCGAACGACCACCGGGTAGCCGAGTTCGGCGACGGTGGCGCGCACCTCGTCCATCGTGTAACAGACGGCGCTGCGGGCGCTCTCACCGCCGACCTTGGCGACGATGTCCTTGAACTTCTGCCGGTCCTCACCGCGCTGGATGGCGTCGAAGTCGGCGCCGATCAGCTCGACGTTGTACTTGGCGAGCACCCCGTTCTCGTGCAGCGCGACCGCGGTGTTGAGCGCGGTCTGCCCGCCGAGGGTGGCCAGGATCGCGTCGGGGCGTTCCTTCTCGATGACCTTCTCGACGAATTCCGGGGTGATCGGCTCCACGTAGGTGGAGTCGGCGAACTCGGGGTCGGTCATGATGGTCGCCGGGTTGGAGTTCACCAGCGATACGCGCAGTCCCTCGGACCGCAGCACCCGGCACGCCTGGGTACCGGAGTAGTCGAATTCGCACGCCTGGCCGATCACGATCGGGCCAGAGCCGATCACCAGGATGTGCTTCAGATCCTCGCGGCGAGGCATCAGGCTCCTTCCATGAGACCGGCGAAACGGTCGAACAGATATGCGGCGTCGTGCGGGCCTGCGGCGGCCTCGGGGTGGTACTGCACCGAGAAGGCGCGACCGTCGATCAGTCGCACACCCTCGACGGTGCCGTCGTTGGCGCAGATGTGGGAGACCTCGGCCTTGCCGAAGGGCGTGTCGAACTGCTCGCCCTGCTCGCCCTCCAGGGCGAAGCCGTGGTTCTGCGCGGTGATGGAGATGCGGCCGGTGCCCGCTTCGACGACCGGGATGTTGATGCCCCGGTGGCCGAACTTCATCTTGTAGGTCTCGCGGCCCAGTGCCCGGCCCAGGATCTGGTTGCCGAAGCAGATGCCGAACAGCGGGATCCCGCGCTCGAGCACACCCTGGGTGAGCGCGATCGCGCCGGTCTGGGTGGCCGGGTCGCCGGGGCCGTTCGAGAGGAACACACCGTTGGGGTTCAGCGCGAGGATGTCGTCGAGGGAGGTGTTCGACGGCACCACGTGGGTGCGCACACCGCGTTCGGCGAACATGCGCGGGGTGTTGGTCTTGATGCCGAGGTCGACCGCGACGACGGTGAAGCGGTGATCGCCCACCGGCTCGATGGTGTACATGCCGTCGGTGCTGACCTCTTCGGCCAGGTCCGCGCCGAGCATGGACGGCTGGCCGGTCACGCGGGCGAGCAGTTCCTCGTCACCGGCGAGGGCCGCGCCGGAGAAGATGCCCGCCTTCATCGACCCGCGGGTGCGCAGGTGCCGAACCACCGCGCGGGTGTCGATGCCGGCGATGCCGACCACGTTCTGCTTGTCGAGCTGGTCCTGCAGGGTGCCGGTGGCGCGCCAGTTCGACGAGATCGTCGAGGGGTCGCGCACGGCGTAGCCGGCGACCCAGATCTTGCCGGACTCGTCGTCCTCGTCGTTCCAGCCGGTGTTGCCGATCTGCGGGGCGGTGGCCACCACGATCTGGCGGTCGTAGCTGGGGTCGGTGAGGGTCTCCTGGTATCCGGTCATCGCGGTGCAGAACACCGCCTCACCCAGGGTCTGCCCCTCGGCGCCGAAGGCCGTACCGCGGAACACGCGGCCGTCCTCCAACACAAGGGCTGCTTTAGCCCGACCCGTCGCCCGACCACCACCCCTCACGGAATCGCTGCGCGCTGCTGTGTCACTCATTCGTCTCGTCTCCCGTCGTCACCCTGGTCGCATCCGCGGTCCATGCCGGGTACACCGTCTTGTCGTCGCCCCGGAATCCGGTATCGATCTCGGTTCCGGTCGGCAGTGTCCAGCGAATTACCAGCACACCATTGTCCGTCATCACTTTGCCCGCGTGTCCGCGCTCGGTGCGCACGGCCGTCACGGATTCCTGGGGAATCCAGATCGGCGTGGCTCCGTCGCGTTCGAGCAGGATCCCGCGTTCGAACCGCGTCAGTTCGGCGGTCGCACGGAACCCCAGGTCACCGACCGCGATCCGGTTCTGCCAGCTGGGCGCGAAGGTGCTGCCCAAATACAGGCCGGTGGTCGGTTCCAGCAGTTGCGCACCCAGTTCGGCGGGCACGGTCGGCAACTCGCCGATCCGCGACTGCTGGCTCGCGGCTTTCTTCTGCCAGGCCCGGTACATCAGCCACAGGCACAGTACGAATACCGCCAGCAGCCCGACTACCCACAGCGTTCTCTCCACGTCCTGGCCTCCCTAGATCCCGACCGCCTTGCCCTCGCGGGCAGTTACCCGGCCGCGCAGCACGGTGGCTGTGACCTCGGCCGGGAACGTCATGTCCTCGAACGGCGTGTTGTTCGAGATGCTCGCCAGTTCGGCGCCGCGCACCGTCCACTCGGCGTCGGGGTCGACGAGCGTGAGGTTGGCGGGTTCGCCGACGGCGATCGGGCGGCCGTGGTCGTCGAGTCCGACGATCGCCGCGGGCTTCTCGCTCATCACCTTCGCGACACCGCGCCAGTCGAGCAGACCCGGCCGCACCATCGTCTGCACGATGATCGACAGGGCCGTCTCGAGGCCGAGCATGCCGGGGCGGGCCACCGCGAACTCACAGCACTTGTCCTGCTCGGCGTGCGGCGCGTGGTCGGTGGCGACACAGTCGATGATCCCGTCGGCCAGGGCCTGGCGCAGCGCGGCGGCGTCGGAGGCCTCGCGCAGCGGCGGGTTCACCTTGTTGACCGCGTCGTAGGTCTCGAGGCGCGAGTCGTCGAGCAGCAGGTGGTGCGGGGTGACCTCGGCGGTGATCGAAATACCCTGGGACTTGGCCCATTTCACTAGCTCGACGGTGCCCGCAGTGGAGGCGTGGCAGATGTGCACGCGGGCACCGGCGTCGCGGGCGAGCAGTGCGTCACGCGCGACGATCGACTCCTCGGCGGCCCGCGGCCAGCCGGCCAGACCGAGCCGGGCGGCGTTCGGACCCTCGTGCGCGACGGCGCCCTTGGTCAGGCGCGGTTCCTCCGCGTGCTGGGCGATCAGGACTCCGAGCGAATTCGCGTACTCAAGCGCGCGCCGCATGATGAGGGGGTCGTAGACACAGTGCCCGTCGTCGGAGAACATCCGGACCTGGCCGACACCGGCGGCCATCGTGCCCATCTCGGCGAGCTGCTTGCCTTCCAGACCCACTGTCACCGCGCCGACGGGGAACACGTCGACCAGGCCGACCTCCTGGCCGCGCCGCCACACGTGATCGGTGATGACGTGCGAATCCGCGACCGGGCTGGTGTTGGCCATGGCGAACACGGCGGTGTACCCGCCGAGAGCGGCTGCGGCGGAACCGGTTTCGATGGTCTCGGTGTCTTCGCGGCCGGGTTCGCGCAGGTGGGTGTGCAGGTCGACGAAGCCGGGCAGCAGGACCTGGCCGTTGCCCTCGATGATCTCGGCGTCGTCGGCGGCCGTGAGACCGGAACCGATCTCGGCGATGACGGTGCCGCGCACGAGCACGTCGACCGGTTCGCCCTCACCATAGGGCTTGACGTTCTTGATGAGCAGCTCAGTCATACCGTTTCCTCCTGACCGACGAGCAGCCGGAACAGCACGGCCATCCGCATGTGCACGCCGTTGGAAACCTGCTGCAGTACAGCGGCTTTCGGCGAGTCCGCGACGGCCGAGGCGATTTCCATGCCGCGCAGCATCGGACCGGGGTGCAGCACCACCGCGTCGTCGTCGAGCAGCGCGAGCCTGCGCTCGGACAATCCGTAGTTGATCGAGTATTCGCGGGCCGACGGGAAGAACCCGCCGTTCATCCGCTCCGCCTGCACGCGCAGCATCATCACCGCGTCGGCGCCGGGCAGTTCGGCATCGAGGGAGGTCGCGACCCGGCAGGGCCAGGCGTCGACCCCGACCGGCAGCAGCGTGCGCGGCGCGACCAGCACCACCTCGGCGCCGAGGGTGTTCAGCAGCACGACATTGGACCGGGCGACCCGGCTGTGCAGGATGTCGCCGACCAGCACCACCCGCTTGCCCTCGATGTCGCCGAGGCGCTGACGCAGGGTCAGCGCGTCGAGCAGCGCCTGGGTGGGGTGCTGGTGGGTGCCGTCGCCCGCGTTGATGATCGAGGGGGCCTGCCGGTGCTCCTCGCGCGCCCACTGCTCCATCCAGCGCGCGATCTGGTGCGCCGCACCCGAGGCGGGGTGGCGCACGATCAGCGCGTCGGCGCCCGCCGCGTGCAGGGTGAGTGCGGTGTCGCGCAGCGATTCACCCTTGGAGACCGACGAACTCGACGCGCTCACGTTGATCACGTCGGCGCTCATCCACTTGCCGGCGACCTCGAAGGAGACGCGGGTGCGGGTGGAGTTCTCGTAGAACACCGTCATCACGGTGCGCCCGCGCAGGGTCGGCAGCTTCTTCACTTCGCGGCCGAGCAGGGCCTGTTCGAAGCGTTCTGCTTCGTCGAGCAGTTCGGTGGCGGCGGCGCGATCCAGGTCGGCGACGGTCAGCAGGTGCTTCATTTCGCCTCCTGGTGCAGGTAGACGCCGTCGTGCCCGTCGTGTTCGGTGAGCAGGACCGAGATGTCCTCGGCGCGCGAGGTCGGCACGTTCTTGCCCACGTAGTCGGCGCGGATCGGCAGTTCGCGGTGGCCTCGGTCGACGAGGACCGCCAGCTGCACGGCGCGGGGGCGGCCGAGGTCACGCAGGCCGTCGAGGGCGCTGCGCACGGTGCGCCCGGAGAACAGCACGTCGTCGACGAGGACGACGAGGGAGTTCTCGATGCCGCCGTCGGGCACCGAGGTGCGTTCCAGCGGACGGTGCGGGCGGCTGCGCAGGTCGTCGCGGTAGAGGGTGATGTCGAGCGAGCCGAGCGCCGGCCGGACGCCGGAGAACTCCTCGATCTTGTCCGCCAGCCGGTTGGCCAGGGTGGTGCCGCGCGTCGGGATTCCCATGAGAACCACCCGAGGTGCGTCGGCGTCGCCGGAATCCAGGGCGGTCTTCTCGATGATCTGGTGCGCGATGCGCGCTACGGTGCGTTGCACATCCGACGGCGACAACAGTTCCCGCCCAGCCGCCACCCATTCCGGGGTGTGCCGCTGCGATGTTTCGCCGGCGCCGGTTTTGGCCGCCCGTTCGGGCACAGCCATGCCGACCTCCTTCCCCGCCTCACCGGACGGTCCGTTAAAGGATGTCTCACTCGCCCGTCAGCTTATCAGCGCCCGCCGCCCCCTTTGACCAGGTAGGGCCGCCTGTGAGCACGGCCACGACCGGCCACCGCGCCGCACTGCTGCGCCGACGATCACAGCGGCGCCGAAAGCCCTGCGAGCGAGCGCGTTTCGCGGTGTGTGACCGGGGCGCAGACCGGTCCGTTATCCCTGTCACGCGGGAGCGCTACTCGCGCACGGCGTGAACGACGCCGACGCGGGGGTCGTGCACCGCGACCTCTCGTCCGAGCGGAACGATCATGTCGTCCCAGGCGCGGAACTCGGTTCGCCATCCGTGGTCGACGAGCCACTGCCGGCCGGGCCGCTCACCGTCGGACAGCGGAGGCGCGGCGTTCTCGTCACCGGAAACGAGTCTGCGCAGTTCGACGTAGTGCGGTGCGTCGGCGTCGACGGTGAATCGGCCGAGACCGAATCTGCTGCCCGGTGCCGAGAGGTCCGTGAGCGTCGCGACGGCTCGCCGATGATCGGCCGCGGGAAGATAGGGAAGCGCGCCCTCATCGATCCACACTGTCGGCTGGTCGGGCCGAAAGCCTGTGTCCCGCAACCGTGATGCCCACTCTTCGCGGAGGTCGATCGGGAGGATCCGACGGCGGGTCGTCGGCATGGCGCCCGTCGCGCGCAGCACAGGTTCCTTGAAGGAGAACAGCGCGGGAAGGTCGAGTTCGTACACGGTGACGTCGGCGGGCAGCCCCAGGCGATAGGCCCGGGTGTCCAGACCGGCGCCGAGCAGGACGAGCTGACGGCACCCGGCGGCGACCGCGTCGGCGACCTGATCGTCGACGAGACGCACGCCGACCGAGCGGCCCGGGAAGAACTGCTCGGCCAGCGCCTCGACCCGCGACCAGCGCGCCGCACCCACAGCGGTGCCGCTGAAGTCGCCACGTGCGGCCGCGACGAAAGCCGAGGCCAGCGCGTCGTCGTAGAGCCGGTCCGGCCGGCGCGACTCCATTTCCCGGATCAGCGCTACGCCGAGGGCGCTCAATGCCACACCGACAACAGGTGCGTTCACTTCACTCATCGCACTACCTTTCGAACTAACTTGTCGACCGGCTAGCAATCGCCGATACGCAGCGACGGTAGGCTCCTCCTAGCCGGTCGTCAAGCAAAAGGAATCCCGTGGACGGACGTCGTAGCGACACCAAGGACCGCATCCGCGCTGTGGCGATGGAGTTGTTCGCCGAGCGCGGCTACGAGAAGACCTCACTGCGGGAGATCGCCGAGCGGCTCGGTGTCACGAAAGCCGCACTGTATTACCACTTCCGAACCAAGGAAGACATCGTCGTCAGCCTCTCCGACGACTTGCGACGCGGCATCGACGACATCGTGACCTGGGCCGAGCAAGCCCCGGCAGGCCAGGAGCGGGCCGAGCAGATTCTGCGCCGTTACAGCGCCCTGCTGCACAGTCTCGGGCGCGATATGGTGCGGTTCTGGCACGAGAATCAGCCCGCGTTCCGCGATCTCGGATTCGGCGCGGGCCTGCGCTACCAATTCCGTGTGCTCGCCGACCTCATGACGGACCCCGAACGGGCACCGCTCGATGTCTACTACGCCCGGCAGGCGCTCCTGGCGATCAGCTGGAGTGTGTCGATGATGGGTGACCTGGATCTGCCCGACGACCAGATGGCCGCCGCTGCCACCGAAATCGCCCTCGGAATTCTCGACCGCCTCTCCTGACCGATCGGCGAAAACGCTTTGACGCGGCGCTTCGGGTCCGGCGACCATCGACTATGGGAATCGACATCGCGGCGACGCCGCCGACGCGTATCGACCTGGGCGAGCTGGTCGTGCGCCGGTGGCGACCGGCGGACGTGGACAGCCGGTTGGCCGCGCTCACCGATTCGCACGAGCACCTGCACCGGTGGATGGCGTGGGCAGCGGAACCACCCACGCGCGAGTATCAGCGACTTTCCATCGAGATCTCGAGCACGCGGTGGCCGACTCCGGACGGCGGGTACCTGTACGGAATCTTCACGGCGGCAGGCGAAGTCGCCGGTGGGATCGGGCTGCACGACCGTGTGGCGGCGGGCAACCTGGAAATCGGGTATTGGTGTCACGTCGCCCATACCGGTCGCGGCGTGATCACCCGGGCGGCGCGCGCGCTCACCGCCGCCGCCCTCGCGCTCCCCCACATCGAGCGCGTCGAAATCCGGTGCGACGCGGCCAATGTCCGCAGCGCGGCAGTGCCTCGCAGGCTCGGTTATCGCCTGGTCGAGACCGAATTGCGTGCAGCCGAGGCTCCGGGGGATTCCGGTCGCTATCAGGTCTGGGCGACTACCGCACACGGCTCGTGACGCGCGTTCTCGAGGCAACCGCGGGCCGCCGCCGAATCCGTCCGCCGGGATACGACACGTTTACGGAAGTGGTCGTCGCCTGTAGCGGACATGCTTGCACGACTTCAGGTACACAAACGGAGGAGCGCAAAGGTGGGAGCAGGCATCGTCGCGACGCTGCTGGTCGGCGTCGGAATTCTGCACATCGTGCCGGGCGTGGTCGCGTTGTCGCCACGACGGGTGAGCACCGCCTATGGCACCGACGTCACGGACAGGGATCTGGAGCTTCTCCTGCGTCATCGCGCGGTGTTGCTCGCGACGGTGGGGTTCGGGTTGGTCATCGGCGCCGTGGTCCCTGCCGCCAGGACTGTCACGATCACGGCCGGAATCGTCAGCACCGCTTCGTTTCTCGTCCTCACCGCGGTCATCGGGCCGGGCAAACTCAATGCGCGAACTCTTCGGGTGGCGCGTGCCGACGTGATCGCTCTCGTGGCGCTGATCGGCGCCGGTCTGGTCGCCCTCGCGAATTGAACGCCGCCCTCGTCCTGCGACGACGGCAGTCAACTCCAGGTGGCCGTGGCGGGGTCGATGCCGTTGGCTCGGGCGTTGGCGTCGATGACGGCGCACAGCCACTGGGTGAGGCCAGGCGCGAGGGAGTCGTAGAAGGCGGTGTAGCCGGGATCGGTGCGGTAGGTGCGGGCCAGGCAGACGTGCATGGCGTGGGTGCAGTCGAAATAGACCGCGAGGGAGTCGCGGTGGCGTTCCGCGAGGGTGTCGGCTTCCGGGCTGCCCGGTGTGACACCGTGGCGCAGCGCCGCGGCGAGGTCGGTGTGCAGGGCGGACAGGTCGTCGGAGACCTTGCGCCAGTCCTCGGGCGTGCGGTCGGCGACGCGTTCGGCGTACTGCGCCCACTGCGGGGTCTCGCCCCAGCGTTCGCGGGCCTGCTCGACCCACGCCGGTTCCCATCCGTCGCCGAAGATCGCGACCTGATCTTCCGCGGGGAGCAGGATGCCCGTCTCGCGTGCTTCGATCAGCCGATCCACCGCGTCGGCCATCCCGCGTAGCCGATGGATGCGGGCCTCGAGTTCGGCGCGCTGCTCGCGCAGGGTGGTGAGCGCGTCGGCGGTCGGTGCGTCCAGCAGGCCCGCGATGTCGTCGAGGGGTACGCCGAGTTCGCGGTAGGTCAGCACACGGTGGGCGCGCGCCACCTCGGCCGCGCTGTAGAGCCGGTACCCGCCGGGGCTGCGCTCCGACGGGCAGACCAACCCGATCGCGTCCCAGTGATGCAGGGTGCGGGTGGTGACACCGAGCAGCCGCGCCGTGGCGCCGACGGTGCGTGGCGAGGTGGTCACGACCACCATTGTGCCGTCAGGGCCCCTCGATCCCCATCGACCGCAGGTGCTCGGCCGCCGGGCTGTCCGGGTCGTACGGGCGGGCGGCGGTCATCACCACACGCGTGTGCTCCGGTGTCACCACCTCGAGTTCCATCGAATTCCACGGCATCACCCGTGGGCCGACCGTGCACCCCGGCACCGCCCGCTCGCACGCTTCGGCGATGCCGTCGATCTCATCGAGCACGCAGGAGAAACTCACCGTGAGCCCACCCGGTCCGTCCGCCGGTGCCCCCGGCACGAGAAGCACATCCTGAAACGCCCATCGCCGCAGATGCGTCACCTGCCCCGGCGCGGTGAAGAACTCGAAGAACCCGAGCCCCTCCACCCAGAATTCCACCGACTTCGCGATCTCGGCACACGGCACGATCACGAACATGGGCATCCCGTAGATACCCCGGAACGGTTGCGGCGCGACAGCATCGGGACCGGGAACGGGCACCGGGCTCATCTCGAAAGCTGGAAAGTTCATACGAGTGATCGTCGAGCCTGACGCTACGTGAGGGTCAAGTCTGCCGCGTCGCGCGCACCGAAGTCCCCGGTCGGAGGGTCGCACGAGCGAGTAGGCGATGAATTTCGGACGGGGTCGTCGTCGGAACATGCGTCAGCTGTCGACAGAGAGGTGTTCGCCGATGGTCAGGAAGTTTCGGTTCGGGGTCGTCGCTCCGCTCAGGAGTGAGGCGCAGGTGTGGCGGGAGCGAGTTCGGCGGATCGCTGGGCTCGGGTATTCGACCCTGTTGGTGGCTGATTTCCCGCTCACGCAGCCGGCGCCGGCACCCATGCTCGCCACCGCCGCGGCGCTGACAGACCTGCGCGTGGGGACCTGGGTGTACGCCTCTCCCTTGCGCCCGCCATGGCTGACTGCCTGGGAAGCGCATTCGCTGTCGCTCCTGACGGACGACCGGTTCGAGATGGGAATCGGCACCGGACGCGGTGGCATCGAGGACGAGTTGCGCGACAAGGGTCTGCCGATCGTCGCGCCGGGAGAACGGCTGGCCCACATCAGGGAAACCGTCGACCGGCTGCGCGAACTCGACGGCCCGCACCGGCGCACCCCGGTGGCGATGGCAGTGTACGGCCCGAAGGCGCGGGCTCTGGCGGCCGAGATCGCCGACACGGTGACCTTCCCGCTCGGCGATCTCCCCCGGAACCAGGTCGAGCGGCTGACCCGCGAATTCCGCACCGGCAACAGCCCCGAGCTGGCCCTTGCCGTCCCGGTGATCGGTGACACCGTCGCCCCGCACATGGCCCACCCCGCGACCGATCCCGCCGCACTCCGCGCCGCCGACGCCCTGACCGTTCTCCCGGACGACCCCGCCGCCGCCATCGACGAAATCCGCCGCCGCCGCGAGGAAGCCGGTTTCTCCTACATCGTTGTCGGTGCCGACTTCGCCGAACGGTTCGCCCCGGTGGTCGCCGCGCTCACCGGAACATAGGACCTCGCGGGAGTGCCATCACCCGAACTACTACGAACATATGTTCGAACGCGCGCTAGAATGGCGGTCATGTCGATGCCCCTGCAAGGTTCACTGTTCGACGGTGAGGCGATTGCGCTGGGTTCACTGGACGCTCTCCGGCGGACCCAGCTCGACGCCACCGCCTGGGTCGATATGGCGCCCGGATGGTTGAGCGGGGCGAGCGAGGTGTTCGATCGACTCGCCGAGCGGGTGCCCTGGCATGCCGAACGCAGGCCGATGTACGACCGGGTGGTCGACGTGCCGCGCCTGATCTCCTTCTTCGGCGAACACGATCCCCTGCCGGATCGGGTGCTGGTCGAGGCGCGCGACGCCCTCACCGAGCACTATCTGCCCGAACTGGGCGAACCGTTCCGGACCGCGGGGCTGTGCTTCTACCGCGACGGTCGCGACAGTGTCGCCTGGCACGGCGACACCATCGGCCGTGGCGCCACCCACGACACCATGGTGGCGATCGTCTCCGTCGGTGCGCCACGCGCCCTACTCCTACGGCCCCGAGGTGGCGGCGCCAGCGTCCGCTTCACCGCAGGTCACGGCGATCTGCTCGTCATGGGCGGCGCGTGTCAGCGCACCTGGGAACACGCCGTTCCCAAGACCACACGTCCGGTCGGTCCACGCATCAGCATCCAGTTCCGCCCGCGCGGCGTCCGCTGAACCGCCACCGACGGCTCGTCACCGGGGCGTGGTCAGCACCGAGCGGACCATATCCTGAACGGCCGCCCGGAGCCGCGCGACCTCCCCCGCCCTGGCCATCTGCTGGGCGAGGTCCCCACCGATCGACGAAAGCAACAGCGCACCAACGACTTCGGCGTCGAGATCAGGCCTGACCTCCCGGAGGAGGGTGCTGATGTGCTCGGCCCAGAAGGCGTGGAACTCCTCGGTGCGCGGATGCGGCGGCATCGCGCGGTACGCGGCGATCAGCTCGACATGATCGGTCACCAGGCAGGTCATCGCATCGAAGAACGCGAGCAACCGATCACCGGCGGGCGCGCCGGGCCCCAGCGGCGGCGGGCCGTCGAGAACTCGGGTCATGAGCTCGCTCGCCCCCTCCGCGATGAGTTCGTAGAGCAGGCCGGAGCGGCTACCGAAGCGATGGAAGATGGTGCCCTTGCCGACCCCCGCCGCCGCCGCGACCCGATCCATGGTCACCCCGGCGGCGCCGTGTTCGTCGAGCAGCGCCATGGTCGCCTCGAGAATTGCCCGCCGGTTGCGCGCGGCATCGGCTCGTTCGACCCGACGGCCCTCGCCCATCGCACTCATTTCCTCGGCACATGCCGATCCGTTGACAAAGTTGACCGACGGTCCATATCGTCTCTCACCGGGAGAACTGGACCGTCAGTCAACTTATGGAGTTCCGTTGCAAGCAATCGTAATGACCACCGTCGGCGCGCCCGAAGTCCTGGTCGTCGAGGAAGTCGACACCCCACGACCGGCGACGGGTGAGGTACTCGTCCGAACCGAGTCCATCCCGGTGCTCTACCCGGAGACCCTGATGCGCTCGGGAGCCTTCCCGTTTCCCGCGCGACTTCCCGCGGTGTTCGGGTTCCAAGCAGCGGGCACCGTGGTCGAGGTCGGTGCCGACGTCGATGCAGGGCTCGTCGGCTCACGGGTCGTCGTGTCCACGCCCGGATACGGGTCGTATGCCGAATATGTCGCGGTGCCGGCCGATTCGGTCGATGCCGTCCCGGCCGATCTCGACCTGGACGCCGCCGCGGCGATCCTGATGGCCGGGTCGGTGGCGACCGCGCTGTTCGACACCGCGGCGCCGCGCGCGGGTGCGACCGTGCTCGTCGAGGCAGCGGCGACCGGAGTGGGTGCGAGCCTCACCCGATTGTGCGCCGCGGCAGGACTGCGGGTGATCGGCACCGCTGGTGGCCCCGCGAAAGCCGAACTGGCCCGCGCGAACGGTGCGCACGCGGTCGTCGACCACAACGCACCGGACTGGGCGCGGCAACTACCGGCACTGCTCCGCGACGACACCCTCGACGTCGTCTTCGATTCGATCGGCGGCGACTCGTTGTCACCCGTGCTCGACCTCGTCACCCCGCTGCGCGGCCGAATCCTCGGCTACGGATGGCTCGCGGGAGCCCCGGCGCAGGTGGCGGCCGCGGACCTGATCCTGCGTGGGCTCACGCTCACCGGGTGCGCGGGGCCGGCGTGGTCGGGCACGGTGGCCGCACACGGTGCGGCGGCGCTGGCAGCCGCGGCACAGGGGCGGCTGGTTCCGGTGGTGGACGCGGTACTCCCGATGGCCGACGCCGCGAAGGCGCATCGGATGCTCGAGGATCGTGTCGCGATGGGCAGTGTGTTGTTGCGTCCGTGAATCAGCGGTCGGCAATCCGACCGGTCGGGTGTGGGTCCGCGGTCACCTCTTGAACCGAAATGCGTTCTGTTGCTTGGGTATCGGACGATACTGGAGGGGCGTTGGAGTGCGCGGAACAGTGGGGTGGCGTGATGGTTTCCAGTAATGATCATGAGGTTCTGCGGGTGCGGGCCGAGGAGGCGCTCGCCGAGACCGTCGAGGAAATGCCGGGGCGGTCGCGTGGCGTCTATACGTCGGTACTGCTGGCGGGGCGACACCGGTGGCGGCTGCTGCTGCATCGTCGGCAGCCCGCGCCCGCGGGGCGGTGTGATGCGGTGGTCGTCGGGCCCAGTGGGGTTTTCGCGGTCAACGTGGTGGACGAACTGCCCGGTGAGGCACAGATCCGGCGGTTGCGCGCCCAAGCCGAGCAGATGTTCACCGGTGTGAAGATCGGTCCGAACGGCAACGAATTCGTGCGCGAGACCGTCGAATTGGTGTTCGTGCTGCCACCTGGCCGTCTCACCGGCGCGGACGGACGGTTCGTGGTGTGCACCGATGCCACGGTTCGGTCGTTGCTGAGTCGCAAACCCGTGATGCCCGCCCGGCTCGCCGGTGCGCTCGCCGAACACACCGCGCGACGTAACTCCGACTACCGGGCGGTCCGCCGCGTGGAATCGGAGCAGGTACCCACCGAGGCCGACGGCTTGCTCGACGTGGCGTCGCTGCGCACCGACCATCTCACCGGTGCGCTGCGCAAACCGTTCCCGACCTGGCTGTCGTTCCTCGATCCCGATCAGCTCGCCCTGGTGACCCGCAACCACAACGGGCCTGCCCGCATCGTCGGCCCGGCCGGATCCGGCAAAACAGTGCTGGCGCTGCACCGGATGGCGCACCGGGCGCGCCGCAGCACGGGACCGCTGCTGTTCACCACACTGGTGAAGAACCTGCCGCCGTGCCAGGAGTCCGCGTTCGCCCGCCTGCTGCCGACGGTGGGTCGCGCGGAATTCACCAACCTGCACTCCTGGGCGCAGGATTTCCTCGCCGAACGCGGTATCCACCGCAAGATGGAACTGCGCCGCACCGAGACCGCGTTCAACCGCGCGTGGGCCAAAGTCGGCCGCTCGAGCCCGCTCACCAACGCCACCCCCGATCCCCGCTACTGGCGCGAGGAGATCGATCGGGTGATCAAAGGCCGTGGCCTACCGCCCACCGAGGCGGGTTTCGACGCCTACGACGGGCTGGACCGCCGGGGCAGGCGCGTCGCGTTGCGCACCAGCCAGCGCGTACACGTGTGGAATCTGTACGTGGAATACGAGCGGATCCGCACCGAACGCCAGTGCTACGACGGCAACGACATCATCACCGCCGCGCTCGACGAACTGCGCACCGATCCGTTGCCGCGGCCGTACGCGATGGTCGTTGTCGACGAAATGCAGGACATGACCCTGCAGGGAGTGCGCCTGGTGCACGCGCTCACCGGCGACGAACCGAACTCGCTGCTGTTCGTCGGCGACCGCCAGCAGCAGATCTACGCGGGCGGCTGGCGTTTCATCGACGCCGACATCAACATCGTCGGTCGCAGCGAGAAGCTCACCAGGAACTACCGCAACCGGCACGCGATCCTGAAACTGGCCGCGAGCCTGGACGGCGCCTGCCCGGTCGACGATATCGACACCCCGGACCGGCACAGCCTCGACCTCACCGATGCCGCCCTGCCCGACGGACACGCCGAACAGATCACCTGCACCGGCGCCGAGCTGCCCGACCATCTTCGGCGCCAGCTCGATCGCATTGTCGCCGAGGGGATCTCGCTGTCGGACACCGCCGTCATCACGATCACCAACGCCGAGGCCGACGCTGTCCTGCGCATGCTGCGCGAATGGGGCATCGCGGCACAGGAACTCCTCGACTACCGCTGCGCCGATACCGACAGCGGCGTCAAGGTCGGCACCGTGTACCGGGCGAAGGGCCTGGACTTCCAGGCGGTGATCCACCCGTTCACCCAACCCACCCCACCGCCGCGCACCGATGCCGAGCAGGAACGCTACGACCTGCTGATGCGTCAGCAATTCGTCGCGGTGACCCGGGCCAGGGACTATGTCTGGCTGGGGATTGTGCGCGACTGATCGGCTGCGCCGCCGTGGGAAGACGGCGAGTTGTCGGTGGTTGGTCGTAAGATCGGCGCCCATGGGGAGTTTGCTGATGCCACACGTCCGCTCGGCCAACGAGCTCACGGCGCGGTGGTGCACCACCTTCGGGGGCGCGAACACGGCGGTGTCGGCGGCCGGGCTGTGGCCGTTGCTCGCGGTACTCGCGGGTGCGGCGCAGGGGCCGGCCAGGACCGAACTGGCCGCTGCCCTGGGGATTCCGGCCGACGAGGCGCATGCGGCCGGGCTGGCGATGCTGAAATCCCTCGACGATTCGCGGGAGGTGTCGACGGCGATCGGCGCATGGGCGAAGGCGGGTGTGCCAGTGCATCCGGAATGGATCGAGAGTATGCCCGCCGGAACCGTCGGCGAGCTGGGTGATCCTGCGGCACTGGATGCCTGGGCGTATGAACAGACCCGAGGAATGATCTCCGAATTCCCGGTGCCGATCTCGCCGATGACTGTATTCGCGCTGGCCACAGCGCTGTTGGCGCGCACCAAGTGGGTCACGCCGTTCGACGAGATCCTTTGGATGCCCGAAACCGGTCCATGGCAGGGGCATCGCGGCACCGGGCTGTACCGGAGCGACTACCCCGATGGCAGTGTGTCGATTCTCGGTTCGGACGTCACCAGGGTGATCGTCGCCGGTCGTGGCGAGCTCGACGTTCATCTCCTGATCGGTGCCGCCCCGCGCCATGCCGTGGCGGCCGGTATCGCGGCACTCGACGGATCCCTGCCCTCGACGTCTGACCTCCCAGTGGGAACGACTGCGCCTTGTCTGACCGTCGAGCGGCGTGAGACCGCCGACGGCGACTCCGTCGTCCTGACTCTGCCGCCCTTCGACATCGCCGCACACCACAATCTGCTCGACCACGCCGCGCTGTTCGGCCTCCGCGCCGCCCGTGACTCTTCGCAAGGACATTTCCCGGGCATCAGCTCGTTCCCACTCGCTGTCGAAGCCGCGGCGCAGAATGTGATCGCACGGTTCGACGCCGCGGGTTTCGAGGCGGCCGCGGTGACCGCGGTCGCCGTGGCCCTGGGCGGCCTTCCGCAACTGGACTGGGCGACGATCACCTCGGTGAACATCGATCGGCCCTTCGCGTTCCTCGCCGTCGACCGGCCGACCGGGTTGGTGCTCGTCGCGGGCCAGGTCACCACACCCCCACTCACCTGGGAACGTCCGGCGGGCGACGCCCCACGGCCACCCGGAAGCGCGCCGTGGTGAAATGGGTAATCATTCTTACCGAATGTGTTGCTCGGCAACAGGATTCGGAACGGCCCAGCGAGGCCGTATCCTGGTAGGAGTCCGCAGTCGGGTGTTCAGGGGGTCGTGGTGATCGTCGTTGTCGCGGACGAGACCGAACTCGAAGGCGCGGAACAGATCGTCGGTGCGGCGCTCCGCGACGAGGCATTCCGGGCCGGTGGCGTCGCGGTCTTCCGTTGCCATGTGCCGGAGAACCGAGGCGGATCGGTCGAGGTCGACGCGCTGGTATGCACCCCGCAGACCGTGACCATCCTGGAGGTCAAGGGTTTCACCACCCGCCAGGAAGGCACCCTCGCCACCCCACCGAACGGACCGTGGACCATCGACGGCGCCCCGGCGGCGCTGTATCACGCCGCGCGCGTGCCGAACCCGTTCGTGCAGGTACGCAGGCAGGTGTTCGCGGCGAAAAGCCTGCTGCAGCAGTCCGGGATCTTCGGCTGGGTGAACGCGGTCATCGCACTGGTCCCCCAGCCGGGCGCCCAGATCACCATCGAGGAAACCCGCATCGCCGACGGGTACCGCGCGGTGATCGTCGACCGCGACGACTTCACCGCGTTGCACGACTATTTCGAGGCCGAGATCGGGCGAACCGTTCGGCTCAGCGTCGAGGACGTCGCGCGGGTTTTCACGGCCCTCAATCTCGGCCACCTGCTGCCCTCGACCGACGACCTGACGGCGCAGGGGTTCCCGGACGAACTCGAAGCGGCAGCCACCAGCAGGCCCGCGGCGCCCGCGTCTCCGGCGGAACTCGGTCCACTGTCCGGCTCGGCGGCAACGCATTCCGAGGACGAGAGGGCTGAGGCGACTCGTCATGATCCGGTGGGGGCGGGTCAGTCGCCGACGCCCGCGTTCTTGGCGGCGATCGACCGGCTGGCGAACCGCCCGCATCGGTCCGCGCCTGCATCGACCTCCGCTGCGACAGGGACCAGCCCTGCCGAACAGGAATCGGCACCGGTGGGCGCGGGGCCACCCGATGAGGTGGTGACGAGCGCTCAGGTGCCGAATTCGGCTGAGGTATCGGCTGATCCGGTGTCCCCGGACCACACCACGGCACACACCAGTGCATCGCCACTGCGCGGCGAAACCGAGGATCCGGCTGACGAGCGGTGGGACGACGATGTCGACGATCGCGATACCGGCCACGTCATCTCGCTGAGCAAGAGCGACAGCGGTGAACCGCAGCGTCCACCTCCGGCGCCCGAGCCGATGCACGATTCGAGCACGGCCGTGGAACCTGATGAGCGAGAAGATGATTCCCGCACGGCCGATTCCCACCTGCCGCGCGGCGAAAGCTGGTCCTCCGGTGCGGCCGCCGCTTCCTGGAGCACCCCCTCGAGCACCAGTACGCACTCGTCGAAGTCGGGTAGCTGGACCGATTGGGTCGGCCACGAGCAACCCGCGCGGCGTCCCTCACTGCGCCGGCGCTGGCGCGACTTGCGGCGCACGGGATCGCGCCGGCGCACCGGGCCGAGCGGACCGTCGCTGCGTGAGCGCTGGCAGAACCGCCCTGTCCGCGAGCGTGCGGAGCGCGGCAGGAGTCTGCCGAAGATCGGTGCGGGGCTCGGCTTGATCCTGTTCATCTTCTTGTTCGGGGCCGGGTTCTTCGCCATCACGGCGGTGCAGGCGAGCCGGTTCGAGATGTCGGACTACGACCGCATGTGCGGGCCGGACAAGAAGCCGTTCCCGAACGCCGCCCCCTACCAGCGCGGTGATGTGGCGCCGATCTATCTCTCCGGCCATCTCACGAGCATGGTCCGGCCGGAGGATTCGAGTGCGTGGCGCCCGACCGACCCGTCATCGGTGCAGCTCATCGCCTGCATGAAGCAGCTGGAACTGCGCGACCTCGTCCAGACCTGCCAGTACGCGCCCTCGCCCGGCGCACCGGTGGGCCGCACGGTCAACCTGTTCCGCGCCACCTACGAGGTGATCGTTTACGAGCTGCGCACCGGGCGCGAAGTCGCGAAGGCGACCATGCTCGGCGAGCGCTACTCCAACGACCCGGCCAACACCGACCCCGACCGCTGCCGCGCCGCGGGCGACGCACCCGACTATCTGGGCAGACGCCTCGGTCAACCGTCGGGCGCACAGATCGAAAGCTTCCTGGCACCCCTCGTCCACGCCCGCCGCTGACCCTCTTGACCTCGAGCCCACTCGAGGTTGCAGGATGATCGGGTGCCCACGCACACCCGACACCGCGCTACCCGGCGCGGTCGCGCCTCCGCCGGTTTCCTCGTACACCCACCGGCGGAGGCCGTCGGACCACGGCCCGAACGACGAACAGCCGCACGCTCGTTTCGAGCGCGCGGCTGTCGGCGGAACGGGATCACGCGGAGACGGTGATCGTCCATTCGTGAATGGTCAGTTCCGAAGCACCCATGGTGTGCAGTGGATCGGAGTGCACGATTGTGGTTGCGGCGTCGAGGTTTTCGGCCAGCACCACATAGGCGCCGCCGGTGCCGTCGCTGAATCCACCGCTCTCCTGCAGCTGCCCTTTCGCGAGCAGGTCACGCAGGAATTCGCGGTGTGGCTCGATGACCGAGGCGTCGAACCCGGGCGTGCGCCGGGCCATCACCAGGTACTTGGCCACGCTCAGGCCTCCGGTTCCGGCCGAGGGGCCCGTGTGGCGGCAGCGGCGGCCCGCACCTGCGGCGCCACCTGCACGACCTGGCCGAGCACACCGTTCACGAACGACGGGGAATCATCGGTGGACAGCTCTTTGGCCAGCTCCACCGCCTCGTCGACCGCCACGACCGGGGGCACGTCGGTGGCATGGAACAGCTCCCACACCGCGATCCGCAGGATGGCCCGGTCCACGGCGGGCAGCCGCGTCAGGGTCCAGTCCTGCAGGTAGGACTCGATGGTGCCGTCCACCCGGTCGAGGTCGTCGGCGACGCCCTCGACCAGGGTGTTGGTGTACGGGTGCACAGGGGCCACGCTCTGATCGCGGGTCGCGAGCTCGGCTCGCTCGGCCAGCAGATCGGAGACGTCGACGTCGCGCGCCTCCGCCTCGAACAGCATGTCCACGGCACGGCGACGCGCCTTGTGGCGCGCACCGAGCTTCTTGTACGAGCCCTTCTTGTCTGCCGGGGAGTCCGCCACGATCAGGCGTTGACGCGGCCGAGGTAGCTGCCGTCGCGCGAGTCGATTTTCAGCTTGTCACCGGTGTTGATGAACAGCGGGACCTGCACCTCGGCGCCGGTTTCCAGGGTGGCGGGCTTGGTGCCGCCGGTGGAGCGGTCGCCCTGCAGACCGATGTCGGTGTGCTGCACCAGCAGCTCGATGGTCACCGGGAGCTCCACGAACAGCGGCGCGTCCTCGTGCACGGCGACCTGCACGCCCATGTTCTCCAGCAGGAAACGCGCACCCTGACCGATGGTGGCCTCCGGGATGGAGATCTGGTCGTAGGTCTCGCCGTCCATGAAGATGTAGTCGGAGCCGTCGTGGTACAGGTAGGTCATGTCGCGACGGTCGACCGTGGCGGTCTCGACCTTGACACCCGCGTTGAAGGTCTTGTCGACGACCTTGCCGGACACGACGTTCTTCAGCTTGGTCCGCACGAAGGCGGGGCCCTTACCCGGCTTCACGTGCTGGAATTCGACGATCTGCTGAAGCTGACCGTCGATCTTCAGCACAAGGCCGTTCTTGAAGTCGCTGGTGTCCGCCACTGTCTTCGGATCTCCTCGTTCGTTACTGCGTGTCTCTGGGGGCGCCGTCGTCACTCGACGACGGTCAGGTTCTTGCTGGTGAGGGTGAGCAGTTCCGGGCCCCCTTCGCGCACCACGAGCGTGTCCTCGATCCGGACCCCGCCGCGGCCGGGAAGGTACACACCTGGTTCGACGGTCACCGCCACGCCTGCCAGCAGTGTACCGGTACTCGTTTTGGCCACTCCGGGCGCTTCGTGGATCCGCAGCCCGACGCCGTGCCCGAGGCCGTGTACGAACTGCGCGCCGTAGCCCGCGTCCTCGATGACCACGCGGGCGGCGGCATCGACCTCGGCGGTCTTGGCACCCGGTTTCAGCGCTTCGCGTCCCGCCTGCTGGGAGCGGGCGACCAGCTCGTAGATCTCGCGCTGCCAACCGGCCGGTTCACCGAGGACGAGCGTGCGCGTCATGTCGGAGTGGTAGCCGTCGACGACCGCGCCGAAGTCGAGTTTCACGAAGTCGCCCTCGGCCAGGACCGCGCCCGTCGGCCGGTGGTGCGGCACGGCCGAATTGACGCCCGCGGCCACGATGGTCTCGAACGAGACGGCCTCGGCGCCGTGCTCGAACATCGCCCATTCGAGGTCGCGCGCGACCTGGCGCTCGGTGCGCCCGGGCCGCAGCAGGCCCCGCTCGAGCAGGGACGCCAGCCCGGCGTCGGCGGCGGCGCACGCGGCCCGCAACTGCTCGACCTCGTAGTCGTCTTTGACCATGCGCAGCTGCTCGACCAGGCCGGAGGTCGGCACGAGCTGCAGCCCGGTGCGTAGCTCCCCGTACGACTCGTGCTCGGCGACGGTCACCACGTGGCTTTCGAAGCCGACGCGGCCGAGTTGCCACTCGCCTGCCAGCTCGAGGATGCGTCGGGCGGTGGCGCGCGAGATCTCGGCGCGGAGATCCGGGGTCTGCTCGGCCACCTGAGCGGCGTAACGGCCGTCGGTGCCGATGACGGTGCGGTCCTCGGCGCCACGCATGTCCCACGAGTGCACGAGCAGGACGGCGTTGGAGCCGGTGAAGCCGGTGAGATAGCGGATATTGACCAGATCGGTCACGAGCAGCGCGTCGACGCCGTTCTCCACCAGCAGGCTCCGCAGGGCGCCACGCCGTGCCGCATGGTCGGGACCCGTGTAGTCAGCACACATGAGTCAACGCTACCGCCGAACCACGGACACGTGGGCATCGAGTGCGTCATGTTCGGTTCCGGGCGTGGCACCGGGTTTTCCCGCGCCGACCTCGGCGGAGTCCGTGTGCGACAGGAGTTCTGGAGATCGGGCTGTCCACATGTGCGAAAGTTGTCCACATTCGGCGTAGAGGGCTCGATCGCCGCCGCTCGGGCCAGCACGATCGACACATGACTACTGCCGCGTTCTGCCTGCTCATCGCCTGGTGTCTGCTCCTCGGCGTGATCGATGTCCATGCCCGCCGCCTGCCCAACGTGCTCACCGGCGCTGGTGCGGTCGCCGTGTTCGGGTTCGCCTGGTACACCGGGCAATTGACCACGGCGCTGATCGGTGCCGCCCTGCTGACCATTCCTTACCTGGTGACCCATCTGATCGCGCCCGCCGCGCTGGGCGCCGGTGATGTGAAGCTGGCGATCGCGCTGGGCGCGGCGGCCGCACTGGCCGGCCCACCCGCGTGGACGTGGGCGGCCGTCGCGGCGCCGCTGCTCACGGCAGTGGCGGCGACTGTTGTACTGGGTAGGCACTGGTTGCGGTCGGTATCGGGACGCGCCGTCGAGAGCGCGCGGCAGGTGAGCGCACGCAGGGTGGTACCCCACGGTCCGGCGATGTGTCTGGCCACGGTGACGGCGATGGCACTGGCATGACAACGCCGCCGACGCGCCGAATCGCGAGGCCGTCCGCACGCCCACCGCCAAGACGGTCCGAGGGCGTGCGAGCAGGGCACACCGCCGACGTGCCGCTCGTCACTGCGGACCACGTGCCCGACCACGGGCGTCGACATGGGAAGATGGTCGGCGTGTTGCGCTGGATAACTGCCGGAGAATCCCATGGTCCCGCTCTCGTCGCCCTCCTGGAAGGGATGGTCGCCGGAGTCGAGGTGACATCGGACGATGTCTCCGCACAGCTCGCGCGCCGTCGGCTCGGCTACGGGCGCGGCGCCCGGATGAAGTTCGAGGCCGACAAGGTCACCCTGGTCGGTGGTGTGCGCCACGGGCGCACCATGGGTGGTCCGGTCGCGATCGAGGTCGCCAATTCCGAGTGGCCCAAGTGGACCGAGGTGATGTCGGCCGATCCCGTCGACGCGGCGGCGCTGGAAGGCATGGCGCGCAACGCTCCCCTCACCCGTCCGCGCCCCGGGCACGCCGACTACTCCGGGATGCTCAAGTACGGCTTCGACGACGCGCGCCCGGTGCTCGAGCGGGCCAGCGCCCGGGAGACCGCCGCTCGCGTGGCGGCGGGCACCGTCGCCCGTAACTTCCTGCGTCAGGCCTTCGGCGTCGAGGTGATCTCGCACGTCGTGTCGATCGGTGCCGCCGCGAACACCACCGGCGTCGTGCCCGGTCCGCAGGACCTCGAGGCCGTCGACGCCAGCCCGGTGCGCGCGTTCGACGCCGAGGCCGAGGCGGCGATGATCGCCGAGATCGAGGCGGCCAAGAAGGACGGTGACACCCTCGGTGGAGTCGTCGAGGTGATCATCGACGGGTTGCCCATCGGACTCGGCTCGTTCACCAGTGGTGAGCAGCGGCTCGACTCGCGACTCGCCGCCGCGCTCATGGGTATTCAGGCCATCAAGGGTGTCGAGGTCGGCGACGGTTTCGAGACCGCGCGCCGACGCGGCAGCCAGGCCCACGACGAGATGCGTCCCGGTCCCGACGGTGTGCTGCGCTCGACCAACCGCGCGGGCGGTCTGGAAGGCGGCATGACCAACGGTGAGGCGCTGCGCGTGCGTGCGGCGATGAAGCCGATCTCGACGGTGCCGCGTGCGCTGTCGACCGTCGACATGTCCACCGGTGAGGAAGCTGTCGCCATCCACCAGCGCTCCGATGTGTGCGCGGTGCCCGCCGCCGCCGTCGTCGCCGAATCGATGGTGGCGCTGGTCGTGGCGCAGGCCGCGCTGGAGAAGTTCGGTGGCGATTCGCTGGCCGAGACCGTCGACAACATCACCAGCTACAGCAAGCGGATCAGCAGCCGTCCCCACGTGCCCGCGGACAGCCGCACGTCGTGACCACGCCGGGCCAGGAGGGGACCGCGCGCCACACCGACGCGGGCCCCTCGTCGACGACCGCACCCGGCACAGAGACCAGCGGCGACAACCCGAGCACGGCACCCGACCACAGTGCGAGGTCGGGGGACGCTGACTCGACCACGACACCCGGGCCGGAGGCCGGGGACGACGCCACGGCCGCCAGCGCGGAACTCGGGGCGAACATCGCGCACACTGCTCCGAGTGCGGACTCCAGTGGCGAGAACGCGCCCGCAGCAGGTGCGGACATGGTTGGCGACAACGTGCACACGCAACCGGGTGCGGACACGGTCGGCGACAACGCGGCCGCGTCACCGGGCGCCGATTCCGGTGACGAGGCCGGAATCGGCGCGCGGGCTCGGGTGGTGCTGGTCGGTCCGCCCGGCTCGGGGAAGTCGACGATCGGGCGCAAGCTGGCCAGGGAACTGGGTGTCGAGCTGTTCGATACCGATGCGGGGATCGAGGCCGAGACCGGGCGAAGCATTCCCGAGATCTTCGCCACCGACGGTGAACCGGAGTTCCGGCGCATCGAGGAGCAGGTGGTGCGGCGGGCTGTGCTCGAGCACGAGGGTGTGGTGTCGCTCGGCGGTGGGTCGGTGCTGTCGGCGCGCACGCGTGAGGTGCTACGCGGCGCCACCGTGGTGTATCTGGAAATCAGTGTGGGCGAAGGACTTCGGCGCACCGGGTCGAGCAATGCCCGTCCCCTGCTGAACGGTGCCGACCCCGCCGCGAAGTACCGCGAGCTGATGAAGCAGCGGCGGCCTCTCTACCGAGAGGTGGCCACGGTGCGTGTGCGCACCGACGGTCGCAGCCCTGGCCGGGTGGTGCGGATGATCCTGGCACGGTTGGGACTCGAATCGGTGCGCACCGACATCGTGCGTACCGCCGACACCGCGAAGCCCACTCCCCCTTCACCTTCCACACCGGGCTCCGGCAGCAACCGCTCCAAAGCGCGCAGACGGTCCCGTGCGAGGGCAGCAGCCGCCCGGCGCGGCGAGATCCTTCCCGCACCCACGGGCCAGGCCGACAACGACGGAACCACTTCCGCCGCAGCACGACCCGCGCCGGGACGATCCGCCTCCGGTGAAACACCGCCCGGTGAGGGCAGGCGCTCGCGCCGCAACCGCTTGCGCCGCCGCGGCAGCCGGTCCCGTGCCGTCGGCAGCGCCACCGACCCCACCCGCACCGGCGAACCGACCGCCGACGCGGCCTCACCTGCCGACGAAGCACGCACCGACCACCCGGCCGCCGAAAACTCCAAGACCACCCGCCCGAATCGACGCGGCCGCAAGTCTCAGCCGAATACGCGGTCCGGCGCCGCCCAAGGCTCCCCTGCCGACGGCACCGACGACTCCCCGACGACCACCGGTCGCAGATCCGGCGGCAAGGAATCGTCCGGCAACCGCAGCAGACGTGGCACACGCGGTAGGCGTGGTGGCACGCGACAAGCAGCGGGTGGACGCCGGAGTTCGGCGACCGAGCCCGGTGCCGAAGCACCCGCAGGCCCCACCGACCAGCGCGCGGCTCAGCAACCTGCTGATCGAGCGCCGGGGGAACCGGCGCCGGGTTCCTGGCGGGCGCGACCGCGACGGCGAGCGACAAGACGTATGACCAACGACCCGAGAGAATCGGAGCAGCGCACGTGACAGAGCCGACCACCATCCAGGTCCGTACCGCCGATCCCTACCCGGTGATCATCGGTCGCGGGTTGCTCGGCGACCTCGTCGAGGCGGTGACCGCGGGCAATGCGGTGCGAACCGTGGCGATCTTCCACCAGCCGCCGCTGGCCGAGACCGCCGAGGCGGTGCGAAAGGCACTGGCCGACACGGGGATCGACGCGCACCGCATCGAGATTCCCGACGCCGAGGACGGCAAGGACCTGGCCGTGGCCGGGTTCTGCTGGGAGGTACTCGGCCGCATCGGGCTCACCCGCAACGACGCCGTGGTGAGCCTGGGCGGCGGCGCGGCCACCGACCTCGCGGGCTTCGTGGCGGCCACCTGGATGCGCGGGGTGCGCATCGTGCACGTGCCGACCACACTGCTGGCCATGGTCGATGCCGCGGTCGGCGGCAAGACCGGCATCAACACCGAGGCGGGCAAGAACCTCGTCGGCAGCTTCCACGAGCCGAGCGCCGTCCTCGTCGACCTGGTGACCCTGGAAACGGTGCCGCGCAACGAGATCGTCGCGGGCATGGCCGAGATCATCAAGGCCGGTTTCATCGCCGACCCGGTGATCCTCGACCTCATCGAGGCCGATCCGGAGGCCGCGCTCGACCCGACCGGCGAGGTGCTGCCCGAATTGGTCCGCCGCGCCATCCAGGTGAAGGCCGACGTGGTCGCCGCCGACCTCAAGGAATCGAGCCTGCGCGAGATCCTCAACTACGGCCACACCCTCGGACATGCGGTGGAGCGGCGCGAGCGGTACCGCTGGCGTCATGGCGCGGCCGTGTCGGTCGGCCTGGTGTTCGCCGCCGAACTGGGCCGCCTCGCGGGCCGCCTGGACGACGCCACCGCCGACCGGCACCGCACCATCTTGGAAAGCGTCGGCCTGCCGGTGAGCTACGACGCCGACGCGCTGCCGCAGTTGATGGACGCGATGCAGACCGACAAGAAGACCCGCTCCGGTGTGCTCCGCTTCGTGGTGCTCGACGGCCTGGCCAAGCCCGGCCGCCTCGAGGGCCCCGACCCCAGCCTGCTCGCGGCGGCCTACTCGGCCATCGCCCGCGAGACACCGACGAGCGGCGCGATCCTGCTCTGAGCGCGGGCCGCACCTCCACCACGCGTGGACGAGCGATGCGCTCGGAGACGCCGCCTGCCTACCCCACGTAGGCAGGCGGCACGCCCCGCTGCGAGTCGACCCAGCCGAACCCACAGCGCACAGGCGGCGTCGACCGCTGGACCACCCCTCCAGCTCTTCGCCGTCCGCCTATCCCGCGTAAGCGGGGACCGGCTCCGGGGCGGCTTGGGGCTTCGCGGCTGATCTACGCGCCCGGGCACGGCCGTAGCCCACGCCGATCATCGCGGGCAGGAACACCAGCAGCATGATGAACGACGCTGCGGAGGTGAGTTCGAACAGCGCGCCCGCGTCGCCGAGTTCGACCGACGGGATCTGGTCGAGGATCCAGCACACCGCGCCACTGCCGAGCCCGGCGACCATGCCTGCCAGCAGCCAGCGGACGGTGAGGTCGGTGCCGTCGGCGGAGCGGGCGTCGCGCGCGCCCCAGGCGATGGCGGCGCCGACGATCACGATCAGGCAGGCAGCCCGCCAGAGGATGCCGTAGGTCGGCAGGGCCGCCATGGCGAATCCGAGCAGAACCCGCAGGGCGACCACTGTCGCCCCGAGTGCGATGGCACGCAACAGCCAAGTGGTCATGGGCATCACCCTAATCGGACAAAACTAGAACCGGTACCAATTCGCGGATCAGCGCGGCAACGGATCGATCAGAGGTCGAGCGCCGCCGCCATCGCCGCGCGGGGAGCGGGCTGCCCGGTGAACAGCTCGACCTGACCGTAGGCCTGGTTCAGCAGCATCCGCAGCCCGCTGACCACCGTGTGCCCGGCCTCCCCGACGGCTGTCGCCAGCGGTGTCGGCCACGGGTTGTAGATCGCGTCGAGCACCACCGGCGCCGTCGCCACCGATCCCGCGACCGCGCCCGCCGCCTCCGCGGGCACCGTGCTCACCACCGCGGAGGCCCGCGCGCAGATCGTGGCGAGGGAGTCGGCATCGAACGACGCGGTGGCAGCCGACATCCCGAGCCGTTCGGCCAGGTCGAGCGCACCACGCGCCCGGCCCGCGTCGCGGACGACGATCGTCACCGATCGAGCACCGAGCTGCGACAGCGCGAGCAGAGCGGGCCGCGCGGTACCGCCCGCACCGAGCACCACGGCCTCCTCCACCCGTTCGACACCGCCGTCACGCAGCGCGCCGAACACGCCGTCGACATCGGTGCAGTCGGCCAGCCAGCCGTCGTCGGTGCGGAGCAGGGTGTTGGCCGAGCCGACCAGTTCCGCCCGGTCGGTGCGCCGGTCCGTGTACGCGAGCGCCGCTTCCTTGCCCGGCATCGTCACCGACAGTCCGACCCACTCGGGGCCGAGTCCGTCGACCAGACCCGGCAGTTGCCCGGCGGAGCATTCGATGCGCTCGTAGGTCCAGGGCAGACCGAGCGCACGGTAGGCGGCCGAGTGCAGTTGCGGCGATCGTGAGTGCCCGATCGGCTGCCCGAGCACCGCCGCCTTGCGCGGCTCAGCCACCGGTCCGCGAGCTGTCGAGGATGCCGCTGCGCTGTGCCTGGGTGACCAGCCGCAGGTGCTCCTGGTAGGAGTCGGTGAACTTCGTCGTGCCCTGCTTGTCGACGGTGACGAAGTACAGCCACGGTCCCGGCTCGGGCTTCTCGACGGCCCGCAACGCGGCCACCGACGGTGCGGCGATCGGGGTCTTGGGCAGGCCCTCCATCGCGTAGGTGTTCCAGGCGGTCACGGCGGCGCGGTCGGCGTCGGTCGTGGCGACCTCGGTGGTCTCGAGGGTGTAGTTCACCGTGGAGTCGAACTGCAGCATCTGGCCGACCTCGAGGCGGTTCACGATCACCCGGGCCACCTTGCCCATGTCCTCCGGCTTGGCCTCACGTTCCACCAGCGACGCGGCGATCAACATCTCGTAGGGCGACAGTTTCGTGTCGGCCCCGGACTGCAGCAGTCCGGTGGCCTCGTAGGCCTGCACGCTCGCGCTGATCAATTGCTTCAGGATCTGCTGCGGTGTGCCGCTGGGATCGAAGTCCCAGGTGCCGGCCGCGATGAGTCCTTCGAGTTGCCTGGCCCGGTCGGGGCAGTCCTTGACCGCCTGCATCGCCCACTGCGGCACACCGAGTGCGGCCAGGTCGAGGCTCGCACCCGCCGCGTCGAGCTGCTCGTAGGTCACGCACTTGCGTTCGGGGCCAACGCAGCTGGCGTCGGCGATCTTGCGGTAGATGCCGTCGTAGCGGCCACCGGTGCTCACGTCGTGCTTGTCGTGCAGCAGCCTGCCCTCGGACACCACCACATTGCCTACGCGGGCCTTACCACCGACCAGCGCGGCGACGGCGTCGGCGGCGGGGCTGCGCTCACCGATCGCGTAGAAGCCGGGCTGCACGCTGTTCATCCCGGCGTTGCGCACGGCCGCCTCGTAGAAGGCCTCGGAACTGGCGACGATGCCACGTTCGTGCATCGCTTCGGCGATCTGGGTGGCGGTGTCGCCCGGATGCACCTGGACGACAACGGGTTTGCCTGCCGGGCCCGCGAAATCCTCGGCGGGAGCGAGGCTTCCCATCAGTTTGTAGCCCGCGAAGCCCGCCGCCGAGACGAACAGCAGCGCGAAGACGGCGGCCACCACCCACATGTTGCGGCGGCGGCGCTTGCGTTCGGCCGCCTTGCGGGAGGCGATCCGCGACCGTTTGCCGCGTCCCGCACCGGATCTGGCGCGGCCGCGTCCGGCGGGTGCGGCGCGCGGTGGGCGCTGACCCACCCGGCGCGGCGGTTCGGGCTCCGGCTCGGGCTCCGGCTCGGGGAACTCGTCCTCGTAGCGCGGGATGACGTTCGTATCGTCGTCGAAGTCGTCCCATTCGGGGACCTCGGGCTCCTCGCGCGACGCACGGGGGTCCAGGCCCCAGTCGTCGCGGCGCGGGTAACGCCGGTCCGCCTCACGCGCCCGGTACCGCTCCTCTGCCCTGGCCCATCGGTCGGTCATGCATCATCTCCGACCGCTGTGTCTGCTGCGTCCTTCACCATCGAACTCCGCTCGTCCAACCATCCTTGCAGAATCGACACTGCTGCCGCCTGGTCGATCATCTGCCGCTGGCCACGTGCGCGAACTCCACTCTCGCGCAACGCACGTGCAGCAGACACCGTAGTCAAACGTTCGTCGGAAAGGCGCACCGGAATCGGGTCGATCACCCGGCGCAACTGCTTGGCAAACTTGCGGGCGATGCCCGCGGCGGTGCCGTTTTCGCCGCGCAGCGTCCGGGGCAGGCCGACGATCACCTCGACGGCCTCGTACTCCCGCACAATCTCGGCAATTCTTGCGATGTCGGCGGGTGGACCGCCCTGACGGCTGGATTTGGCGCGCGCGACGGTCTCCACCGGCGTGGCGAGCACCCCATCGGGGTCACAGGACGCCACGCCGATGCGGACACTGCCGACATCGACCGCGATCCGGCGGCCGCGACCGGGGTCGGTCGCCGGATCGGGTCGATCGGCCGGGGCCTCGTCCGAGGCGGGGGTGCTCATCAGCCGGTGAGTTCGGCCACCCGGGCGCGGACCGAGGTCAAACCGTTCGGGATACCCGACGGGTCCGAGCCGGAGCCCTGCGCCATCTCCGGCTTGCCGCCGCCGCGTCCGGCGATGCTCGGACCGAAGCTGGCGACGAGATCGCCCGCCTTGAAGCCGAGGTCCTGGGCGGCCTTGTTGACGGTCACCACGAACGGCGCCTTGCCGTCGACGTTGCCGAGCAGCACGACGATCGCCGGATCGCTGCCGAGGCGGCCGCGGATATCGGTGGCCAGGGTGCGCAGGTCACCGGCCGAGGCGCCCTCGGGCGCGGCGGCGGCGACCAGACGCACGGCACCGACACGCTCGGCCTGCTCGGCGAACGTGCCCGCCGAGGCGAGCACGGCGGCGATCTTGGTGCGCTCGAGTTCCTTCTCGGCCACCTTGAGCCGCTCCACGAGCTGCTCGACGCGGCCGGGTACCTCTTCCGACGGCACCTTCAGCGAGGACGCGACACCGGCGAGCAGGGCACGTTCCTTGGCCAGGTACTTGTAGGAATCCAGGCCGACGAACGCCTCCACGCGCCGCACACCCGAACCGACCGACGACTCACCGAGCACGGTGATCGGGCCGATCTGCGAGGAGTGCTCCACATGGGTGCCACCGCACAGCTCCATCGAGAACGGGCCGCCGATCTCGACGACACGCACCTCGTCGCCGTAGTTCTCGCCGAACAGCGCCATCGCGCCCATGGCCTTGGCCTTGGGCAGATCGGTGACGAAGGTGTTCACCGGGAAGTCGGCGCCGACCGCGTCGTTGGACACGGCCTCGATATCGGCCTTCTGCTGCTCCGACAGCGCGCCCTGCCAGTTGAAGTCGAAACGCAGGTAACCGGGCTTGTTCAGCGAACCGGCCTGTACCGCGTTGGGGCCGAGCACCTGACGCAGCGCGGCGTGCACCATGTGCGTGCCGGAGTGGCCCTGGGTAGCGCCGCGACGCCAGGACGGATCCGCCTGGGCGAGAACCACATCGCCCTCGGTGATCTGGCCCTGCTCCACGGTGGCCTTGTGCACCCACAGCTTCTTGGCGATCTTCTGCACGTCGTTGACGCGCAGCTTCAGCCCCGAAGCGGTGATCGCGCCGCGGTCGGCGATCTGACCACCCGACTCGGCGTACATCGGGCTGCGGTCGAGGATCACCTCGACGTCCGCACCGGCCTGGGCGGCGGGCACCCGCACACCACCGGAGATCAGGGCGAGCACGTTGGCCTCGGAGGTGAGTTCGTCGAAGCCGGTGAACTCGGTGGCGCCGCGGTCGACCAGTTCCTTGTAGACGGTCAGGTCGGCGTGGGCGTGCTTGCGGGCCTGAGCGTCGTCCTTGGCGCGCTGACGCTGCTCGGCCATCAGCGAACGGAAACCCGCCTCGTCCACGGAAAGGCCCGCCTCGGCGGCCATTTCGAGGGTGAGGTCGATCGGGAATCCGTAGGTATCGTGCAGGGCGAAGGCGTCCGAACCGGCGATCTGCTTGCCGCCGGAGGACTTCACCGCCGACGCGGCGTTCTCGAACAGGGTCTCGCCGGTGTTCAGGGTCTTGAGGAAGGCCGTTTCCTCACCGACCGCGACGGTCTCGATGCGGGCGAAGTCGGTGGCCAGCTCCGGGTAGGACGGCGACATCAGGTCGGAGACGACCTTCATCAGTTCGGCCATCACCGGCTTCTCGGCGCCGAGCAGGCGGGCCGAGCGCACGATGCGGCGCAGCAGCCGGCGCAGCACGTAGCCGCGGCCGTCGTTGCCGGGGTTCACGCCGTCGGCGATGAGCATGGCCGAGCTGCGCACGTGATCGGCGATCACGCGGAAGCGCACGTCGTCGGCGTGCTCGACACCGTAGGAGCGTCCGGTGAGCTGCTCGGCCTTGTCGATGATGGGGCGCAGCAGGTCGGTCTCGTAGACGTTCTCCACGCCTTGGAGCAGCATGGCGACACGTTCGACGCCCATGCCGGTGTCGATGTTCTTGCGCGGCAGCGATCCGACCGGCGGGAAGCCCAGCTTCGGGCTGTCCTCACCACGGATGTCCTGCATGAACACCAGGTTCCAGATCTCCAGGTAGCGGTCCTCGTCGGCGACCGGGCCGCCTTCCTTGCCGTAGGCGGGACCGCGGTCGTAGTAGATCTCCGAGCAGGGACCGCCGGGACCGGGCACGCCCATGTCCCAGTAGTTGTCCTTGCCGTCGCGGAACTGGATGCGCTCCTTCGGGATTCCGGCGACGCGCTCCCAGATCTCGGCGGCTTCCGGGTCGGACTCGTAGGCGGTGACCCAGATGCGTTCGGGGTCGAAACCGAAACCGCCGTCCTCCTGGGACTTGGAGATCAGCTCCCAGGCCAGGGTGATGGCGCCTTCCTTGAAGTAGTCGCCGAAGGAGAAGTTGCCGGCCATCTGGAAGAAGGTGTTGTGCCGGGTGGTGACGCCGACCTCGTCGATGTCACCGGTGCGCACGCACTTCTGCACGCTGGTAGCTCGCGCGTACGGCGCCGCTTCCTGACCCAGGAAATACGGCTTGAACTGGACCATGCCCGCATTGACGAACAGCAGGTTGGGGTCGGCCAGGATCAGCGAGGCACTGGGTACCTCGGTGTGTCCGGCACGGACGAAATGGTCCAGGAAACGCCGTCTAATCTCGTGGGTCTGCACAGCTGACCAGCCTACCGTCTGCGATCCACCGCTTTTCTTCCGGAGTCGGTGGTCTCGGCGACAATCCGGACGTGACTTGCTCAGCTGCCGCGGATGATGCGGCGCAGCTTGCTCACACGGGAACCGACCTCGCGTTCGAAGCCGTGGTCGGTGGGTTCGTAGTAGTCGGTGCCGACGATCTCGTCGGGCGGGTATTGCTGAGCGACCACACCGCCGCGGTGGTTGTGCGGGAATTTGTAGCCCTTGGCATTGCCCAGGGCCTTGGCACCCGCGTAATGCCCGTCGCGTAGGTGCGGTGGCACCGCGCCCGCCTTGCCCGCGGTGATATCGGACATGGCCGCGGCCAGCGCCGACGTGACCGCACCGGATTTCGGCGCGGTGGCCAGGTGGATGGTCGCCTGCGCCAGCGCCAGTTTCGCTTCGGGCAAGCCGACGAGCTGCACGACCTGGGCGGCGGCGGTCGCGGTCTGCAGCGCCATCGGATCGGCCATGCCGACGTCCTCACTGGCGTGGATCATCAGGCGCCGGGCGATGAAGCGCGGGTCCTCGCCCGCGGTGAGCATGCGGGCCAGATAGTGCAGGGCCGCGTCCACATCGGAGCCGCGGATGGATTTGATGAAGGCGCTGATGACGTCGTAGTGCTGGTCGCCCGCGCGGTCATAGCGCACGGCGGCCTTGTCGACGCTCGCCTCGACCAGTTCGAGGTCGACGGTCCCGTCGAGCGACGACTCGGCCGAGGCCTCGAGCGCGGTGAGTGCCCGGCGCGCATCCCCGCCGGCGACCCGCACGATGTGGTCGAGCGCCTCCTCGGTGACGGTGTACTCCCCCGCCAGCCCACGCTCGTCGGCGATCGCGCGTTCGAGCACCGCCCGGATGTCGTCGGTGGTGAGCGACTGCAACTGCAGCACCAGCGAGCGCGACAGCAAGGGCGACACCACCGAGAACGACGGGTTCTCGGTGGTCGCGCCGACGAGCAGCACGATCCGGTTCTCCACCGCCGCGAGCAATGCGTCCTGCTGGGTCTTGGAGAACCGGTGCACCTCGTCGATGAAGAGCACGGTCTGTTCGCCCACGGCCAGCCGTTTGCGCGCGAGGTCGATGACCGCGCGCACCTCTTTGACACCCGCCGACAGTGCCGACAACGCCTCGAACCGGCGCCCGGTGGCCTGCGACAACAGCGAGGCGAGGGTGGTCTTCCCGGTACCGGGTGGGCCGTAGAGCAGCACCGATGCGGCGCCGGACCCCTCGACGAGCCTGCGCAGCGGCGAACCGGGGCCGAGCAGATGCTGCTGACCGATCACTTCGTCCAGCGAGCGCGGCCGCATCCGGACCGCCAGCGGCGCCCCGGGATCGCGCCGCACCACCGCGTCGAGTCCACGCTCGGGGTCGGCGGGTTCGCCCGGCACGTCGAACAGCTGATCACTCACGTCGAGCAGGGTACCGAGACCCTCGGACACATCCGGTCGATCGCCCTGCACGGGCCGCAAACCTGAACAGATGACCAAATTCTGTGTGTCCGACTTGCGCGCCGGGCCGCGCTGGGATGAGATCGCTGATCGTGGTCGAAAACACCGAGGTCGTGCCCGCGGGGCTGTTCGCCCGTCGCACCCTGTTCAAAGGCAGCACAGCGGCCGCCGCGGCGGTCCTGATCGGTTCGGCGCGGGCCCACGCGACCGGAGCGGTGTTCCGGCACGGCGTGGCCTCGGGCGATCCGCTGCCCGACGCGGTGATCCTGTGGACCCGCGTGAGCGTCGACGACGACGCGACCCCCGGCTCGGGCCTCGGCGACGCGACCTCGGTGCGCTGGGAGATCGCCACCGACGAGACCTTCACGCAGGTGGCCGCCTCCGGCACCGTCACAGCGACCGCCGACACCGACCACACCGTCAAGATCGACGCGAAAGGCCTGTCGGCGGGCACCGGCTACTGCTACCGCTTCCACGCGCTCGGCCAGACCTCCCCGATCGGACGCACCAGCACCGCGCCCGCGGCCGACAGCTCCGTCGACCGGCTGCGCCTGGGCCTGGTGTCGTGTTCGAACTGGGAAGCGGGCTGGTTCGGCGCCTACCGGCACCTAGCCGCGCGCGGCGACCTCGACGCCATCGTCCACCTCGGCGACTACATCTACGAATACGGTCGCGGGGAGTACGTCGGCCGCGCCGGAGCGGTGCGCGCGCACGATCCGGCGCACGAGATCGTCACCCTCGCCGACTACCGGATCCGCCACGGCCAGTACAAGACCGATCCGGACCTGATGGCATTGCACGCCGTGCTGCCCTTCATCTGCACCTGGGACGACCACGAGTCGGCCGACAATTCCTGGCGCGAGGGCTCCGAGAACCACGACCCCGCCACCCAGGGCGACTGGGCCGCCCGTCGGGCGGCCTCGGCCAAGGCCTACCTCGAGTGGATGCCGGTGCGCGCCACCCGCACCGACGGGGCGGTGCAGATCTACCGGCGGCTGCGGTTCGGCACCCTGGCCGAGTTGTCGATGCTCGACCTGCGCAGCTACCGCGACGAGGAGGCGGGGCCGGTCGCGGGGTGGCGGCACGCCGACGACCCGGCGCGCACCATCACCGGCCGGGCCCAGATGGATTGGCTCACAGCGGGATTGGTCTCGTCGCCGACCCAGTGGAAGCTCGTCGGCAATTCGGTGATGATCGCGCCGGTGGTGTTCCCGCCACTGGAACCGGCGACCACCGAGGCCATCACCGCCGCCCTCGGCATCCCGCAGGGCGGCATCACCGTCAACGGGGACCAGTGGGACGGCTACACCGCCGACCGCCGCACCCTGTTCGAGACCATCGCGAGCGATCAGGTCGGCGATGTCGTGTTCCTGACCGGCGACATCCACACCTCCTGGGCCGCCGACCTGCCGCTGAACGCCGCGAACTACCCGGGCGGACCGACGGTCGGCGCGGAATTCGTCATCCCGTCGGTCACCTCGGCCAGTGTCACCGACATGACGAAAACTCCGCCGCGCACCACCTCGATCGCGGCCGAGGAAGCCATCAAGGCGGCCAACCACCACCTGCGGTACGTGGAACTGGACTCTCACGGTTTCGGCGTCCTCGACGTCACCCCCGAGGCGACCCAGATGGACTGGTTCTACGCCTTCGACGTCACCGACCCGGCCACGGGCATCCGCCACGGCACCTCGTTCGCCGTACGCTCCGGCGGCCGCCTCGAACCACGAACCACCCCGGTGCACTGATCGGGCGCGGCTTCTCGGAAATCGGCGCAGAATTCTCACCAGCGGCTGTCGATCACCACCGCGGTCGTTCGTCGGATGAGTACGGCCACCCGACGAACGGGCGACCACGATCCGAAGGAGCCCCCATGAGCCAGTACCTGGTCCTGATCTACGGCGACGAGGCGACCTATGCCGCCATGTCCCCCGCCGAACTCGACGACATGCTCACCGCGCATCGCACCTTCCAGCAGCTCACCGGCGCGGCCAACCTCGGCGGCCACGCGTTGCAGCCCACCGCGACCGCCACATCGATCCGCCACGACGCGTCGGGTGAGGTGGTGGTGACAGACGGCCCGTTCGCCGAGGCGAAGGAGGCGCTCGGCGGCTACTACCTGATCGAGGCGCCCGATCTCGACGCCGCCATCGCGATCGCCGCGCAGGTCCCGGCCCCGACGGGTGGGGTGGAAGTGCGCCCGATCAAGGTCTTCCCGCAGCCGTGACGACGGCGGCCGCGGCCGTCGAGCAGGCGCACCGTCGCGAATGGGCCTTCGTGCTCGCCGCGACGGTGCGGCTGGTCCGGGATTTCGATCTGGCCGAGGAATGCGTGCAGGACGCCTATGCGACCGCGCTGACCGCGTGGGCGGCCGATGGTGTCCCGGCCCGGCCGGGCGCCTGGCTGACGACCGTCGCCAGGCGGCGCGGCCTCGACCTGATGCGCCGCGACACCACCTTCCGCCGGTCACTGCCCGAGCTGGTCGTCGACGAACCCGTGCCCGACACCGCCGACCTGGCCCTGGCCGCGTGGGACGACCCGGTGATCCCGGACGACCGGCTCCGGCTGATCAGCACCTGCTGCCATCCGGCGCTGTCCCCGCAGGCTCAGGTCGCCCTGACCCTGCGGTTGGTCTGCGGGGTCACCACCGCCGAGGTGGCGCGGGCGTTCCTGGTGAGCGAGCCGACCATGGCGGCGCGCATCACCCGGGCGAAGAAGAAGATCGCCGTGGCGGGCATCCCGTACCGGGTTCCGTCGATCCGTGAGCTGCCGCAGCGGCTCGACGCGATCTGCGCGGTGATCCATCTGCTGTTCACCACCGGTCACACCGCGCCCGCCGGTGACGATCTCGTCCGCGCGGATCTGGTCGACCGCGCTCTCCAGCTCGCCAGGATGATGCACGCGCTGGTTCCCGGTGATCCGTCGGTGACCGGCCTGCTGGCACTCATCGTGCTCACCGACGCCCGGCGCGCCGCCCGCGTGGACGCGGCGGGCGAGCTGTGCACGCTCGAACACCAGGACCGCACCCGCTGGGATCACGCGGCGATCACCGAGGGCATCAGTCTGGTGAAACAGGCTCTGCCACATACCGATCGGTACACCCTGCAGGCGGCGATCGCCGCCGTCCACGACGAGGCGCCCAGCTGGGCCGACACCGATTGGCCCGAGATCATCGGCCTGTACCGGTTGTTGCTGCGGGTCTGGCCGTCACCGGTCGCCCGGCTCAATCACGCCGTCGCGGTCGGTTTGGCGGGTGATCCGGCCCGGGCGCTGGAATTGCTGCGTCCGCTCGGCGCGGAACCGGCTCTGGCCACATACGGCTATCTGCACGCCGCCCGGGCGGCCTTCCTCGCCGAGCTCGGTCGGGTCGAGGAGGCGGTCGCCGCCTACGAAGCCGCACTGCTGCTCACCGACAACGCGGTGGAACGAGCGCATCTGCGCGGCAAGCTGACCGCGCTGTCCGGATGACCGGACCGGTTGGTCAGGCGGGGACCACTACGGCGATTCCGGACGTAGCGGTCGCGCTGTTCCCGACGGCGCGATCGTCGCTTTTCCGGCGACGCTCGCGCTCAGGCGTTCTCGGCGGCGAGCTCGCGCTTCCATTCGCGGAAGCCCTCCTCGGTGCGGCCGCGTCGCCAGTAACCCGAGACGGACAACCATTTCGGTGCGACGCCGCGTTCCTTGCGCAGGTAGGGGCGAAGGTTGCGCATGACGGCGTCCGCCTCTCCGTGCACGAATGCCTGGACCTGGCCGGGTAGCCAGTCGGCCGCGCGCACCGCGGCGACCAGCGGAGCGTTCGCGCCGGCGAGCTCGTCGGGCACAGCGTCCGAGGACACGCCACGATGCACCCAGTGCACCTGGACGTCGGCGGCCGAGGCGAACGAGATCTCGTCCTCCGCGCCGCCGACCTCGACGAACACCTGGGCCGGTGCGCCCGCGGGCAATGCCTCGACGGCGGCGGCGATGGCGGGCAGCGCCGATTCGTCGCCGACCAGGAGATACCAGTCGGCGGCGGGGTCGGGGGCGAAGGCACCGCCGGGGCCGAACAGGCGGAATTCTTCGCCCGGTTCGACCGCGGCCGCCCACGGGCCCGCGATGCCCTCGTCGCCGTGGACGACGAAGTCGATGCTGATCTCGCGGCGTGACGGGTCGTAGGAGCGCACGGTGTAGGTGCGCAATACGGGCTGGCTGGCGGCGTCCATCGTCTCGCGCACCGTATCCAGATCGAACGGTTCGGGGTAGTCGACGCCGGGCACGGGGAAGATCAATTTCACGTAGGCGTCGGTGAAGGCGTTCGGGGTGAACGCACCGTCGGCGACAGTGCCGACGACGCGCACCAGGTGCGGTGTCAGCCACTGTTTGCCGACGACGGTGACGGTGATCGACTGCGGCACGTCTGCTCCCAACTCTCGGATCCCCGCCGACGCTACTCCGCGTCGGGGACCATGTGGGGAGCTACGTTCTCACTCAGACCAGCGTTCCTCGAGCATCGCCGACACCTGTTCGGCGAAGTCGCCGACCGCGTCGTCGCCGGTGACCCGCGCATCCTCGGCCAGCGCCGACCAGCGGTTGATCAGTGCTTCCGATCGCGGCACGGACAGCCCGTGCTCGCGCGCCGTGGCGATGCGGGTGTGGTCGGCGGGCAGGAACCAGTAGGTCGACAGCCACACCCAGATCAGGCGGGCCTCGAGGATCCGTTCGGACAGCACCGTGTCGTCGGCCAGTGAGGGCCACACGCCGACCACGGCCGAACGCCACGCCTCGACCATCTCCCTGGCCCGGCCGCGCGACAGTTCGAAATCGCACAGGCACCCGGGGAACGACACCAGGGCGTATGCGATGTCGAGGGTCGCGTCGCGGAAACCGCCCCACTCGTAGTCGAGGAACCGGGCGCCCTCGTCGTTCATGATGACGTTGTCCGGGCACAGGTCCGAGGGGCTGAACGCGCGGTAGCGGCCCGCGGTGAACAACCGGTTGCCGTGCACGATGCGTTCGGCGATCTCACCGGGGACCTCGATGCCGAGCTCCGCCTCGAGCAGACCCGGCACCTCCGCGATCGCGGCCTGCGCCTGCTGGGCGATGCCGTCCACGCGGTGCGCCGAGTCGACCCGGCGCATCAGCGCGATGAAGTCCGGTTCGCGGCCGACGGTCGCGGCGTGCATGCGGCCGAGCGCCTGCGCGAACGCCATCAGCGCGTTGCGGGTGCCCGGTTCGGCGCGCGCGGCGAGCACCGAGGTGAGCAGCGCGTTGTCGCCGAGATCCGACAGCACGAGGATGCGGTCGGGCACGCTGTGCGCGATGAGGTAGGCGCCGGGGCGCTGTTCGCGGCTCAGGGCGGTGGTGAACTGATACGACACCGCCTCGCGCAGGAATGCCGCGTCGATGCTGGCGACACCCGGTGCCATGCCGCCGGTGACGCGGTCCTGCGCGGAGCCACGCACCTGCTTCACGATCAGCGTGCGCGGGAGCGAGAAAGCGTTCTCCGCGACACGCACCCGCAGGACGGTGGTCCTGCCACTACCACTGAGCTCCACTGGATCACTCAGCTTCACCGCAGCACCCATTCGCTTTGTGAGCAACTTTTGTGCTGCGGACACGACGTCGGCGGCGCGTTCGGCCAATAGTGCGGTCATCGCCTCTCAAGCTACTCGTACCTGGTCACTTCTAGCGAGCGGTTACGCAACCTTTCCGCGTCGCCCGGCGTGTTGGCACCGCGGTTGCGCGAGTGTGCCTGTTCGCTTGACACATCTGTCGCTCGTCGGGTTTTCTCGACGTCAACTGCAGTGCGCCACACCGCAAACCGGTTGAGTCGAAAGGTCTACCACAGTGACCGACACACCGTCCGCCGCATCGAGCGATTCACCGGGTGGGTCGCCTGCGCCCGGCGGTAGCGGGCAATTCGCCCACGGCACCGGACGCCACGAAGGGCCCGGTCGGCCACCCGCACCGGGCTCCGGAACGGGCAGGCACGGAATGGCCGGTGGCGCAGGCTATCCGCAGTTCGAAGGACCGGGCGCCGCCCAGTACGGCAGCGAGCCGGTCGAACCCCCGCCGTCGGTTGCCGGATCGGGAACGGGCGCGCCGCACTACGGTCAGCCGGGCACCGGCCCGGGTTATGCGGTGCCACAGGAGAAACCGGAAACCTCGGGTTTCGCCACGACCCCCGCCGGTGGCGTGTCGCCGGGACAGCCCGGGCAGCCGTCGGGTTACCTCCATTCGGGAGCACAGGCGCTCGATATCGGACAGTCCCTGAGCTACGGCGTGGAACGCTTCCGCACCAACCCGGGGCCGTGGCTCGGCATCATCGGCGTGGGCGTGCTCATCTATCTCGGTGCGCTCGCGATCGTCCAGATCGTGAACCCCACCTCGCCGTTGAGCGTGCTGTTCCTGTTCCTGATCGTACTGGTTGCGCTGTGGTTGCTGCAGGCGGCGATGGTGCGTGGCGCGCTGTACGAAACGGACGGATATCCACCGGCTTTCGGGTCGTTCTTCCGTTTCGTGAACGCGGGCAACGTGTTGCTCACGGCACTGCTGGCGTTCAGCGCGACCCTGCTCGGGTCCGCGCTGTGCCTGGCGCCGGGGGTGATCGTCGGCTTCCTGTGCATGTTCTCGCTGCACTTCGTGATCGACCAGGACTACGGACCGGTCGAGGCGATCAAGGCGAGCGGCATGCTGGTGCTGGCCAACCTGTGGGCCTCGGTGCTGCTGTTCCTCACCATCATGCTCGTCACCTTCGTCGGTGTACTCGCCTGCGGGATCGGCTTGTTCGTCGCGGGGCCGGTGTGCGTCATCGCGGTCACCTACGCCTACCGGATGCTCACCGCGGGACCGGTCGCCCGCGTCTAGTGCTCGAGCGGGGTGCGCATGCCGATCGCCCGTTTGAAGCGGCCGATCGGGCCTGACTCGTCGCCCGCGCGCGGGCGCAGTTCCAGCACGAGGACGCCGGCCACCACGATGCCGATCAGGTTCACCGCGAGCTGACCCGCCGACTCGAACGCCCGATGCCACTGACCGAGCGTCGCGGCCACCACCGCGTAACCGGCCGCGGGCACGGTGGTCACCGAGATGAACACCCCGATCAGGGCCGCCGATTTCGCCGTGACCAGCGACAGCATGCCCGCCGCCCCGGCCAGCAGGGCCACGACCAGGGAGAACGGCCCGACCTGGTAGATGAAGTCGACATTGTGCGCGTCCATCACGCCCTCGACGGTGATCCAGCCCAGCCGCTCCCACAGCATGGTGGCGAACAGGGTGATCGTCATCGCGACAGGGAACGCCACAGCCAGCGCGATCATCGACCGCCGGGCCAACCGCCAATTGCGGCGAACGAGCGCGACCGACAGCGCGGCCAGCGGCCCGAACTCCGGGCCGACCACCATCGCGCCGACGATGGTGACGGGCGAATTCGTCGCCACCCCGATCGAGGCGAGCAGACAGGCGATGGTCAAGAACGCGAGGAAGGTGGAGTTGAGCGAGGACTCCTCGTGGGTCTCCACGAGCAGCTGCTCCCAGACCACGGCGTCGCTCGGGTCGCCGGGCGCCGCCCGCACCGCACGATCGGCGGCGTCGGACAGCACCGCTTCCACCGGTCCCAGCGTGACGCCACCGGTGTGTACCAGTCCGAGCGACTTCACATCGTCGAGGATCTTGTTGGCCGCCTCGCGGGCGATGTCGGCCTGGACGAGGTCGCCGCCGGGATCGACCGCGATACCGGGCGCCACCGTCAGATGGGTGACGCCCGCATCGGCTTCGAGGAGGCGGACCAGCTCAGCGGTCTGCTCGGGTGGACTGATTATGCGCAGATGCAGCACCGATAGCCTCCTGGTCACCGGTCCCCCACGGGACCACACCAGAAGCTACCGGTGCTGGTATCCGGTCGCTACTTCTGCGCCGCAACAGCTTTCGGCGCGTCGCCGCCCTTGACCTCGGGCTTGGCGTCGATACCCGCTTCCTTGCGCTGCTGGGCGGTGATCGGCGCGGGCGCGTCGGTGAGCGGGTCGACGCCGCCACCGGTCTTCGGGAACGCGATCACCTCACGGATCGAGTCCTCCCCGGCCAGCAGGGCGGTGATGCGGTCCCAGCCGAAGGCGATGCCACCCATGGGCGGGGCGCCGTAGGAGAAGGCGTCGAGCAGGAAGCCGAACTTCTCCTGGGCTTCCTCGTTATCGATGCCCATCACCGCGAACACCCGTTCCTGCACGTCACGGCGGTGGATACGGATGGAACCGCCACCGATCTCGTTGCCGTTGCAGACGATGTCGTAGGCGTAGGCCAGCGCCGAACCCGGGTCGGTGTCGAAGGTGTCCATCGACTCCGGCTTGGGCGAGGTGAAGGCGTGGTGCACCGCGGTCCAGGACGAATGGCCCAGGGCCACGTCGCCGCTCGCGGTGGCCTCGGCGGCCGGTTCGAACATCGGTGCGTCGACGATCCAGACGAACGCCCAGGCGTTCGGGTCGATGAGATCGCACTTGCGGGCGATCTCGCCGCGCGCGGCACCGAGCAGGGCACGGCTGGACTTGGTCGCGCCCGCCGCGAAGAACACGCAGTCGCCCGGTTCGGCGCCGACCTGCTTGGCCAGTCCCTCGCGCTCGGCGTCGGACAGGTTCTTGGCCACCGGGCCGCCGAGGGTGCCGTCCTCGTTGATCAGGATGTACGCGAGACCCTTGGCGCCGCGCTGCTTGGCCCACTCCTGCCAGGCGTCGAGCTGACGGCGCGGCTGGCTCGCGCCACCGGGCATCACGACCGCACCGACGTACTCGGACTGGAACACCCGGAACGGGGTGTCCTTGAAGTAGTCGGTGAGCTCGGTGATCTCCACACCGAAGCGCAGGTCGGGCTTGTCGGAACCGAAGCGCCGCATCGCCTCCGCGTAGGTCATGTGCGGAATCGGGGTGACGATGTCGTGGCCGACCAGCTTCCACAGTGCGGCGAGGATGTCCTCGGCCAGCAGGATCACGTCCTCCTGGCGCACGAAGCTCATCTCGATGTCGAGCTGGGTGAACTCCGGCTGACGGTCGGCGCGGAAGTCCTCGTCGCGGTAGCAGCGCGCGATCTGGTAGTAACGCTCGATACCGCCGACCATCAGCAGCTGCTTGAACAGCTGCGGGCTCTGCGGCAGCGCGTAGAAGCTGCCCGGCTGCAGGCGAGCGGGGACCAGGAAGTCGCGGGCGCCTTCCGGAGTGGACCGGGTGAGCGTCGGGGTCTCGACCTCGATGAACTCGTGGGCGCCGAGCACCTCGCGGGCGGCGGCGTTGACCTTGGACCGCAGGCGGATGGCGTGGCCGGGGCCCTCGCGGCGCAGATCGAGGTAGCGGTACTTGAGGCGGGCCTCGTCGCCGGGGGTCTCGTCGAGCTGGAACGGCAGCGGCGCGCTCTCGTTGAGCACGACCAGTTCGCGCACGTCGACCTCGATCTGGCCGGTCGGCAGTTCGGGGTTCTCGTTGCCGTCGGGACGCTGCTCCACCACACCGGTGATCTGCACGCAGTACTCCGCGCGCAGCTTGTGGGCCTGTTCGGCCGCCTCGCCTTCGCGGAACACCGCCTGCGCGACTCCCGAGGCGTCACGCAGATCGATGAAGATCACGCCACCGTGGTCACGCCGCCGGGCCACCCAGCCGGTGAGGGTGACGGTCTGACCGGCGTGCTCGCTTCGCAGCGAACCAGCCAAGTGGGTGCGCAGCACGGTATTCCTTTCGACGATTTTTCGCACCGTGGAGAACACCCGGCGCACGCCCATCGTAGTGAGACACGATGGGCGAGGGAAAACCGATATCTTCCGCGCCGTGTCAAGCTTGTCGCGCGCCCTGCGCGACGGCTGCGCGCGCGGTGGCCAATGGTGCTGCAGGGCAGTGGACAATCGAGCGAAGGCGAGTACCGCGATGACCTTCAACGAGGGTATGCAGATCGATCCGGGCCGGGCATCCTCGGGCGGCGGACCGGGGATGGGCGGCAAGCTGGCCGTCGGTGGTGGCGCGGGTGGGCTGATCCTGCTGGTGGTCGGCCTGCTGTTCGGCGTCGACCTGACCGGGTCAGGCAACGGAACCGGCCTGTCCGGCGGTCAGTACCAGGGCGGCGATGCCACCGCCGGGACGCCTGAACACTGCAAGACCGGCGCCGACGCGAACAAGTACGTCGACTGCCGGGTGGTGCTCACCGCGCAGAGTCTGGACGCGGTGTGGGGTGCGGAGCTGCCCGAGCAGACCGGTCAGCGGTACGTGCGGCCCGAACTCGTCCTGTTCACCGGGGCGGTGAACACCGGGTGCGGTAACGCGACCAGCGATGTCGGCCCGTTCTACTGCCCCGCCGATCGCACCGCCTACTTCGACACCAGCTTCTTCCAGGAACTCGTCGACCGGTTCGGCGCGAGTGCCGGGCCGCTGGCCCAGGAGTACGTGGTCGCTCACGAGGTTGGTCATCACATCCAGAACCAGCTCGGCGATATCGGTCGCGCGCAGCAGGATCCGCGCGGACCCGAATCCGGTGCGGTGCGTACCGAATTGCAGGCCGACTGCTATGCGGGCATGTGGGCGCATTTCGCCGACAAGCAGAACGCACCGGGTAGCACACAGCCGTTCCTGAAGCCGCTGTCGGACAACGACATCCGTGACGCGCTGTCGGCCGCCAACGCCGTGGGCGACGACCGCATCCAGCGTGCTGCGGGCCGTGGCGTGAATCCGGAATCGTGGACGCACGGGTCCTCGGATCAACGCCAGAAGTGGTTCCTCGCCGGCTACCGCAGCGGTTCGGTGCAGTCCTGCGATACCTATTCCGCCACCGACCTGAACAATCCCCCCGGGTTACGCTGACCCTCGAACCCGATCCGACACAGCGTTTTTCATCGAGGGGAAACCATGCGCCTGCCCATCATCGGTCTGCTCGTCTGCGCGCTCGCACTGCCCGGTGCGGGCGCGCTCGCCCATGCCGAACCGGCGCCGCTACCCCTGATCAGCGTCACCACCATCCCCGCCGGGTGGTCGACACGCACCGATCTGCGACCGGTGCTGCAGGTGTTCGACGACGGCACCGCCGTCTACCGGCCCGACGCGGTCAGCAAGGACCGCAAGGCCGAGACCGCGCCGAAGGAGGAGCGGGGAAAGGTTGCCGCCGATGTGATCTCGGCCGCGCGCGAGGAGATCGAGGCGCTGCGGGAGATCGACTTCGGCATCCCCGCCGGTGAGGGCAAGGGCACCCAGATCGTCGACCTGCTCACCGAGGATCTGGCCGAGGACGCCCACCTGGTCGTCTACTCCCCCGAAGCGAGCGACGGCCTCAACCCGGAGCAGCAGGCCGCGCGTCAGCGTTTCACCGACCTCACCGAGAAGCTGGTCGACGCCTTCGAGAAGTGAGTCCGGTTCGCCCGCGGCACCCGGCCGCGGGCGAACCTCGATCAGAACCGGTCTTCGTCGGCGGTGCGTTCGTCCTCGTGGACAGCACCGATGACCTCGGGCGTGGCTTCGCCGAGGAGACCGGTGAGGTCTTCGTTGCCGGTGCGGCTCTGGTAGGGCTGCACCGTGCGGCCGTGTTCCTCGTCGTTGCCGCGCTGGCCTGCGCCCGCCGCACCCGGGCTGCCGCCCATGAATCCGGAACCCGCGCTCGCGGGCGTGGTGCTCGCACCACCCATGCCGGTGCCGAGGCCCGTCGCCATCACGCGACCGGCGGCGGGTATCGCGGAGCCGGGCAGTGCCGTCGACTTGGGCGAACCGGTGCTCGGGGTGCCACTCGAGCTGCCGCCGCCACCGCCTCCGCCACCACCGCCACCGCGTGCGGTACCGAGGGCGCCGAGCGCGGCACTCGAGCCACCGCCGCCGCCCGTGCCACCGGTGCCCGCCGGGCTGGTGCCCGCCGGGGACGTGGTGGTTCCGCCGGTGCCGCCGGTGCTGGCCGCGCTGGTCTCGGTGGCGCTGCTCAGCGCGTCCTCGGCCTGGGTGAGCAGCGGTTCGCCGATGTTCTCCGACGCCGCCGAGAGCACCTCTTCCGGCGAGGGCAGCCCGCTCTGGCTCGCGAGCTGACCGACCACACCGCTGAGTTCACCGGTGTACCCGGCCAATTGACCGCGGGTGGCGTTGACGACCGTGACCGCCTCGCCCAGGTGGGTCGTCGCCAGGCCGATCAGCGTGGCCTGGGTGGGCGGCAGCATGATCGTCGGGGCGAGCGCCGTCGCCTGCGCGGCGAAGGTGGTGGCGATCGAGGTGAGCTGGGCGTTGCCCGTCTGCACGACCGCGGCCGCCTGCTGGGTGAGCGCGGAGATGTCGATGCCGCGCTGACTGGTCTCCTGCCCCTGGGCCTGCGCCTGCTGGCTGGCGGTGGTCGCGGCGTCGGCGGCCTGGCCCTCCCACAGTTGCTGCACCGTTTTCACGCCGCCCTGGGCCAGGGTCATGGCCTGTTCGATGACGGCCGAGGAATTGCTCAGGATGGAAGTGGGGTCGAGCGAGCCGAACACTCCGGTGCCGAAGCTGCTGAGCAGGTCGAGAAACGGTTGGAACAGCGTCTCGATGCCGGGCAGCGCGGGCAGCGACAGACCGTTCATCAGGGCCGCGACCGGGTCTTCGGTGAGGGTGGTCGCAGCGGCCGAGTTGCCACCGGCACCGGTGTTCGAGGCACCACCCGCGCCGCCCGTCGCCCCGGTGACGGCGCTCTTGGCCTGGTTCACCAGGGTCTCGGCGGTGCCGAACGGGTCGATCGTGGCCTGGCTCAGCGCGCCCTGCACGTCGGTGAGCGCCGAGGACGCGTCGTCGGCGATACCGGTCAGGATGTCCTGGGCGTCCGTGCCCGCGCCGAGCCCGGAGAGGCCGGGCAGCCCGGTGGGCATGCCGACCTGTTGGGTTTCCTCGGTGATCTTCTGGGCGAGGGTGAAGACCGGTTCCTCGACGTCCTCGGGCAGCTGCACCAGCGGCACGTCGAGGATGGCCTGACCCGCCAGCTCCTGCGGCACGGCGCCGAGCGCGGACTGTGTCTCGGTCTCGGCGGTGGCCGGCGACGCCTCCGGGCTGATCACGCCGGTGTCCGCGCTCAGCGGCTTCATGCCGCGCCCCCGATCCCGGCGGCCTCGCGCGCGATCTGCGCCGCGTTGTCGATGTCGGTGGCGTCGAAGGTCACCGACGAGCGGAACGCCGCGTCCGACAGCGACCCGAACTTGGCGGACAACTCATTGATGTCCTTGGCCTGCAACACCTGCGCGGCCGCGAACATCGCCAGGTAGTCGGCGCCGATGAGCCCGAACACGGGTGTCATCGCGGAGACGTTGGCGACCAGGTCGAAATTGCCCGCCGCCGCGATCTGCCCCGCCACCCCGGCATTGGTCGTCGCGAACGCGTTGACACCTTCGGTTTGCACCGAGAGATCGGTCATGCGAATCCCCCACTCGTCGTGAAAAGTCGGTCTGGAGACCACGATCGGGTAGCCGCGCAACTCCCGACGCGACCGCCCGATTGCGCAGTGCGCCAAATATAGCCGAATACCCCGCGCGGTTTCGACTCGCGACGGACCCGATCTGCGGCATTCGATGGCAAAACTAGAACATGTTCTATATCCTCGGCCCCATGAAGGTCGCAGTGACCGGCGCAGCCGGCTACCTCGGTTCCAACCTGATCCCCCAGCTCGTGGAGCGCGGACACGAGGTGGTTGCCATCGACCGCGTCGCCCCCGCCACCACCGACCCGGCCGTCACCTGGGTGGAGGGTGACGTGCTCGACGCGGCGTCGATGCGCACGGCATTGGACGGCGCCGAGGTGGTGTACCACCTGGTCGCCCTCATCACGTTGGCCAAGAACAACGATCTGGCCTGGCGCGTGAACACCGAGGGTGTGCGGGTCACGGCCGAGGCCGCGCTCGAGGTGGGCGCGCGCCGGTTCGTGCACACCAGTTCCATCCACGCTTTCGACCAGTACCGCGCGGGCGGGCACATCGATGAGACCTCCCAGCGCTCCGACGATCCCGAACTGCCCGTGTACGACCGTTCCAAATGGACCGGCGAACTCTCGCTGCGGCCCGCCATCGAACGCGGTCTGGACGCGGTGATCGTCAACCCGACCGGCGTGTTCGGCCCGATCGACAACCTCCGCCAGCTCTCCCGCGTCAACCGCACCACGGTGGACTGCGCGCGCGGTCGCGTCCCCGTGATGATCGGCGGCGGCTTCGACATGGTCGATGTCCGCGATGTGGCACACGGTTTGATCCTGGCCGGCGAGAAGGGCCGCACCGGCGAGAACTATCTACTGGGCGGGCACATGATCACCCTGCTCGAGTTGTGCCGGATCGCCGCCCGGCACGCGGGTGCCACCGGCCCGCGTTTCGCCATCCCGGCGGGTCTCATCGGCGCGCTCATGCCGGTACTCGAACCGATCGGCAAGCGCCTCGGTTCGGACGTGATCTCCAAAGCCGCTCTCGGCGCGATCATCTCGGCTCCCGTCGTCGACCACGGCAAAGCCGAACGCGAACTGGGCTACCACCCGCGCCCGATCCAGGAGAGTATCCACGACCTCGTCGACTTCGCGCTCGGCCCGCAGCACGCTTGACACCTGATCGAACGCATGTTCGACTCAGGGGGTGCGGTGGCAGTCCCAGACCCTCGATGCCGATGACGGTGCCCTGCCCGGTTTGAGCCGGGCGGGGCTCGTTCGTACCGTCCGCACGCCCGAGTTCGACGGCATCACCTTCCACGAGGTGTTGTGCAAGAGCGCGCTGAACAAGATGCCCGAGAGCAGCACGTTGCCGTTCCGGTGGACCATCAATCCGATGCGCGGGTGTTCGCATGCGTGCCGGTACTGTTTCGCGCGCGGCAGTCACGAATATCTCGGGCTGGACGCCGGGCGCGATTTCGATTCCGAGATCGTGGTGAAAACCAATGTGGCGGCGGTGTTGCGGCGGGAATTGGGGCGCCGGTCGTGGCAGCGCGAGGCGGTGGCGCTCGGTACCAATACCGACCCGTATCAGCGGGCCGAGGGGCGATACCGGTTGATGCCGGGGATCATTCGCGCGCTCACCGATTCCGGGACGCCGTTTTCGATTCTCACCAAAGGTCCGCTGCTACGCCGGGATCTGCCGTTGCTCACCGAGGCGGCGCGGCGGGTGGAGGTGAGTGTGGCGGTGTCGATCGCGATTCTCGATCCCGACCTGCATCACAGTCTCGAACCGGGCACGCCGGAGCCGCGTGCCCGCCTGGACCTGGTGCGTGCGCTGGCCGACGCGGGCTTCTCCGTGCATGTGATGGCGGCCCCGATCATTCCGTATCTCACCGACAGCCGCGCCCATCTCGACGCCCTGTTCGCCGCGATCGCCGACGCGGGCGCCACCAGCGCCATGGCTTTCCCCATGCACCTGCGTGGCCCCACCCGCGACTGGTTCCTGGCCTGGCTCGACACCGAACACCCCGCCCTGATGCGTCGCTACCGCCAGCTCTACAACCGGGGCGCCGATGTCACCCCTACCTACCGCGACTGGTTGCGCGACCGGGTGAACCCCCTGCTCACCGCCCACGGGCTCCGCCGCGAGCAGGGCCCGACGACTCCGCCGACCACCACACCTACGCCGACGAACCCGCAGCTCGCCCTGTTCGGCTGAGCGCCCGGCGTGAGACGCACCGCGCGTTCCAGGACCGGCGTCGGTTGGTCGACCGAGCCGCCCTCTGTCGCGGTGCGTATCGAGCTGCTCACATCGTCAGGCGCCGCCGAGCACCTCCGCGGTGGAAGCGTCGGCAGCGGCTGCCTCGCGCTGCTCTCGCCCCGGCATCGCCGATGTCAGCGCGGCGAGAAGCAGGGCGACACCGCAGATGGCACCCATCATCATGATGGCGCCGCCGAGGCTGTGCGAGCTGAAGAACACCGTGGTCAGCACCGCCAGTCCGACGGCATTGCCGACCTGTTCGATGGTCGGCAGCACCCCGGACGCCTCGGCCATCCGGTCGGCGTCCAACCCCGACAGCATCATCGGTTGCAGCTGCACGCCGAACACCCCGACACCGAAGCCGGCCGCGAACACCGGTCCCGCGCACAGCAGCGCACTGGCCACGCCGTCGACCAGGTACAGGTACACGCCGCCCGCGCCGATGCACCCACCGAACAGCGCTATCCCACCCGCGAGCGCCCAGATGTCGAAGCGCGGCACCAGGATCAGCGAGCCGATGGCACCCGCACCGGCGCCGAGGGCGAACAGGGTCATCACCATGCCGGTGAGCAGCGGCGAGTAACCGAGCACGTCCTGCATCGTGATCGATGCGGCGAACACGAACGCCGTGAACAGGCCGAAGAAGGCACCGACCAGCACCGAGCCGACCCGGAAACCGGTGTTGCCGAACAGTTCCAGGTGCACGAGTGGTGACGCACCGCGTGCGGTCCGTCGACGTTGCTGGGCGAGGAACACCACCGTGAGGGCCACGCCGGCACCGACGACCGCGACCAGGTGGAGGCGCCAGCCGTGCTGCTGGATCTGCGCCATGCCCGCGATCAGGGCGAACAGCCCGAGCCCGGACAAACCGGCACCGACCAGATCGAGGCGGTGGCGCCCTTCGGGTCTGTTGCGGTCGAGGAACTTCCAGGCCAGCGCGAACGCGAACAGCCCGATCGGCAGGTTGATCAGGAACACCGACCGCCAGCCCCAGCCACCGATGTCGAGGGTGAGCAGGACACCGCCGACGATCGGTCCGAGCATCCCGGCGAACCCGGCCACGCCGCCGTACAGCGCGAAGACCAGCGGGTGGCGTTCGCGCGGGAATCCGGCGGTGAGTATCGCGATGGTCTGCGCGGCCATCCCCGCCCCGGCCGCGCCCTGCGCCACTCGTGCGATCACCAATTCCGCTGCGCCGTCGGCCAGTCCGCACCACACCGACGCCGCGGTGAAGGCCGCGACCGACACCAGGAACATCGTGCGCCGCCCGACCATCGCCCCGATCCGGGCGGCGGTGAGCAGGGTGCAGGCGAAGGCCAGGGCGTATCCGGAGATCACCAGCAGCTGCGCCGAACGCGACGCACCGAGGTCGGCGGTCAGATTCGGCAGGGCGGTGTTCACGATCGTCACGTCGATCATCTGCATGAACACCGCGATCAGGCAGGCACCGAACGCCAGCCAGGCACCGAGTTCGGGCGTTCGCGATCGTTCGGTGACGGTCACGACACCAACTCCATCGTCGCGCGCGGAGCCGACATCGACATCTGTGTCGGGAAACTCAGCTGCACCAGCCGGTGTGGCGCCGCCACCTCGAAGTGGGCGAGGAACGGCGGCACCACGGACCCGACCATCTTGTCGAGCATCCCGTTCACGTGCTCGAAGCCCGGCCGCAACCGGACCTGCCAGCAGGAGAACACCCCGGCGGGCCCGGTGAGCACGACCTGTTTCTCCACCCGCACGAGCAATGGCCAGTGCACCGAGAACGCCAACCACACATCGACGGTCTCCATCAGCCCCTCGGCGAATTCCAGGCCGCGCAGCAGGGTGAGCCCGGCGGCGATCGGCATCACGTTCGCCGGGTAGGGCGTGGGCAGGCCACCGGGTTGCAGGTGCACCGTGTCGACGAAGTTCGCCTCCTCCCGTGACACCAGCGTCGATCCCGAGAAGGTCTGCGCGCGATAGGTTTCCGCGTGCAGGCGCCCATCGATGCGACCGATGCGCTGTTCGATCGTCATCACCGGCTCGCGCCCCTCACGATGCCGCTGAGCGGGGCCGACCTCGAGGGTCGTGTGGTAGCCGCCCCGGTTGTGCACGACCACCTGGGACACCTCCATCCCGCCGGGCTGTCCGGTGATGCCGACGTGATAGGTCGACTTCTCGCCGTCGGGGATGAACGGGTCACAGAAGATGGAGGGGACGAATTCTTCTCGGATCACGGCATCTCCGCGGCGCTGTCGATGATGGCTCCGAACACGGACTTCATGGTGTCGAGGTAGCGGCCCACGTTCTCCTGGGCGATCGCGGTGTCGGGGAAGATGACGCTCAGCGAGGTCTGTCCCGGCAACCGGTTGATCCAGATCAGCGCTTCCTCGGATGCGGCGCGGTTGGCGAACACGCCGGCGTGCAGGCTGTCGAACAGCTCGTTGCCGAGGAAGTCCCTGGCGTCGATGAAGGAGATCATCGGGGTCACCCAGCCCGGTTCGGCCTTGATCTCCGAATCGGCGGGTAGCAGTTCGAGGACGCGATGGAACGACGTGGGCGCCAACAGGAGTCCGCTGTCGTAGGCGCGCTGGGCGGTCCTGATCGCGCGCCCGATCGTCAGCCGTTGCGGGAGCGGGAACGCGACCGGAACCAGCGTCACATACCAGCCGACCGAATTGTTCTCCGCCGCCGAGGTTCTGGTGCTCACCGGGGTCATGCCGAAGTAGTAGTCCGACCCGACCAGTTCGCGTTCGGCCAGCGCGGCCGCGGCGAACACCCCGCCGGCGAAGTCGGCGCTGTTGGCCCGGCAGACCTCCTCGAAGCGCTCACCCTGTTCCTCGTCGAGCAGCACGATGCTGCGGTGGGCGCTGCGGTGGTATCCGTCGGTCTTCTCGCCGAGGTCGAGCGGGAAGCTCGGCAGCCGGTTGTCGTTGCCGCGCAACAACGCCAGCCACTTCTTGACCCCGGCCGAGGCCAGTGTCTGCTGATCGCTGAGGAACCGTTCGTTGCGGCAGTAGTCCAGGTAGCTCGCCGCGGGGGCGAGCGGTTCGGCCTCGGGCCACAGTTCGGCGGCGTAGAGCTGGGCGAAGTCGGCGGCCGAGAGGTACTGGCCGAGGCCGTCGGTGTGCAGGTGGTCCACGGCCAGGTAGACGGTGGTCGAGTCCTCGTGCTCGATGGCGCCGAAGGTGAAGCAATCCCATTGGAACGGACCGGGCGTGGTCTTCTCGACGTGCCGGCAGATCGCCTCGGGGTCGTCGATGTAGCCGTAGTCGACCGGGAGGAACTCCACCTCGGCCTCGGGAACGAGGTGGCGGCGCACCGTGCCACCCGCTTCGACGGTGAACCAGGTGCGGAACGTGTCGTGGCGCAGCAGGAACTTGTGGATCGCGCGGGTGATGGCGTCACGATCCAGTTCCGTGGCAGGGATGCGCGCGGTCACCAGGCACAGACCCGAGAAGCGGAAATCCGCACCCGCGTGCCGGGCCGCGAGGCGCAGATACTGTTCCTGCTGCAGCGACGGCGGCGCCGGGTGGGCCGGGGCTCGCGCCGCGCGCGCGACCGAGTCCGCCGAGGCGAACCAGGTCACGAGTCGTCCCGGCGCGGGCCGCCACTCGTCGATCAGACCGAACTCGACCATCAGTGCGATCCCGCCATCGAGACCTCGGACGCGCGGTCGACGGTCCACTGCTCCGGCACCTCGGTCGGCGCGGCGTCCTCCCCTGGTACCGGCACGACATCCGGAAGTGGCGGTGTGGCGGCGGGTTCCGAGGCGAGGATCAACTCGGCCACCTTCGGTCCGGCCTGCTCCAGGCTGAACGAGCGGCCCATCTGCATCGACATCAGGTCGATGCCGAGCGTCTTGGTGACGCGCGCGCCCAGCTCGACCGCCATCAGTGAATCCAGCCCGAGTTCGGGTACCGGCACGGTCATGTCGATCGACTCCACGGGCACGCCCATGACGACCGCGAGTTCCTCGGCCATCTTCCTGGCGATCGCGGGCCCACGCTTGGCCTCCTCCATCGCGGCCAATTCGGCTCGGAGCCTGGCCAATTCGGAGGTGTCCTTGGCGGAGGACTTCGCGAGTCCGGCGGTGCGGCCAGTGCGGATCAGCTGGGGAAAGGTGCCGGTCAGCTTCACCCAGTCGGTGGGGATGATCGCGGCGTTGGACGCGCCCAGACGCAAGGTCTGTTCCAGGTAGGCGGTGGCGTCGGCCATGTCGATCGGGCCGAAACCGACCAGGTCCAGGTACTTTTCGGCGGTTTCGTCCGACGCCATACCACCCGAGGCACCCGACAGGTGACCCCAGCCGATGCACAGGGCCCGCTCCCCCGCCGCCGCCCAGCGCCGGGCCAGGGTTTCCACCGCCACATTGGCGGCGCAGTAGTTGTACTGCCCATAGATCCCGTACATCGAGCCGCCCGAGGAGCACAGCACGAACATGTCCAGGGTGATACCCGCGTCCGCGACCGCCTGGTGGATCACCTGTGCGCCATGGACCTTGGGGCGGTAGACGCGGTCGAGTTCGGCCAGTTCCATCTTGGCCAGCCGGTTGTCGGCCACCGCGCCCGCCGCGTGGAACACCCCGCGCAACGGGTGCTCGTCGCTGTGCGCGCGGGCGATGATCGCCGCGACGGCACCCGCGTCGGTGACGTCGGCGAGTTCCTCCACCACTTCGATGCCGATCGAGCGCCACACCGCGAGCTGACGCTCGGCCGTGTCGGTGCTCGCACCACTGCGCCCGACCAGCACGAGGCGGCGCGCACCGCGCATGGCCAGCCACCGGCCGATCGCCATCCCGAACCCACCGAACCCGCCGGTGATGAGATAGCTCGCGTCCCCGTCGATTTCGAGGGGTGGCAGGTAGGGGCGCACGGGTGGTTGCGGGTCGTCCATGCGCAGCGCGACACGACCCACGCGCGAGGATCGCAGTGTCTCCTCGAAGGCCTGGCTCACTTCGTGCGTCTCGAACAGCTGATACGGCAGCGGGGTGTACACGCCCTCGGTGACCTTCTCGAACACCCGCTGCAGCAGCCGCGACAGACGTTGCGGGCGCACCGCGACCAGGCGGTCCAGGTCCATCGAGTAGTAGGCGAGGTTCTTGTCGAAGTTGGCCAGTTCCAGCAACCCACCGGTGTAGATGTCGGCCTTGCCGACCTCGACGATGCGGCCGAATTCGGCCGCGGCATTGAAGTTCTGGCGCAGGATCTCGCCGGGGGCACTGCTGATGATCACGTCGGCGCCCGCGCCGCCGGTCAAGGCGAGCACGTCGTCGACGAAGTTGAGCGAACGCGAGTTCACCGCGAAGTCGGCACCCATCGCCAGCACATGCTCACGGCGCTCGGGCGAGCTCGCCGTGCCGATGATGCGGGCGCCGATCGCCTTGGCCACCTGGATGGCCGCGGTGCCGACACCGCCCGCGGCGCCGTGGATCAGCACCGTCTCCCCCGGCTCCAGCCTGGCCAGGTCGTGCAGGGCGTATTCGGCCGTGCCGAAGGCGATGGTGCTGGTGCAGTAGGCGGGATCGGTGTCGGGGGGAACCACCACCGCCAGTTCCCGGTCGACCGTGGCGAACCGGCGCATCATGCCCTTGGAAGCCACCGCGACCTTGTCGCCCACCGACACATCGGTGACGCCCGCACCGACGCGCACGACGGTGCCCATGCCCTCCATACCGGGCACGGTGCCGAAATAGGTCGGGGCGAGCTCACGCTCACCGAGCAGACCGATGATCTTGAGCGGGTCCTTGTAGTTCAACCCGATCACCGCCATCGCGACCTCGATCTCCCCGGCACCCGGCGCCACGCGTGGGCACTGCCGCCACGCGACCTGCGACAGCAGGCGAGTGCGCGGCATGTCCAGTTCGAAGTTGGCCTGCGGGTCGGTGAGCGGGTGCGCTGTCTCGAGTTCCTCGATGCGCTCGGGCAGCGGTTTGGTCACCACCGGGGCGAGACGGACTCCGCCGCGCAGCAGCACCTCGTCGCTGTTGTCGAGCGAGAACGCCCCCGGCACACCGAGTTCGGTGACCAGATCGGCGATCGGCGTGTCCGGTTCGGTGTCGATCAGGCGCCAGCGCAGCGGGGTCTGTTCGTTGAGCAACACGCGCCGCGCGCCGGCGAACGCGGCCTGTCTCGGGTCGGGCGCGACGTCGCCGCCGGGCGTGGCGAAGGCGGATTCGGTGATCAGGGTGGCGTGCACGGTGCCGTCGCCGAAGTGGATCTGCGGTGCGGCGCCTTCGACGGTGGGGGTGACGTATTCCGAGATCGCGACCGCGATGCGCTTGAGCGTCCACAGGTCGGCGACATCGTCGTCGCCCGCTCCCGCCACCACACAGACATGCACGCGGTCGGTTCCCTCGGCCTCGGCCGCGGTGAGATTCGCGACCAGGTCCGCTTCGAGCTGCTCGCCGGCCGGGTCGACGACATAGACCCGGGATCCGGGGACGGCGGCGGCGAGCCGGGCCGGGCGTGGGCTCTCACCGAGCGCGACGACCACCGTGGACACCGTCCCGGCCTCGGCCAGCGCCGCCGGGTCGAGCGGCTCGCGTTCCTCGAGCGTCTCGGCGTAGTAGAAGTCGGCCATCCGGTGCAGTGGGTCGTCGCCGGGTTTGAGCGCGCCGATCTGCAGTCCCGTCAAGCGCGCCACCAGCTTCCGGTCCTCATCGAGCAGGTCGACATCGGCACGCAGCCGGGCCTTCGAGTCGCGACGGGCGATGACGGTGATCCGCGCGGGCAGGTCGGCGAGCAGGCGCACCGCCGTCACCCCGACGGGCACCATGACGCCCTCGTTGATCCGTTCGTCGGTGAACAGCATGGCCGCACACTGCATGGCGGCGTCGACCACGGCCGGATGCGCCAGGTGCCCGGAGTCGGCGGCGATGCCGCCGTCGACGGTGGCCAGCACGACATCGCGGCCGACGCGCACCGAGGTCACCCGCTGGAAGGACGGACCGTACTGCAGACCCGCCGAGGCGAGTCCCGCGTAGAACATGGCCGGGTCGACATCGACGCCGACGTCGATCGTTGGCAGTTCGACCTCGGTCTGTTCGTGCGCGCCGGTCAGGGTGCGTCCGGTCGAGTGCACCGTCCAGGCCGTTCCGGTGGCGCTGCGGGAGCGGATCAGGAACCGGCCGCTGGCCTCCTCCACACTCATCGCGACCAACGGCACATCGGGGGCGCCCATCACGAGCGGCGCGACGAACCGGACCCCCTCCAGCGCGACCTGCCTGCTGCCGATCCGCTGCGCGGTGGCACTGAGCGCGGCATCGAGATAGGCCGCACCCGGCATGATCTTGACGCCGTTGACCACGTGGTCGGCCAGCCAGGGCAGCAACTGGGTGCCGACCTGGAGCAGCCATTCGGGGCGGCCCTCGACGTCGGGGTCACCGAGCATGGCGTACGTGCCGGGCGTGCCGAGGCGGGCCTGTTCGAACAGCGGCAGCGCCGAGTGCAGGCGGGTGCGCTGCCAGGGGTAGCGCGGCAGCGGCACGTGCGCGGTGGGAACAGCCGGGAACAGCCGTTCGCGGTCGAGGACACCGGCCGCGTGCAGGCCGATGAGGGTGCGCCGGAGGCTGTGCGAGTCGGACTGTTCGCGGTCGAGGGTCGGCACCGTGGTGCCGTTGACGTCCGCGTCGACCATGGCCTCGCGGATATTGCCCGACAGCACCGGGTGCGGGCCGACCTCGAGGAACACCCGGTTGCCCGCGGCGAGCAGCGTGCCGATCGCGGCGTGGAACCGCACGGGCTCACGGACATTGGACCACCAGTACTCGGCGTTCCAGGCGCCCTCGGTGACGAGTTCGCCGGTCACCGACGAGTACAGCGGCACGGTGGGCGCCTGCGGGGCCAGGTCGGCGAGTACCTCGCGCAGTTCGTCGTGGATCGGCTCCATCAGGCGGCTGTGGTAGGGCACCTCCACCCGCAGCCTGCGGGCGAAGATCCCGTCCTCGGTGAGCTTCTCGGCGATCTCGTCGAGCCGGTCGACATCGCCGGACAGGGTGAGCGAGGTGGGGCTGTTGATCGCGGCGATGTCGACGCTCGGGTCGTCGCCGATCAGCGCGGTCACCTGGTCGGTGCTCAGCCCGACCGCCAGCATGCCGCCGGTGCCCGCCGTGGTGGCCTGCAGACGGGCGCGGTGATAGGCCACTCGCACCGCGTCTTTCAGCGAGAGCATGCCGCTGACGTAGGCCGCCGACACCTCGCCCACACTGTGGCCGACGATGGCGGCCGGGGTGATGCCGTATTCGGCCAGCTCACGCACCAGACCGACCTGGACGACGAAGTTGGCGGGCTGGGCGACCTCGGTGCGGGTGACCCGCGACTCGTCCTCGGGCCTGTTCAGCTCCTCGATGATCGACCATCCGGACAGTGCCAGGAACTCGGCGTCGATCTCGCGGGCGGTCTCGGCGAACACGCCGCCGGCGGCGAGCAGTTCGCGGGCCATCTTCCAGTGCTGCGGTCCCATGCCGGAGAACACGAACACCGGTTCGGCGGCGGCCGAGGACACCGTGCGGGTCGCGTCGCGGCCGCCGCCCGAAGCGTATTCGTGCAGTTCGCGAACCAGCTCGCCGGTGTCGCCGTCGAGCAGCACACCGGTGCGGAAGGGGTGCTGGGCCATGCGGGTCCAGGCCGCCTCGGCCAGGCGCTGCGGGTCGGCGCCCGAGGTGATGAGGTCGGCGAACCGGCCTGCCAAGGCGCGCGCCGCGCCGGTGCTGCGCGCCGAGATGGGCAGAATGCCGAGGTGTCGAGGAGGTTCGGCCTGCGCCTGGGCCGGGGCGCGGAACTCCTGCAGGATCGCGTGCGCGTTGGTACCGCCGTAACCGAAACCGTTGACCGCCACGGACATCGGTCCCGCGTCGGCGGGCAGGGGCTGTGCCTCGGTCTGCACGTGCAGACCGAGTTCGTCGAAGGGGATGTCGGGGTTGGGGTTCTCGAGCCAGCCCTGCGGCGGCAGCGTGCGATGGCGAAGGGCCAGCGCCGCTTTGATCACACTCGCCACGCCCGCGGCGGCCTCGGTGTGGCCGATCGTCGCCTTCACCGAACCGACACCGATGGTGCCCGAGCGGCCCGACGGTGCGCCGAAAACCCTGCCGAGCGCTCGCAATTCGACCGGATCGCCGACGAGGGTTCCGGTGCCGTGCGCCTCCAGATAGGTGATCCGGTCGGGGGCGATGCCCGAGCGTTCGCACACGGTGCGTGCCAGCGCCTCCTGGGAGTCGACATTGGGCACGGTGATCGCGGTGGTCCGCCCGTCCTGGTTCGAGCCCGTCGCCTTGATGACCGCGTACACCCGGTCACCGTCGCGCACGGCGTCGTCGAGTTTCTTGAGCACCACCATGCCCGCGCCCTCACCTCGGCCGTAGCCGTCGGCGGTGGCGTCGAAGGACTTGCACCGGCCGTCGGCGGCCAGGAAGCCGCCCTTGCACATCAGGACGAAGGTCTCGGGCTGCAACATCACGTTGACCCCGCCCGCGACAGCGACCCGGCAGTCGTCGTTGTCGAGCGCCTGGCAGGCCAGGTGCAGCGCGACCAGCGACGACGAGCACGCGGTGTCCACCGTGATCGCCGGGCCGACCAGGTTCAGCGCGTAGGCGATGCGGTTGGACAGCATCGTGTAGGAGGCGCTGGCCGGGGTGTGCATGTCGGTGTGGAACAGCGCCGGTCCCACGACGCCGATCACCGACTGGTCGACCACGAAGCCGCCGACGTACACGCCGACCCGCTCGCCCGCGACCTGCCCGGCGATGCCCGCGTCGTCGAGCGCCTCCCAGGTCACCTCGAGCATCAACCGCTGCTGCGGGTCGAGCACGGTGGCCTCGCGCGGTGAGATCCCGAAGAAGTCGGGATCGAACTGCCAGGGATCTATGGTCATGAAGGCGCCGTGCTTGGTGTAGCTGCGACCCGGCGTGCGCGGCTCGGGGTCGTAGTAGCGGCGCCAATCCCAGCGATCGGCGGGCACCTCGACGACACCGTCACGCTTGTCCACGACGAAGTCCCAGAACGATTCCGGCGAATCGATTCCGCCCGCGAACCGGCAACCGATTCCGACAATGGCAATATCCGACACGCAATTTCCTCCGGTTTCGACCGGTCTGTGGCAACTGACCGTTTGATGTCAACGTAGAAGCCCGGCACCGCGCCGATCGTTCGATAACCGACGTCTGACATTTCTGACTGACACGCGCGCGTACTCCTGTGATCTGCCCCAGCAGGCGAGGTCACGGCTCACAGCGAAATTCCGGGATCGATTGTGACCGACCGCAATATCGCTGTTTCCCGACCGAAAAGTCGCTCGACAATGACAAGTTCGACCCCATCGCGAAATGTCGTTGGGAGCCGGATGTGTACGCCGAATTGAGGCAGTGGGGCGATACCGTCGTGCGGCGCAGGTACGCCGTCATCGTGACGGTGGTCGCGGGATTGCTGGCGCTGGGAGCCTATGGTCTGGGGCTGGGCGCCGACCTGAGCTCGAGCGGATTCGACGATCCTTCCTCGGAGGCGGTGCGCGCGACGCACGTGCGCGACAACGCCTTCGGGCGCGATCACAGCTCGGATCTGCTACTGGTGTTCCGCGCACCGGACGGGACGACCATCGACGACCCCGCCTTCGCCGCCACCGTCGTGGCGGGGCTCAACGACCTGCCACAACGGTTCCCCGACCGGATCGACCGGGTCAACGGCGCGTACTGGCCGACCGATACCGGGATGGCGTTGCCCGAGGTGTTCGGCTCACCGGCGCGCGACACGGCGTTCGCCTCGATCGCGATCACGGGCCTGGACCCCACCGAGCAGGGCCGCAACTATCGGGAGATCGCCGACGAGCTCACGATTCCCGGAGTCCGGATGGAGGTGGCGGGCGGGCAGCCGGTCGCCGCCGCGTTGAACGACACGATGGTCGAAGATCAGCGGCGGGTGGAGCTGTTCGCCGTCCCCGTCGTCGCGGTGTTGCTGTTCTTCGTGTTCGGTGGTGTCGTCGCCGCCGCGCTGCCGCTGATCGTCGGCGGGCTGACCATGCTCGGCGCCTGGGGTCTGCTACGCCTGCTCACCACCGTGACCGAGGTGAATTCCTTTGTGTCACCAGTGGTCTCGATGATCGGGCTCGGCCTGGCCATCGACTACGGGCTGTTCGTGCTCAGCCGGTTCCGGGAGGAACTGGCCGAGGGCCGGTCGGTGGAGGACGCGGTGCGCAACAGTGTGTCCACCGCGGGGCGCACCGTACTGTTCTCGGCGCTGATCGTGGTGGTCGCGGCGGCGGGCATTCTGGTGTTCCCCCAGGGACTGCTCCGCTCGTTCGCCTACGGCGCGATGATCACCATCACGCTGGCCGCGCTCACCTCCATCTCGCTGCTGCCCGCGATGCTCGCGGTGCTCGGCAGGCGGGTCGACCGGTTCGGTGTCGACTGGTTCCGCAAGCCGGTCGCCCGCGACCCCGACAATGCCTGGGGCAGGCTGGCCGCCGCGGTGATGAGACGCCCGCTCGCGGTGGCGGTTCCGGTCTGTCTCGGTCTGCTGGTGCTGATCTTCCCGATCCAGCACCTGGCCTTCGGGTCCGTCAACGAGAAGTTCCTGCCGCCGACCCACCCCACCCGGCTGGCCCAGCAGCATTTCGACGAAGCGTTCCCGCTGCGCCAGATCGACCCGGTCGACCTCGTGATCGTCACCTTCGATCCCGCAACCGCCGATGTCGTGCGCGCCGATGCGAACCGGGCCCCCGGCCTGGCCGCGCCGTTCGCCGAGCCGATGCGGTCACCGTTCCAGCCTCAGGTGCTCACCACCGGCACCGTGCTGACCGAATCCTCAGACGCCGAGGCGACGATCGAGTACCTGCGGTCGATGCCGCTGCCGCCGGGCACCACGCTGCTGGTGGGTGGTCAACCCGCCGTCGAGAAGGACAGCATCGACGCACTGGTGACGCGGATGCCGCTGATGATCGCGTTCGTCTTCCTGGCCAGCACGCTGCTGCTGGCGCTGACCTTCGGCTCGGTGGTGTTGCCGTTGAAGGCCGCGGCGCTGAATCTGCTCGGGCTCGGTGCCACACTCGGTGTCCTCACCTGGGTGTTCGTCGAGGGCCACGGTGCGGGCGTGTTCGGTTTCACGCCACAACCGGTCATGGCGCTGGTTCTGGTGATCATCGTGTCGGTGATCTACGGCCTGTCCACCGATTACGAGGTGTTCCTGCTCTCGCGCATCGTCGAGGCCAGGGCGGCGGGCGCGTCCACCACCGAGGCGGTGCGGGCCGGGGTCGCCGGAACCGGGCGGATCATCACCGCCGCCGCCCTGATCCTGCTGGTGGTGACCGGCGCGTTCGCGCTGTCGGAACTGCTGATGATGCAGTACATCGCCTTCGGGATGGTCACCGCGCTGCTGATCGACGCGACCGTGCTGCGGTTGGTGCTGGTGCCCGCGTCCATGCGGTTGCTCGGGGACGCCTGCTGGTGGGCGCCGCGCTGGTTGGTCCGGCAGCGACCCCAGCTCGAATCCGCTTCTCCCACATCCGTTCCCGCACCGGTTGCCGTCCGCGAACGGGACTGACGTGAATCTCCGCAGCCTCGACGCACCCGCGCCGCCCGTCGGCGCACTGCCTGCCTTCGCCTGGCGGGAGGTGTCGGTGGTCGCGGCCGTGGCGGGGACCCTGTTCCTGATCCGTCTCGACCGCTATCGCATCGGCGGTGACGAACTGTATTTCCTCGCGGCCGGGCGGCATCCGTCGGTGAGTTACGCCGATCAGGGGCCGCTGGTTCCGTTGCTGGCCGCACTGTCGGATCAGCTGGCGCCGGGTTCGGTCGTGGCATTGCGCTTGCCCGCGTTGCTGTTCACGGTGGCGGCCGTCGTCCTCAGCGCGGTGATGGTCCGGGAGTTCGGTGGCGGACGACTCCCCCAGACCGTCGCCGCGCTGGCTTATGCGACCACCCCGATGGCGGTGATGCAGTCGGCGATGCTGAGCACCTTCGCCCTCGACGTCACGCTCACGGCGGTGCTCGCGTGGCTGCTGATCCGGTGGGTGCGCACGCGCGCGGACGGGCTGTTGATCGCGGCGGGGGTCGTGGCGGCACTCGACTTCCAGGTGAAGTGGCTGATTCCGATCATCTGGGCGGTGCTCGCGTTCGGTGTCGCGGTGTTCGGTCCGCGCGAGATGCTGCGGCGGCCCGCGTACTGGGTCGGCTCGGCGCTGTTGGTCGGCTCGGCGGTGCCGATTCTGTGGTGGCAGCACAACAATGGCTGGCCGCAGCTGGCCATGGGCGCGGTCGTGCGCGACGAACAGCTCGCTACGGCCGGGGTGCTCGCGGCGCCCTGGACGACGATCCAGGTCACCGGGGCGGGTGGGTTGCTGCTGCTCGCGGGGATGTGGGCGGGGCTACGCTCGCCACGATTCCGGCCTTATCGGTTTCTGATCCCGATGATCGCGATCGGGCTGAGCGGGGTGGTGCTCGCGGGCCTGCGCCCCTATTTCGTGGCCGGGGCCTTTCCCGGCCTGTTCGCCGCCGGCGCGGTATATCTGGCGGACCGGGGGCTGTCTCGCCGGGGACTGGTGTTCGGCGGGGCGATCGCCGGGCTGGCCACGACGGTCTGTGTCGCACTCGTGCTCGCCCTGCCCCGACCGGAATCGGCGCTGCGGACGGCCACCGAGAACTACGCCCAGATCCATTCGCGCAGTGTGCTGTTCGGGCCGAGCGGCTGGGACGACCTGGTCGGCTCGGTGCGGCGAACCTACGAGCAACTGACGCCGCAACAGCGCGCCGGTCTGGTGATCGTGACCCAGAACTACTGGCAGGCGGCGGCACTCGAGCACTACGGACCCGCGGCCGGTCTGCCCGAGGTGTACAGCCCCAATCGGGGCTACGGCTACTTCGGCGCACCACCGGACAGCGCGACCACGGTGCTGTACGTCGGCGTGGACGGCCCGGAGGGGGGTCTGCGCACCGGTTTCGCGCACAGCATCCCACTCACCCGCCTCGACGAACCGCTGGGCTTTCCCGGTGTGAACCGCGGTGTGGCGGTGTGGTTGTGCACCGGACCGAGCCGCGCCTGGTCGGTGCTGTGGCCAGACGCCGAAGACCTGCGCCTGGTCGACGGAACGACAAGACACGCGCGATGAACGGAGCGATGACAGTGCTGCATTCGATGCTGCGACGGCTCGTCCTGTCGGTGGTGCTGGCCGCCGCGGGCCTCCCCGTCGCCGTGGCCGCACAGGCCGCCCCGGACCTCGTAGCCGCCCGGGCCATGGACGCGGCCCGCCCCGCCCCGAACGGCTCGTTCGCGGTGGCCGCCGCGGCGAACGGCCCGGGCCGGGTGATCGACCTGACGGTGCATTCGGCGGCCATGAACCGCCCGATCACCGTCGCGGTGATTCCGGCGGCCGATCCCGAAGCACCCGCCGGTGCGCTGTATCTGATCAACGGTGTCGACGGCGGCACCGACACCCCGGACTGGCGCGAGGGCAGCAACTGGTTCACCAAAACCGACGCCCTGGATTTCTTCGTGGGCAAGCAGGCCACCGTCGTGATGCCGATCGGTGGCGCGGGCACCTTCTACACCGACTGGCAGTCCGACGACCCCGGCACCGGCCGCAACCGCTGGCTCACCTTCCTCACCACCGAACTGCCACCGATCATCGACTCCGCCTTCCACGGCACCGGCCGCGACGCCGTCGCGGGGCTGTCCATGGCCAGTTCGGCGGTGTTCCGGATGGCACAGGAAGCCCCGCGACGTTTCCGGATGGTCGGCTCCTTCAGCGGGTGCGTGCAGACCAGCAATCCGGCAGGCCAGGCGATGGTCGCCTCGATCGTCACCGCGCGCCGCGGCAATCCGCTGAACATGTGGGGGCCGCCCACCGACCCGGCCTGGGTCGCCAACGACGTGGCACTCAATGCCGAGCGGCTGCGTGGGGTGGGGGTGTACGTGAGCACGGGCAACGGCATGCCCGGCCCGCTGGACACCCTCGACGGCCCGGGCATCGGGAACAGTCCCCTCAAACTGATCGACCAGCTGGTGATCGGCGGCGTGCTCGACGGGATCACCGTGGTGTGCACCAAGCTGCTGCGTGACCGGCTCGCCGCACTCGGCATCCCCGCCGACTTCGACTTCCGTCCGGCGGGCACACATTCCTGGGGTTACTGGGAACAGGACATGCACACCTACTGGGAGCGCGTCGCCCCGCTGCTCGCGCCGTAGGGCTCAGATCAGTTCGGCCACTTGCGAATCCGTCAACACCACCGGCGACACGGCGTCCTGGGCGCGGACCAGGCGGACGCCGCGATACAGCGGTCGTTCGTCGAGCCCGGCGTCGCGCGCCTCGGCCCGCAACTGGGCGACCAGCACTTCGGAGATGGCGACCGCGGCCACCAGTGGCGCCGAGGCCAGAGCATCCGCCAGTGTGCGCAGGCCGAGCAGGTGCAGCTCCCGGCCGGTGCCCGCGTCGGTGTACATGGCCAGCGGCACCAGCTGGGTTTCCTGCCCCGCCGTCACGCGCAGCACGATGCGGCTGAGCCGGCCGGGAAACACCAGCAGTTGCGCACCTGAGGTGTCGGCGAGATCGATCCGACGTTCACCGACGAGGCGATGAGCGTGGATCACGGTGCCGTCCAACCACATCCGCCTGCGCTTGAACGCCATCGCGTACGCGAGCGTGGGGACCGCGACGATCAGGCCGAGCAGGACGGCGTAGGTCCAGCTCAACCAGATCGAGGTCACCAGCGTCACCACGACACCCACGGCGAACGCGCCGAGCGAGAGTTTGCGCAGCATGGGGGCGAACACCTCGGGTGCGACCAGATCGATGCCGATCGGTTCCGTCGCCGGTCGCCCGGAATCCCCGCTCACCACAGTCCCTCTCACCGCCGCCGGCCCGCCCGGCGTGGGGCGCGGTCAGATTACCGCGCCCCGTGCACGCCGCCTGCTAGCGGCCGAGGCCCGCTCGCAGGACCCCGACGACCTCGCCGAGCGGCACCTGGCGTTGGTCGCCGGTGGCCATCTCCTTGACGCCGATCTCGTTGGTCTCGAGATCGCGGTCGCCCAGGACCAGCGTGAACTTCGCGCCGGACCGGTCGGCGCCCTTCATGGCACCCTTCATGCCGCGCCCACCGTAGGCCAGGTCGACGCTGATACCCGCGCCGCGCAGCTCACCGGCCAGCGTGACCATCCGCGCCTTGGCCGCGTCACCGAGGGCGACGCCGTAGACCTGGCAGCGCGCCGGATCGGCGGCCGACTTGCCCTCGGCGGCCAGCGCGAGCACGGTTCGGTCGACACCGATACCGAAGCCGATACCCGACAGCGGCTGCCCGCCGAGCTCGGCCATCAGCCCGTCGTAGCGCCCGCCACCACCGATGCCCGACTGGGCGCCGAGCTGGTCGTGCACGAACTCGAAGGTGGTCTTGGTGTAGTAGTCCAGGCCGCGAACCATGCGGGGGTTCACCACGTACGGCACCCCGAGGGCGTCGAGGTGGGCGAGCACCTGCTCGAAGTGGGCCTTGGCCGATTCCGACAGGTGGTCGATCATCAGCGGCGCGTCGGCGGTGAGCTCGCGAACCTCCGGACGCTTGTCGTCGAGCACGCGCAGCGGGTTGATCTCCGCGCGGCGGCGGGTCTCCTCGTCCAACGGCAGCTCGAACAGGAACTGCTGCAACAGTTCCCGGTACTGCGGGCGGCAGGTCTCGTCACCGAGCGAGGTGATCTCCAACCGGAAACCGTCCAGGCCGAGCGCCCGGAAACCGGCGTCGGCGACGGCGATCACCTCGGCGTCGAGCGCCGGATCGTCCACGCCGATCGCCTCGATGCCCACCTGCTGCAGCTGCCGGTACCGACCGGCCTGCGGTCGCTCGTACCGGAAGAACGGTCCCGCGTAGCACAGCTTGATCGGCAGCTGACCGCTCTTGTCGAGCCCGTGCTCGATCACCGCCCGCATCACGCCCGCGGTGCCCTCGGGACGCAGGGTGAAGCTTTCGCCTTTGCGGTCGGCGAAGGTCCACATCTCCTTGCTGACCACGTCGGTCGACTCGCCGACACCCCGCGCGAACAGGGCGGTCAGCTCGAATATCGGCAGCTCGATGTGCCCGTACCCGGCCAGTCGGGCGGCATGAACCAGCCCGTCGCGCACGGCGACGAACTCGGCCGAACCGGGCGGCACGTAATCCGGAACCCCCTTCGGGGCACTGAAGCTGCTGGTCTTGGTCACGATCACCCAGTTTTCCCCACGGGCGCCCTCCGCGTCCAACCGGTTACCCTCTAGGCGAACCTGACGACACGGGAGGAACGCGGTAGTGCCGAGTAACGAACAGCGACGGGCGGCGGCCAAGCGCAAGCTGGAGCGCCAGCTGGCACGACGGGCCGAGCAGGAGAAGAAGCGCAAGCGCCTGACGATCGCCGGGTCGGTACTCGGCGTGATCGTGGTCGCGGCCGCGGGCGTCGGGGTGTACTTCCTCACCAAGGGCGACGACTCGTCCTCGGCGAACGCCGAGTCGTCGTCGGCGGTGCCGACGACCACGTTCGTCAACACGCCGCTCGACCTACCCGCACCGCCGCCGCCTGCCCCCAAGCCGGCGACGGTGGACTGCTCGTACCCGGCCGACGCCGAGCCGCCCGCCAAGCCGGTGACGGCGCCCGCGGTGACCTCGGTGGCCACCGGTGGTCCCGAGGTGAAACTGTCGATCGACTCCACCCAGGGCCCGATCGGCCTGTCACTGAACAGCGCACAGGCGCCGTGCTCGGTCAATTCGCTCGTGAGCCTGGCCCAGCAGGGCTACTTCGACAAGACCAGTTGCCACCGCATCGTGGCCAGCCCCGGTTTCGGCATCCTGCAGTGCGGTGACCCGACGGCCACCGGCTCGGGCGGCCCCGGCTACAGCTTCGACAACGAGTACCCCACCGATCTGTACCCGAACGGTGACCCGGCACTGAGTCAGCCGGTGAACTACAAGCGCGGCGTGATCGCCATGGCCAACGCGGGTATCTCGCCCGAGGGCAAGGGCACCAACGGCAGCCAGTTCTTCCTCGTCTTCGGCGACACCGAACTGCCGCCGAAGTACACCATTCTCGGCACCATCGACGAGGCAGGCCTGGCCACCTTGGACAAGGTCGCGGGCGCGGGCGTCGAGGGTGGCGCCCAGGACGGCGGCCCGGCGATGCCGATCTCGTTCAACACCGTCAAGGTGGGCTGACACCCCAGCTGTCACGACACGGGCCGGACGCTTCGGGTGTCCGGCCCGTTCGTCGTTTTCAGGGTAGGCTCAGATGTCCACTTCCACAGCGGCATCGGGGAGCAGTCATGGCGGAACTCGACGACATCGGCAGCGAAACGGCGGCGATGATGCGCACCATGCTGCAGATGGCAACCCTGGTCGCCCTCAAGTCGCGCGAACACGGTCAGAAAGAGGCCGAGTCCCGCGCCAAGGCGATCGAGGCGAAGATGAAGGAAGCGCGCGAACTGCAGATTCGCGAGGCGCGCGACCTCAAGGCCAAGGACCCGCGCAATATCGAGCTCAAGCAGATGATGACGGTTGGTCAGAACAAAACGCAGGCGAAAGGCCTGTCGTTGCAGAAGGACCCGTCCTCACCGTTCGCGACGAGTTCGGCCGCCGCGACAGCGACCAAGAGTGTGGAGGCGCCGCAGCTCGGGTACGACTCGACCGAACGCCGTGCCGCCATCGCAGCGCATCTGCAGCGGGCCGGTGTGGCACCGGAATTGAGTCAGGTACGGATGCTCATGGAGATGAGCCAGGGCATTTCGCCCGAGGAAGCGCTGCGGATACGCGACGTGCCGACCCGCCACGTGGGGACCCGTGAGCGCGGGATCGAGTCGCGCGGGATCGAGCGCGGCCGCTGACCCGGGGCGCTCACCGCCCCGGACCGTCGACGCGGTTCACGACGCGGAGGGGTCGCCCTTCTCCCACGCGCTGCGCGGAACGTGGGCGAATTGTTGATCGTCCGTCGGGTTCTCCACGGGCAGCGATTTCAGCATTTCCTTGTGCCCGTTGCGGACACTGCAGTACTTGAACGGCCCACGCGGATCGAACAGTTTCGTCATGTGCGGGTCGGCGTGGTCGAGGAACCACACGCTCAGACCCGTGCCGCCCTTCTGCCGGTAGAACTCCCATGCCTGCCACAGCGCGAGCAGACGCACGGCGGCCTCCGGGTGGCGCCACCATTCCGGGCACCACACCGTGTCGCTGATATCGGTGACCTGCCGCCGATAGATCTCACTGAGATACTCGTTCACGAACGACACCAGATCGGCGTAGGCGTAGTCCTGCGTCTCCGGATTCGATTCCTGGTCGTTCACAGCGGCTTGACCTCCTCGATTTCACCGATCTCATCCGGTGGCGGATTGTTCTTCGACAGTGTTGTGGGGGCCTGAGCGCTGAGCACCAGATCGTCGATGCGGGTCTTGCGGGTCGGGTCGTTGTCCTCGATCGAGCGGCGGACCGCGTCGGAGTATTCCGATTCCCACCACGGAACGGTGCGCACCAGCACCGCGGGCTGACCGGAGGTGAACACCACGGCCCGGCCACGCGGCAAGGTGGCCAACCCCTGGGCGGTGAAGGTGACCGACGAGCTGAGCGAGCGCGAGTAGCTCTTGCTGTTGCCCGACTGCGACACCGACGCCGAGATGGAGTCGTACTCGCCGATCGCCTCGGACCGGTCACGCAGGAACGCCATGTCGTCGACACCGCTGCCGAGCACCTTGATGTTGGCGGCCGACCACAGCGCGTTCATCCCGTCCGCACCCCAGCAGCGCGCACCCTGGGCCCAGGACTGCAGCACCGTCATCACCACGATGCCGCGCGAACCGAAGTGGCTGTACTGCTTGGGCAGGTCCTTCCAGCGCACCACGTTGGCGGCTTCGTCGAGGACGGCGAGCAGTGGGATCGGCAGCCGCCCGCCGGACGACATCGCCGCCTTGCGCATGGCCACATCGATCACGGCCTCGGTGAGGGCGCTCACCAGCGGCGCCGCCGATCCTCGACCTTCGAGCGAGAGGCAGTACAGCGTGCCGTTGCGTTCGATGAACTCGAGCTCGTCGAACTGCATCCGGTCGCTACCGCCCCGGGTGATCCACGGGTGCACATTGGACAGCTGCAGGCAGCGAATCATCTTCTTCGCCGTGCCGAAAATGCCGCTCTTGGTGCGCTGTTCGGCGTTGTACTGCATGGCGAGACCGGCAGCGGTGAAGTCATGGCCCGCGTCGCGCAGGTGTTGGATCGGTTCGCTGTTCTGCGAGTCGGTGACCCATTCCCACACCTGGGTGATCGGCCTGCCCGCGATCGCGGCGGCCAGGAACAGCCCGGCCAGCAGATCTTCGGCCTCGGGGTCGAAGAAGTTGTCACCGGTGTCGGCGCCACCGGATTCGGCGTCGGCGAAGTGCCCGGCCAGCCGGGCGGCCCGCATTTCGCAGCCTTCGCGCCGGAAATCGACCCAGGCCAGCGGATCCCAGAACCAGGTCGGCCGCTCCCCGGCCACGCCCTGCGGGTCGAACACGAAGGTGGCGCTGCCCTTGGCCTCGCGGACATTGCGGGTGGCGTCCACGACGTCACGTTTGTTGGACGTGGTGAGTACCGGGCCGATGGCGGACAGGATCGCCGGGATCACCCGTGACGTCGACTTGCCCTGGCGGGGACCCCAGATGTCGAGGTGCAGGTCTTCGTAGGAACCGTAGAGCGGCGTCCCGTCGGCCACGGCGACACCGATCGGCACACCGGGCGCGTCGTTGGTGCCGAGCCGCACCCCGAGGTCCTTGGCCTTCTGCCGCACCCCCTCCTCGGTGATCGAGGCGATCGCGCTCCCACTACCCATGTAGTCGGCCTTGTCGTCGATCGAGAGCCGACCCGCGACCGCCCGCTTCTTCATCTGCTTGCGGATGTAGAAGTACGCGAAGATCGCCGCGATCACCAGCAGCACGATCACGGTCGACGCGCGCGGCCAGTGCAGTTTGCCCCGGGCGAGGTCGGCGACCACGGCGATCGGGTTGACGGGCACGTTCTGCGGCTGCACCGACAGGGCGTTGCCCAGGTGCAGGGCAGCGGCGAGGACGCCGAGCGTCGCGAAGCCGACCACGATCAGGATGAGCGTCGTGTCGGGCCCGACCGCGGCCGGGTCCTTCACCTTTTTCTTCGCCACGTGTGCCTCCTCGAGGACCTTGTCGGATATGGATCTCAGCGGAACCCGTCGAGGCGCCAGCCTTGCGGCGTCTGCACCACGGTCGCGATGACCGTGCTCGGCGGTAGGTCTTCGGTGCGCCCGTCCGGGTAGACGACGGTCTGCTCGATGCCGATCTTGAACTGCGTCACGGCCGGGTCGGCGCTCGGCGGTGCCTTCTCCCCCGAGGCGAAGGTGAAGGCCGTCACCTCCGCCTTCGCCTTCGCCCAATCGGCCCACTGCAGCGACGGTTTCGGTGCCGCCGTGCCGGTCGGCGCGTCAAGCATACGTAACATGCTCGGCCCCAGCCATTTTCGCGCACGCGCCAGCGAATCACCGGGCTCCTCGGTGACCGGGTGCCAGGTGTACACCTCGCGCAACGCCACCACCGCTACCCCGTCGGGAGTGGTCGGGTCGACGGTGGCCGCGGCCTCGAGCAGCCGGGTGGTCGAACTCGCCTGTGGGCGCGCGGGATCGGCGTCGCCACCGCAGGCGACGAGCGCCGTACTCAGAAACGCCACGAGCATCACCGCCGGAGTCGTGCGGATTCGTGTTGTCTTCCACCAGGTTATCCCTGGTCGGGCCGCCCGTGTGGTCACACAACCCTCCTCGCCCGCGCGTCACCGGGCATCGCCACCTCGACGACACCGCCGCCACTGCGTCCGCTCGGCGCGACCGCCTGGATCACCTGACCGTTGCCGGCGTAGATCCCCACCTGCGCCGGTCCTTGCGGACCGAAATCACTGAATACCAGGTCGCCCACCGAGATTCGCCCGAGCGGCACCTCCGTGCCCGCCTCCCACTGCTGTTCGGCGGTGCGCGGCAGGTCCACCTCCCCCGCCGTCGCGGCGAACACCGCCGCGGCCGTCAGACCGGGGGCGTCGAATCCGCCACCGCTGGGCCCCTGCGGACCACCACCACCCCACACATACGGCACGCCGAGCCAGTCGTGGGCGGCCTCGGCGATCTGTGGTCCCTCGGCGCCGGGTTCGCGGGTGAACCGGCCCTGCGCGCCCGGTGCCCGGTACTGCGGTTCCATCGCCAGGATGTTGGTGACATACGGCCGGGTCTCGGAGTAGTGCGCCGCGTACCGATTCGGCATGCCGCCCGAGGCCAGCACCGCGCCCTCACCGGCGTTGTAGCCGGCCAGGGTGAGGGCGGCCAGGTCGCCGGACACCTTGCCCTGCGCGATCCAGCCCGCGATCTTGTGGGCGATGGCGCACATGTAGCGGGCCTGGCCGATGATGGCGTCGCCGTCGTCCCACACGCTGGCGGTGCCGTTGCCGTCGGCGTCGATGATGTAGGGCTGCCCGTCGTCGGGATTGATACTCACCGCCGTGCCGGGCAGGAACTGGGCCAGGCCCTGCGCGCCCGCCGGGGAGGTGAGCCCGCGCCGGAAACCCGACTCCTGCTTGGCCTGCGCGGCCAGCAGCGAGGAGGAGATCTCCGGGCAGACGGTGCCCGCGCGCCGGTACCAGATCTCCAGCTCGGCGGGAACTTTCCCGTCGGCGAGCAGGCCGCCCGCACTACCGAATCCACGCACACAGCTCGGGTCGTTCGAAAAGGCGCGTGCCCCGCCGACATCGGGGGTCGGCGCGCCGTCGAGCCACGGCATCGGGTCGATCTGGCGACCACCGGTGAAGCGACCGCCGGGCACGATCTCGAAATGCAGGTGAGGACCGCTCGATTCGCCCGCCGAACCGACCATACCGATGGGCTGACCGGCGGTGACGGTGTCACCGGTGCGCACCTTCACGCCGTGATCCCACATGTGCCCGTAGACCGCGGAGTAGGCGCGGCCGTTGTAGTCGACCGAGTCGACGACGATCCAGTTCCCGAACCCGGACGCGGGCCCGGCGGCGACGACCCGGCCGTCGGACACCGAATAGATCGTCGTCCCGTCGGCGGCGGCCATGTCGATGCCCTTGTGCCCGCCACCGCGTGAACCGAACACATCGGAGATGGTGAAGGTGCCGACCTCCATCGGCAGCGTGCGCCGCAGCGGCCCGACCCCGGCGGCCAGCGACGGTGTGCCGGTGACGGTCGCGTTCGTGGTCGTCGCCGTGGTGGTGGCGCCCGCACGGGTGTCGGCGCCGAGTTCGGGCAGCGTCGGCGCCGAGGAGCCGACCAGCACGTCACCGGTCTCGCAGGTCTCGTCCGAGGACGGCAACACGATCACCAGCACCATGGCCACCAATCCGATGACCGCGCCGAAGACGCCGATGATCATCGAGCGGGCGTTCATCGGCCACCGCCCCGGATCGCGTGCCGGGCGGCGAGGACAGGCTCGTCCGCCGCGGCGGTGTTCACGTGCGGCGCCGGGTTTCGTTGAGCGTGTCGGCGAGGGTGCGGTTCATCTCGGCGGCCGCGGCCAGCTGTTGTTGCAGCAGCACCACTTTGCGGCGCAACGCGGTGGCGTCCATCCGGTCCAGGCTCGGTCCCTCGGCCGCGCGCACCCAGTTGCGCACCGAGTTCGCGTGCACGCCGATCTGTTCGGCGACCACCCGGCACGCCTCGGACTCGCTGCGCAGCTTGTCGGTGAGCGCGATGACCTGTTCGACGGCGGCATTGCGCACCTCGGGCGAGACGCGGCGGTAGGACCGGTGCGGCATCATGACTGGTCCTCCTCCGGTGCCTGGCCTCTCGGGTGGTCGCCGAACTCGCTGAACCGCTGGTTCGTGTCGTGGATTCCGCTTTCTTTCTCCGACACCGTGAACTCCATGTGGAAGGGGATGCCGGGACGGCGATCCTCACCGATCTTCAGCAGGAACTTGCCGGTACCCGGCGGCGACGGCCGCTGCTGGCCCGGTTTGAGTGCCTCACCGGTGAGCGCCTGCGGCGCCGACCATCCGGTGACCATCTCCTGTTCGGCGGCCGTGAACGGCACCGTCGAATCCAGTCGCGAGATCTCCTCGGCGGGCAGGGCGCCGAAGATCTTGGCGCGGGCGCGTTCCAGGAAGCCGATGGCCTTGGCGATGGCGGCATCCGAACCCAGCGCCTGCAGGTCCTTGATGGTGTGGCTGATCATGATCAGCGCGGTGGCCAGACCGCGCTGCAGACGGGTCAGCTCGTCGACGCGGTCGACCATGAAGTCGCCGAGCCCGAGCACCTGCCACAGCTCGTCCATCACCACCTGGAAGTAGCGTTGCGGGCCGAGTTTCGCGTCGGCGAGCACGTGCGCCGCCTCCACCGAGGCGAATCCGTCGGCCCAGCAGGCCAGCATCACGGCGGCTTTGAGTTTCTTGTCGCCGGTCGGGATGTGGGACACGTCGATGCACACCGCGACGGCGCCGGTGTCGATGGGCACGCTGGTCTGGCCGTTGAAGATGGCGCCGAAGGGGCCCTGGGTGAGCGCGCGCAGCGAGCGGCGCAGATGCTTGATGGCGTGGGCGTATTCGTCCTCGTCGTCGGCGCCCGCGTCGAGCATGAGTTCCGGCCCGCCCGCGACGATCACCTCGAGGAGGTTCTCCATGATCGGCGGTTTGTCGGGGGCGTAGCCGCTGCCCGGCTGGTACAGGATGCGTAGGGCGGTGGCGATGAGGGTTTCCTCGAAGTCCGCCACCCGGGCGCCGCGGACCAGTTCCACGAGACCCGCGATCAGGGTGACCTGCCGGGCGCGCAGATCCTGCAGCACCTGCAGTTGCAGCGCCGGGAATTCCTCGAGCCGCGGCACCACCGAGCCGAGCACACCGGCGGCGAGCGGGTTGAGCTTGCCGTGCCCGTAGCCGAGGTCGATGACCTGCCCGCCGACGAGTTCGACCATCTTGCGGTAGTCGGGTTTCACGTCGGCCAGGATCAGCGGGGTGATGCCCTGGGCGATGCCGCCGAGCACGATCCGGCGCACCAGCGAGGACTTACCGAAACCGTTGAGCCCCAAGACGAAAAGGCTCGGCGCGGTGATGAAACTGCCGCGCATGAACCAGTTCATCGGGTCGAAGCACACCGGCGCGCCGGTGTGCAGATGCGAACCGAGCGGGGTGCCGATCAACGGTGCGCCCGCGCCGACGGACCACGGCCACAGGCCCGCGACCTGCGCGGTGGTCGCCCGGTACTCCACGGGGCGGCCGACCACGTTCATCTTGCCGCCGCCCGCGCCGGAGTAGCCCCGGTCGGTCAATTCGGCGGTGGTACGGTCGAATCCGTCCTTGACGACGGCCTCGGTGCGAGCCTGGGCGTTGTTGCGGCGCAGGTCGTCGGTGTGGATGCGGAAGGTGGCCCAGGCCGCGCGCAGACCGGACTGTTCGCGCGCGATCATCTCGTAGCGGGCGCGGGTGGCGTCGTCGAGCAGCGGGGGACCTTGGCGGCGTTCGGGTTTGGCCTTCGACCGCGCCGAGCGCCCCGCGCCCATGGCCCGGTCGGCGGCGTCGTCGGGGCGGATCGGACGCGCTGCCTTGGTGGGGCGCGCGACCTTGGCCGGCCGCTGCTTCTTGGTCAGGCGCGGTGCCTTCTTCGCGTTTCGCTGCGAATCCCCTTGGGCGCGTGCGTGATCCAGACGCGGCCCGTGATCCTCGTCGCGCAGACCGCCACTCGGACGCCGTTCGACGTCACGACGCGGGTCACGCCCCCGCCGCTCCCCCGCGCCCCGCCGCTGCCCACGCTCCCGGCCGCCGCGCATGTCGTCGGCGCCACGCACATCCTCACCGCGGCCACGCCCACGTGGGTCGTCGACCCGGCCACGCGGGTCGTCACCGCGCCCACGCACATCCTCACCGCGCCCACGCGGGTCGTCACCGCGCCGCCCGCGTATGTCGTCCGGGCGTGACCGGCGCTGATCCGCGCCACGGGCTCGGTCGGAACGCGACGGGTCTTCCCGCGACCTGCGCTCCCCCGCCGAACGTTCCTCACCCGCGCGGGAACCCCGCGACGGGTCGTCACGGTCGGTGCGCTCGTCGAGGCCGAGCACGTCGTCGCTCACGCGCGACGTGCTCCCCGCGGGGCGTGGCTCGCGTTCGCCGCGGATGCGTGGTGGCCGGTGGACCGGGCGCAACGCGATGTCGTCGCGGTCGCGCACCGGGGGTTCGTAGTCGCGTCCCATGATCGCCTCACCCCGCCAATGCCTTCGGAATGGTCGCGTGTTCGGGCAGGATCACACCGCAACCGAGAGAGGCCGCGAACGCCGCGGACTGGTACCGGTAGCACCGGCGGATCTTGAGGCGGGCCTGCGTCGACAGGTCACGCGTGATGGCCTCGATGCGCGGCAGGTCACCGCGCAGCGGTTCGGTGATGGTCACCAGGGCACCGAAGCGGGTGACACCGTGGCCGCGCGCCTGTTCCTCGCGCGCCTGCTGGGTGGCGCCGACGCGCAGCGTGGCCGCCGCCGACACCACACCGCGTTCGCTCTGCTGGGCCACGAGCGCGTTCTTGAAGTCGTCGTCGACGATCTCGGCGGCGTCGGCGGCCGAATGCGGCCGGTAGACGATCGCGATGCGCTTGCGTGGCACTTCGGGATTCGGCGCGAGCAACCGCTGCAGCACCCGCTCGTCGACCGCGCCTTCCGGTGCGGCGTCCATCTCCCAGGTCACCGAGCGGCCGCCGTCGTGGATGAAGTGGTCCCACTTCTCGTCGTAGGACACCGGGCCCGCGTCGTCCCAGCCGAGGCCGTGCCCGCCGGGATCGGCAGCGGCAACCTCCAGATCGGCCTGGGCCGCCGGGTCGTAGCTGCGCCGGATGAAGGAGATGACCTCCTCGGCCGACATCGGCTGTGCCCGCACGCCCGCCTCGGCCAGCGCCGCGCAGATGCCGGGCAGCCGTCGCCCGATCTCCACGGCCTCCTCGGCCGGGTTCTTGCGCCGTTCGGCGGTGGTCGCCTTGAACGTGATCGCCACGCGCGGCAGCAATTGCACACGCTCCTGCGGCAATTCGGTGGCCAGCTCGTACATCACCTGCTGTGCCAGGTCAGGGGCTTCGGGGCGGGTGATCGTGGAGACCTCGTTGAGCAGGCGGTTACCGGTTTCGGGCACGGTGTCGATGACCGGGACCACCGCGACGATGTCGCTGGTCTGGCCCACCGACGCCAGGAAGGTGCCCCAGGCGGCGACCCAGCGGTCGATCACCGGCTGGTCGACCGCCTCGTGGCCCTGCGGCCAGGCACGAAGCACCACCGTGTACTGCGCGAACGCGGGCAGGTGGATCATCCCGAAGTGGTAGCCGCCCGCGTCGATGCCCTCGTAGAGCTTCGACGGGGCGAGCAGCCCCGGTAGTTTCGTGACGCCGCCGGGGATCCGGGAGAACCGGCCACCGCGGTACACGTGCTCGCCGTTGCGGCGCGAGCGCATCCAGTTGAACATCATCAGTCCCGTCTCATAGCCCGAACGGCCCCCCGTCCGCCACACCAACGGCACCATCACCAGCGCGCCGAAGCCGCCGACGATGAAACCCCATTTGAATCCGCCGACCATCGCACAGACCAGTGCCGTGATCACCACGACGAAACCGATGACGGTCTCTTCCCAGCGCAGGCCGAAAAGGCCGGCGCTGCGCGGTTTCTGCCACAGCCCGTAGGAGCGGCGCTCGTAGGTGTCGGTCGCGGAGGTGCTCATCGCGGAATCGTGCTCCTGCCGAGGTCGGGTGAACGGTTGGCCCAGCGGTCACCGGCCACGTCGCCCGCCCGCTCGTCGGCGCGGGCGGTGGTGGCCGCCGCGGCCCGGGCGGCGGCCATGTTGCGGGCGGCGCCCGAGGGCACCGAGCCCGAACTGGCCGGTGGCGGCGCGGAACCGCCACCGCGTGGCGGCGGCGTGGGTCGCGGAGCGCCGCCGCGCTGGGCGGCCGCGCCACCCGCCCCGCCTGCCTGGTTGCCGAAGTAGCCCGCCGTGCCCGGTGCCGCGACCGGCCGGGCGGCCACGGCCTTGGTGCCGACCGCGCCGAGCGCCATCGCGCCGAGCGCCACACCGCCGGTGGCGATCAGACCCGAGCCGCCGGTACCGACGGTGGCCACGGCGGGCGCGACCAGACGCATCAGCGCGGGCAGCACGAACGCCACGCTGCACAGCAGCACCAGCGCGACCAGCATCCGCTGGGCGTCCTCACCGCTGGGCAGCCCACCCGAGGCGGTGGTCTCGTCGGTATGCCCCGCCGTGGTGAACGCGATCATGTACACGATCGCCGCCACCGGTTTGAACAGCATGAACGCGATGATCCAGCCGACCAGCTTCTGATACGACTGCTTGCCCGTACTGGTCGCCGACGCCGCCGCGGCCAGCGGCAGCACACCCGCCGCGACCACGAGCAGACCTTGGCGCACGATCGCGAGCACGATCTGGGCGAGCGCGCCGAGCAGGCCGACGATCGCGATGATCAGCACCAGACCCGGCGAAAATGCTTGCAGCTTCGAGGTTTTCACCATCAGCTCGGCCATGTTCTTGGCGTTGCCGCCGGTGGCGTCGGCGATGATCCACTCGGAGAACTTGTCCGAGGCGCGCGTTCCCGCCACGATCACCGCGCCGAGCATCCACGAACTGAACACCACGCGGGCGAACAGCCGGAACGACTCGGCGGCCTCGCTCACGGCCGCCCCGCGTCTGGCTTCGGCCAATCTGCCACCGGTGATGATGACCGAGGCGATCAACAGCAATATCTGGATCTGATACGTGTAGTCGTTGATCTTGGTGAACAACGCGCCCGAGTCGCTCACCGCCTCGTTGGGCACCTTCATCCAGAAGGTCAGGGCAAGGATCAGCGCCTCACCGAGACCCTTCATCAGCGAGTCGACCACCTTGCCGAAGGTCGAGTCCCACGCCTTGTCCTTGACCGCCGTCGCGGCGTCGCCCGGATGCGTGGCGGCATTGCCGGCCTTGCAGACCGCCGACGCGGCATCACCCAGCGAGACACCGGGAATGGCGACGCTGTCGAGCGTGTCGTGCAGTTCGTTGCACGCCTCGTCGAAGCCGTAGGTCTGACCGTAGGCCACGGTCGGGGTCGCGATCATCACGGTGAAGATCACCGCGAATATTGTGACGATTCGCCTCAGCATTGTCGGCACCCCTCGATGGTTGGTCACCATGTCGTCCACCCCGCCAGCGATTCCACGTATTCGGTCCGGTTGTTGGTGGTGGTCGACGGTTTCAGCCGCCAATCACCGTCGTCCCACACCACGATCAGCCGCATGGCCGCGTACAGCTGTTTGCCGTCGACCACCGGGCCGCGCGAGGCGAGTCGCACGATCGCCATGTCGTCGGCGTAGTCATCGATGCGGAAGGCGTCGGAGGCGACGAAGTAGCGCGTCACCTTCTCCGGCTGCTGCTCGGGCAGTTTGTCGGCGGCCAGCGCCGAGTCGTAGGCGGCCAGCTGGGTGGAGCTCACCCGCAGCTGCGTCACGTACAGGTCGCGGTCGGCGGGCCTGGCGTTGAGCCGGTAGGTGATCTGCGCGGCGGCCAGCGCGGCGCCCTGCGGGGTGTGCGCGTAGCCGACGGCCAGTCCGGCCTCGATCCGCGACGGCCCGTCGGAGGTGGAGAACGGCACCGACGCGCCGTAGACCCGTTGCCACCCGTGCGGTTTCGTGGTGCCCGCCGGGGCGGCGGTGAGCCAGTCCGGGTCGTCGGGTGTGCGCCGCGCGCTCGGGTCCTGGGCCAGCGGTTGCCCGGCCGGGTTGTTGGGGATGTCGACGCGCCTGCCGAACAGGTCGACCTCCGGTTCGGCGAAGCCCGTGCCGCCCGCCGCCTGCGGTGGCGGCGGACCGGCGTCGATCTCCCCCTCACCGCTGCTGGTGAAGTACACGACCGCGCCGACGACGAGGATGAGGGCGAGCAGGGCACCGGAGGCGATCATGCCGAACGACGCGCGGTCGCGCGTCGACGCCTCCTTCTCGCTCACTGCGGTGCCTCCAATGTCACGATGTCGGGTGGTAATTCGTCGATCGCGTCGACGGGTCGGGTGGTGGACTCCGGGTCGGGTAAGCGCAGTCGCCAGTCTTGTCCGTACCAGTTCACCGCGGTGTGGTTCACCGCGCGGGAACGGTCCGAGTACTCGGTGTAGACGTCCACACGGGCTTGCTCGTCACGGTATTCGGTGATTTTGTAACCCAACAATTTCGGCGCGTACTCGGGCGCGGCGGGCCCGGTGATCGACAGCTGCACCCGGTTGATCGCCCATTCGTCGCGTGCCGGTCCCGGCACGAGGCCCCGGTTGACGACGGTGGCCCAGTCGTCGTCGGGTGCCACCGACAGCCGGATGGTGTGGGTGAGTGCGGCCAGCCCCGCCCCGCGCGGGGAGTGCTCGAATCCGGTTGCGGCGCCCTGCTGCAGCTGGGCGGGCCCCTGATCGGCGTGGGGCAGGGCGATGCCCTGGTAGTGCTGCCAGCGCACGCCGGTCGGTGCCGCGGACAGGTCGGGGCCCGCGTCCTGCTCACCGCAACCCGCTGCGGCGGTGAGCAGGGCGATACCGACCAGCACCGGTCGTGTCACTGTGGAATTCATGGTCGTGCCTTCGTCGTCCGCTGCCTCACGCCGGCAGGAATGCCAGCGCGATCGCCGACGCGGTGCTGGCGACCGCGGCGCCGATCAGGCTCATGAGCACACCGTGTGAGGCATCGTTGACGGCGAGGTCGCTGCGGAACGCGATCCACAGCCGACCCGCCGACAGGATCATCCAGGCCAGGCACGACAGCAGCACGAACCACAGCAGCCAGTTGAGCAACTGCATCAGCGGCGCGAGCACGTCGGCCGGGATCTGTTTGTAGGCGAGCACGGCGATCACTAACCGATGACCGCATTCATGATCGTGCCCGCGCTGGTGGCGACGACACCACCGATCATCGCGCCGGCGACCATCTTCGGCGACTCGAGGCCACCGCCGGTCCAGCGCTCCCACGCGAACTTGCCGCCCGCGTAGGTGATGCCGCAGATACCCGAGAGCAGCACGAACCAGGTGAGGTATCGCACCAGCTGCAGGATTTTCTCCGAGCCGGGAGGAGCTTCCGGGGTCGGGTTACCGACCTGGGCAAGCACGGTGCCGTACGTGTCCTGCACGGCGAGGAGGAGCATGCTCATCGGGTGCCTTTCTCCCACTGTAAAGGTGTTGTGCCACAAACACTTCGACGCCGACACACGTTTGTACACCACAGACGGCCGACGCGCCCGGCCGTCATGATCGACCCCGCTGCGCCGCCGACGAGATCGGCGAACCGAGGCTCGTCCTGATGGCGGCGACCAGATCGGTTCCCAGCTCACCGATCTCGATCGGAACCTCGTCGAGCGGGTCCGGCCTGCGCTTGCGGGCCACCACCTCGTCGCCCGGGGACCACACCGGCAGTGCCTCGGATTCGACGAGGGTCCATTCCTCGAACCACGGCACCTGCCAGACGTGCCCGGCCAGCGAACCGACCACATCGCGGTAGCGGCGGATCTCGGCGGGCATCCGCCCCGGCCGTGCGGCGACGGTGATCAGGCCGAGCACCAGCGACGGTCCGGCCAGCCCCGCGTGATGCTGGCGCAGCAGATCGTGGGCACGGGTGAGTCCCGAGATGGTCTCGCGCGCGACGAGCACCACGTAGGGCGATTCCCGATCGAAGACCCCCGGCCAGCGGCCACGGGCGTCCGCGGCGGGCGCGAGGACATGCGCGAGCGTGGTGGCGCCTGCCCCACCGTGCACGCCGAGCAACCAGACCAGCGGCGCCCGTCCCACCCCGGGGACCGGGCGCTCCCAGATCTTGGCGCGCAACGATTCAGGCGGCGCGACGACACCGGCGGGCGCGTCCGGTTCACGACGACGACGTAGATTCATAGCTGCCGTCATGATGCCACTCCCGCGAGCAAGCTCCCATATGCCGCACGCGTCGTCTCGGCGAGCTCGCTGTGGCGAACCAGTTCGCCGCGCGCCAGATGCGGGTCGTAGGGGATCTCGACGACCTCACGCACCCACCCCGACAGGTGTTCGCGCAAATGCTCCGCAACGCGCGAATCGTCCTGCGAATACTGGTGGGAGACAACGATGGTGGTGTCGGCCACGACTCCCGCGCCGTCGTCGCCGTAGTGGTCGTCGAGCCATTCCAGGGTCACCCGCAGCCGGTTGGCGGCATCGACCCGGGCCGGAATCGTCAGGACGAGCGCGATATCGGCGTCGTCGAGCAGGGGGCGCAGTTGCCGTCCGGCAATCGGATTGCCGCCGTCGTAGACGGCGGTGTAGCCACCGGCGTCCAATGCCCTGGCGACAGTGAGATATGTCGCGCGCCGCCGCAGCGGGGTCGCGTCGCGCCAGAGCAGCCCGAACCCGGAGGTGGACCGCGACAGGCAGTCCTCGATCGGGGCCGGTTCGTCGTCGCCGCGCCCGTAGACCCACGACTGCAGGTTCACCGGGTGCAGGTGTTTGTCGGCGCCGCGCAGTGCGAGGTCGCTGCCCGCGGCGGTGGCGTCGACAGCGACGGTCACCGCACCGTCGATCGCCGAGGCGGCGGCCAGGCCGAGAGTGGTTGTCGTGGTGCCCGCGCCGCCGCAGCCGCCGACGACGAGGATCGGCCTGCGTGCGCCGCCGGAACGCGCGCCACCCCTGCGCCGCAACCGCACCACCGGAGCCGGGTCACGCGCGAGGTCGTCCGACGGGTCCCCCTCGGGGGCCTCGTCGAGCCATCGGCTCCAGTCGTCTGTCATCGCCTTGCTCCTTACCCTGCCGCGATGCCCGCGATGAGCGTGCGATCGCCGACGCGCGTCGTTCGCACCAACTGCTTGGTGTAGGTGGCCGGCGCCCCCGCGGGCCGGAATTCGGTGACCTCCACGGTGTACCGGTCGGGGGCGACGGTGGTGATCCGCACGCAGTGCGTCGTGCCGACCGGGATGGAATCGATGCCGCGCTGGATCACCGCGGCCGAGGACACCTCGGCGTCGGGGGTGACCACCGCGCGTGCCTCGGTGCCCGACCGGGTCACGTAGTAGGCGTGCTGGAAGGCGAGCACCGCGTCGGGGCCGGAACCCGTGCCGCCGGGTTCGGCGCTGCGGACCACGAACTCGGTGCGTTCGGTCGGGCAGGCGCCACCGGCGTCGGCGGTGAGGTTGCCCGCCGTGAAGTGCAGCGGGGTGGCCGGTTGCGCGGCGTGGCTGCTGCCTCGCCCGAACAGCAGGAACATCACACCGGTCGCGGCGACCACCAGCACCAGCACGGCGACCGCGAGCACGACCCATGAGCGGTTGCGCTGCCGGGCACGGCGCTCACGCAGGGCGCCGGAGGGTTCGAGCACATGCGCTTCGTCGTAGTCGTCGGCGGTGTCGGCCCACGGGAACTGGACGAGTTCGGCGTCGTAGTCGTCGTCGGGACCTGGCGCGTGTTCCACCCAGTCCGACCAGCCGCCGGTGAATTCGCTCCGCCGCGCGGCGTGTTCGGCCAGCGGCACGGGCTCGGGCACGGAGGGCCGCGTTTCCATGATCGGCGCCGGCTCGCGCTCCTGCGCGTAGTAGTCGACGGCCGGTTCATCGCGGGGAGGCGTGTGGTCCGCGACCGATTCGGAATCGTCCTCGGCGAAGCGCTCCCACTCCCGATCGGCGGCGACGAACGGGTCGCGCTCGCGCGTCCGGAATTCGGCGATCGGGGCGGGATGGTGCTCAGCGTGCCGATCCGGATCGGGATCCTGCCCCTGCTGTCGGGTCTCGGTACGGACCGGCGTTTCCTGCTCCGCCGAGCGCGGTGCCGGGTCGGCAACGGGGTCCGGTTTGGTGAAGTCGCGGTCGGTGAAGTCCTCGGCGCAGGCTTCGTCGACTTCGGGGGCAGGCTTGGCCCAGGGCTGGCCGGAGCGCTCGACGGGCGTGGCCGGATGGTCCGCCGTCGGGATGCGCTCGGGGCGCTGCGAATATCGGGCGGGGGCCTCGTCGTCGCCCGCCACCTGCTCGGTGGTGTCCTGGCGCGCAGGGTCGGCCGTGTCGGTTTCCGGCTCCAGCGCCGAGTACCAGCGCGACAGTTCGTTGTACGACTTCAACATTCCCCCCTTTCCGCTACGCCGGGCACATGGATTCGCATCGATACCTCTCGGTACTCAGTTCACTGAGAACAGGCTGGTAGGTGATGGTTCGGGTGTCGCGGCAGGCGGAGTCGTCGCGCCGCCGGATGAGGCGCCATCGGCTCCTGTCCCGAACGGAAATTGTCCCCCATGACCGGGTTTCGATGGCGTAGGCTCGCCGGTTCGGCTGGTGAACAGGCCGGGGTCGGGCGTGTCGGGCCCGCCGAGCGGTGTCGCGCCGCGCCCGGAGGTTGCCGCGGCGTCGCGGGCGATCGCGGCGAACCAGTCGGCCACGTACTGGGTGGGCGTCGCCCCCTGGGCGCCGACCCCGATCTGGGAGTAGGCGACGTGGCGCTGCATGGAATCCCAGTAGCGCACCCAGGTGCTCACGTCCAGCAGTTCCCGGTTGTCGGTGATGTTCTGCGCCACCGCCGTGAAGGCCTCGTTCACCAGGCGTACGCCGGTGGTCGGCGGGATCAGTTGGGCGACGGCGCCGACGAGCTTCGTCCCGAGCAGCGTGAGCCCGGCCAGCGGGTTCGACAGTGCCGCCGTGGCCAGTTCGGCGATGCTCGCCGGCGTGAGCACGGTCTTCACCACGGTCGCGACGGAGTTGAGGCCGATCATGCCCACCTTCAGCAGCGCCTGGAACGCGGCGTTCACGTCGAGGGTGGCGCGCGGGTCGGCGGCGTCGGCGAGACGCTGGGAGATCGACTTCTTCGGCGAGAGCGACACATCGGCCAGCGTGCTGCCCGCGATGTCCTCGTTCACCACGGTCGAGGCGGTCTTGATCGAGGTGAACGCCAGCGCCTGCGCGATCGAGACCAGCGAACCGATGGGGTCACCGCCGGAGAGTTTCACCTGACTCACCAGGCTGGTCACCGCCCGCATGAGTGGCGCGTTCTGCGGTGCGTCGCACGCGAGATCGCCTGTGGCACAGAAGCTTGCGACGCGACCTGTGAGTTTGCCGTAGTCACCGGCCCGGTCGTAGCGGGAACCGAGCCCGCCGCCGGGGGCCGGGGCCTGACGAACCTCGCCGAGGTCGTCGACAGCGGAGCCCTCGGTGCCGGGAGCGGCGAGCGGGGTGGCGCGGTCGGGTGCGCCGGGGAACAGCGGCGCGTTCTCGCCCCGGGTCGGATCGGCGAACAGCGCGACCGCGGCGACCTTGTCGGCGGGCAGCACGCCGGTGCCGGAACCGACCTCCTGCGCGAACAGCGAAGCCACGTGGGCGCCTTGCGAATACCCCACCACGGCGATGCGCGAGTCCGGGCACCGCTGAGCTACCTGCGTGGCCATCGACCGCAGGCGCTCGAGGCCGCCGTCGACCGATTCGGTGTAGGGCACGACTCCGCCGGGAACGGCACCGCCGAAGCCCGCTTCGTAGGGAACGTAGGCGCGGTCGACGAGTCCCGGTTCGGCGGCCGCGGCGAGCAACGGCCGGAAGACGGTGCTCAACATGCCGGTGTCGGTGCTCGGCGCGGCATCGGGCGAGGACTCCCCCGTGCCCTGAATTCCCAAGGCGTACAACGCAGGACAGGCATCGATGGCCACGCGAGTCGACGGTGCGGCGGGGGTGACCTCTTCCGCGGCGGCCACCCCCGCCGACACCGACGCCGAGGCAACGGTGATCGCGATCATCGTCACCGTGAGTCGTGTCGTGCACCGAGCCATATCGATCCGCATCACAGTCCGTTTCGGCTGACCAGTGGAACGTTGAAACGCAGTAAACCGTAACAGATTCCGGGTATCCGAACCCCTGCCCTAACCGGCCCTTTCACTGCCCCCAGCAAACCCTTTCCGGCCAGCAACTTTCCGGCGACCCATCCGCCTCCCCGCGACTTCAGGCCAGACTCAGGGGCGGACTGCGTCGCGTCGGCGGCCAGACTCGGGCGCATGAGGAATCAGCCCATACCCGGTGAGTTACCCATGTGCTCGCGAGATCACCCGGTACGGGCATGACGTGACCAGCCCATCGGGGCTGGTCACGTCAGGCGGCCGAGGTCACCCGGTAGACGTCGTAGACGCCTTCCACATTGCGCACCACATTGAGTAGGTGGCCCAGGTGTTTCGGGTCGCCCATCTCGAAGGTGAATTTGCTGATCGCCACCCGGTCGCCGTGCGTGGCAACCGAGGCCGACAGGATGTTGACCTTCTCGTCGGCGAGCACCTTGGTGACATCGGAGAGCAACCGCGTGCGATCCAGCGCCTCGATCTGGATGGCGACGAGGAACACCGACGACGGCGACGGCGCCCACTCCACGTCGATGATCCGTTCGGACTGCGACTGCAGCGAGCCCGCGTTGGTGCAGTCGGTGCGGTGAACACTCACCGCCCCGCCACGGGTCACGAAGCCCATGATCTCGTCACCTGGTACGGGCGTGCAGCATTTCGCGAGCTTGGCGACGGTGCCGGGGGCGCCGGGGATGAGCACGCCCGCGTCGCCGGTGACCCGCTGCCTGCTCGGCGTGGTCGACGGCGTGGACCGTTCGGCCAGCTCGTTCTCCACATCGCCGATGCCGCCGAGCTGGGCCATGAGCCGCTGCACCACGTGGTGCGCCGACACCTGGTGTTCGCCGACGGCGGTGTAGAGGGTGGAGATGTCGGTGTAGTGCAGTTCGTGCGCCACCGCGGTCATCGCGTCGACGCTCATCAGCCGTTGCAGCGGCAGCCCGACGCGGCGGACCTCCTTGGAGATCTGCTCCTTGCCGCTCTCGAGCGCCTCCTCGCGCCGCTCCTTGGCAAACCACTGGCGAATCTTGGCCTTCGCGCGGGGCGAGACCACGAAGTTCTGCCAGTCGCGGCTGGGCCCGGCGTTCTGCGCCTTGGAGGTGAAGACCTCGACGACCTCGCCGTTCTCGAGCTGACGTTCCAGCGCGACGAGCCTGCCGTTGACGCGGGCGCCGATGCACTTGTGGCCCACCTCGGTGTGCACCGCGTAGGCGAAGTCGACCGGCGTCGACTTCTGCGGGAGCGTGATCACGTCACCCTTGGGGGTGAACACGAAGATCTCCGGCGACTTCAGGTCGAAGCGCAGCGACTCGAGGAATTCGGCCGGGTCGGCGGCTTCGCGCTGCCAGTCGAGCAGCTGACGCATCCACGCCATGTCGTCGACCTCGGCGGCGTCACCGGAGTGTTTGCCCTTGGTCTCCTTGTAGCGCCAGTGCGCGGCGATGCCGAACTCGGCGGTCCGGTGCATGTCGTGGGTGCGGATCTGCACCTCGAGTGGCTTGCCGTCGGGACCGACGACGGTGGTGTGCAGCGACTGGTAGACCCCGTAGCGCGGCTGGGCGATGTAGTCCTTGAACCGGCCCGCCATCGGCTGCCACAGCGAGTGCACCACGCCGACGGCGGCGTAGCAGTCGCGGACCTCCTCGCACAGGATCCGCATGCCGACCAGGTCGTGGATGTCGTCGAAGTCTTTGCCCTTGACGATCATCTTCTGATAGATCGACCAGTAGTGCTTGGGCCGCCCCTCGACGACGGCGTTGATCCGCGACGCGGCCAGCGTGTTGACGATCTCGGCACGCACCTTCGCCAGGTAGGTGTCGCGCGACGGCGCCCGGTCCGCGACCAGGCGGACGATCTCGTCGTACTTCTTGGGGTGCAGGATCGCGAACGCGAGGTCCTCGAGCTCCCACTTGACCGTGGCCATCCCGAGCCGATGCGCCAGTGGCGCGATGACTTCGAGGGTTTCCTTGGCCTTCTTGGCCTGCTTCTCCGGCGGCAGGAAACGCATGGTCCGCATGTTGTGCAGCCGGTCGGCCACCTTGATCACCAGCACGCGCGGGTCGCGGGCCATCGCGATGATCATCTTGCGGATGGTCTCGGCCTCGGCGGCCGCGCCGAGGTTGACCTTGTCGAGCTTGGTCACCCCGTCGACGAGGTGGGCGACTTCCTGGCCGAATTCCTCTTTGAGCTGGTCCAGCGAGTAGCCGGTGTCCTCGACGGTGTCGTGCAGCAGCGCCGCGACCAGGGTCGTGGTGTCCATGCCGAGTTCGGCGAGGATGTTGGCGACCGCGAGCGGGTGGGTGATGTACGGGTCGCCCGACTTGCGGAACTGCTTGGCGTGGCGTTCGTCGGCCACGTCGAAGGCACGCTGCAACAGTGCGAGGTTGGCCTTCGGGTACAGCTCCCGGTGCACCGTCGCCAGGGGTTCGAGTACGGGCTTGACCGCCGCGATCCCGCGCTGACCGGTCATCCGCCTGGCCAGCCGGGCACGCACGCGCCGTGATGCCGAACTGGGCACCGCGGCGGTGGGCGACTGCTTCGCGGGTTCGGGCTTGCCCTGGGCACCACCGGTTGGCGCGGCGTCGGTGGACCCCTGCCCAACCTTCGCCTCGCCGAGTTGTCGAGTCATGCCACCACCTCTCACGCCGCATTCGACCTTGTCAGCCGACTGCTGCAACCGCCCGGACCACCAACTTTAGTCCCCACACCGACCTGGTGTTCGATTCCCCGGGGTCACAGACACGCGACGGTAGTACGACGCTCCGACACGAACCGATCCGACCGCCCACCACGCGCCCTTTCGCGATGATCTATCGCGCTGTTGACACCGGCGATCCACTGTGGCCATCTCGGTGGGTGGGGAACACAGCACCAGTCCGTATCGCCGCTACCGCCGACCTGCACATGCGTCCGGCCGTCGCGGGAAAATTCCGATCCGACCTCCTCGAGCTGGGGAACAAGGCCGATCTGCTGTTGCTGGCCGGTGACCTCACCGACGGCGGCACCGTGGCCGAGGCCGAGCTGCTCTGCGCCGAACTCGCAGGGCTGCCGGTGCCGGTCGTGGCGGTGCTGGGCAATCACGATCACGACGCAGGCGCCGGCGATGTGATCGCGGGCATGCTCGCGGGCATCGGGGTGCGGGTGCTCGACGGCGAGGCGACGGTCTGCACTGTGCGCGGGCACCGGGTCGGTATCGCCGGGGTGATGGGCGGCTCCGGCGGCTTCCCGGCGTATCCCGGCGACCCGGACTCCGGGAGCGAGGAGCACCGGGCGCTGATGCGTCGCGGGGCCGTCGACGCGCGGCGGCTACGGGCGGCGCTCGAAGCGCTGGATACGCCGACGCGGATCGCCCTCACCCACTTCTCCCCGACCGTCGACACTCTGGCAGGCGAACCGGTCTCGATCTACCCCGGTCTCGGTTGTCAGGCGCTGGGCGAGGCGATCGACGTCGCGGGCGCTACGCTCGCGCTGCACGGACACGCACACGCGGGCGCCGAAGACGGCCGGACCACGGGAAACATCGCGGTGCACAATGTTTCGTATCCGGTGCTGCGCCGCACGTACGCACTCTACGACTTGGCGACCACCGCCGCTGCCGGCTGAACACACGCATGCGCGGCGCCGTGGCGCGGATCAGTTGTCGAAGGCCCACACGACAGCCGGGCGGCCGGTGGCGCGGACCCGGCGGCGTTCGCCGGTGCGGTGCAGGCCGGGGATGGTGGCGAGAGTGCGGTTGAGGTTGGCGGGGTCGGGGCGGGTGCCGTGCAGGGCGGTGGTCAGGTCGACCGCGCGGGTGGCGGGGAATTCGGCACCTGCCAGGGCGCGGGTGAAGGTGGGGTCTTTCCAGAGGAGGGCGGCCAGTGCCGGCCGGGTGGTGTCGATGATGTGGTTGTGGTCGAAGGCCAGCGGGGGCACCTCGTCGAAATCGACCCATTCGGCGGGGCCCTCGTGTTCGGCGACGACCGCCCACATGGCGATCGCGAGGGTGGGGCCACGGGGGTCGCGGTGTGGTTCGTCGAAGGTGCGCAGCTGGCCGACCGCGACGATCGCGGTATCGGGCACGCCGAGTTTGCCGAGGACCGCGCGGCGGGCGGCCTCGACCAGGCGCTCGCCCCGCCCGAGCAGGACGCCCGGCAGGGCCAGCTGCCCGGTGAAGGGTTCGAATTCGCGGGCCGCGATGCCCACGCGCACGCCGGTGTCGCCCTCCCAGCAACGCAACGTCACCACGTCGATCGACACAACGGACTGCTCCACGTCACCCCATCTGTTCGTCGTCCCGGGCGAACGCCGCGGGTATCGGTCGCCCCCGATCATGCCCCTGCCTATTCGACCAGCCCGTCGGGGGTGAGTTCGAGGGTCCGGGTGACGCCGATGTCGTCCAGGAACCGCTGATCGTGGCTCACCACGAGCAGCGCACCTTCGAAGCTTGCCAGTGCCTGGGTGAGATGCGCCAGGCTCGGCAGGTCCAGATTGTTGGTCGGTTCGTCGAGCATCAGCAGCTTGGGCGCGGGTTCGGCGAGCAGCAGCGTCGCCAGCGCCGCCCGCAGTCGTTCCCCGCCCGACAGCGCCGACGCCGGGATGTCGGCGTCGGCACCGCGAAACAGGAAGCGCGCCAGCTGTCCCCGGATCTGCTCGGCCGAAGCGTGCGGTGCGGCATCGGCCACGTTCTCGAACACCGTTCGCGCGTCGTCGAACACGTCGAGCCGCTGGGGCAGCAACCGCCACGCCACCTTCGGACCCGCCGCGACGATCCGCCGCAGCAGGGTGGTCTTGCCCGCGCCGTTGCGTCCGGTGAGCGCGATCCGTTCCGGCCCGCTCACCCGCAGGTCGACGACGGGACCGTTGGCCAGGCGCACCTGGTCGAGGGCGATCACGTCCTGTCCCGGGTACAGCCGGGTGCCGGGCAGTTCGATCCGGATCTCCCGGTCGGCACGCACCGACTCCTCGGCCTGGTCGAGGGTTTCGCGAGCGGTGTCGAGTTTGTCGATGTGGGAGTTGCGCAGCTTGCCCGCCGACACCTCGGCACTGCGTTTGCGGTTGCCCATCACGATCTTCGGCTCACGCTTGGTGTCGGACATCTTCTGTCCGTAGCGCTTTCGGCGGTCGAGTTTGATCCTGGCCGCTTCCAGTTCACGTGCCTGTTTGCGGACGTCGCTGCGCGCGTCGCGCACGGCGGCGAGCGCGGCCTGTTGTTCGGCCTCGACGATGCGTTCGTAGTCGGTGAAATTGCCGCCGAACGACCGGATCCCGCCCGCCCGGAGTTCGGCGATACCGTCCATCCGGTCGAGCAGTTCGCGGTCGTGGCTGACCACGATCACCGTGCCGGTGAACTGGCGGATCACCGTGTAGAGCCGTGCCCGCGCGACCGAGTCCAGGTTGTTGGTCGGTTCGTCGAGCAGCAGCACATCCGGTTCGCGCAGCAGTTCGGCGACCAGCCCGAGCAGCACCGTCTCCCCGCCGGAGAGGGTGTCGAGGGTGCGGTCGAGGTCGGCGACGGATCCGGCCACGTAGTCGAGGCCGAGTTTGCCGAGCAGCGCGACCGCCTCGTCCTCCACCTGCCAGTGGTTGCCGACGGTGTCGAAGTCGGCGGCATCGGCCGTGCCGTGCTCGATGCGGTGTAGTGCCGCCCGCAGCGTGTCGATCCCGAGGACGGCATCGACACGCTGACCGGTACGCATGCCGAGATCTTGACGCAGATAGCCGAGATCGCCCGGCACGGTGATCGATCCGCGCATCGGGCGCAGTTCACCGGCGATCAGCCGCAGCAGCGTGGACTTCCCGGCGCCGTTGGCACCGACCAGACCGATCTGGCCGGGCCCCATGGTGGCATCGAGGCCGTCGAAGACGACGGTGCCGTCGGGCCAGTGGAAAGTGAGATCGGAAAAAGACAGCGTTGACATGCGGACCACCTCAAGGTGCGACGGATACGCGGTGCGCACAGTGCGGACCGCCCGAAAGCGCTACCTCAAGAAATCAACGCATGACTCCGATCGCCGGGAACAAGACCCTTCATTGATAACACCGCTCCCCCACACCACGCCACCTATTTTTTCCGCGCGTGAGCCCGCTCACCTGCATACCCTCGCTGCGCGACAGGTCACTATCGTGAAAGACGAACGCGGACAGAGGGGGTCGTAGATGAAGGCCGACGTGGTCGTCCTCGGCGGCGGGTACGCCGGGATCAGCGCCGCCAAGCGCCTGGCCCGTCACCCGGGCGTCCAGGTGACGCTGCTGAATCCGGGCACCGACTTCGTGGAACGCATCCGGTTGCACCAGTACCTCGCGGGCACACACCGAGCCCATCGGCCGCTGCGCGGCGTCCTGCCCGACGCCGTACGCATCGTCACCGCTACCGCGCAGGTCATCGACGCCCGGCACCACCACGTGCGGACCGATTCCGGTGACGAGATCGGCTACGACCACCTCGTCTACGCCCCCGGCAGCCACACCGACGACACCGGGATCGCCGGTGCGGCCGAGCACGCCGTCTCGCTCGGCACCCGTGCCGAAGCCGACCGCGCCCGCCTGCGCCTGGCCGACCTGCCCGCCGGCGCCACGGTGACGGTGATCGGTGGCGGCCTCACCGGCATCGAAACCGCCGCCGAACTCGCCGAAACCGGTGCTGTGCGGGTGCGATTGGTGACCGGCGAGCTGGGCCACAGCCTGTCCGCACGAGGGCGTGTCCGCGCGCGTACCGGGTTGGCGGCGCTCGGGGTGGCGGTGGTCGACCAGGTGGCGGTCGCGGCGATCGCCCAGGACAAGATCACCCTCGCCGACGGCACCGTCCTCGACACCGACCTCGCGATCACCACCACCGCCTTCGCACCCTCGGACCTGGCCCGGTCGAGCGGGCTGGAAGTGGATACGGCCGGGGCCATGCTCGTCGACGACACGCTGGTCAGCACAACGAGTCCGAACATCGTCGGCGCCGGTGACGCGGTCGCCCTCGGCACGAACCCGCTGCGGATGAGCTGTCAGGCCGCGGTGCCCTGCGGTGTGCACGCCGCCGAGACCGTCCTGCGAGTCCTCGCGGGTCGTGAGCCGAAACCCTTGCGCCGCAAGTACATCGGTCAGTCCGTGAGCCTGGGGCGTCGTGATGCGCTCATCCAGTTCTCCGATCTCACCGACCGCCCGCTCTCCGCGGTCCTCACCGGCCGCACGGCCGCACTGCTGAAGGAACAGGTCTGTCGTGCGACGTTGCGCGGTGGGCAGCTCGGGCCGCTGCGGACGAGCTGGACATGGTGAACACCGGACGGGCGGCGGGCGATCGATAACCGGCGGGCGAGCAGCGCCCACCGTCAGTGGAAGGTGACAGATGTGTTGACCACAGTGCGCGCGGCGAAACAGGCCGACGTGGGGGCGCTGGCCGAAACCTTGGCCTCGGCGTTCCAGCACGACCCGGTGATGAGCTGGATCCTGCCGGACCCGCAGCGCCGGGCGGCCGGCCTGCCCTGGTTCTTCGGTGCGATGGCCAGGCACTACTTCGTTCCGCTCGGCGCCTGCGAACTCGCGACCCGACCCGACGGCACCATCGGCGGTGCGACCCTGTGGGCGCCGCCGGGACCATACGGTTCCTTCGGCGCCGACCTGCGTGCCATGCCCGGGCTGTGGCGGGCGTTCGGCCGCCGGATCCTGGCGGGCAAGACCGTCGGCGACCTGCTGAAGAAGCACCATCCGAGCCGACCGCACTGGTACCTGTCGGTGATCGGCACCGCCCCCGACGTGCGTGGCGGCGGCTACGGCGGGGCGCTGCTGCGCTCACGCCTGGACCGCTGCGACGCCGAGGGCACCGCCGCCTACCTCGAATCCAGCAACCTCGACAACATCGCCTACTACGAACGCTTCGGCTTCGTCGTCACCGGCGAACTGCACCTGCCCGACGGGCCGTCCGTGTGGCCGATGTGGCGCGAACCTAGAGCTTGACGATCGAGGTCACCGGGTAGTCACCCTGGTGCTCACGGCCCTTCAGGAACTCCAGTTCCAGCACGACCGCAGCCGCGACCACCTCGGCACCGACCTCGGTGAACAGTCCGGCCGCCGCGGCGAGGGTGCCGCCGGTGGCGAGGACGTCGTCGAGCAGCAGGATGCGCTTGCCCGCGAGCTCCACCCCGTCGGCGGGGATCTCCAGTGCGGCACTGCCGTATTCGAGCTGGTACTCGCGCGAGACGACCGGCGGGGGCAGCTTGCCGCCCTTGCGGATGGCCAGCACACCGGTGCCGAGGGTGGCGGCCACCCCGGCGCCGAGCAGGAAGCCGCGCGCGTCCACCCCGGCGACCAGGTCCACGTCGGTGGCGACGGCGGCGAAGCAGTCGATGACCGCGCGGAAGCCCTCGGCATCGGCGAAGACGGGGGTGAGATCGGCGAAACGCACGCCGGGGGTGGGGAAGTCGTCGTGCCAGCGGGTGAGCCGGGCGACCGCGTCGGCGGCCTTACCGGTCCGCATCCCGACCTGATCGGCGGATTCGACCACCGCGTGCTTACTCATCGCCACCTCTGTCTCACGTCCACGACTCACCGCTGCAACACCCAGCGATCCATATTCCACCCGGTGCCCGCCTGCGTCGGCCCGGGGATCCCGTTCTGCATGCCGTTACCGAACGCGATCGTGCGCGGAGTGGCGAACAACGGGATGCTCGGCAGCTGCGCCCACAGCAGGTTCTCGGCCTCGGTCAGCAGATTCAGCGTCGCGGTCGAATCGGTCTCGCCCGCAAGCTGATCGGTGATGGCATCGTAGCGAGCGTTCCCGAAACCTCCCGCATCGAGCCCGTTACCCGCCCGCAAAGCGGCGAACGCGGCGACACCGGTCGTCGATCCGGCCGGTCCCGGCACCGCCGCCGTACTGCCGAGCACCGCGTCCACCGCGCCCCGGCCGAGCTCGGCGGGCGTGAAATCCGGTGCGCCCGCGTCGACGACGGTGATGCCCGCCCCACGGCAGGATTCCGCGATCATCGCCACGGTCTTCGCCCGGCGGGCATCGGGGGTCAGGTAGCCGATCCGGATGGTCGGTTGAGCGGTGCCCGCCGAGGCGAGTGTCGCTGTGGCGCCGGGGATATCGGTGCCGCGATAGCGGTCGCCGGACCCGGAGACGGCGCCGTAGTACAGCGAATCCTGTTGCACCACCCGCGAATTCAAGGTCCCCGAGCCGAGGCCGCGCGGAGGCACCTCACCGGCTTTGCCCAGGGTGTCGAACAGGGCCTGACGCGGGACGCACTGGGCGAAGGCACGCCGCGTCTCCACCCGGGCGAACACTCCGCCCGTGCCGAGCACGAGCTGTTCGGCGCCGCGACCGGGGACGGTCTGCTCGTCGAACCCCTCCAGGGCCAGGTCGGTCACCGAGCCCGCGCCGAGGTCGACCACGCCGAGCGCGTTCTCCTTGGCCTTGGCCGCGTAGTCGGTGCCCTTGGGCCAGACCACGATGCGACTGGTCTCGGGTGCCGATCCCCACCACTTCTCGTTGGCGACGAGCACCAAACCGTCGTCGGCGGTGAAGGATTCGATGCGGTACGGACCCGACGACGGGAACCTGGTGAGATCCAGTTCGCCCGGCGCCATGGTCCAGCCCGAGTTCCAGAAGTCGGCGATCCGGCCGATCACCGCACCGTCACCGGACTGCAGCGCGTCGACCACGTTCGGTACACCGACCGCCTGGGCCACCACGTGGGCGGGCATCAACTCGGCGGCGGTGAACAGGGTGCGCCACGGCAGGTAGTGCCTGCCGGGGCGGAACACCACGGTGGCGTCCTTGGAGCCCGGCACACAGTCCACCCGCTCGATGTCGTCGTAGCCGTCGGTGCTCGCGGCGTCGAACATCGGTGTCTGGCCGCGGTCACCCGGCCGGGTGAACCGGCCCGACCGGGCCGACCAGGCGAGTACCAGATCGTCACAGGAGGTCGCGACCCCGTCGGAGTACACCCCGTCGGGATCGAGCCGGTACTGCACGGTCTGGGTCTCGCCCGGCACCTCCTTGGCGGTGCCCGCGTCGGTGTCGGCGACCTGCTGACCATCGGGTCCGGTGTAGAAGAACCCGGTGAGCACGCGGCCGAACACCGCCGCCGCGCCGCTGCTCGCGCCGAGGGTGCTGCCGCCGTTGTAGCTGGCGACCGCCGCGTCGACGGCGTAACCGATCGAGGGCACCTGGTTCTTGGTCGAACACCCGGTCACCAGACCGGCGCCGACGCCTGCCGCGGCGAGGACGGCTGTCAGCCGAATCGTGCTGCGTCGCATGATGAGACCCCTGCTCGTGCCGTCAGTGCCTGCCCTTGTTCCGCTTTCCGCTCGGCCGCGCGCCGGGCCTGGGCGCACCCGCGTCGGTGGGTCGGGGACCGCGCGCCGCGCGGGCTCCCGCCGTCACCGGCACGGGTGTGGTGCCGACACCGGCGCGCTTGTCGAGCACCTTCTTGGTATGCGCGGCGACCGGGCCCCAGCGTTCCTTGATCGACACCAGCACCGGAACGGCGAGGAAGATCGAGGAGTAGGCGCCGACGATCATGCCGACCAGCTGCACCAGCGCGAGGTCCTTCAGCGTGCCGACACCGAGCATCCACACCGCGATCACCAGCATGCCGATGATCGGCAGAATGCCGATGACGGTGGTGCTGATCGAGCGCATCAGGGTCTGGTTGGCGGCCAGGTTGGCCTGTTCGGCGTAGGTGCGCTTGTGCAGGTGCAGAACGCCGCGGGTGTTCTCCTCGACCTTGTCGAAGACGACCACGTTGTCGTAGAGCACGTAACCGAGGATCGTGAGCAGACCGATCACCGCGGCCGGGGTCACCTCGAACCCGACCAGCGAATAGATACCCGCCGTGACGATGAGGTTGAAGAACAGCGAGACGATCGCCGCGATCGACATGTCTCGTTCGAAGCGGATGGCGATGTAGATCATCGTCAGCGCCACGAACACCGCGAGCGCGATCAGCGCCTTCTGGGTGATCTGGCCACCCCAGGTCTCGCTGATCTCGGCGATGCTGATGGCGTCGAGGCCGACGGAGGTCTTGGACTCCTTCTCCAGCATCGCGCGCAGCGCGGTCGTCAGCTGGGCGGTCTGGTCCCCGTCGAGGGTCTCCGAGCGCACCTGGATGGTGGCGGCCGAACCGGAACCCACCTCCTGCACCGTCACCGGGCCGTGGCCGAGGGTCTGTGCGTAGGTGTCCTCCACGTCCTGGGTGCTGACGTTCGCGAGGGCGGGCACCTGGATCCGCGAGCCACCCTCGAAGTCGATACCGAGGGTGAAACCGCGCACCGCGATGCTCAGGATGGAGATCAGCAGCAGCACCGCCGACATCGTGTAGAAGAACTTGCGCCTGCTGACGATCGGGAAGCCACCGGTACCGGTGTAGAGGCGCTCGAAGAACCCGTGCTGCGGCGATGCCGTCGGCTCGGCCTTGTCCAGGTTCAGCGATTCGGTCGTCGGATCGGCATTTCTCATCGTGACATCTCCTTCGGCCGGACCTGGCCCGCGCCACGTTCCCTGGCGATCTGCTGCACCGAACCCAAGCCGTTCACCGACGGTTTCGCCCAGAACGGCGAGCGCGCGGCGAGCATCAGCAGCGGGGCGGTGACCAGGTAGAGCACGATCACGTCGAGCACGGTGGTGACACCGAGGGTGAACGCGAAGCCCTTCACCTGGCCGGCGGCGAGCAGGTACAGCACGACCGAGGCGATCAGGCTGACCGTCTTACCCGAGAGGTTGGTCCGCTGGGCGCGGGCCCAGCCGCGCGGCACGGCCGAACGGAAGCTGCGGCCCTCGCGCATCTCGTCCTTGATGCGTTCGAAGAACACGACGAACGAGTCGGCGGTCAGACCGATACCGATGATCAGACCGGCGATACCGGCCAGGTCGAGGGTGAACCCGATCCAGCGCCCGAGCAGCACGATGATGCCGTACACGGCGAAACCGGCGGCGATCAGCGAGAACCCGGCGAGGAAGCCGAGCATCCGGTACACGAACAGGCAGTACAGCAGCACCGCGAGCAGACCGACCGCACCGGCGAGCAGACCGGCCTTGAGCGCGGCCAGACCGAGCGTGGCCGACACCGTTTCCGCCTCGGAGGTAGTGAACGACAGTGGCAGCGATCCGTACTTGAGGGTGTTGGCCAGCTCGCTCGCGCTGTCGGCGGTGAAGCTGCCCGAGATGGAGGTGCTGCCGCCGAGTTGCGGGCCCTGCTGCACCTGCGGGGCGCTCACGACCTTCGAGTCGAGCACGAACGCGACCCGCTTGTTGACGTACTCGCCGGTGAGCGCGGCCCAGGCGTCCGTTCCGGTGGACCGGAACTCGAGGTTCACCTCGTGGCGAGCCTGCTGGGCGTTGAAGCCGGAGGTGGCGTCGGCGATCTCCTGGCCGTCGATGCGGCTCGGGCCGAGCAGGAACACCTCGGTGCCGTCCTGCGAGCAGGTGACCAGCGGCAGAGCCGGGTCGTCGTTGCCCGCGAGCGGATCGGGCTTGGTGCAGTCCATGCTCATGATCGCGACTTGCTGCATGTTCTGGTCGGTGCTCTGCCGCAGCGCCTTGGCGTCGGCGATCTCCTTGGCCTGCTGCTGGGCGGGCGTGAGATCGGCGGGTGGCGGGGTCGGCGTCGGCGGAGCCTGGGCCGGGAACACCCGCGACTGCGGCGCCGGGGTGGTCGCCTCGGGTGCGGGGGTCGCCGGGTCGCCGGTCGCGGGCGCGTTCGGATCGCCGGTCGCGGGAGCCTGACCCGGTGCGGGCGCGTTCGGGTCGGCGGACGGGGCACCGGGCACCGGCTGCTGCGGTGCGGCGCCACCGGTCTGCGGCTGGGTCGCGCCGAGCACCGGACGGATGTAGAGCTTGGCGGTGGTGGCCAGGGCGCGCGCCTGCTGGCTTTCCTCACCCGGCACCGTGATCACGAGGTTGGTGCCGTCGATGACCACCTCGGAGCCCGAGACGCCGAGACCGTTCACACGGTTCTCGATGATCTCCTGCGCCTTCTGCAGGCTTTCGCGACTCGGCTCGTTGCCGTCGGGGGTACGCGCGGTCAGCGTGACGCGGGTGCCGCCCTGCAGGTCGATACCGAGCTTGGGCGTGGGCGAATGGTCACCGGTGAAGAACACCAGCGCGTAGATCACGGCCAGCAGCGCGGCGTAGACGCCGAGCAACCGGAACGGATGCGCCGATCCTTGGGAAGGTGGCACAGCAGGTCATCTCCTAGGCGGAAGTCGAGGCCGAATCGGTGGGCACAACGGTGCCCGGCCGGGCGCGCTCGTACGTCGCCCGGCGGGGGAAGGGAACTGCTCAGGAGTCCTTGGTCAGCCGGGTCTCGGTCTGATCGACGGCCTCTTCGACGGGGGCGTCGGTCGCCTCTGTGGTCTCGGCGACCACCTGCTCCTCGTTGCGCACCTCACGGATGGCCTGGCGCAGCCAGGTGGTGACGACGTCCTCGGCGATCTCCAGGTCGACGGTCGAATCGTCGATCTCGACAACGGTGCCGTACAGACCGGAGGTGGTGATCACCTGGTCACCGACCTTCAGACTCTCCTGCATGCTCGCGACCTTCTCGGCCTCCCGCTTCTGTTTGCGGATACCGAAGAACATCGGCACGAGCAGGGCCAGGATCAGCAGCGGAAACAGGAAGTCCATCGTCGAAGTCAGTCCCTAGTCAGTGGTGGACGGTGCAGGTACGCCTGACAGTCTGCCAGTTCCCCGCCGCGCCGACACACCGGACACCGCCGCACGCGGCGAAACCCCGGTCACGCACCGCGCCCGTAGGTGTAGTCGTCGAGCGGGAAACCGACCGCCTCGCGGTGCGCCGACAGCGTGCTGGTGGGGCGCAGCAGCGCGGCCTCACCGTGCTGGTTGAAGTAGTAGCTGCGCGCACCGGAGCAGTCGCCGCCGTAGAACACCGACGAATCGAGGTCGGCGGTCACCCGGTCGAGGAAGCGGGCGTTGGCCTCCTCGGTGACCTCGAAGGTGTGTTCCCCGCGCCGGAACAGCTCGGTGAACAGCCTGCCCATGTGCTTCATCTGGGTCTCGATGGTGGTGAAGTACGACAGCCCGCTGTAGGAATAGGGGCTGTTCAGCGAAAGGAAGTTCGGGAACTTCGGCACCGTGATGCCCTCGTAGGCCTGAAAGCGATTGTCACGCCAGAACTTTCCGAGATTTCGCCCGTCGCGCCCGATCACCTCGATGGCGGGGAAGTTCGCGTCCCACAGGTTGAAGCCGGTCGCCAGGACCAGCGTGTCGACAGCCGTCTTGTGCCCGTCGGCGGTGACGATGCCGTCGGGTTCGACATGGTCGATCGACTCGGTTTCCAGGCGCACGTGCGGCTGGTTGAAGGTCGCGAAGTAGGCATTGGAGAAGGTCGGCCGTTTGCAGCCGAAGTCGTAATGCGGGGTGAGCTTGGCTCGGGTGCTCGCGTCGCGAACCTGGGCGAACAGGTGCGCTTTGGCCAGCAGGGCGGCGGCGGAGTTGAGCGGTTTGGCCTGTTTGTAGTGCAGCACCCCGACCAGCATGAGCGCCTCGAGCAGGGCGGTGTTGGCCAGTCGCGCGGCCTTCTGGGTGAGTGGGACCGCCGCGAACGCGCGCTGGACCACGGCGGGAATCGGGCCGTCGATCTTGGGGACCACCCAGATGGGGGTGCGCTGGAAGACCGTCAGTGACGCCACCTTCGCGGCCAGCTCGGGGACCAGTTGCACCGCCGTGGCACCGGTGCCGATCACGGCGGCGCGGCGGTCGGTGAGGTCGTAGTCGTCGTCCCAGGCGGTGGAGTGGATGATCTTGCCCGCGAAGGACTCGATGCCGGGGAACGGTGGCGTGTAGGGCTGGGACAGGAAGCCGGTGGCGGTGATCAGGTACCGCGCGGTGAGGGGTTCACCGCCGGCGATGCTCACCACCCATTGTTCGTTCTCCTCGTCCCAGCGGGCGCTGTCCACCTCGGTGCCGAACCGCATCCGCCCACGCAGCCCGTACTTGTCGGCGACGTGCTCGGCGTACTTCTTCAGCTCGGCGCCCGGCGCGAACAACCGGCTCCAGTACGGATTGGGTTCGAACGAATAGGAGTAGGTCACCGAGGCGATGTCCACCGCGAGGCCCGGATACCGGTTCACATGCCAGGTACCGCCGAGGTCGTCCTCGCGTTCGAGAACCACGAAATCGCGCAGCCCTAGCCGGTCGAGTTCGATGGCGGCACCCATGCCGCCGAAACCCGCCCCGATGATGACCGCATCCCGCTGAGGCGCCACGTCGAACCTCCACACACCGATGTATGTGTTACAGCATGACACATAATTCTGTGGCCCGCGACCGGCCGCTTCGCCGGTGTACAGTCGCGATGCGCTGCCGTCGAAAACCTCTGGGATAGAAGGGCAATCCTGACACAATGACCGCCGTGACGCCCGACGATGTGAGCCGCACCCACTTCGCCATGCCCACCCTCGGCCATCGTGGCTACCACGCCGACGAGGTCGACGCTTTCCTGGAAAAGGTGTCGGCGACCCTGCACGGACACGGTGGTCTCACCGCCGACGACGTCCGCCATGTCCATTTCGGCGCGCCCCGTTTCGGGGGTCGCGGTTACCAGGCCGACCAGGTCGACGATTTTCTCGACCGGGTCAGGACCGAGCTCGAACATCGCCAGAAGGGCGCCTCCCCCGTGCCAGCGCCTCGCCCCGGGGAGGAGATCGCCGCGATGCTCACCCCCGACGACGTGCACCGCATGCGGTTCAGCCAGTCCGCGGTCGGCCGCCGCGGCTATCACGAGGAGGAGGTCGACGCCTTCCTCGACCTGGTCGCGGCCACCCTTGCCCACAACGGGCCGGGCAGCCTCACTTCCGCCGACGTGCGCGGTGTCCGCTTCACCGACAGCCGTCTCGGCACGCGTGGTTACTCCCGCGAAGAGGTCGACGCCTTCGTCGATCTGGTCATCGCCGCCCTGGAAAACCTCGAACGGTCACATTAACCCTGGATGCTGTGCAGTTCCGCTTCGCGCAGATCGTCCGGGAAAACGTAGCGGCGGAAGGCCCAGAACCGGAAAGCCATGGCCAGCAGCACGCCGAGGATCTGGCCGGAGATGAAGTTCGCGACCATCTGCACCATCGGATCCACGTGCGGCACACGCAGATTCAGCACGTACAGCGACAGCGCCTGCGGGATCATGGTGACCACGATGCCCAGCGCGCTGACCGTGAAGAACAGGGCCGCCTCGTGGCTGCGCTGTCTGCCGCCACGGGTACGGAAGGACCATTCGCGGTTGAGGATGTAGGAGGCGATGGTCGCGATCAACGCGCCGAGCAGACGCGCGGTGAGCGGCTTGTCGCCGAGCACGGTGAGTTTCACCGCGTAGACCACGCCGGTGTCGATGAACCAGGTGACGGCGCCGACCATGGCGAACTTCAGCAGCTCCCGGTGCTGAAGCAACAGGGAGCGTAACGGTTCGGGGACGCGTTGGACCACCGCATGGACTGCCACCCAGCCGACATTAGACGACGTATCGGCGACGCGCCCGTCCGGTAGCCGCCGCTACCGGTCGAACAGGTCGAGGCTCGGTTGTGGTTCGCGCCCACGCACTTCGATGGCGCCGAACACCAGATCCGGTGGTGGCACCAGGCCCAGGTGCTCCCAGGCGGCGGCGGTGGCGACCCGCCCGCGCGGGGTGCGGGCGACGAGTCCGGCGCGCACCAGGAAGGGTTCGCACACCTCTTCCACCGTCGCGGCTTCCTCGCCGACGGCGACCGCCAGCGTCGACACCCCGACCGGTCCGCCGCCGAACCCGCGGACCAGCGCGCCGAGCACGGCCCGGTCGAGCCGGTCGAGGCCGAGTACGTCGACGTCGTAGACCTCGAGCGCGGACTGGGCGATCTCGCGGGTGATGAGGCCGTCGGCGCGGACCTCGGCGAAGTCGCGTACCCGGCGCAGCAGCCGGTTGGCGATGCGCGGCGTGCCTCGGGAGCGGCCCGCGACCTCGGCGGCGGCGTCGTGTTCGATGTGGACGCCGAGGATGCGGGCCGAGCGCAGCAGGATCTGCAGCAGTTCGTCGGGGTCGTAGAAGTCCATGTGGCCGGTGAAGCCGAACCGGTCGCGCAGCGGGCCGGTGAGCGCGCCCGACCGGGTGGTCGCCCCGACCAGGGTGAACGGTGCGATGTCGAGCGGGATGGAGGTGGCGCCGGGACCTTTGCCGACCACCACGTCGACGCGGAAGTCCTCCATGGCCAGGTACAGCATTTCCTCGGCGGGCCGCGCCATGCGGTGGATCTCGTCGATGAACAGCACATCGCCTTCGACCAGGTTCGACAGCATGGCGGCCAGGTCGCCCGCACGTTCCAGGGCGGGACCGGAGGTGATGCGCAGGGCGGTGCCGAGTTCGCCGGCGATGATCATCGCCATGCTGGTCTTGCCGAGCCCGGGCGGGCCGGACAGCAGGACGTGGTCGGGGGTGGCGCCGCGTTGCCGGGCGCCGCGCAGGACGAGGGCGAGCTGTTCGCGCACGCGTGGCTGGCCGATGAAGTCGTCGAGCGAGGTGGGGCGCAGGCCGGTCTCGGTGTCGCCGTCGGTGCTGAGATACCGGGCGGCGAGGACGGATTCGTCGGTGTCGAACTCATCGTCCATGGGTTACCTGTTCTTACCGAGCAGACCGAGAGCGGCGCGCAGGGCCACGGAGGTGGTGGCGGCGGGCTGGTCGGCCAGGACGGTGTCGACGACCTGTTCGGCCTGCTTGGCCGGGAAGCCGAGGCCGATGAGCGCTTCGACGACCTGCTCGCGTACCGGGGTGACCGGGGTTTCGGCGCCGGGCGGTCCGGCCGGGACAGGCACCAGGTTCACCTTGTCGCGCAGTTCGACGACCATGCGTTCGGCGCCGCGTTTGCCGATGCCCGGTACCCGGGTGAGGGCGGCGACGTTGCTCTCCGCCAAGGCTTTTCGCAGCGCCTCGGGTTCGAGGACGGCAAGGACCGCCATGGCGAGGCGTGGGCCGACACCGGACACGGTCTGCAGGAGACCGAACAGGTCGCGGGCTTCGGTGTCGGCGAACCCGAACAGCGTCATCGAGTCCTCGCGCACGATCATGGCCGTGTAGAGGCGGGTTTCCTCGCCTCGGGTGAGGCCCCCGAGGGTGGCGGGGGTGGCGTTGAGGCGGTATCCGACGCCCGCGGCTTCGATCACCACATGGTCGAGCGCGATCTCGAGGACCTCACCGCGTACCGACGCGATCACCCGCGTACCACCTTCCGTTGTTCGGCGAGCCGTTGTTCGTAGCGGCGACGCACCTCGTCGGCCTTCGCCTGTGCGGCCGCCATCCGGTCGAGCAGCGGCGCCCGCCAACAATGACAGATCGCCAGGGCGAGCGCATCGGCGGCATCGGCCGGTTTCGGTGCGACCCGCAGGCCGAGGATTCTGGTCACCATGGCGGTGACCTGCGCCTTGTCGGCCGAACCGTTGCCCGTGACAGCGGCTTTCACCTCACTGGGCGTATGGAACGCCACCCGGATGCCCCGCCGTGCCGCCGCCAGCGCGATCACCCCACCGGCCTGCGCGGTACCCATCGCGGTGCGCACGTTGTGCTGCGCGAACACCCGCTCGATCGCCACCGCCTCGGGCCGATGGGTGTCCATCCACTCCTCGGCGGCGTCGGCCACCGCCATCAACCGCAGGGCCAGCTCGGCCTCCGGCGGTGTCCGCACCACGCCCACGTCGAGGGCGACGACCTTACGGCCGGGACCGCTGTCCACCATGCTGAGCCCGCACCGGGTGAGCCCGGGATCGACGCCCATCACCCGCACCGGCAGCCCCTTCGAAGACACGAACAGTTGTTCGAAAGTCTAAAGCATTGCGGCACACCGTCCGACCAGCGACACGAGGCCCGGTCGCCGCGCTCAGGAGGCCGAGCAATGCGGGCTCGACCGTTCGGCCCAGATGCGCCTCGGTTCGTGCAGAGGTTCGGGCTCGGTCAGGTCGAGCATGCCGCTCGGGTACGACACGTTCCACCGTCAGCCCGCGCGGTCCATCCGCAGGAATTCGGTGATGCGCAGAACGGCAGGCGGCCGGGTGACATCCGTCGGCAGGACGCGGGCGGCTTCCTCGCGGCCGATCACGCGCGGGGCGGTGAGATCCACTTCGGTGCCGTCGACGCGCAGGCGAGCGCCGCCCGCGGCGAGGACATTGCGGACCCAGTCCGACCGGGAGCCGTAGACCAGGACGAACAGGTAGCCGCCCTCGATCGGATGGGCGTCGAGCGGGGTGTGGTGGGTGGCTCCGGAGACGCGACCGGTGTGGATGAGTACCGGCCATTTGCCGCTCGCGAGTGCTCGCGGGTTGAACACCCGCTTGTTCACCCGACCCCACCATCTCGGCATCGGCATCAGCGGTCTCCTTCGCTCGTTCTTACACATGTAAGGCTGGCTTACGGCTGTAAGATTGTCAATATGCCGACTCCCGCCACTCGTCGACCGCTGAGCCGCGAACGGATACTGGAAGGCGCGATCCGGGTGGCCGACCGAGGCGGCGTCGAGGCGATCACCATGCGCCGGATCGCACAGGAACTCGGGGTGGAGGCGATGTCGCTGTATCACCACCTGCCGAACAAGGACGCGGTTCTCGACGGCGTGGTCGACGCAGTCTTCGCCGCGATCGAACTACCGAGCGAGGGCCTCGAGGATTGGCGAGCGGCGATCCGTTCGCGCGCCAATTCCGCCCGCGCGGTGCTGTCCCGGCACAGCTGGGCACTCGGCCTCATGGATTCGCGCCGCAACCCGGGCCCCGCGACACTGCGGCACCACGACGCGATTCTCGGCGTCCTGCGGCAAGCGGGCTTCTCGCTCCCGATGGCGGCCCATGCGATCTCGCTTCTCGACAGCTACGTCAACGGGTATGTCCTCCAGGAGGCGAATCTGCCGATCGACACCCCCGACCACCTGGAGGAGGTGGCGGGCGGCATCCTCGACCGATTGCCGACCGCGGAACTGCCCTACCTCACCGAGATGATCGTCGACCACGCCCTGCAGCCCGGTTACGACCACACCGCCGAATTCGAGTACGGCCTCGACCTGATCCTCGACGGCCTCGAATCACGTCGAGTCACGCGGTAGCCATCAGTCTGCCTGCGGCACAAAAGCTTTCACAGACAGGCCGGATAAAGGCGGTACCCACTGATGCCATCGGCAACAGCCGGCATGCTCGGCCGAGGCACACGCTCAGCTGGTCGACAGCGCGGCGGTGAATTCGGTGAGGGCGCGGTCGTCGAACAGCACGAAGCGCACCTCCTCGACGGCCGTGTCGGCAGCGCGCACTGTTTCCACGGCAATGCGGGCGCCGTCGTCCATCGGCCAGCCGTAGATGCCGGTGGAGATCGCCGGGAACGCCACGGTGCGAGCACCCAATTCGTCTGCTACTCGCAGGGATTCGCGGTAGCAGGAGGCCAGCAGGGCCGAGCGGTCCTCGGTCGCCGACCAGACCGGGCCGACGGTGTGGATCACCCACCGAGCGGGGAGGTTGCCCGCGGTGGTGGCGACAGCCTGGCCGGTCGGCAGCCCTCTCCCGTATTTCGCGGCGCGTAGGTCGCGGCATTCGGACAGGATCTGGGGGCCGCCCTTGCGGTGGATCGCGCCGTCGACTCCACCACCGCCGAGCAGCGAGGAGTTCGCGGCGTTCACGACCGCGTCCACGTGCTGTTCGGTGATGTCCGCGCGTACCGCCTCGATCCGGGTCATACCGACATTGTGCTGGTCACGCGGATATCCCCGCTACCGGATCGGGGGCGGCGTACCGTCGAGGTCGACCTGTTGTCCGAGGCGTTCGAGCGAGGGAGAACCGCGTCATGCCGATGCCGACCGGCGAGATCGTACCGACCGAAGACGGGCGCGACCTGGTGATCACCCGGTCACTGGCGTTACCGATCGAACAGGTGTGGGGACGGTTGACCGATCCCGACCTGACCGCGGGCTGGTACGGCACCTGGGAGGGGGAACCCGGCGCCGGGAACATGATCCAGGTGCAGTTGCGGTTCGAGGACGGGCAGCCATGGACCGAGATGCGCATCGACGACTGCACCCCGCCGGTGCGTCTGGCCGTGTCCTCGGCCGACCAGATCGGGCTGTGGCGCATGGAGGTGACCCTGCTCGACACCGGCACCGCCACCCAGGTGCGGCTGGTCCACCACCTCACCTCGGAGTACCAGCTGGCCGAGACCTCGCAGATCGGCCCGGGCTGGGAGTACTACGCGGACATGTTCGTCGCCGCCTGCACCAACACCGAACGACCCGACTTCGCCGACTACTACCCGGCGCTGGCCGAGCACTACCGGGAGTAGAAACACCAACCGCCCCAGCCGAATCACGACCGGGGCGGTTCAGGATGCGGAACTACTCGTCGTCGAGTTCGGCGGCGACCTCGTCGGAGATGTCGACGTTGGTGTACACGTTCTGCACGTCGTCGCTGTCTTCGAGGGCGTCGACCAGCTTGAGCACCTTGCGGGCACCCTCGGCGTCCACCGCCACCGACACCGAAGCCTGGAAACCGGACTCGGCCGAGTCGTAGTCGATGCCCTTGTCCTGCAGCGCGGTTCGCACAGCGATCAGATCGCCGGGCTCGCTGATGATCTCGAAGGCGTCGCCGTGGTCGTTGACCTCTTCGGCGCCGGCGTCGAGGACCGCGTCGAGAACGTCGTCCTCGGTGAGGCCGTTCTTCTCGAGGGTCACCACACCCTTGCGGGCGAACAGGTAGGCCACCGAACCCGGGTCGGCCATGTTGCCGCCGTTGCGGGTCATCGCGACGCGCACCTCACCGGCGGCGCGGTTGCGGTTGTCGGTGAGGCACTCGATCAGCACGGCGACACCGTTGGGGCCGTAGCCCTCGTACATGATGGTCTGCCAGTCGGCGCCGCCGGCTTCCTCGCCGCCGCCGCGCTTGCGAGCGCGCTCGATGTTGTCGTTGGGAACCGACGACTTCTTGGCCTTCTGGATGGCGTCGTACAGCGTCGGGTTGCCCGCCGGGTCACTGCCACCCGTGCGAGCCGCCACCTCGATGTTCTTGATCAGCTTGGCGAAGAGTTTGCCGCGCTTGGCGTCGATTCCCGCCTTCTTGTGCTTGGTGGTGGCCCATTTGGAGTGGCCGCTCATGCCCTACTTCCTTCAGGTCGGTTGCGCGTGATGCCCGGACGGACAAGCTCGAACCAGCCTACTCGTGCCCGCCACGCCGGTGGACGCGGAGGCTCACCCCGCCTTGCGCACAAGGTCGACGAACAGCTCGTGCACCCGAAGATCACCCGTGACCTCGGGATGGAACGAGGTCGCCACGACATTGCCCTGCCTGGCGGCCACGATCCGGCCCTGTGCCGGACCGTGCGGCACCCGCGCCAGCACCTCGACGCCGTCGCCCACCCGCTCCACCCACGGCGCGCGGATGAACACCGCGCGCACGGGCGTGTCGAGGCCACTGAAATCGAGGTCGGTCTCGAACGAGTCGACCTGGCGACCGAAAGCGTTGCGGCGCACCGTCATATCGATGCCGGACAGGTGCTGGGCGTCGGGCCGGGTGTCGAGCACCTCGGAGGCCAGCAGGATCATGCCCGCGCACGAACCGAACGCGGGCAGCCCGTCGCGCAGCCGGGCACGCAGGGGTTCGAGCAGGTCGAAGGCCTGCAGCAGCTTGGAGATGGCGGTCGACTCGCCGCCGGGCAGCACCAGCCCGTCGACGGCGGCCAGCTCGGACTCGCGGCGCACCAGCACCGGTGCGGCGCCGCAGTGGCGCAGCGCGGCAACGTGTTCGCGCACGTCACCCTGGAGCGCGAGGACACCGATCGTCGGCGTGGATGTTGCGTTCACAGCCGCTGAGCTTACGAGCCGGGCCGGTGTGGGCGCGCTCACGCCTGTCGCGGCGTGCGGATGAGGCCTTCCTGCACGACGGCGGCGACCAGGTTGCCCTCGCGATCCCAGATCCGGCCGCCGGTGAGGGCGCGGCCGAAACCCGCCGAGGGCGAGGACTGGTCGTAGAGCAGCCATTCGTCGGCGCGGAAGGGGCGCAGGAACCACATGGCGTGGTCGAGGGACGCGTCCTGGGTCGGCACGCCGGGGTGGGTCACCTTCGACGAACCGAGCAGCGTCATATCGCTCATGTAGGCGAGGGTGCAGACGTGGAACATCGGGTCGTCGGGCAACGGGTGCCGGTAGCGGAACCACACCTGCTGCGGGGAGACGGTGCCTTCCCGGCGGGCCACCTGGTCCTGCGGGACCGTGCGGATGTCCCAGTGTTCCCATTCGCGCATGGCCCACAACCGTTCCGGGCTCAGCGTGGTCTTGGCGTCGGGCAGATTTTCCGGGCCCTCGATGACCGGCATCACGTCCTGGTGCTCCGGGCCGACATCGCCGCGATGGAAGGAGGCGGCCATGGTGAAGATCGCCTCACCGTCCTGCACACCGGTGACCCGGCGGGTGCAGAACGAGCGCCCGTCGCGGATGCGTTCCACCTGGTAGATGGTGGGAGCTTCCGGGTTGCCCGGGCGCAGGAAATAGCCGTGTAGCGAATGCACCTGGTAGGCGGAGTCGACGGTGCGCACCGCCGAGACCAGCGCCCGGCCCGCGACCTGACCGCCGAAGGTCCGCGTCAGCTGGGATTCCGTGGCCGCCCCACGGAAGATGTCGCGTTCCAGCCGCTCGACCTCGAGCGCCTCTTCGATTGTCGCCATGCGGACGAGATTATCGCTAGGCGGACCGCGCGGTTTGTCCGGCTCGGCGGCGCGCGGCGGGAATTTGCTGAAATGGGTTGGTGCCGTCGTTCACCGCCGTCTCCCCCGCCACCCTGGCCCGCCTGGTCGCCGAGCGGGTATCCGAGCTGCCCGGTCGCCGGGTGGTCGCCGTCGACGCTGCCGATGCCGCCGAACCGGTCGCCTTCGCCCAATTGGTCGCCGACACACTGAACGGGCAGGGCCGGTCGGCCGAGGTGGTGTCACTGCACGCCTTCGTCCGGCCCGCATCGCTGCGGATGGAGTACGGCCGAACGGACGAATGGTCCTATCGCACAGCATGGTTCGACTACGACGCGATACGCCGGGAGATTCTGGTTCCGCTGCGGACCGCGGGGCGCTGGTTGCCCGCGCTCTGGGACGAGGCGGGCGACCGGTCGGCGCGGGCGGGCATCCGGACAGCTCCGGCCGATCTGGTGCTGATCGTGGCGGGCCCGATGCTGCTCGGCCGCGGACTCGACGTCGACCTGTCGGTACGGCTCGAGCTCAGCGAGCAGGCGGCACTGCGCCGCACCCCACCCGAGCACCAGTGGACCCTGCCCGCGCTGCGCGACCACGACGCCGAACATCCCGAGACCGCTACCTGGACGGTGCGCTGGGATCATCCGGACCGCGCGGCCCTGCGCACCGGCTGAGAACAGGCGAAAGCCCCGGCCGCAACGCGACCGGGGCTTCCCGTGGTGCTATCAGGCGCAGGCGACCGACTGCTGGCCCAGGTTGGTGAGCATGGTGCAGGCCCACGACTTCTGGACCTTCCACTTGCCGTCCTCGGCGACGAACGGCACGTCCACCACATTGGTCTGGCCGTTGACGGTGAAGTTCGCCTTGGCGTTCACGCTGTCACCGAAGGAGGTCACCTCGGTGACCTGCACCTGGGCACCGGCGTCGCGCGCGGCGACGGCCAGGCGGTTCGGCAGCTCGGGATCGGCCTCGCCGCCCTGCACGAAGTCCAGCTTCTGCTCGTTGGGCACCGACGGGTCGAGCGCGGTGTTGAGCTGGGCGTTGAGCTCCTCCACCGTCGGCACGGGGGGCAGGTCCGCGGCAGCGGCCGTGGTCGTGGCCGGAGCACTGGTCGTGGACTTGGCGGCGGGCTTGTCGCCCTTGTCGTCACTGCACGCACTCATTCCCAGTGCGGCGACCACGGCCAGGCCTGCGATCGCCACACGTCCGGTCCTACGAAGCTTCATCCACTCGTCCTTTGCGTCGGGTCAACGGTTTTCGCCCTGTGGGCGCCAACGGCACGGTACCGGCGCCACACGACGCAGGCCACGGTGCCTCGGCCAGGACGCTACCCAGCGTTTTTGAGGAAAGTCTGAGACGTGCCGATACCGCGCCTGTGAAGGCCCCTTTCAGCGTAGGGCGAGCACCGCGTCGACGAGGCGGGCGTGGGTGTCGGCATCGGCGGCGGCGATGAGCCCGTGCGGGACGGAATGCAGTGGTTGACCTGCTATTCCGGTGACGACACAGCCCGCCGCGCGGCAGATCTCCACCGCGCTGGTGAAGTGGACGTCGCCGCGCAGGTCGCCGCCGGTGACATAGGCGGCGCGTCGGCCCGCGGCGACCCAGACCAGGGCGAGCGAGGTGGACAGCACGCGCGGGTGGAAGTCGGCGGCGACGCTGTCGAGCAGGCGGGTGGGCCTGGACCAGGGCAGCGCGTTGTCGAGGTCGATGTCGATCAGGCGGCTGCTCGCGTCGGGGCGCAGGACGGTGTCGGAGCCGTCGTGGCGGCGATAGGCGTTCTCGCCCGAGGTCCAGAACACCTCGCCGGTGAACGGGGCGCCGACGGCCGCGGCGCGGATGGTGTCGCCGATGCGCAAGGCGACGTTCACCGCGACGAGCTGGGTGCCGACCGCGAAATTCCTTGTACCGCAGAGCGGGTCGACGTACCAGGTGCGGTCGCTGTCCGGCGGTCCCGTGCTGCCGGACTCCTCGGCGACGAACCGGTCGTGCGGACGGGCCGCGGTGAGGATCTCGAGGATCGCGCGTTCGGCGGCCAGGTCGGTCTCGGTGGCGAAGTCGTCGCCCTCTTTGGCGTAGCGGGTGACGGGTGCGTGGAACGACGACCGGATCACCTGTGACGCGAGTTCTGTTGCGTGGATTGCGATTTCGACATCGGAGTGGTGCACCGTTCTCAGGTTACGGAGTCCGGTGACGCCCGGGGCGGGTTCAGCGCGCCAGGTACACCGCGAGCCCGAGTCCGAGCACGCCGACGGTCACGCGCAACAGGTTCGGCGGGATCACCTTCACCACCGGCGGACCGCACCACCCACCGACGAGCGCCCCCATCGCCAGCCCGAGCGCCGCGAACCAGTGCACCGGCCCGAACATCGCGAAGCCGAGAGCCGCGACAAGATTGGCGATGCCGAGCAGGAAGCTCTTGAGAACCGATGCGCTCCACACGGATTCGGACGTGCACAGCAGCATCATCGACAGATAGATCACACCCGCACCGGCCCCGAAGTACCCGCCGTACACCGAGATCAGCAGAATCCCCAGCGGCACGATCCACGGCGCGCTGAGCTCCCCCACATGCTCGCGGACCACCGGCTGCACCAGCAACGCGATCGACGCCGCCGCGACCAGGAAGGGCACCACCACCTCGAAGGTGCCCTCGGGCGCCACCAGCAACGCCAGCGCACCGAGCAATCCGCCCAGCGCCGACAACCCCGCCCACCACACCAGGGTCCGCCCCCGCCCCGTGAGTTCGCGCCCCGAATTGGCGGTGGCCCCCACCCCCACGGCCACCATCGCCACGGTATTGGTCACGTTCGCCGTCACCGGCGGCAATCCGACCGCCAGCAGCGCCGGATAAGAAACGATCGACGCCATCCCGGTGACGAACCCGATCAACCCGGTGAAGAATCCCGCGACGACCAGCAAGAAGAAGTCGAGCACGGTCACAGACCGACTGTACGGTACGCCCATTCGGCAGCGCCCCAGGGGTGATCGCTGGCCCTTCCGCTCACACCTGGACTTCCGAACACGTTCCGAATACGATGGATGCATGCGCACGTCAGGCCTACCTGCCCGGACCCGCCGCTCCTCGGACCTGAGCAAACACTCCGCTGAGGTCTTCGCCGAGGCCGAGAACCATCCCGTCACGGTGACCCGCCGCGACGGCGAGGCGCTTGTGCTGATGTCGCAGCGCGAGGCAGAGGGGCGCGCGCGCCTGCTCGAGTTCGCCGCGCAGCTCATCACCGTCACCCTCGATGACAAGGGCTCGCTCGCCGAGCGCATGTCCAAGGCATTCCCATGGATGCTCGCGCTGTCACCCGCCGACCGCGACACCTGCGCACAGGACCTCGTGGACGCCGCCCGCGCATCGTTCTCCACCGACCAGCCGCACCTCGCGATCGCCGAACTGACCTCCTGGAAGGAGACGGCAACCGCGATCGCCGCCGGATTGGGCAGTACGGACCTGGAGTGGCTGGACGGCGACGACACTGTCGAGCGTCCATAGTGGCGGCCGCCAAGAAGGGCGAGCTGGTCCCACGCCCCGCGCGAAAGACCGAGTACGAGATCCGCTTCGCCACCGCAGACGCTCAGAAGGGCTGGCGGGATCGAGTCGCGACCATCCGCAACCCGATGGCGGAAGCATGGGACTTCCTCACGCGCACGCCGCTGTTCACGACACCGACCAACTACCCCCTGCGCGGCGAGCTGGGCACGATCTCACGCGGTGGAGCGCGGCACGAACGCTGGCAGCACAAGCCGACAGCGAAAGGCACCGCGCGTATCTGGTTCTACGTCCATGAGCACACCGTCTTCCTGGAACAGGTGCACACCAGCCACCCGAACGAAACGAAGTAGGCGTCGTTCTACGCGAACGGTGGGCGGCGCGTGATGCGCCGCCCACCAGGTTTGCTTGTGCCCGAAGGGATTACCAGCCGCGCTCGGCGAGGCGGTGGGGCTGGGGGATTTCTTCGACGTTGATGCCGACCATGGCTTCGCCCAGGCCGCGCGAGACCTTGGCCAGCACGTCGGGGTCGTCGTAGAAGGTGGTGGCCTTGACGATGGCGGCGGCGCGCTGTTCGGGGTTGCCGGACTTGAAGATGCCGGAGCCGACGAAGACGCCTTCGGCGCCGAGCTGCATCATCATGGCGGCATCGGCGGGGGTGGCGATGCCGCCCGCGGTGAACATGACGACGGGCAGCTTGCCGGTCTGGGCGACCTCGCGGACCAGCTCGTAGGGGGCCTGGAGTTCCTTGGCGGCGACGAAGAGCTCGTCTTCGGACAGGGAGGTCAGGCGGCGGATCTCGGCGCGGATGGTGCGCATGTGGGTGGTGGCGTTGGAGACGTCACCGGTGCCCGCCTCACCCTTGGAGCGGATCATGGCCGCGCCCTCGGTGATGCGGCGCAGGGCCTCGCCCAGGTTGGTGGCGCCACAGACGAAGGGGACGGTGAAGTTCCACTTGTCGATGTGGTTGGCGTAGTCGGCGGGGGTGAGGACCTCGGACTCGTCGATGTAGTCCACGCCGAGGCTCTGCAGGATCTGCGCCTCGACGAAGTGGCCGATGCGGGCCTTGGCCATCACGGGGATGGAGACCGCGGAGATGATGCCGTCGATCATGTCCGGGTCGCTCATCCGCGACACGCCACCCTGGGCGCGGATGTCGGCGGGCACCCGCTCGAGTGCCATGACCGCGACGGCGCCTGCGTCCTCGGCGATCTTGGCCTGCTCCGGGGTGACCACGTCCATGATCACACCGCCCTTGAGCATCTCGGCCATGCCGCGCTTCACGCGGGCGGTGCCGACGGTGGATGTGGTCTCGGGCGTAGTCACGGCATTCTCCTGGGTCATGTGCACCTAACGGGCAGACTGTGTGGTCTCCTGCGATTCTAGGTGGCCGCCGAATCAGCGTTCATAGCCAGTCGGAGCCCACTGGACTGGTCGCGACCTGGGCCGATGCCGTCGACCGCCGCATCTGGACCGGCTGCGGACCGCGCGGCGTGAGGCGACACACACGGCCCGGATCAGCGAATGGACCGGACCACCGGTTCGGTGTCGTCGTCGGCGACGCCGATCGCCTCGGCGAGCAACTCGTCGAGGTGGTACGGGTACACCGCCTCGCCGGTGGCGTCGAGGGCGCGGATGTCGGCGGGCGTGCACCACCGGTGGCCGGTGATGGTTCGCCGTTCCAGCGCGGTGAGGTCGGCGGGCCGCCAGGCGAAATCGGGGGCGCGCAGGACGAAGAACAGTTCTTCGGAGCGGATGAGTTCACCGTTGAACGGGAACACCGCGACCCGCCGCCACAGCGGACCACGCAACGCGGCCGGGTCGATCCGCTGCCCGGTCTCCTCGTACACCTCGCGCACCGCGGTTTCGCGCAGGGTCTCCCCCGGTTCCACACCGCCGCCGACGGTGAACCAGAACGCCACCTCGGGAACCATCGGGTCGTGTCCGCGCAGCAGCAGCACCCGGTCCTGTCGGTCGAGCAGCACCACCCGCGCCGAGGTGCGGGTGGTGTGCACCTCCAGCCCGGTGGACGCGGCCGGTGTCGCGCGTTCGGTGATCTCGAAATAGGTCGGCAGCGGCGCCGTACCGCCCAGGTGCAGCCAGCGCACGGGCCGGCGGGTGCGCAGGGCGAGGGTGTCGCGCACGGCGTCGTTGTGGAACCGGCGCGCGATGAGCACCCTGGCTTCGGCGTCGGCCAGTTCGGCGACGAGCTGGGGTCGCAGCTGACCGATGTCGATCGTCGACAGCGCGGCCGAGAGCTGGTTCTCGATGGTCTCGCGATCGCACCGCTCGGCGCGTTCGGCCCAGTCGGCCAGGGCGGCGAGCTGTCCGGCCCGCTCGGACCGCACCGGGTCGGTGCTCGCCGGGCCCGCGATGGCCATGGCGACCGCGCGCGCGACGACCGCGCGCCGGGCCAGTGCCGCGTCGAGGGCCTGCCAGGACCGGTCCGAGCGCACGTGCAGCCGGTCGAGCCGGTTGGCGGTGGACGCCGCCCACACACCGAGCGCGAGCACGAACAGAGCGACCAGGCCGAGAACGAGGATCGCGGTCGCGGAGAAGGTGATCATCCGGCGGCCCGCACCCCGTTGTCGCCGACGGTGACGGTCTCGTACACGCGCAGGATCTGTTCGGCGACCACCGGCCAGTCGTAGGCGGCGACCACCTGGGTGGCGGTGCGCACCAACCGGTCGCGGGTGTCGTCGTCGGTGAGCAGGGTGTCGATGGCCTCGGCCAGCGCGACCGCGTCACCCACGGGGGTGAGCAGTCCGGCGCTGCCGTCGCGCAGTACGCGGCGGAAGGCATCGAGTTCGCTGGCCACGACCGGCGTGCCCGCCGCCATGGCCTCGATGAGGATGATGCCGAAGCTCTCCCCGCCCAGGTTCGGCGCCACGTACACATCGGCGCTGCGCAGCGCGGCGGCCTTCTCGGCGTCGGAGACCTGGCCGAGGAAGCGCAGGTGCCCGGCATGGGGGCCCGCCTCGCGGCGCAGCCTGTCCTCGTCGCCGCGCCCGACGATCAGGATCTCGACGCCGGGATGGCGTTCGACGAGCGCGGGCAGGGCGGCGAGCAGCACGTCCATGCCCTTGCGTGGTTCGTCGTAGCGGCCGAGGAACAGCACCGTCTTGCCCGCGCGCGGGTAGCCGTCGAGCAGCGGGCCGCGCGCGAACGCCGACACATCGACCCCGTTGGGGATCTCCACCGCATCCGACCCGAGCGCCTCCACCTGCCAGCGCCTGGCCAGCTCCGACACGGCGATCCGCCCGCTGATCTTCTCGTGGTATGGGCGGAGCACACCCTGAAAAGTGCTGAGCACCAACGACTTCGTGGTCGAGGTGTGGAAGGTGGCCACGATGGGGCCCTCGGCGATCTTGAGCGCGAGCATCGACAGACTCGGTGCGTTGGGTTCGTGGATGTGCAGCACGTCGAAGTCGTTGCTGTCGATCCAGCGGCGGATGCGCGTGTAGGCCATGGGTCCGAACGACAGTCGCGCCACCGACCCGTTGTAGGGGATGGCGACGGCGCGACCGGCCGAGACGACGAAGTCGGGCAGCGGCGTGTCGTCGGAGGCGGGGGCGAGCACGCTCACCCGGTGCCCACGCTCGATGAACACCCGTGCCAGCTCGACCACGTGTGCCTGCACGCCGCCGGGCACGTCGAAGGAGTACGGGCAGACCATGCCGATCCTCACCGCACGTCACCTGCCTTGGCCGCGGCGATCCTGGCCAGTCGTTCCGGCGACAGGTCGGCTTCCCACAGGGGCTGGAGCATGTGCCAGTCGGCCGGGTGCCGGGCGATGTTCGCCGCGAACTCGTCGGCGAGCAGCTGGGTCGTCGCGGCCACACCACCCGAGACGTCCAGCGGCGCACCGGCTTTCAAACCCCACCCTTCGGTGCCGTCGGCCTCGGTGGTGAACCAGGCGTGCACCGGCATCAGCGCGGCGCCGGTCTCGATGGCGAGTTTGGCCGCACCCGCGGGCATCCAGGTGCGTTCACCGAAGAAGTTCACCGGCACACCGCGGCCGGTGAGGTCGCGTTCACCCATCAGGCACACGATCCGGTTCTGGCGCAACCGTTCGGTCAGCGGTACGAACGGTGGCTGTTCACCGCCGGTGAGCGGGAAGACCTCGAAGCCGAGGCTCTCGCGGTAGGTCACGAACCGTTCGAACAGCGATTCGGGCTTCAGCCGTTCGGCGACGGTGGTGAAGGTGTCGTAGTGCTGGACCAGCCACACCCCGGCCATGTCCCAGTTGCCGGAATGCGGCAGGACGAAGATGACGCCGCGTCCGGCTTCGAGGCCGGCGTCGACGTTTTCCAGGCCGTGGACGTAGTAGTCGATGGTGCTGTGGTCCATGCTCGGCAGCCGGAACGCCTCACGCCAGTACCGGGCGTAGGAACGCATGCTCGCCCGCATCAGGTCGTCGGGAACCTCCGCCGGTGCTACCCCGAGCACCCGGGCCAGGTTTCGGCGCAGCTGGCGCGGTCCGCCGTCCTTGGTCGCACGGTCGGCGCCGAAGTCGAAAGCCTTGCGCGCCAAGGATTCCGGCGCCGAACGGACCAGACGCCATCCCGCCGCGTAGCCCCAGTCGCTGAGCCGTTCGCTGATGGTCACGACGCCGTCTCCCCTGCCTGTTGTTGCGGCGCGGGCGGGATCACCGTGCGCGCGCCCGGCGAGTTGCGCACCGCGAGCACCCGCTGGAACACGGTGACGGTGCTGAGCACCGCCAGCACCCACATGGCCACGTACACCGCCCAGGTGAGCCAGCCGATGCCCCAGTGTCCGCCGATTCCGGTGAGCCCGGCGCCGACGAGCACGATCACCAGCCGGTCCGGCCGTTCGATGATCCCGCCGTCGGCCGACAGCCCACTGGCCTCGGCCCGCGCCTTGGCGTACGAGATCACCTGCGAGGTGACCAGCACGATCAGCGTGGCGACGAACAGCTGCTTGCTGTGCTCGTGGTAGACCGCCCACCAGGCCAGACCGGCGAAGATCGCGCCGTCGGCCACCCGGTCACAGGTGGCGTCGAGGACCGCGCCGTACTTCGTGCCGCCGCCGCGGGCGCGCGCCATCGCACCGTCGAGCATGTCGAACATGACGAACAACCAGATGACCATCGTTCCCCAGAACAGGTGACCGCTGGGAAACAGCGTCACCGCCGCGACGATCGTCGCGGCGGTGCCGATGAGGGTCATCGTGTCGGGGGTGAGCCCGGTCTTGACGAGCGCTTTGCCCAGCGGCGCAGTCGCTTTGGCAAACGTCTGCCGCCCGAAGAAGCTGAGCACGGTGTCCTATTCCTCCTGCGCCTTGCGGGGCACCCGCACCCGATCGGCTGCGAGGTGCGCGGCTTCGCGATGATCACACATCTACGCCTCCCATGCCTCCGCCAGCAATTGCCGCGTCTCACGCAACAACTGAGGCATCACCTTCACCCCGCCGACCACGGTGATGAAGTTCGCATCCCCGCCCCAGCGCGGAACGATGTGCTGGTGCAGGTGGTCGGCGAGCGAACCACCGGCCACCCCGCCCAGGTTGAGTCCCACGTTGAATCCGGCGGGCCGGGAGACCCGTTTCATCACGCGGATGGCCTGCTGGGTGAACGACATCAGTTCCGCGCTCTCGGCGGGCGTGAGGTCCTCCAGGTCGGCTACCCGGCGGTACGGCACCACCATCATGTGCCCTGGGTTGTACGGGTACAAGTTGAGCACGGCGTACACCTGCTCGCCGCGCGCGATGATGAGCCCGTCCTCGTCCGACATCTTGGGGATGTCGGTGAACGGGTGCCCGGTGGCGTCCTTCGGCTTCACCTCGCCGGTGATGTAGGACATCCGATACGGCGTCCAGATCCGCTGCAACCGGTCGGGCCTGCCCGCCCCGGCGTCGACGATGGAGCCCGCCGACGCCTCGGCCTGTTCGCTCATGAGCTCGCCTTGACGATCTCGAAGCCCTCCGCGGTCGGTGAGGCGTTCTCCCGGTTGCCGACCCAGGCCACGATGGTGGCCACCGCGTCGTCGACGGGCACACCGTTGACCTGGGTGCCGTCGCGGAACCGGAAGCTCACCGCGCCGGACTCCACGTCGCGGGCGCCGGCCAGCAGCATGAAGGGCACCTTCTGCGCGGTCTGGTTGAAGATCTTCTTCTGCATGCGGTCGTCGCTGCGGTCCACCTGGGCACGCACACCGGCGTCGGTCAGCCGCTCGATCACCGAATCCAGGTGGGGCACAAAGTTTTCCGCCACCGGGATGCCGACGACCTGCACCGGAGAGAGCCACGCGGGGAACGCACCGGCGTAGTGCTCGGTGAGCACACCGAAGAACCGCTCGATGGAACCGAAGAGGGCACGGTGGATCATCACCGGGCGCTGCTTGGTGCCGTCGGAGGCGGTGTATTCGAGGTTGAAGCGTTCGGGCAGGTTGAAGTCGAGCTGGATGGTCGACATCTGCCAGGTGCGGCCGAGCGCGTCCTTGGCCTGCACGGAGATCTTCGGGCCGTAGAACGCGGCGCCACCCGGATCCGGGACCAGCTCGAGACCGGAGGCCGACGCCACCTTCGACAGGGTTTCGGTGGCCTCTTCCCACAGCTCGTCGGAGCCGACGAACTTCTTCGGGTCCTTGGTCGACAGCTCCAGGTAGAAGTCGTCGAGGCCGTAGTCCTTGAGCAGCGACAGCACGAAGTTCAAGGTGGTGGTGAGTTCGCCGTGCATCTGCTCTTTGGTGCAGTAGATGTGGGCGTCGTCCTGGGTCATGCCGCGCACGCGGGTCAGGCCGTGGATCACGCCCGACTTCTCGTAGCGGTACACCGAGCCGAACTCGAACATCCGCAGCGGCAGCTCACGGTAGGAACGGCCGCGCGCCCGGAAGATCAGGTTGTGCATCGGGCAGTTCATCGGCTTGACGTAGTAGTCCTGGCCCGGCTTGCGCACGGTGCCGTCGTCGTTGAGTTCGGCATCGAGGTGCATGGCCGGGAACATGCCGTCGCGGTACCAGTCCAGGTGGCCGGAGGTCTCGAACAGCGCGCCCTTGGTGATGTGCGGGGTGTTGACGAACTCGTAGCCCGCGTCGATATGGCGCTGACGCGAGTACTCCTCCATCTCCTTGCGGATGATGCCGCCCTTGGGGTGGAACACCGGCAGGCCCGAGCCGAGCTCGTCGGGGAAGGAGAACAGGTCGAGCTCGAGGCCCAGCTTGCGGTGGTCGCGGCGCTCGGCCTCGGCCAGCAGGTGCAGGTACTCGTCCATCGCCTCGGTCGATTCCCAGGCGGTGCCGTAGACGCGCTGCAGGTCCTCCCGGTCCTGGTCGCCACGCCAGTACGCGGCCGAGGAGCGGGTGAGCTTGAAGGCGGGGATGAACTTGGTGGTGGGGATGTGCGGGCCGCGGCACAGGTCGCCCCACAGCTTCTCGCCGGTGCGCGGGTCGAGGTTGTCGTAGATGGTCAGCTCGTTGCCGCCGACCTCCATGATCTCCGGGTCGTCGATGCCGGACTTGTCGCTGATGAGTTCCAGTTTGAACGGTTCGTTCGCCAGCTCTGCGCGCGCGTCCTCCACCTCGACCACGCGGCGCGAAAACCGTTGCGCGCCTTTGATGATCTTCTTCATCCGGGATTCCAGCTTGGCCAGATCCTCGGGGGTGAAGGGCCGCTCGACGCGGAAGTCGTAGTAGAAGCCGTCCTTGATCGGCGGGCCGATGCCGAGCTTGGCCTCGGGGAACTCCTGCTGCACCGCCTGGGCGAGCACGTGCGCGGCCGAGTGCCGGATCACGCTACGCCCGTCCTCGGTGTTCGCGGCGACGGGCTCGACCTCGGCGTCTTCCTCGGGAACCCAGGACAGGTCCTTGAGGGCGCCGTCGGCGTCGCGCACGACGACGACGGTGTCGGGGCCCTTGGTCGGCAGACCCGCTTCCCGCACCGCCGCGCCCGCGGTAGTCCCGGCCGGCACGGTGACGAGCGCGACTGGGCTGATCGGTGCAGAGGTGGTCACGGGAATGCTCTCCTTGACGTCGCGTTCTGTGGGGCGGACCCCACAGCGGTGCGGGCCATCCCCGCACCGCGCCCAACTCTACTGGGGGTGGGATGGATCCCGGGGATCAGGCTTGCGACAGCAAGGCCGTGCGTTCGGCGGGTGGGCGTTTGGGGCAACTGGTGCACATGGTGCAGGTGGGGACCTCGTAGACCAGGCAGCACGAGATCCGCTTGACGAACGTGCGGTCGGCGAGGGTGACGAAGCGTGGGGCGGGCAGGCGGGAACCGACTTCACCGGCCAGCTTCGTGCCCGCTTCGCGGGCGCCCGCGTCGAGGGCCCGATTGCCGATGGCGTCGGTGACGATGGCCCACAGTGCGGGCACCGCCGCCCCCGAAACCGCCGCTACCTGCGGGATCACCGCTGCCAGCGTCTCGCGCAGGGCGGCACCGACAACAGCGTCGGCGGGGGTCGGCGATGGCACGGGCTCGCGGGCGGCACCCGGCGCGGCAGGTGCGAAGGCGCGGAACCGCATTCGCTCCACTCCCCCGTCCGGCCGGATCTCGCACTCGAATTCGTCGAGTACGGCCAGCGGGGCGGGATAGCCCTTCGCGTAGGCGGAGGTGATCGGCTCGACCAGCGCCGAGGCGACCATGCACCACCACAGGGTGCCGCCGACGCGCCGGGTCTCGGTGCCCCACGAGCGGCTCATCTCGGTGATCCTGGCCGATATCCAGGCGGGATCGGTGAGCGCGCGGCCGGGGGCCGTGCTCACGACATCAGGGGACTGCGCAACCATGGCCAATCGACTCCGATCCACCCGCCGACCATCGAATATGTGCCGAGCAGCCACAACGTCACGACGACGAGGGCGAAGGTGGCGACCGCGCCCAGTGTCTTGATCACCCAGCCGCGTGAGGTGTACCAGTCCATGACGATCCGGTACTTGCCACGCACCCAGGTGAGGGTGTGGTGCGCCCACATGAACTCGGTGGCCAGGATGCCGAAGCCCGCGAACACGAGCGCCCAGCCAGGTCCCGGGTACGGGATCGTGACGATCCCGACGATCAGCACCAACCCACCGATCACGCCGACGGCGACGCGATAGCCGGCGTTCAGGATAGGGCGGGCGGCGATGCCTTCCCGGAAGGCGCGCCAGCGATCCTTGATCGCGTCCCACCGTCCGGGCGAGCCGGAGGCGGTGGCCACGGTGTCGGATTCGGCGCGGTCGGCGGTCGGCTCGCTGGTCATTGTCTCAGCCTAACGAGCCGACCGCCGGCCGGTCACAGTCCGACGCCGATGTCACCGTCGATGGTTCGGACGCCGTCGGCGGTCACTTCGAGCACCCGGGCACCGGCGATGTCGAAGAACAGCCCCGACACGACCAGCCCACGCTCCTCGACGGCACGCCGCACCGCGGGATGACGACGCAGCGTTTCCACCTGTACGGCAACGTTCACCATGCTGAGCTGGTCGACCTCGTCGAAGCCCGCCGCCCTGGCCGCCCGGACCACCGGATGGCCGGCGCGGAACCGCTCCAGGCTGGCTTCAGCGTGTGCGAGCCAGGAACTGAGCCCGCCCTCGGCGTCGGCGCCGGTGTAGACCGCTTTCATCGCCCCGCACGCGGAGTGCCCGCACACCACCACCGTGCGCACCGCGAGTTCGTCCAGCGCGAACGCCAGTGCCGCCTCGACGGAGTGGTCGCCGGTGATCGGCACCAGATTGCCCACGTTGCGCACGGTGAACAGGTCACCCGGACCGCTCGAGGTGATCACGTTGGGCACGATCCGCGAATCGGCGCAGGTGAGGAAGAACGAGTCGGGGTCCTGTCGGTCGCGCAATCCGTCCAGGTGCGGCCGCACCACGTGGGCGTGGCTGCGATGGAAGGCCGACACACCGGCCCGCAGCGCGTCGCCGCCGGAGGCGCGGTGGCGCCACGGTCCGAGGAACTCGTCCCACACCTGCCGCCCGAAGCCACGGGCGGGCGGCGCCGCGTCGGCACCGGCCATCCGCGCACTGCCGATCTCCACGAAATCGACACGGCCACCGGAACTTTCCAGCTGACGCTGCCAGTCTTCGATGGCCTCGAAGGCGGCGTGGTCGAGGAAGTCGACGGTCATCTCCACGGTCACCTCGGCACCGGCGGGCACCTTGGCCAGTTCCGAGGACAGCTTGGGCAGCGCGAGGAAGGTGCACGATCCGTCGATGCGGACCAGCCAGCGCGCCCCCACCGGCACCGCGCTCACCTGCACACGCACCACCCGCCACAGCAGCAGCGCGAAGGCGAGCCCGAGTCCGAGCAGCACGCCCTCCAGCAGGTTCAGGAATACGACCCCGAGCACCGTGACGAGGTAGATCAGCAGGTCGCCGGTACGTTTGGCGGACCGGATGTGGGCGATCTTCACCAGCTGGATGCCGATCACGATGAGCAGACCGGCCAGCGCCGCCATCGGGATCTGCTCGACCAGCCCGACCAGCGCCACGGAGAACACCAGCACCCAGACACCGTGCATGATGGCCGAGGCACGCGAGCGCGCGCCCGCGGCCACATTGGCCGAACTGCGCACGATCACACCGGTGATCGGCAGACCGCCGACCAGGCCCGAGAGCACGTTCGCCGAGCCCTGGCCGACGAGTTCACGGTCGAAATCGGTGCGCGGACCGGTGTGCATCTTGTCCACGGCCACCGCCGAGAGCAGGCTCTCCACGCTGGCGATGAGCGCGATGGTGAGCACCATCATGGCCACACCCGCCCAATTACCCGAGGGCAGTTGCGGCAGTTGCAGGGCGTCGAAGATCGAGCCGTCGAGGACGATGCGGTCGATGTCGGTGAACAGGAACGAGATCAGCGTGCCGACGACCACCGCGACGAGCGGGCCGGGCACCGCGCGCAATGCCGGTGGGACGTACTTCCAGCCCAGCATCACCGCGATCACCACGGCACCGACGACGGCGCCGCCGCCGTGCACCGACAGCAGCTGACCGGGCAGTTCGACGAGATTGCGCCATGCGCTGCTGTGCGAGGAACCGCCGAGCAGCACGTGGATCTGCTGCAGCGCGATGGTGATTCCGATACCCGCGAGCATCGCGTGCACCACGACGGGCGCCACGGCGAGAGCGGCGCGCGCGATCCGGCTCAGCCCGAACAGGATCTGCAGCACACCGGCGGCAGCGACGATGAAACAGGTTGTCCGCCAGCCGAACTGGGTAATAGATTCGGCAACGACGACGGTGAGTCCGGCGGCGGGACCACTGACCTGCAGGACCGAACCGCCGAGCGAGCCGGCGACGATACCGCCGATCACGGCGGCAACGAGCCCGGCGGCGACCGGTGCGCCGGAGGCGACCGCGATGCCGAGCGACAACGGCAACGCGACCAGGAAGACGACAATGGAAGCGGGCAGATCATGACGCACTACGTTCTGCCATCGCGGTGGGCGGGACGGGTTTTCGGGTTGCGGCGCGACCTCGGGCTCGGGCGGAGCGAGATCTTGATCTACGGACATGTCTCTCCTTCGCGCAGGGAACCCCGGTGCGACGGCGAACCGGGAAGGAATGGCATCGATGATCAATCTATTGGTAAAGAGTTGGCAAAACCAGTGTGCCGCAACAACAGTGGGAGTGGCCATAATCTCGCGGCCATCGTGTTGTGGCCCACAGCAATTCGCTATCGGTGAGCCGGGACACACCACCCCGCGACAGTGACGCGCCGAACGGTCGTAACACTGTGCGGCAGCGCAGGATTCACAACGCCCGAACCATTGAAGGTAGCCATCATTCTCCTTCGCCGGAGCGGTGAGGCGTCCGGTTCATCGGTCGAACATGCACTGGCAACAGACACTGAGCTGCGAGAAGAGCCCTCGGAAGCGGGCCGGGATCAATAGTAAAGACTTACCCAAGCTCGCGAAAAGGTTCTGACCCGAATCGCTACGCAACTGTGATGTGCGACACATCTGACACTGGATGCCGAAGCGACCAGTAATCGGGAAGCTCCGGCGATCCAGGCGTGGAGATGTCTTCGCCGTGAACACAACCGCCAGGTTCGCCGGGCGCACCGGCTGATCGCCTGGTCGCGCCGATCCCCGGCACGCCGCACCGCCTGATCGAGGACTGGTCATGGACAGGCGGGCGGCGACACCGAGCGATGACCTCAGCCGATCCGGACCACTCTGGCCCACCCGGGCGGTTGGTCGGGCACGTAGTACGGATCGTTCTCCGACACAGCACCTTCCCGGCGGAACAGACCGACGACGGTCCGGCAGGACGGGCGCGCCGACGGCCACGGTGTCTGGCCGTCGGTCAGCGCGACGAGGACGTCCGGTCGGGTACGCAGGGCCCGGGTGAAACCGGTCCGCAGATCGGTGCCGCCGCCGCCGATCAGGGTGATCCCCTCGGCGCGGCACACCGGGTCGGCGATGCGGGCGGCCGCGTCGCACGACCACACGGTGAGCAGGTCGTGGCGGCCACCGAGGGTGCGGGTGATCGCGGCGACTTCCAGTAGGGCACTGCCCAATTCGTCGTCGCTGACCGATCCTGAGGTATCGATGATCACCCCCACCCGTGGTGGTGTCCGGCGCAGACTCGGCAGCACCACCCGGGGCAGGCTCGCCGCGCGCCTGGCCGGTCGCCCGTACCGGTAGTCGGCACCCGCGCCCGCCGCGGTCGCCGCCGAGCGCAGGGCCGCGCCGAGCAGATCACGCCACGGCTGCGGTGGGTGCAGCGCGTCCTTCGCCCAGCGCCGCCAGCCCGCGGGTGCGTCACCTGGTCGGCCGATGATGGCCTGGGCGACGCGGAAGCGCACCGCGTCGCGTTCCTGGGTGTCGAGCCCGGCGGCGCCGTCGGGGCCGAGATCCCAGGGGCGGTCCGCCCCGTCAGCGCCGCTACCGCAGTCGAGCCAGGCCATGTCCTCGGTGCGGCGACCGAGACGGAACTGCCGCAGATATTCCTCCATCAGTTCGCCCTCGGCCAACCCCAACCGTGCGGGCGTGACCGCGCCCTCGGGCACGACGAGGCCGTCACCGAAGGCGTCGTCGTTGATCTCGGCGTCGGCGGCGATATTGCGGCGCAGTTGCTCGGCCGGTCCGTCCAGATCGTGTGCTCGGGCGAAGCGCTCGCCGCGCTCGTGGTGTTCGCGCAACAGATGCGAGACCTCGTGGACCAGCACCGAGGCCAGTTCCTCGACCGGTGTGCGGTCGACGAAACCCGGTGCGACATAACACCGCCAGTACCGGTCGACGCCCATCGTCGGCACCTGCCGTGATTCGACGAGGTGCAGAGCGAACAGTGCGGTCGCCAGGTAGGGGCGCGCCCGGACCGCGTGCAGGCGGGCGGCGTAGAGCTTGTCGATGTCGAAGCTCATCGCGTCACCTTCGCCGCGACGCGGGCGGCCGCCCGGTCCGCGCGTTGCGAGATCGACACCACGCCAGCGAGTTCCTCGATCGCGGCGGGCACCACCCAGTCGTCGCGGCGCAGAGTGGCCAAGGTGGTGGCGGGCACGACCACCAGGTCCGGGGCACCCGTCCGGACGGCCCGCACCAGCAGTGCCCAGGCCGCGTCCCATCGCGCCCGGTTCGGGTGGTTGCGGACGGCGGCGACAACGCCGTCGAGAACCACCTGGCGCAGATCGCCGCGCTCGGGCAGGTCGGCGGCCGCCGGATCGGCGAGCAAGGTTTCCGGGTCGGGCAGATCCATCCGGTCCATGCTGGTGAGCAGTTCGAATCCCGGTCCGTCACCGACGGTGCCGCGGATCAGCTGTGCGAGGACCTCGCGGTCGGCGCCTGATGCGGTGGCGAAGGCGATCAGCCGCATCGTCATCTCCCAGCTGCGTGGTGAGGCCCACGCCCCGCCCCGCCGCGTTTCGGTCGTCGGCAGCCGATGTGCGAGCGCGGGGCGTGCGGTGAGGAGCGCACACACCGATCTGCGCGCGAAAGCGACTGCCTCCGGCAGCTTTTCGGAATTCAGTCGCGGCAGCGTCGCCTTCGGCCAGGTACCGCCGAGACCACGTACCACCACCTCAGGGTCGTGGGTCCAGTGCAGATGTACGAAACGGTTGGCCAGTGGCGGGCTGAGTTCCCAGCCGTCGGCGGCGGACGACCGGGGGTTCGCCGCCGCGACGATGCGCACTCCCGGAGGCAGCCGCAACGCACCGACCCGCCGTTCGAGCACCAGCCGCAGCAGCGCCGCTTGTACGGCCGGCGGGGCGGTGGACAATTCGTCCAGGAACAGCAGCCCGCGGCCGGCCCGGGCGAGGTGCACCGCCCAGTCCGGCGGCGCCATGGGGACACCGTCGACGGCCGGGTCGGCGCCGGGAATCGGCAGACCCGAGAAGTCCGACGGCTCGTGCACGCTCGCGATGACGGTGGTGAGTGGCAGGTCGAGTGATTCGGCGAGCTGGGTGAGCGCGGCGGTCTTGCCGATCCCTGGTTCACCCCACAGCAGTACCGGCAGATCGGCGGCGACGGCCAGGGTGAGCGCCTCGAGTTGCGGATTGCGGCGTGGTTCGGTGGTGGTGCGGCCGAGCAGGTCCAGGAGTTCGTCGGCGACATCGAGTTGGGCAGTAGGTGGTCGGGGTGCGGTCGATTCACCTCGGCGGTCGGGTGATGCCGGATCGGGCATCGGGGCCGGCAGAGTCGCGGCGTACTGCGTGGACAGATCGGAAAACTGCACAGTCATGAATCACCTCGGGGGTGTGAGAGTTCGGGTGCCTGATGGGTGCACTGCGCGCCGGTGGGCCCGGCGGCAGGGTCAGGAAAGGACGTGGCGGTTGTCGTGGCGGGCCAGACGCTGGAGGAGCTTGCGGTCGCGTCCGTGGCGCAGCCCTGCCCGCTGCAGGCGGTCGGCGAGGGTGCGCGGGGCGTCCTTGCCGAGACCCGCGAAGCTCCCGGATCGATACAGGCCGTAGGTGATCCGGCGGCGTGCCGCCCGGTCGATGGCGTCGCGCAACGGTCCGTCCCGCAGCACGGCACCCGCGCCGAGCAGGTCTTCGACGACGGTCAGGGCTCCGGCGGTGTCGCCGTGGTCGAGACGTTCACGGACACCGTCGATCCAGTCGGGTCGACGATGCGCCGCATCGATGACGCGCAGGCACGGCAGGGCGATACCGGTCAAAGCCACCAGAAGTTCCTCCCGCGCGACCTCGGCCAAGTCGTGATCGAGCGCGCTGAGCACCCCGTTCACCAAGCCGATCCGATGCGTCTCGCCTCGGCATTCGACGAGGTGTGTTCGTGGGGGCGAGGTCCTCGTTCGGGTAGGGGATCGATCCGCCATCGGGGCGAGCGCCTCGGCGACCAGCGGGTGGAGCCGGTCGGCTGTGATGGCACCGGCGCGCAGGAGGTCCAGGTCGGGAAGTGCCCAGGTGGCGGCATCGGGCAGGATCGGCAAAGCGGTCAGGCGGCCGCGTGGGTGGTCCGTCACGATTCGCACGACCGGACCCCACCCCGGCGCCGGTTCTTTCGATGCTGTCGCTGCGGGTTCCACCTCCAGCACCACATGCCGTCGAGCACCGAATCGGACCAGTACCCGCTGGGACGACACTGGTCCCGCGCCCGCGGAAACCGGCTGCGCCGAAGCCTTCTCGGTGCGCGACACCATCGGCCGCTGCTCGGCGCGAAGCAGCCGGACCGCCTCGGTGGCCCACTGCTCGACCGCACAATTCGTCGGCACTTCGATCAGCCCACGATCGGCGGGCGAGGTCGCGCCGGAGACGAATCTCGCCGCGACACCCGGATCACCGGTCTCGCCCGGTGATGCCCCGCACCGCATCCCCAGTTCCCCCGCTCGCCGGGCGTCCCAGAGGTGGCGGTGCAGGTCGAGTCGGTAGCGCCGGTTCGGTCGCGGGTGCGGGTGCAGGCTCGGCGCGGTGTCGGAGCCGTCCCATACGGCGAGGCTGATGCGCTGACCCGCATCGGCCCACGCCGGCGCCGTCCGCACCACCAGATGCACAAATCCGTCTCGGCCACTGGATGTTTCGCGCGCGTATCGAGCCAATGTCAGGGTCAGGCCCGGCCGGAGCAATCCGTCGGGTGCGACTCTCGGCAGGTGCCAGCGCAACAGATCCGGGGCCAGACACCGCAGGTCGGTGCGCACCCGAGCGGCGAGTTCGCGGCCGTGTTTCCGGGCCAGCGCGCGCAGATCGATGTCGGTATCGACGTGTGCCGCAGCGCAGGCCCCCGCCCAATCACCGACACCGCGCCGAGCGGTGGCCGCATCGATCATCGCCGGTGGGACGGCGAACTCGCGCACACGTGACCAAAGGGCGAGGCGGGAATCGAGCGAACAGGAAGCCGGTTCCAGGACCGGCGAGGGGCTCAACGGCCCGGGCGGAGGACGCCCTTTCCACTTGTCGTCATCAGCCGAGTATGCACAATCGGCCGCCAGGCGACAAGCGGCAGCGGTGATCTCATCTCTCGGCGACCGCCGTGATCGGCCGGGGTGGCACCGCCGACGCCGACATGCTCGACGTCGTGCTTCCCCAGCCGTCGCAGCGGCCAGGACTACCCTCGAAAAATGGCCTCTACCTCGCGCGACGAGCACGGGTCCACGGCGCTCACCGTCGTCGGCGACCTGTGGTCACCGGCGTGCGCGGCGGTCCGGACATTTCTCAGCCGCAACGAAATCGCTTGCCGCTGGAGACAACTCGCCGATCCGGAGGCGCGCCGACTGCTGGCCGATCACGGGTTCGGCGCCGAGGACACGCCCGTCTTGATCGACTCCGCCGGGCGGGCCCTGCGACCGATGGACGAGGCACAGCTGGCGCGATGGGTCGGGTTACACACCGAGCCCAGCTCCGGCGACTACGACCTGATGATCGTCGGCGGCGGCCCGGCAGGTATGGCGGCCGCCGTCTACGGCGCGTCGGAGGGGCTGCGCACCGTCGCGCCGGGCGCCCAGCTCACCGACCGCGAACGGCGTCAGGCGGGCAAGTTCGGCGCCGAGCTGGTGATCAGTTCCCGCGCCGAGCGACTCGACGTCACTCCGAACGGCTTCACCGTGCGATGCACGGGCGGTCTCGAGGTGTCGGCGAAATCGGTGATCATCGCGACCGGCGCCACCTTCCGCACCCTCGACGCACCCGGCATCGACCGGTTCACCGGGCGCGGCGTGTACTACTTCTCGGCGCTCACCGAGGCACCGTTGTGCGCGGGGTCCGTGGTGTACATCGTCGGCGGCGCGAACTCGGCCGGGCAGGCGGCGATCTACTTCGCCGAGGGTGCGGCCCGGGTGATCATGCTGATCCGCGGCTCGTCACCGGCCGCCGAGATGTCGGGTCGGCGAGGGTTCCATGGCCGTGATGCTCGTCCACAAGTACCTGCACGACTGACTCGAGCACCATTGAGCGACCGGTCGGTCGTTCCTACGCTGGTGTCGACCGACCCTCGCCCCGTCGCCGTCCTCCGGGAACTCGACCCCACCGGCCCCCGCCCCGATCTGCGCGCGGCGTTGCTCGAGCCGGCTCAGCGCTGACACACAGCGCTCCCGGCATTCCAATCTGAAATGAAACTGTGCCTGAAAGTGTCGACGTAACCGGCTGCGGACGTCGAGAATTGGTCACGACGGGTCGGCACGGTTCGGCAGCGTCGCGAATATGCTTCGGCAACAGAGGAATTGGTCGATGAACAGGTTGTCCAGATCCAGTGTGGTGGCGTTGGCCGTCGCGGTTGTCGCGGTCGGGACGGCGGTGGCCGGTGTCGCGCGGGCGGAAACGCCTGGCACGCAACCCTGTACCCCGTATACGGCGATTCTGGCGCCGGGGACCTGGGAGACGACGCCGGACGCCGATCCCGAGGTGCCCGTCGGAATGCTGCGGCCGGTCGGTGAGGGCCTGCGACAGCGGTTCGGGCGTGACATCACGGTGCTCTACGTCCCTTATGCCGCAAGCGCTTTCGATCTGGGGTTGAGCTACGCGGAGTCGCTGAGCACCCTGGAATCCCGCTTGGACCGTATGCTGCGCGGCCTGTGCGACTCGACGAGGGTGGTCTTGGCCGGTTACAGCCAGGGCGCGGACGGTGTCGGTGATCTCGCGACCGCGATCGGCCATGGTGACGGTCCCATCGATGCCGATCGAGTGGTCGGTGTCGGGCTGCTCGCCGATCCGCATCGCGATCCGGATACCACGCTCTCTCTGGGTGATCCGCAACCGGGCTACGGTATCGCCGGGGCTCGGGACCGAGATTTCGGCGCGCTGACCGACCGGGTCCGCACTCTGTGCGCCGACGGCGATCTGTACTGTGCCCTCGATTCCGCCACCTCCCCCTTCCTCGCCGTGGTCGGCCGCGTACTCAGTGGTGATCCCGGGCCGATCGCGAACCTCGTTCCCCCTACGGTCGATCCGAACACGCTGATCGCGCAAGCCGTCACGATGGGCGCCGGCTGGACTGCCACCGCGGCGAACCTGCCGACCATCACCGACAACCTGACCCGGCTCCCGGAATTCATCACGGCGGGTGATATCCGCAGTGCGCGCCGGGCCGCGGATGCCCTGAACGCCGCCCTGTCACCCTTGGTCCAGGCCGCCGCGGGTGTGGATCGTGTGCTGGTCGCCGAGGTCGTCCGCGCGGCTGCCGCCGTCGACCCCACCGGACGGACGGCGGCGGTCGGTGTCATCGCCGACGCCCTCGCGCACATCGACCTGCTCGGCATCGCCGACAGAGCGGGCCGAACTCAAGAAACACTCTGGCGTGCGGTCGAATCCCTCGACCGCAACGACCACCTCGGGGCCGCTGCCGAACTGGCGTCCTTGGTCGCCGACGGCGCCGACCTCACCGGCTCCGTGTTCGGCCCGGTCGCCGCGAGCATCCGCGCCGACCTCCACGCGACCACCCGAACCCTGCTGAGCCTCACCGACCCTGCCACCACCGACGAACTCGTCCAACTGGCTCGCCAAGGTGTGGACATGGCCAACTTCTACGCCTCCCGCGCCCACATCGACTACGACGACGACGTCCCCATCCTCCTGAGCTACCTGAGCTCACAGGTCGTTTCGTAGCCTGTGGCGAACACCGACCGTCGCGCCGACTCGACCTGCCCCGAGCCGGCGCGACGGCATCAGATCAGCACGACACCGCGTCTCCGACAGACTTGTCGAGACGCACCCCCAGCACCCTCGACAACTCGCAGACATTGTCGGCACTGGGTGTCACCACACCGCGTTCCCAGCGGCTGATCTGGTTTCCGTCCGCGATTCCGATCCAGTCGGCCAACTCCGCCTGGGTGAATCCGGAGGCCATCCTTGCCGCCCGAATCGCTTTGCCGATCGCCGACATGGTCTCCCCTCTCTCTCGATGCCCTCGGCACGAACCACATCGGCGCGGGTGTCCATCGGCGAACACTCGAACTCCTAATGCGGTCTCGCGCAGCCACATTCGAAAGGTATCGGGGAATCGGCCCGTGAAGGAGGCTGTGACTGCACGGCCACTGACTGTGCACGCACAAACGTACGTGCATTCGGGCGCCGAATCCGGCTATTTCGGAGGGTTGTCCGGATCGGTGGCGCTGCGGCGCCAGTCCCTCGGTGTCATGCCGAACGCCTCGCGGAATCGCCGGGCGAAATGCGCGGCGTCGCGGAAGCCGACGGCACCGGCCACCGCACCGATGGACCGGTGCGCGTAGCCCCTGTCGACCAGCATGTCACGGGCCCGGACCAGACGCTGCTCGATGATCCACTGCTCGAGGCTGATCCCGGACTGGGCGCACACCTTGTACAGATGCCGCACGGAGATGTTGTTGGCGGCGGCGATCGCGGGGATCTTCAAGGTCGAATCGGACAGATGTGTCCGCACGTACCCGAGGATCTGCTCGATCAGCAGCTGCTCCGGGATGGCGGCACCGTCGCCCGGCCCGCGACCGGCCGCCGAGATCAGCAGTGCCCGAACCATTTCCAGACACGACTCGCCCACCGAGGCGGCGGCCGGATCGGTTTCGAGCTGGTCGGCGATCCGCACGAGATGCTGGATCTGTGCAGTGACCATGGGATACAGCGGCGATGCCGCCAGCCGCCCGTGCGCCGCGACGACCGTTTCCGGGGAGATGCCGAGGCGCTCTCTCGACAGCTGCAGGCACAGCGTTCCGCCGAGACCGTGCCAGCCGGAGGCGAATGTGGTCGCCAGGTCGATCACTTCGCACGCGCCGGGTTCGATCAGCGTTTGCGCGCCGAATTGTTCGTGCCTGCGAACCTGCCCGTTCTGGACTGTGACCGTCAACGTGTCGCTCGGCGTCGTCCGCTCATGCCGCCTGGTGCGCCAGACCTGGTGACCGGATACCTCCGAACGGGTGAGCGCGATCGGGCCGAGCATCCAGGCCTGGTGCCTGCTGACCACTTCGGCGGGCGAATCCCACATCCGCAGGTTCGCACCGATATCGGCTTCCTGCAGGATGGCGGTGACCGCCTCCCGCCGGTCCGCCGGCGTGAAGTAGTCGGAATCGATCAGCACTGCCATCGGTGATCTCCACTTCGGATCCTCGCCGGCGGTGGAGACCCTCCCGTCGCCGGCCGCTGCGCGCATCGGGTGGTGGCAATTCGGGCAAAGGTGATTGCACGGGGGCCTGTAGTCGGCGATGCTATCGCGCCGTTGCGAACCCGGAGCCCGATTCGGCAGGGTCACGCAACGGATTTCAGCGCCCGGCGGCGGCGTGTTCCCGTGCGCCGGCGGGCCGCGATGCGAGGATTCGACGTTCGGCGGCGGTCGCCGTCGCAGCCCATTCCGGTCGCAAGGCCGCATAGGTGCATACGTCGCGCCACTGGCCCTGGGTGCGATACAGCTGCCGCAGCCGCGCCTCCGGTGTCAAGCCCACTCCCGCCATCACCGTGTCCATCACGGGATGATCGTGCCGATGCCCCGCCCAGACCCGGTGGATTCCGAGCGGCCCGAAGGCGAATGCCGCCACGAGCCGTCCCGCCTCGATACCGCCCGCGCGCAGCGAGCCCTCCGGAACGACGACCAGACCGCCGATCATCGCGTTGCTGCCGAAATCCTCCACCAGCAGGCCGATGGTGCCGACCATGGTGTCGTCGTCCGGCGCGGTGATCGCCAATGTGTACTTGCGGCGCGGAGTTTCGCCCCGGGAGCGCAGGGCGGCGTCGAACGACGCGGCGGCCGCCTGGACGCCCAGGCTGTCGGTGCCCATGTATCGGGTCAGCTGTGGGTCGGTGAAGATCCGCTGGTAGACATCGAGGTCGTCGGCACGCAGATCGCGCAGTCGCAGCCGCGCGCCGATCAGTTCCACGTTGCGCAGGTCGATGGTCATCGGACTTCCTCCATCGCCCGCACGAGTTCCGGCGAGATCGCTTGGCCCAGCGCGGGTATGAGTTCGTCGAGGTCGATATAGGTTCGCCCCGACGGGATCAGCTCGCCGAGCAGGATGCGTCGAGCCGTGTCCGCCACGAGAGCGCCGCCGAGCATCACGCCGGAGGCGAGCTGGGGCCAGCTGGACAGGCTGCGACCGATCTCACCGATGGCGTCGCGCATCGCCGGGCTCAGCCGTGGTTCGTCGACCATCGCCAGCAGGAGCGACAGCAGTTCGCCGCGATTCATCCGCGCGACATCGGACGAGGTGGATTCACCGATCCGGCCGTGGAACAGCGGGCGGTGGGGTTCGAGATCGAACCGTTCCACGTCGAGCAGGCCCCGATCGTTGGTGTCCATCAGGACCGGGGTTCCTCGGCGCCGCGCGTATTCGCGAGCGGCGACTTTCGCCCACACCGTGTCGCATTCCTCGACCAGCAGATCCAGCGCAGCGGTGCCGTCGGCGCCGTCGAAGAACGGCCCGATCGATTCCTCGGTCAGCCCGGTGGTGAACAGCTCGATGTCGAGGTAGGGGTCGATCTCGAACATCTGGCGTGCCGCCAGCACGGCCTTGGAAACACCGAGATCACTCACCCCGGCCCGCAGCCGGTTCAGGTTCGACAGCCCGAGGCTGTCGAAGTCGGCCAGCCGGAAGGACCCGCCGATTCCTTCCATGGCCAACGTGACGGCCGCGCTGTTGCCCACCGACAGGCCGACCACACCGATCCGCCGCCCGCGCAGGTCGTGCTGCTGTGCCCGGTCGATCTTGTCGCGGTTGCGGTCGGTGCGCAGCCGCTGGAAATGCTCGCGTGGCAGCACATGCACCAGGCGGCCGTTCCACGGATAGAACACCCATGTCCCCCACTGCCACAGCGGCATGCCGCCACTGATTCGGTGACGCGCCGCCGCCAGCGAGTCCGCCGAGTGCGCGACAGCGGGGTCCTCGCTGCGAATCAGTTCGTCGAGCTGATCTTCGATCGTGTCGTGCACCGCGCCGACAGCATCCGATGCCGCCAGCGCTTCCAGGTCACGCAGTCCTTCGCGGCTCGACGCGTCGAACAGCACGGGACGGAATTGCGATGTCGCAGCGCCGGGCGTGAGTACCGCCGGACGCGGGACCGAGCGATGCGGAACCATGTGCGCGCAGACCTCCGATTCTCATGAGGCCGAACGGATATCCGATCGGCCCTGGCTATCAGGACGCGCAAAGGATACCGACAGCACACTTTCAGCAAACGCATCTCGGATCCCTCGGCATGGCGCGGTCACGCCTGGGCCGAATTCGGGCATTCCGTACCGAACTCGCATGGGCTCCGTGCGACCGCCGCGGCGCCTGGTGAGGCGGGCGATCCGGCGCCCACCGGCTCCATTGACCGCACCGCGCCGCGCTCCCCGCGGTCACCTGGCCCCTATCGCTCACGCATCGGAAAACATAGCGGTCCAGAATGCGGAACGGCCGAATCCGGGTAACGCACGTTGACGGTTCAGGAGACAGCATCGAGATGGCTACCCGCGAGTTCACTACCGAGCCGATGCGGTGGCCGATGCCAGTTGGGCCGCCACCCCGACAGCGCGTCCCGCCTGATGGCGGGCGGCGGCCAATGCGAACTCCGTTGGTGGGTTGCCGAAGCCGGCGACGTGTCCGGCGCCGTGGGGGTTGCCGGACCGCATCTGTTCGGCGACAGGCACCGGCGCGGTGAAGCCGGGCGGCACGATGATCCCGCCCCAGTGGGTGAAGATCGTCGTGAAGGAGGCAAGGGTGGTCTCCTGGCCGCCGTGCGTGCTCGCGCTGGAGACGAAGGCTCCGTACACCTTGTCGGCCAGTCGGCCGGTCCGCCAGAGGTCGCCGGTGCCGTCGATGAACGTCTTGAGCCCCGCGGCGATCGTGCCGTAGTGGCTGGGCGTCCCGAACAGGACGACATCGGCCCATTCCAGGTCGGTGTTGCCTGCCGCGTCCGCCGGGAGCAAGCGCACCTGGGCGCCTGCACCGACAGCGCCTTCGGCTGCGGCTTCTGCCAGCCCCTTGATGCTCCCGGTGCGGCTGTAGTAGATCACTGCGACGTTGATCATCGGTACTCCTGTGTTCGAGCGATGGCCGTCATCGGTAGTGACGGCCTCTCGATGCTGCGGCGCGGCCGGGCGGCGTGACCAATACCAACTAGGTCGGCAGCGATACCGCAGCGGTATCGACGGTGGTGGTGGCTGGTTACGATGCGCTGGTGGAGACCCGGGAGTTGCGCTACTTCGTCGCCGTCGCGGAGGAGTTGCACTTCGGGCGGGCGGCGCGGCGGCTCGCGATCGCGCAACCGCCGCTGTCGCGGGCGATCCAGCGGCTCGAACGGCGGCTGGGAACGGTTCTTTTGCGGCGCTCCGCTCGCGCGGTCGCGTTGACCGAGGCCGGGTCGGTGCTGCTGCGGGAGGCCAGGGTCGCGCTCGACGCGGTCGACGCCGCCGAGCGCCGTACTCGCCGGGCCGCTGCCGATCGCCCGGGTGTGGTGCTGGCCGCCAAGGCGGGTGCGTCGAGCGAACTGTTGTCGAGGCTGTTGGAGGTGTACGCCGCCGAGGTCGGCGCTGTGCCTGTCGAGGTGGTGCTGTGCGGGCCCGGTGAACCGGAAACATTGCTGCGCAACGGGTCTGCCGATGTCGCTCTGCTGCATCGGCCGTACGACTCGACGGCTGGGTTCGACGCCGAGGATCTGCATACCGAGCCGCAGGTCGTTGTGCTGCCCGCGGGGCACTCCACGGGCGGCCGGTCCCACCTGTCGATGGCAGAGATCGGTGCACTGTCGGATCTGCCCTTGCCGCGCTGGCTTCGGCGCGATGGAAGTTTCCCGGACGGCCGCGGCCCTGAGGTTCGCAATTACAGCCAGCTGTTGCAGCTGATCGCGCTGGGGCGGGCTTGCGCGGTTGTACCCGAGTCGCTTCGGGCTCAGCTGAGCGACGCGTTCGCGGTCGTGCCGGTGCCGGATGCACCGCCAGTGACGACGGTCATCTGCTGGCCGCCGCACAGCAGATCCAAGACTGTCGCCGACCTCGTCTGTATCGCGACAGAGCTGCGATCGTAAGTGGCCACCCTCGGGATACGAAAAAAGCAGGCCCTCACCGAAAAGGTGCTGACCTGCTCATTCTGTGGTCCTAGCTGGTTTCGAACCGGCAGACGCCAGGAGACCGACCCCGCTCCCACCTCGAACAACCGGCATCTACCTGGAACTTTGCCCTGCCATCGCGATCGCGATCGCGATCGCGGAGATGTACGCACCGATAGGCAACATTGGGCTGCACTATTGCACGTATGTTGCACGACGAACTACTCGGGCAAAGTATGGTCGAACGACCGACGTCGAGCGAACTACGGCAGCAGCCCTTCGGAACTAGCGTCCTGAGCCTCAGGCAGCACCGCAAGACCGAACTCAGTCCTCGCAGCAGCGACGAATGCGTCCTGCGCGGCCCATAGCTCCTTGAACAGCTCCGATGGAATATCGCTGGCGGCCGACGTCCCCCTCGCCGCGGCGACCTGCCGCGCGGCGGTGAGCACACGCAAGCTGGCACTCGCGGCTTCCATCGATTCGTAGGTCAGTCTGGTGGAGACCCAAGCCGACTCGAGTCGCTCCTTGTATGGGCGTCCCGCTTCGTCGAAGAACGGCATGAGCTGGCCGGTGTGCCACGGATGCGGCACAGCCGTGATGTGCGCCGCCGGATCAACGGCGAACGCGACATACTGTCGGTACGCGGTAACGAATTCGTTGTAGGTCCGCAGACGGATCTCCCGCCACTCACGCTGATGCTCACGACGCCACTGCCGGTCGTGATTCCGGATGGTCAACCATCCGCCGAGCAGAACCCCAGCCAAAACCGCTAGAGCCGAGATCGCATTACCAGCCACACTCACCCTCCCCAAAGCCCTGCCGCCGAATGACGAGTGCCGTACTTGCGAGGCTACCGGACCGCACCCCGCAAGCCTAGATGTCGAATCTTGTTGAACGTCAACCAATCTCGATAGACACAGCAAGACGCCGTGTCGGGAGACGTGGCCGTGGCTCACAAAGTGGTTAGCGCCGACCGTGATCACGGTCGAATCGAGGACTGTATTCGGTTGTTGTAGAGACACTTTCAGCAGAAGTGATCGATGTTTGTCGGTGGCCAAGAGCACACTGGCATCGATCAGACGCGGCCGACGAAAGCATTCGTTGTTGCCGAGGTTAGACAAGGGGATCGAGATGTCGAATAGGCCGTGGCTGGAGCGGACGATGCTGCTCGGGGGATCGCGGACAGGCGAATCTCGGACCAGCGCCCGGTACGGTCCGTTGCGGGTGTGTCTGCCCTACGAGGGGGTCTCGAACAAGCCCTGGATCAGGGCAGTCGTAGGCAAGGGGGCGCCGATCAAGTCGGCCACCAACGCTGGCGTCCGGGTGTGGGAGCTCAGCGCCAACCATCTGCTGCCGTTGGCAGCGGCAATGGCTGATCGCTACGGCGAGATCGAGATGCGTATCCAGGTCTCACCGGCGATGGAATGCAGCCACAGCTGCCAAACCGCCGACGCGGAAACGGTCTGGAAATGCGTCTGCATCTGTGCCGGCCAACACCACGGCGGCGAAGGCGTATACGACGACTGGTTCGCCGTCGGCCGGTTCCGTCTCAACCGCCTGACGGAGGAGATACACGTCCAACACATACAGATCAGCCGGGACCAGATCCCCTTCCCGTCGACGATCCCGCGGACCGCCCTTGCTAGAGCCTTGCCCATACCCCGTACTTCGGGCACTGTCCGTCGCCACAACCCCACCCCGCCGCCTCTCGTTCCTCCCATGGTGCGACAGCAACCACCACAGGTACCCCTGCTGTCGCCCGCATCCCAGCCATCTGACCTCGGACACGCCCCCACAAAGAACAGGCCTCACACCGATCCCGAACCGCCTCGATCCGTCGCGTGCCAGCCACGAACACCCGCCCATACCGGAATGCTGGTCGCCGCCGCTGCGGTATTCGCCGCGCTTGGTATCGGGGTCTGGCTACTGCTGACCCCCGACGACCGGGCAGATGCACCGGCCGAAACCGGCCGTACGGCGACCGTCGAGCAGGAGGATCCCTACCCCTCGCCGGAGGTCGCCGACAATCCTGAACAGGCCCCCACATCCCCAGCTCCGGCGCCAGCGCCGGTGACGAAGGCGGCCCCCCACGGGTGCTACCCATTCCAACAGAACTGCTGAATCCGCAGGTGCGTTCGCCCCGATATGCCGCCAGCCCCGACAGGCGCCTTGTTCGAGCGACATAGGCTCTCATTCAAAGGCACTCCACCAGTCGGGTTGTGTTGAAGCGCGCACTTCCCTCATTCAACGGTTTTCTTCGTCATGGGCCGAAACTACTGCCCACATGTGCGGTTAGCGGCGATCACCAGTACCAGCGCACAATCTGGCATCACAGCAACCCACCAGTGTTGAACCCGGGTGTGAGCACCCTGTCGAGAGCAGCTCGAATCCGGGGAATCTCGGCGCTACCGGTGGTGGGTAGGCGCAGCAGCGGGATGCGGTACTTGACGCATATTTTGTTCTTCAACGCGTCGCGGGCCAGCTGAACCGGGTCGTTCTCATGGTGTTCGAACCCGTCGACCTCGATCGCACAGACCCATCGGCGGGTGACACGATTGAATACGACAAAATCGAAGCTTGCGCGATTGTTCACGTACCGCGCCTCGGCGACCGTCAGCCTGGTGGTGTCGGGCAGCAGATTTCGGACCAGCACTTCCGCCTGGACGCCTAGACCCAGGTAATTCTCTTCCCGTACAAGCTCTTCCAGCACCGTGGCGATGATGTCCTGGGACAGGAATCGGGAACGTCGCCGGATCCGGGACATGAGCGGACGCAGCCGCGCAGAGTAGTCCCGGTAGAGCAGATCGAACACCGAGACGATCGAGCTGTCGAAAACCGCGCTGCTCGGGTTCCGGTAGCCGATGTAGCCGATGAGGTCGCGCAGATTGCGGCTGCGTGGAAGCATGTCATGGTTGGTGACGAGCACGAAGCGCCTTTTCGCCCGGGAGACAGCCACATTGACCTTCTGCGGATCGTCGAGGAACCCGAGCCCGTACTTGTCATCGGGGTTCGACGATGTCTCGTCGAGCACCGTCGTCATCACGATCACGTCCTTCTCTCGTCCTTGGAACCGGTGGATCGTGTCGGCCTCGACCGCGTCCACCAGCGCGTCGGTCACCTTGCTGACTTGCTTACGGTAGGGCGTGGTGACGCCGATGTCCGTCGCCGCGAAGCCCGCACAGTACTTCGGGAGGATCTCGCGTTCGATCACATCGATTTCTCGCTGGTTGGACCGGCTTCCGGCCGTGTGGCGGCGCATGTGATTGCCTTCGACGGTCCGTGCGACAATCATCGATTCCCAGCCGGGAACTCTGGTGGTGAAGGTGATCAGTTCGTCGTCGTAGAACTTTCTGTTGCAGAATTCGATGATGTCGGGGTCACAGCGGTAGTGCTCGCGAAGCATGGTGCGCGGCAGCGCGTCTGCGTACAGCTCGATAAACGCGGACAGGATGCTGTGCCGGTGAAAGTCGTACACCGGGTGTGGTGGCGGCGGACAATCCTCGGGCTGGATACCAGGAATATGGGCCAGCTGTTTCAGATCCCCCACTACAATCACGTTCTTGCAGCAGGCGAGCACGTTCGCGGCTTCGAGCAAATTCACCTGTGAGGCTTCGTCGATGATGAGGTAGTCGAGCATCCGGCCGGGCCCGATGCTGCGCTGCAGGGAATGGCATGTGCTGAGGATCACCGGATAGTCGCGGCTGAACGTCTGCCATTCGCGCACATAGTTGTGGTTGTAGGTACTTGGCCGGCGCTGGGCGTAGCGGCGCCGTAAGCTGTCGGTGAGCCACAGCAGAGACAACTCACGGTGTTGATCGGTCAACTCATCGAACTTCGCCGAGCTCAATGTGTCGGCGAGCCGCACGATCTCGGCGTCGAGGTCGTCGATCCTCTTGTCGAAGTAGAGTCGTTGCAGGCGCAGGACGACCTCGACATCGCTGGCATCGACCGCCCGCATCGATCGGTACCTGATCCATTGCGTGATCCTGTCGAGGACTTCGGGTAACGCACCCGGCAGTGCCAACTCGGGATCGGTGTCGGCGATGTAGTCCAGGATTTTGTCCGCAGGCCATCGCAACACCGGCAACAACTGCGGATCTGGCAGCGATTGCCGATCGAAATGGGTCATGAAGTGTTCGCGTTCGAGCGCGTAGCCGTCGCGTTCGGATCGCCGTTGGGCGAGCTCACCTTGCGTGGCCTGGAGGCGGCGTAACCGCCGATCAAGGGTGGCGATCTCTGTGGCTGAGCCGACCTCGACCCTGTCGGTCGCGACAAGTCGTGCGACGAGGCTGTTCCGGTTTGCCTGTGACGGTGTGCTGAGGAATTCTCGCCGCTTCTCTGAGCGGCCCAGATTCGCTGCGACATAGCCGATCCCGACGTCATCGAGCTTCTCCCGCACGTTCTCGATTGCGGCGTTGTTCGAGGACACGACCGCCACGGTCTTCGATTCGTCGAGCAGAATATTGGCGATCAAGTTGAGGATGGTCTGCGTCTTGCCGGTGCCGGGCGGGCCATCGACCGCCGAGATCGGGAAGCGCAGCGCGTTGTCGATTGCCTCCCGCTGGCTGACATTGGTGTGGAACGGGTAGATGCGCGGCGCGGGCCCGTCTTTGCGCTGGTCCACGCGGGTACCGGTGAGAAACCGCTGCAGCACGCTGTCCGGGTGGAGGAAGGTGAGCTTTTCGAGCCCCTCCCGCAGGAGGCGGCCCTCTGCGGGCAGTAGTCCCGCAAGTTCGCGCCAGTACTGCAGTACTGCAGCCGATTCCGGATTCGCGGCGCCGTTGCGGATGATCTCGACCTCGCTGGTCGGGCAGGCACGCAAAGTCCCAGCCTGGGTGAAGATGTGCCACCAGCCACCGTCTGGGGTGTTGAAATGGTAAGCGCCACCCGAACTGTCGCAGATCACGCCATCGACGAGGATCTCAGTCTGTGGGTCCGGTGACAGTTGTCGCGGGCGGCCCGCGAGGTAGACCCGGTCCCGACCGTAGCGATAGGTGCCCCCGCGTGCGTAATTGACATGGACCAGATTGCCCTCTATCTGATAGCCCGCAATTTCGACGGTCTTGTTCTTGACGGAACTCCCGTCCCGCTCTCGGACGATCACCGCGATTTCACGTGCGTTGATCGTCACCTAGACCACCAGGATCAACAGGATCAGCAGGCCGAGGATCGCCAGCCCGAACACCACCCAATCCCAACGCACCGACGCCCTCCGGCGTCCCGGATGGTTCACCGGCGGGGGCCACTGGGCGGGTAACCGTGGCTGTGGTGGCCTTGGAGGGGGCGGAAGAGCTGGTCGATGCGGTGGCGGACGGAGCCCCGGGGCGGTCGCCGACGGTCCGGATGGAGTGGCAGGCGCCGACCGTACAGCGGGAGTGGCGGGGGCTGGACGCACGGGCCGCGACGCCCGTGTCTGCGGTGGTGAAGTGTCCGGTCTGCGCACCCTCGGCGGAGCGGCCGATGGCGAGGAGGGTCGTACCGGAGCCGCTGGGGGACGCGCCCTCATGGCCGGGTTCTCGTACAACCTGCTCAACTCCGCTTGCATGCGCGTCTGTGCCGCTGAACGATCTGTGGGCGGCACGACCGTTGTGACTCGTGCCGATGACGGATTCTGTTGCACGACTGGGGTCTTCGGTGCGCTGGTAGGTCTGGGTAGTATCCGTACAACGCGCGGTGGCGGGGATTTCAGCGCGACGATCTGTTGATCCGTGAGATTTCGTAGTAGGCCAACCCGCACAAGTTCGATCTGAGGGACAGACACGCCCTTGTTCATGTAAGTCACGACGGTGCCGGTGATCGCGACCTGCCAGCCTTTCAGCTTCGGCAGGAGGCGTTTCCCATGCTTGCTGAGCGCACCGTACTTGTCGAAGAGCTGTCCTGCGACGTCGTCGTGAGCGACGATGGTGAAATCGCCCCGCCGATAGTCACCGAGGTTGATCAACGCCACATCGCGGCCCTCGAATCCCTTGTTGACAATGCCGAACTGGATTCTCCCGTAGACCGTGATGGTTTCACCCGCGCGGCGCAGCAGCTCATCACGTTCCCCGCCTGCCACGATCTGACCGAGCGCCAGTTCGAAATCACCCGCGGTCGGTGCGCCCGCCCCGGTTCCCGCCAAAACAGCTTCGACATAGTCGTAGTCGGTGCGACAGGCCCGCTGCAGCCGAGCGGCAGCATCGGCGACACCGCTGATGCGGGCGAGTGCCGCGAACACTGGTGAGTTCTCTGGGTCGACGAAGTCGCGCGCGGTGAAGATCAGGTTCTCACCGGTACCGCCGAAGTCATCCCACAGCGACGGCTGGTGCCGCATCGCACGCAGCGACACATCGATGACCGCGGCCGCGAAAGTATCGATGCCGCTGTCGAAACGGCCACCACGACCAGGATGCTGATAGTTGCGATGACCTTGTTCGATAGCGGGCAACCCGGTACCGGCGAACGTATCGATATACATACCGTCGTAGTCGATCAGGGTGATCGAAAGGTCCTGGCCGACAAGGATGTTCCCGTGCTGGAGATCGCCGTGTGCGGCGCCCGCGGCCCGCAACGCGACCACCGCGTCCGCGATCGCGACGCGTACCTTCTCTATAGCGACGGGATCCTGGTCGCCCTCGATCCAGTCCTCCACCCACACGCCGAGCATCTCGCCGGTCGACCACCGCATACGCACGGTCGGAAAACCGGTGCCGTTCACCATGACCCCATCGGCCTGGTACACCGCGTCGATCAGGAACGTCAGATTGGGGTGGCCGGCGACGAACCGGTGAATGTGCTCGTAGCGGTCGCGCAGTCGGCGCTCATCGTGGCCTTGCTTGTGGAAGCAGCGCACCGCGAAGCGTTGCTTCGAAGCGCTGTCGATAGCGAACGTCGCTGCGAATCCACCCGAGGCAACCGACGGCATGCCCTGTGCGTTGCGCACGGGCTCACCGGTTCGGAGCAGGTCGACGTTACGGAAAGCGATCGGTGGATTAGCCACGGCGCTTTGGTAATTCAGCAGGCTCGGCAATCTCATAGTTGCACCGTGCAGATCGTCGTGTCGTCGTTGTCCATGCCCGCGCGGCGCGCGTGCGCCACCCACGTCCGGAACTCGTCGTCGTTACCGGGGATCGTGGCCACGTCGATGGGCGCGCCACCGCGATGCAGTTCCAGCAGGTACTTGGCCAGACCGTCGGAGGCGAGTACGAGGTGATCACCACCCACGTAGCCGTCGCCGTGCTCCCAGAGCGCTGCTCGATGGGAGGCGTCCCCGGTGTGGGTGGTGATCAAGGCCGGGGTGCGACCGAACTGGAGCGGATGATCGAGTGGACCCGCTGCGATCACCTCCCTGTCACGTAGGTGCAGCAGACACGCGTCGCCGATCCCGATGGCTCGGTACCGCTGCTGCGCCACGTCGACATCCACCCCGATGAATGTCGCCGCGCCACCCAGCCGCAGCTTCTCCTGCGCATACCAGGGAAGGCCCGCTGTGTCGACCCGTTCCCGCCACTGCGACCTGAGCGCATCCAGCACGCCGAGTTCCAAGATGTCCAGGCCATCAATCGCGTAGGCGGCTACGAGCAGCTCCGCCCACTCCTCAGCGCGCGCGGTGGTCGATGCGCCGTCGGCGAGCGCGAAACGCGACCCGGTGCCCCCGATCGCGCGATCATCGTTCTCGTCCGGGTCACGCCCTTCCTTATGCCGGGTAGCCAGGCGCGCCACTGGAGCGCTTGTCATCGCACCCTCTGTGCCCGAACGGGTTTCCGGGTCGATCACCAGGTCGGCTCATCGCCGTCAGCGCGGGCACTCCCGTCGTTGTCACCATCGGCCGCATCGTCACCGTCATCCGAAGCCGCGTCATCGGCGGTCGGGCTCATGAGATCCTTCAGCCCGGTCGGAGTGACCGCTCGAGTACCGATGTCGAGGAAGTCGATCACCATCGTGACATCAGCGTTGTAAAGGAATCCACGTGATTCCGTACGCACCGGATAGCCCAGTGAAGCGGAGGCTTCCAGCATCGACGGTGGCAAAAGGCTCGAAGCTTCGAAGAGCCGTTGAGCGTTCGGGTCACTCAAACCCGCCGCGGTGTCCGGGAAGGTCACCGCCTGCCCGCCGAAGGCAGACAAATGGAGGTTGAACACCAGGGCCGCACCATCGTCGGTGGACAGGCCGCGGATTCGGTTGGCCGCGTCGCGCGGGTCGCCATCGGTACTGGCACCGTCGGTCACATTGATCACGATCGGCGGGAAACTCGACGGATGTTTCGCGCACCACGACGCGATCACCGGTTCGGCATAGGTCAGTGCCGACACCATGGGTGTAGCGCCGTCCGACAGCGGATCGACCCATACCGGCATCTGCTGGTCGACCGCGACGACGCCGCCCGCACCGTCTGGCACTCGGCGGGTTACCGCATCGACGCGGCACGGATTCTCGGCCAGTTCCTTGACCGGCAACACTGGCCGGTCGGCGTCGGCACCATGCAGGATCGGCCCGATCTTCGCGCCATATCCCACCACCCCGACCTCAAAGTAGTTGTAGATCCGCTCGCCGCCGCGACTGCACAGCAGCACGGCGTTGCCGAGCAGGTTGTTCACCGCCTGCGCCAGCACATCAGCCTTCGTGCCCTGCCCCTGCCCGGCGGGCTCCGACATCGAGAACGACTGGTCCACCAGCAACATCAACAACGCCGGCTGCTTGCGATTGATCTCCGCTGAGTACACGACTCCCCATTTCATGAACACAGATCGCTGATTGCGCCATCTCGCACGCGCCTCGGACTCGAAAGAGATTGTAGCCGTTTAAGTTCCATTGCGATGGTCTCGTCGCGGAGGTCGTTCGTATGTCCCGATGGGGATCAACTGTGTGGTTGTCGGCCGACCGCATCGAGCGGAACGTGCCTGGCTACCCGCTCGAACGGACCCAGCGGCCACCTCGACAACCGCATCGACCCTTAGCCGAAGGACATCAACTGAGCACAGCGACTTCTCGCAGACCCACAGAGGATCCGCCACAGGGGCCCAGAGTCGGTACAGTCGACGAGCGACGAGGGGTCCGGCTAACAAATCAGACGAACCGAGGAGTAACGTGCCGATCAGTATCGCAACGGTTCGGGGATATGTTCTTGAAGAGCTACTGGCCAAGCTGTTGCAGGACAACGGCTATCGACTGCTCGTCACAGAGGAGCAGGATCCCGAGGCCCTAAAGGACAGCGGCAGGGGATTGCTGGTCCACGGTCGCGGCACGACCCATCAGGTTGACGTGCTTGGCGAATTGGACCTACCGCTACCGTTCTCACTGCCATTGCGCCTATTTGTGGAGGCCAAACATCGCGCGAGGCCCACAGGTATTGAGCATGCGCGAAACGCGTATGGAACGATCCGTGACGTCAACGAGCACTATAGCGCGAAGACTCCCGGGACGTACCACATCCCGATGAAGAGGTATCAGTACCAGTACGCCTTGTTCTCCGCCAGCGGCTTCACGAAGCCAGCACAGGAATATGCTCTGGCACAGCAGATTTCGCTGGTTGATCTGTCCAGCCCAGATTTCGACGAACTATTGACATCGGTGGACGACCTTGCCGTCCGGATCGTCGACCTAGCCGAGCGAACCGGACTTACATCGTTGCCGCTCAACCAGATTCGACATGCGCTTCGACATGCGCTGGGCACCTGGCCGGCCAACGTCGACGATGAGACATTCCCTGACCTCGCATCCCGCATCCAACAGGTGCGCGATCACACCGGAATGCCAACCTTCTCGTCACCGACGTTGGGGCTTGCAGTCACGCATGACAGAGCGCGGGCTGGGCTGGAGGTGGCGCTGCGGCGTATGGAAGCAGATTACGAGGAGCAGGACTTGCCGGCCCGTGAACTGCCCACCGACAAGTTGACTGCCATCGTGGTCGACCTCGACGACTTCGGGCTGGACAGGCTGATCCTCGGCTTCCCTTCAGCCCCTTTCGTTCTCATCCTGCAAGTCGAAAATCCGGATACTTTCGCCGAGTACATCGATAACCCACGCAATTCGGATATTTGGGTTCATCTCGAATATCCCCGTGATCGCCGCGATAACCGGCCACTCAGCCGAGACTGGACAATCGTCCCCGTCGATGACGCAGCCCGTTTCCGTCTGAGCTTTACGCTCCCCGCCATACTCGCCGACTGGATGCTCAGTGGACAGGTCCCCATTTGGAGCCTGCGGGAGGCCAAGACCACTCTTCTGTCGTCTATCGTCATCATCCACAACGGCAGATTGGTGCGCCTGCTCTATCAGCCGCATCAGGGGTAATTTCAGCGACTTTGGGCTCCCAAACGACAACAGCCTTGCGCGACGGTTCGTGTGATGTAGGCCGAGATTGAAGCGCCGGGGGCGATACCGAGACAGCGGTGGCGATGCGGGCACCCCACGGGCACCTGCCGTCCGGGTTTGCGGGCGGTCCTCATGAACACCGCCACCTACACCCACCCCGACCTGACTGCGATCCTTCCCGCTCAGCCTCGCCGGTCGAGCGAGGTTCCCGCTTTGCAGTGAGACTTCGCCTCTGAATACTGTGTCGTTCGCCCGGCCCGGTCAGCGGCGAGCACGTCGGGCACGCGGTCGCCGAAGTCGGCGGTGAAGCCACAGATGTCCGGCTCGTCTACGACCCCAGGTCGACTGGGGCTATCAGTCTCAGGACATTGGCCTCAAGAGTGCACGTCGAGAAACCTCTTCGAACAGCGCGCCTCGCGGCATCACAGGGCGTACCAGGCAGGCAGTCGGACTGCGACGCGAGACTCGTCGTTTCGTCCGGCCTGCAGCATGACCCGCCTGTAGTGAACGGAGCAGGTGGAGTCCAGCGTACGTCGCCGATCCCACACCCAGACGCCCATCTCAGCGCGCGCAGCGAGAGCTCTACGGTCGGCACAGTACTGCCGATTGCGACTACAGTCACATACCGTCCGGTTCCGTATCACCTGCCGGATTCTGGAAACCGCAGGTGCACAGGTAGCGCTTCTGCAGGCAAATTGCACAAATGACTGGTCGACATGAAACCATGCCTGACCAGTCATCATAGGTGGTCCTAGCTGGTTTCGAACCCGCCGACGCTAAGTCGCCGAAACCGGCCGCTACCTCGAAATATAGGGCTCTACCAGGGCGATCGTGCGCCACCCCACTCAAGCAAGCGTACGCATCAATGGGCAGGCAGGATCGGGCTGCGCTATTGCACGTATATTGCACGCACGACCAGCCACACCCCCTCAAACAGACATCCATGGCTGAGTGGAATACCGTGCCGACGAGAGCCACTTGCGTTCACGGTGACCGAAGCTCTGGAGAGGCGCGCCAGCTCAGGTGCTTACCGAAGAACGGGACCAGGCTCTCCAGTGCTTCCCTACGAGGCCGGGCTTGTCGTACAGGTCGTAGTGCGAGGAACCCTCAATCTCGGCCGCACGCCCGTAGAGCTCCGTGCTCAGCCGCTCAAGATCGCATCTGGCGCCCGGCTATTCCGCTGAACTCGCGTCCGAGGGATTTTGGACATGTCCTCCCACGACATAACCGACGTACCGTCCGAACCCCAAGGAAGGTCGCCTCGATGACCCGCTCTACCTCCCGGTAGGCGCCGGCATGGTGGGCACGGGTTGCAGGGGTGTGTGGGTGAGCGTCGCTGAGGACTCGGTGGCGGCCGGTGTCGACGTTGCGGTCTCTGCTTTCGTGGGTTCGGAGACCGGTTTCGATCCGAACTGAAGGGCAGTGGCCGCGAGGAGGAGTGCTGTGGCTCCAATGACGTAGAAGAGGCGAAGCTTTTCGGTCGAGCGGAGTTCCTTCTTCCACAAGAGGATTCTGATCTCCTGTGGGCTGCTCTTGCCGATCTGCTCGGTGAGGCCTGCGTGCGGAAGTTGGGTTTTAAGCTCCTGCTCGAGCTCGACGCCGTGCGCTACCGCACCGACCAGAAGTTGGTGGTACCAGACCTTGTCGACGAAGTAGAACGCTCCCCACAGAACACAACCCAAAATAAGCACGAGGCAGGACAGCTGAAGCGGGTAGCCGTAAACCTTGACTGTCGTGCCGTCTTTCGCGGCTACCGCCGCCGCGCCGAACGCGAAGGTCAGTACGGTCATGGCCAACCCACGGATACGCCACTCAAGATCGTTGAAGTGCTGCTGCACCTCGACGGTCTTCTTCCACATCTCAAGGTAGTGGGGGATGTCCTCTTCCCGCATCTACGCCTCCCTGAAGTCGAAACGTACCAGCAACTCCGAAAAACCCTTCGCGAGAGTGTAATTGGGTTGGATGTCATCTCCTGCAGCGATCGCCCGTTCTCGCTCTACATCCGCGTCGGTCCAGTGCGACACACGACGAAGAAGCTCGTACTCTGCCCGATGCTGCACAACGCCGTACTGCGCATGGACGTCGTGGGCTCCTGCCCGCTGTGCCATCGCCACGTCCTTCATTAGGCTGTCTCCGACGTACACGACCTGGTCAGGCTGGAGGCCACGATCTGTGATGATCTTGCGCAGAATACTGACATCCGGCTTGAGCACGCCCTTCGGGACATGCAGATGGTCGGTAGCGTTCAACCCGTATTCCTCGGCAGGAAGTCTTCGTAGGTCGTCCACTGTGAGGCCTTGAGGGAGGTCGTGGTCTGGAGCGGTGTAGAGCGTCGATATGAGACCGTCGAGACCAGTCTTCTTGATCCGCCACTCCGACCAGTACGCAACCGACTCGGTGTACGCGACGACCGGCACGTTGCGTCGACTCAACTCCTCGATGGTCTCCTTGACCCCTGGGTACAGACGCGTAGTGCGGAGACGTTCGGAGTTGAGAACATGGATCGCAGAGTCATAGACCTGCAGCAAGTCCTCATCTGGATGCAGCCTTCGAAGCGATGGAAGTTCCAGCAGAAGCGCCGAGTACTCAGCTGTGCCTCGTCGTTGGTGTACTGTTCTGATCTCTTTTTCGAGTTGACTCTGGGCGATCCCGCTCATCTCTTCCAGTCTGTGCAGCATGGCGGAGAACGAGGTGTACCAGGTGTCGAACCAGTCCCACAGGGTGTTGTCCAGATCAGTAACCAGTAGTGCGACCTGCGGCCTGTCGCTCTGCCTAATCGCCATAGCGTCGAACGTATCTGACAGCTAGGACATTCAGCTGGGCAAGCACGTAGGTCGAACCCACTGTCGAAAGCACCGCTGGCCGGATCCTTCACGACCCCGATCGATAGGTCCGGCCGCCCAACGTCGGCTCTGCTGCACGATCAGCAGCTGACCATCCAGTCTGAGCCAGGTGGCCAGTAGCGAACTGCTCGAAGTTCCAGGTTTCCTCGACGGTGGAAGAGCCACTGATCGGGCAACAGGACAGGTGCCCGATGCACAATGCGGACAGCGCCCGCCGACGCAGGTCGTCAAGCGGGCCAGGTAGTTCACGCGCCCTCAGCGTCACCGCACACGACCGTCCTACGCGTGCGCGCGGTCGAGGAACCAACCTCATGCGCACATCCAGTCATCCAGCGCCGACGTCCCGGACGACAACCGATCGCTGCCGACCCCTGTCGGAATGTCTCTGCCACCACCATCCGCCGTTGCCGGTCCGATCGTGGCACCGGTGGGAGGCCAAATGACCACCCAGAAACGAACCCCGCAACGCACCCGCCGCACATTCGGCGGAATACGCCGACTCCCCTCCGGCCGCTGGCAAGCCAACTACACCGGACCGGACAAAGCCATCCACAAAGCCCCCCGCCACGTTCACCATCCGAATACACGCGGAAGGCTGGATCGCCGCCGAATACGAACTCATAGAACGCGACATCTGGACTCCCCCGAACACCCGCGCCTCGACCGAACCACCACCAACTCCGGTCCAATTCGGACAGTATGCCGCACGAGTCATCGCAAACGAGTGTCGCGACGCGGACGACCCCTCGCCAGACGAACCGTCGACTCCTACACCTACCTACTCCGCGAACACATCAACCCCACATTCGAAACCACACCCGTCACCGACATCACCCTCGAGATGGTCCGCGACTGGTACAGCACCATCACCCGCGTCCGCCCACGACAATCCAGGTCCAAGGCGATCGACGCCGACGACACTGTGCCCACGACACGAGCCCGCGCCTACGAAGTCCTTCGTATGGTCCTCAACGTCGCGGTCGAGGACTGCCACATCGACCACAATCCCTGCCGAATTAAAGGCGCCACCCCCGTCCAACCCGCACACGACACCGCCGCGCTGACGCCGCAAGGGATCGACGCCCTCGCAGCCGCGATGCCCGAACAGCTTTCCGCATCCGTGCTGTTGGCCTCATGGTGTGGGCTGCGCCCATCGGAAACCTTCGAACTACGCCGCCGAAACCTCGATACCGACTGCTCCACCCTCACCGTCGCCTTCGCCGCGCCTACCGCAACGGCGAGACCGTGATTGACCGCCCGAAAGACGGATCGACCGGAGAAGAACTGATTCCCCACCACATCCTCACCACCATATGCGCACACCTCAACAACCACGTTGGCCCAGAACCGGACTCGCTACTATTCGCCGACCCCGACACCGGCCAAACCATGCGCGAGTGGGTCTACCGCCGCATGTTCAACCAGGCATGCACCGATATCGGCCGACCCGACTTCCGGCCAGGCGAACAACGCCACACCGGCGGAACTCTCGCCGCTCAAGCAGGCGGCACACTGCCCGAAGTCATGGAACGACTCCGCCACAAGAACCCGCAAACCGCTATGGGTACCAGAAAGTCGCTGCGGGACGCGCGCAAACTCTTGCAACGAACATCTCGAAACTCGCCGATGACCTCACAGATCCGCAGTAGCCGCGGCTAGGATAGCCTCGATGCCTTGATCTTCCGTAAGCTCCTGCTGGCCGCTTAATGCTGAGCGGCAGGTGAACTCGCGGTCTCTCGCGGACTGCCCCATGGCCGGCGCGAATTCCGCGGAATGGGTTGTCGAAAAGCAGTAGCGACGCAACTGAAGCAGGCTGCCGACAGTGAGACGGGTCGATCAGGTCAGCGGCCGCAGGGCCCGGAATTCTGCGCCTCGATAAGCGTCGCGGACCGGGCTGCTCCAATTTGATCGATCCGATTATCCGTCCGCCTTGTTGAAGATTCGCGACCGCAGAAGCGGCACATGCTGTGCCAGCAACTGCGGAACCTTGTCGGGGGTCAGCGGATGCGCACCCTCAAGGGCTATCGAATGCCGGGAAAGTTCGGCGCGGAGGGCCTCCTCGCCTGCGCACACCGCCTCGAACGCCTGATACAAATCGATCCCTTGGCTGCCCTGTGCTTCGTCACGACTGATGTAGAGCCGCACGAGGTCTTGGTACCCATTGCGGAAGCCGAACCAACGACCCATCTGCATCAGTGCAGCCGGATCGGTGGGGCGACGCCGAAAATAGGAGACAGTCAGGCCCTCGACTGTGAAGCCACGCGCCAGCTTCTGGCCACTGATCAGGATCTTCCAGATGGGGCGGCGGTCGAAGTCGGTGTCGCCTGTGTCCAGGTCCTTGTCACTGTTGACGACGATGATTGGTTTTTGGTCGGCATCGATGCGCTTGACGACTGAGACTATGTAGGGCATCAATTCGTCGAAGGAGGCAGGGACGGCGTGGGCGCCAGCGCGGGCGGCGGACACAGGTGCGATATCGGTATCAAACAGGTTGCGGAGCCGTTGGTGGCTTTGAGAGTCGGAATATCCAGCCTCCCACCATAATTTGGTGATCCTACCGAGCATCTCACGGTGCGCCTCGACCAAGGCCGATTCGTGGACGAGCATCGTGTGATGTCGAAAATAGCTGTCGCCCAGACTGTCTCGATCTTGTCTGAACAGCTTCATAGCTCCAGTCAACACGAAAGTGTCGATTGCACACTGGAGCTGTTGGGTGTCGTCTTCGCGGGAAAACTCCACGTCGCGGACATGAGCAAGCTCGTTCGAATTGGCGAAGGTGCGCTCGTGCTGCGGCGGCGCGGCACCGAAGTCGTGGAAGTCACGGGCACCCATGTACCCGTCGGGACGCGGTAGGGAGACGATGAAGTCCTTGGGAAAGATCTCGGCGTTGCCCTCCGGGGCGAGCAGGACATTCGCAAACGGCGTCGCGGTGTATCCCACGTACTGGGCCCGCGGCAGCTGAGCCAGCAGATGGGAGATCATTTGATTGATGGCGCTGCGCTCGGTATCCGGGTTGAGGCCGGTGGTGTTGAGCGGGGCCTCGTTGGATCCGTCATCGATGATCAGGGCCGGGATCTCATCGAGAGGGGTACCGATGCAATGCAGGTCCTTCACCAGCCTTCTTAGGACGGTTTTGCTCTTCTTGACCACCATCAATCGGGCCGGGGAGCGGTGTAGGTTGCGGATGTCGTAAAGCGGGAGGTCGGGTTCCTGCTTCTCGAACTCGAGGGCACCGATTCCGTACGGGAGCGTTCGGTAATCGTTGTGACGGGTGGTGAGGCGGACGATGTCGAAGCCACCGAGAGACGATGGCATGCCACCGAATTCGATGAATTTGCGCTGCACCCACTGAGGGTCGTCGCAGTAGTCGGATTCGTACTCGCTGACACCGCGCAGGATATTCTCGCGGCCCACGAGTTCTTGGTCCAGCCGGCGCTGGGTTTGGTCCCGCAGCAGGTTCAACGTGCTACCGAGCACAATTACCAGTCGGTACCCCGCATCCATCGCCTTCGCGATGACGCCTGTGAAGTTGGCCGTCTTACCTGACTGGACGTAGCCGACGACCAAGCCTTTCGACTGGTAGGCCTGCGGCTGCGTCGGATCGGCCAGTCGCTCGACAACAGCGTCGGTCATAGTGTCGAGGCTGTGTATCGTCTGCGTCGGCCAACCTTTGCTGTTCAGGTGCTCCCGGTACCGCGGCCAATACCAGGCCCTCTGCTGCTGTGAGGCCGGGGTGTACCACGGCGCGAATGCCGTGCTGACCACCACGGATGGTGACGCCTCGTCCACCGGACAGACACTGTCGAACGCGTCGCGAACTTCCCTTCCCAGAGCCAGCCCACCGTAGACGTCGGCCCGTCGCTGCAGGGTACGTGCTTGGGCGGGCGACCAGGCTGGGTGCTCCATACGGTCCCATAACCCAAACTGCTTGCGCCAAGCCTCGATCAACGGGTCTTCTGGTCCCGCTGACGTGAGGAACCACAGAAGGTCTTCCTCATCGGCGTACGGTGCCGCGCCACCGATATCCTCGGCTTGGTACTCCATAGCGCGCATCAGGCGTTTGGGCCGGGTTGCTGCTAGATCGGCAAGAACCGCGCGGTGCAAGATGGTTCGTAGTTGGGTCGCCCGCGCAACTCCGGAAGCGCCGTGATCCGCCCACTCATTCCGCAGAAAGAACGACGTAGTCCGCCCTGCAGACAGCCCGCTGGGCTGTTGAACTTCCGTTGCTGGAGACGACAAGTCGCGTGGCTGGTCACGTACGGCCCATTCCCAGGCATCACTGCTAGTCAGGCGGAACCTTTCTGCCAGCTCGATTTGCTCGTGGGATGCGTTGTCGGGCAGCAACAGCCAGTTCGGAGACACATCCAGCGCAAGCGCAAGCGCGACCAGGTCGTCGACATCGACGCGGCGCTGCCCCTTCTCCACCTTTGCCAGGGCCGACAGATCGATCGGTCTACCCAGATCACCCAATCGCCGTGCGAGGGTGCCCAGTGTGAGCCCGCGGGCCTGTCGAAGGTCTTGTACTCGTTTGCTCAACCGGATCCCAGTAGGACCGAGAGCACCGACCTGCTTCGCCACGACCCCACATTACCGCGATGTCGGTGGAAACCACCAATTGGCGAAAATCGCCATTTTACACTCTTGACCTAGGCGTGCGCACCGGGAAGGCTGTGCTCGATGAGAACCACTGGCCGGCGCCCAAATGGCAACGGCTCCTGCAGCTCCGTGCCTCCGCGACCGACTGGAACCCTCCATGACCGACTCGAATCCCCAGACCGTGAAACTGCTTTTGCTCGTCATCGCCACCCTGTTCGCGCTACTGATCGCCTTCGGTGCTGCGGCCTTGTCCCGGCACAACGGGGTGCGCTGGGCGAACGCGATTTTCCACGGCGGGGCAGCCTTCGCCGGTTCACTCACGCTGGCCCTGCTTGTGCTCAACACCGTCTTGGGCAATTGACCGTGGCCGACGCGCAGTTAGCCTCGCCCTCCACGGCAATAGCATCTGACCTGCGCCAGAAATCGCGAAAGGTGCTCTGAACTGCAATAATTCAGCCTGCCAAGGGCTGACAACGCAAGAATCGGAGCATCTGTCCTGGTAAAGTAGTCTAGGTCGTGGTATCTGTCGGTGCGGGCGAGGGCCCCTCGTCCCACTCGAGCTCGACGAAGTCGTCGGATTCAACTGTGCCGGTACCGCACCAGAACCTCACCTCGAATGTCCCGCGGCTCATGGCATCACGCTGTAGGTGCTCCAGGCCGTCACCGTCGCGGTCCAGATCAAAATTCGGTGTTCCCGCCGCCACGGCAGGCTCCGGGCCCGATTACTGCTCGCACTGACCAACAGTCACTGCGAGCGGGCAGCGGCGGGGCGGCGAGTTCGGCACGGTGACGATCACACGAGCCGGTTCGTTCGCCCGTCCCCGAATCGATCCTGACCGGCGACGAGGTGGCCGCCCCAAATCACCGTCAACCTCGACGAGCAGATCGGCTGACACCGACCTCTGTGTCGGCTGGCGAGCTGGATCTGCAAATCGCCGATGACTACGCGGTGCCCGGTGAGGGCGTTGCCCGCCCCGAGCATGCGGCGAATCGCTGCCGGAGCACGGCGACCTGCTCGGGCGTCATCGCCGCCCAACCGACTTGCACACCCGGCCTCGGCATCCGGATGCCGAGCAATGCCTGGATGAATATCGGCCCAGATTCAGCACCCTCGTGACGAACGCTATTGCACGTAAGTTGCACGAAAAGTGCAGGCCATCGCCAATAATGCTCTGACCTGCACTTTATGGTGGTCCTAGCTGGTTTCGAACCAGCGACCTTCCGCGTGTGAGGCGGACGCTCTCCCGCTGAGCTATAGGACCGGGATGGTTGCGAAGGGCTGTTTGTGCGGCCTCTCGAACGAGACGAAACATTAGCACGGGGTACCCGGGAGACACCAAATCGCCTTGTGAACGGGAAGTTCGGGGCGGCGCGCCCGGTAGATGAAGAGGGTTCGGAACGTGCGGGTCGACGCGGTACCCGAAGTTCGGCCATCGGTCATCGCCGCGCCACCGGACAACATGCGTGTAATTCACATTTATGCCGTTTAACCAGGCGATTTGTAGTCTTCGCCGCGCGTCGGCTAATGTTCTCATCGCACCACGGAGAGCAGCAAGGCCCCCGGGACGAGCTCCTCTGGAAGTGTGAATGCGGATGTAGCGCAGTGGTAGCGCATCACCTTGCCAAGGTGAGGGTCGCGGGTTCGAATCCCGTCATCCGCTCGAGAGGTAGGTTAGGCACTAGCAGTATGCCATCCTCCTTTGCGCGGTGGAGTGGCCGAGTGGTGAGGCAACGGCCTGCAAAGCCGTGCACACGGGTTCGATTCCCGTCTCCACCTCGCGCGATTAGCTCAGCGGGAGAGCGCTTCCCTGACACGGAAGAGGTCACTGGTTCAATCCCAGTATCGCGCACCACAAGTCAGGCCCCCTTTCGAGGGGGCCTGACTTGTTTGCGTCGCGGACCGGTCAGCCCAGCTCGAGGACGGCCTTGCCGTGCAGTCGGCGGTCGCGCAACGCGGTGACCGCCTCATCCGCGGCGGACCAGTCGCCTCGCCAGACGACCTGCGGGTCGAGAACGCCCGCGGCGACCCGGTCGGCGAGCCAGGTGAGATCACGGCCGAGATCACGGCAGCCGAGCAGGAAGAACGTCACGATCGAGCGGTCGTGCCTGCCCGCATCGCCGAAGAAGGTGCCGAACGGGAACCGCTCCGGCGCACCCGAGGCATGCCCGACCGAGACGAGCGTCCCGCCCTCCGCGAGCGACTCGAAGGCGGCAACCATCTGCGATCCACCGACGAGGTCGAGCACACCGTCGACGCGGCCATCGAGTTCCGTCGGATCCGCTATCACCTGTCCGGCACCCAGCTCCCGCATGCTGTCGCGATGCGCATCCGGATTCGACGTCACCGCGACGACCTCCGCACCACCCAGGTGTGCCAGTTGCAACACATAACGGCCGACCGCACCGGACGCGCCGGTAACGAGAACCCGGCGCCCCAGCAATGGGCCGAGCCGGTGCAATGCGCGCAACGCCGACGCGCCCGCCACCGGCACCGTACTGAGGGCTGCGAGGTCGGCACCTACCGGTGCGACTCCGACGAATTCGGAATCCACAGCACGCAATTCGGCCCAGGCACCGGCCGGTCCTAGCGTGACCACCGGCGTGCCCACAGCCGGTCCGGAGCCGTCGGCAGCCGCACGCTCGACCACCCCCGACGCGTCCCAACCCAGAACCGTGCCCGCGTCGGCGCCGGGAACGAGATGGGTCACCTCGCCGTGGTTCAACGAAGTCGCGGCAACCCGCACCAACACCTGATTCGGGGCCGGATCGGGGTCCGGGACCGATCCGAGGCGGAGTCCGGCAGGGGCGGAACGGTCGACCAGCAGTGCTCGCATATCCAGGGCCTTCTCTTGTGACGACACGGCAGATCAGCCGCCCAGCAAAAGTGCCACTGAGTGGCAATTGCTGTCAAGTGGCGTTCGCTGTCGGTCATCGGTAGGCTGAGACGATGGACGTAGCGATAGACGAGTTGCCGCTGCGCGAACGGAAAAAGCTACGAACCCGGCACGCGTTGATCGACTCCGCTCTCCGGCTGTTCACCGAGCGTGGGTTCGATGCCGTCACCCTGGATGAGCTGTGCGAGTCCGTCGAGGTTTCCAAGCGCACGTTCTTCCGCACCTTCGCAGGCAAGGAAGACGTGGCGATGGCGCCACTGCAGGACGTCTGGCTCGCCTTCCTGGATGAGCTGGAACGCGGAGAGCCACGAGAAACCGGGCTCCTGCGCGTGCTCCGGGACGCGCTGCTGGCGGCCGTCGACCGCGTCGCCGTCGGCGAGTGGCCACGGCGAGCCGCGCTGAGCCATCGCCTCGTGGGCGTCACCCCGTCGATGGCCGGACACAACCTGCAATTCTGCGATCGGACCAGCCGCGCGGCAGTCACCCTGCTGCACCGCGAACTGGACGTGGGCGAGGACCGCACCCTGCATCTACGGCTCGCCGTCGACATCCTGGTCGCCGCGTTCCATTGCGCGCTCGGCGCCTGGACCACCCACGACGACCGCACCGCCGGAGGATTGGCCACCGAAGTACGCCGCGCCTTCGATGCGGTCCCGGACGTGCTGACCATGACCGTGCGACCGAAGAGCCTGTAACCCCGATCACTCCTGCGCCGCAACCCGGTGGCCTCCCCTAGGATCGGCACGGCGCCGCCGGGGCCGCAGCGGATGGCGGGACAGGCGGGACGGAGGGGCAATGTGAGACAGATCCTGTTGTCGGCGGGTATCGCCCTGTTCATCACCATCACGCTCACCCCGGTGCTCATCCGGGTGTTCGCGCGGCGCGGTTTCGGGCAGGAGATCCGGATCGACGGGCCCGCCAGCCACCACACCAAACGCGGCACACCGACGATGGGTGGTCTCGCCATCGGTGCGGGCGTGTGGGGCGGCTACCTCGGCTCGCATCTGATCGGGACACTGTGGGACGCACCGGGTCCCAGCGCATCGGGTGTTCTGGTGCTGTTGCTCGCCTCGGCACTCGGCGTGGTCGGTTTCCTCGACGACTCGATCAAACTGCGCAAACACCGCAATCTCGGGCTCACCGCGGCGGGCAAATACCTGGGGCAGATCTCGGCGGCGGTCGTGTTCGCCGTGCTGGTGCTGCGATTCCCCGGCGCCACCGGACTCACTCCGGCGGGCCGCAACCTGTCGTATGTGCGTGACATCCCCACCATCACCTTCGCCTCGCTGTTCTTCGTGCTGTTCGTGGTGCTGCTGGTGGTCGCCTGGTCGAACGCGGTGAACATCACCGACGGGCTCGACGGGCTGGCCGCCGGGTCGATGACCCTGACCCTCGGCGCCTACGTGGTGATCACGCTGTGGCAGTACGACCACTCCTGCGAGATCACCCCCGGCCGCGCCTGCTATACCGTCCGCGACCCGCTGGACCTGGCGATGGTGAGCGCGGCCGGAGCCGCGGCCTGCGTCGGATTCCTGTGGTGGAATGCCGCGCCCGCCAAGATCTTCATGGGCGACACCGGATCCCTCGGCCTCGGCGGGCTGCTGGCCGGGCTGTCCATCACCAGCCACACCGAACTGCTCGCGGTGGTGCTCGGTGGACTGTTCGTCGCCGAGATCATGTCGGTGGTGCTGCAGATCGTCGTCTTCCGCACCACCCACACCCGGCTGTTCCGGATGGCGCCGTTCCACCACCATTTCGAACTCGACAACTGGCCGGAGACGACCGTCATCATCCGGTTCTGGGTGCTGGCGGGCATCGCCTCGGCGACGGGTCTGTGCCTGTTCTACAGCGAGTACCTGACGTCGCTGTGACACAACATTGTCGGTGTTCGCCGCTACGCTGACGCGATCATGAGAGAACCGGGCCACGACATCGCCGCCGACGTCTCGTTCGAGCTCGAGGAGCTCGACGAGCTGGTCGGCGAACTGCTCGTCGACCACGCCGAACGCGCGGCACGCGAGGCGCGGGTGGTTGGGCTTCGCCTGGGCATCGGCGGTCAGCGCCCGGAAACCCTCACCCGCGTCGGCGCCCGCTACGACCTCGCCCGCGACCGGGCCCGTCAGCTCTACACCAAGGCGATCGGGCGCATCCTGCGCGAGGCCGCCCGATCCGGACACCGCTCCGCCGAGGTGTTCGCACACCGATATCCGCGTGAGGCAGGCGATCTGCGCCTGGTGCGCACCCTGCTCACCGAGATCTACGCGACCGACACCGACCTGGTCGCCATGGAGTGGTCGTATCTGAAGTTGCGCCTGGCCGGACACGACCAGACCGACGCCCGGCGGGTCGCCGGTTATGTCATGCAGCGAATCCTGGGCTGGCAGAAGAAGACCGCGAGCATCCTCGCCAAACTGCACGCCCCGGACGACGACGTCGACGACCTGGACGCCGTGCTCGCGGGTACCGACTGGCCGGACGGCTCCCCTGCCCCGTTACCCACCGCTTCTGCGCGGGTGGCCGATGCCGACGACGACGGCCGCGGCCGGTTCTACCTGGCCAAGGCCGGGCGCGACGTCGCCTACGACTCCGCGCTGGTCGCCCGCCTGCTGCGCACGCTCGATGCCAGCCCGGCCGTCGCGGCATTCCAAGAGGAGCCCGCCGCCCTCACCTACACGTTCGCGGGTGAGAACCAGGTGCACTACCCCTCGGTCGCCGCCCGGCTCGGCGACGGCCGGACGGTGCTGATCGATGTGGTGCCGCTGGGCCGGACCATGTTCCACCACAACAGGCTTCAGGCCGAGCTGATGCGCGCCCACGCCCACGAACGCGGCTGGGGTGCGCTCACCTGGACCGGCAGCGCGATCGGCACCGCACAACTGCGCACCCGCGCCGTCGACGCGGCCGCCGAGCAGCGCATCGCCACCGACCTTGCCACCGGCCCCTACGACCGGGCCGCCCTCGCGGCCGTGCTCACCGAGACCGGCTTGGACCTGCTCGACCTGGCTGCCCTCGTGCTGCGCAACGACTGGCAGTTCGACCGGTTGCCGATGCGGCTCAGCGCATCACCATCGCCCCGGCGAGCACCGCGACAACCAGCAGCATCGCGCAGCAGGTGAGCCACTGCCACTGATCGAGGGTGCGGTCCATCCTGGTGATCGTGGCGCGCAGGCCCGCTGCGGTCCGCTGCTGGGCGACCAGCTCGCTGCGCAACCCGGCCAGGGTGATGGCATGGGCGTCGGCGGCCGCGGCCGCGCGTTCGATGCGGTGATGCAGCCTGGTCACCAACCGCTGCTTGTCGCGCACGGCCTGCCGCGACACCGCCAGTTCCACTCGCTGGTCGCGCAACTGACTGCGCTGACGTTCGATCATCGCGGCCTGCGCCGCCGTGTGCTTTTCCCAGGTGCCCATCTCGGCCCACCCTCCGTTCATCACATCCACATGACCCCAGGCGATGTCGTCGGCCACCCAGCCCTCGAGGAACTCCCGCAGCGCCCAGCCCGCCCGCACCGGTGCGGCGAAACCGGACTCACCGGCGGTGAGCATGCCTTGATCGATGCGGTATTCGGCACCGGCGGGCGCGAAGTCGGCGATACCGACCGCGGGCACCAGCGGCACCCAGTACCCGCGCGGGACCACCCACAGCACGTCGTCGATGCCCGCTTCGCGCAGGCGTTCGCGGTGCGCGCGGGCGGCGGTGATGTCGAGGGGGCCGCTGCGCACCTCGACGACGCCGCGCCGTTCGCCTCGGCGCCAGTAGATGTCGACGGGGATATCGCCCACCCGCGCGTCCACCTGGGCCTCGTCGGCGCCCGCCGCCGTCAGCCTGCCACAGATCCAATGTTCGAGCCGCTGGGTATTCCATTGCTTCGCAACGCAATCGGGGCAACCACAGCCGTATCCGGCGCGTTCGGGCGCCGCGCGACGACCGCCCTCGGAGATCCCGAGTTCGTCGAGCAGCGCCCGCCGTCCGCACACCACCTGGGTGTCGCTTCGCCGCTTCGTCCTCACACCATCACTCCCTCACCAGGGCCTGCCGTACGCCCCGCGCCCACGACCTGCACTCAGGTTCCCGCAGCCGCCGACACGCCGCCAGCCCCCTTGACCCGCACTCGGGTGCGTCGCCGTGTGGTGATCGAGATCACAACGACGACATTGCTTGTATATCAAGCCCTTTCATTGTGCCAACGTCGCACGGACCGGCGAAGATCTTGATCATTTCGATACACAGACCGGCCGGGTTGCCGGTCCTTTTCGTCCCGATTACGAAAAGGTTCGGCGCGTCGCCTGGCGCACCGGCCGAGGATCAGTACAACGCGTCGGCGGGCCCCGGTGGATATGATCGCAGGCGGCCGAGGCGGGCACGCTCGCCGTCCACCGGAAGTAGGGTGTGCATGAACCACGCTGAGCACGACGAAACCATCGGGTCGATGCTGGCGAATATCGCCGCGGCGCTGCGTGAGGTCAGCGAGAAGCTCGATGTCGTCGCCGCGCGCGTCGCCCAGGAGGTCCCCCGCTTCCCCGGTGACGACGAGGACGTGCCCGACCAGCTCCGCATCCGCCGCCTCGAAGCGTGGGCTTTCCATGCGTCACAGGACATTTCCCGGCTCAGTGCCCGGCTCGACGCGCTCGACGGCGGCGACGATCCAGCCCCACCACCCGCCCGTGGGCGCAGCAGACGAGAAGTCCGCGAGGCCGCCGAGCGGGCCGCCGCCCATGAGGAAGCCACCCGGCCGCCGCTGGAGCGCCGTCAGTCGAGCCGCTCGGTCCCCGACCACCTCGGGGATCCCACTTGGCCCATCACCGCTGCGCCTGTCCCCCGCGCGCCGATCGAACCGCAGAGCGGTGTGGTTGCGGGCGAACGTAGTCGGGCCGCGTCGCACGAGGAGGATGGGCCTCGTACCGCCGCGTTCGCGGTCCAGTCGTCGGGGCTCGGCGATCCTGAACCCCAGGCGGCCCGCGCGTCGAGCGGTGGGCACGGCGACACGGCACAGCGAGCGAAGGTGAACGGTGCACACGCGCCACAAGCACCTGTGAGTGAAGCGGTCTCGAATGCGCAGCGTGTCAACGGGCGACTGCCCGCGCAGCCGGAGCGGGAGACGCCCGCGCGTGGAGTGGCGGACGACATCGCGGCACAAGGTGTCGGTCTCACCGCGAATCGCGCTGTCGCGCTCCCCGATTCGACCGGCGGCGTCCGTCACGATGAGGAGACCGTCACTGGTTCGGATGGGTCCGCCGGCGTCGAACGCGCCCGGCCGGTCGGCAAGGTTCCCACCGAGACCCGCGGCACCGAACGCCACACCACTTCCGGCAATGTGACGTGGTCGCCCAACGGAGTCGATCCGCAGGCTCAGCGCAACGGATCCGGCCCCCACCGGGCGACCGACCTACGCCCCTCCGTCGAACACGCCGGCGGATCAGAAGACACGCGGCACAGCTCATTCGACGCCGACACGGCGGGCGAGCGGGTCGGTGATTCCGGCGATGCGCACCGCACCACTCGTGCGTCGGGTCATGGCGATGACCAGCGGGCGAGCTCGGCGCGCGGACCGGGGAACGGCACGGGTGGGCCCGCGAGTACGGGTGCGCAGGATCGTGTCGGAATCATCCCGGCCGAAGACGCTCACGCGATCGAAGCCCGGGTCGCGACGAACGGGACCACCTTCAACGGGTTCGCCGATCGGACGGGTTCCGGGCCGAAGAACGGCAGTACCAACGGGATCCAGTGGTCCTTCGACGACGACGTGGAGACGACCCTTCCCACCCCACCGCGAAACGGTCACGCCCGCAACGGCTTCACCACGGACTCGCGCGGCGAGTCCGTCTTCGCGGACTTCACGCCTCGCAATTCGACCACCACCGAAAAACCGGCAGCCCCCGCCCGGTTGGTCGCCCCGCCGGCCGCCGATTCGGCCCACCAGGTCGAAGCCGGGTACGTGCCGGGCCGAGCCACCGCGCCGTCGGAGCACCTCGACCAGGCACCCCGGTCCGGGCCGTCGGTCGGCGGCCCCGACTACCGCACCAGTCCGGCGACGGAATCCGTCGACCGGTCCGGCGACACAGCCCTGCCGACGGACTACCCGAATCAGGCGGGCCACTCCGCCCAGGCGGCGGGCGATCCCGGTCGGACGCACCAGTCGGCGGACCGCATCACCCAGGGCGAGCAATCCAGCCCGTCCGACGAGGCGGCGAACAACCGATTCGACTCGGGCGAGCGTTCCAGCCGACCGCACGGTCACAGCGCCGAGGAGACCGGCCGCCCATTCGGCCAGGACGCGCACACAGGTCCGCTCGCGGCCCAGGCGGCGCACGGCACCGCGCGATTCACCAACTCGGACAACGAGGCAGGGACCCGGCACGGCCGACCCGCCGCCCCGGCAGTCGACCTGCCCGCCGTCCACGCCTCGTCGAGCGCCGACGACAACCTCGGTCCTGCCCCCATCCCCACGGCGACCGACCCGGCAGGCATCACGGTGACCGGCACCTACCGCGCCTTCGACCTCGAATCCGCTGCCCACGTGGACAAATTGCAGGCCATGCTCGACGAGCTCAAGCGCTCCGCGGGCCTGCCACCGGGTCGTCGCGACGTCTTCGGTCCGCCGACCCAGGACCTCGGCTAGACGGCGACTCCCACCGAGCGCACATCGGGCGCCTCCGGCGCGTCGCGCAGTACCGTCGCGACGAGCTCGCGCACGGCGCGATGGCCCGCGTCGGCGGTATTGCGCGGATGCCAGGCCATGGCGACGACGGGGGCGGGCAACGGCAGTGGGATCTCGAAGGTGGCCAGGCCGAGCGCCTGGCAGGCCGGGCGGGACAACGCCGCGGGGGCGGGGCAGATCAGCTCGGTGGTCGCCACGGTGAACAACGCGGTGGCCAGATCGGCGACGGTCGCGACGACGCGGCGGGTGCGACCGTGCAGGGCGAGCCGGTCGTCGATGGGACTGTGGGTGCGGCCGGTGGGCGACACCTCGAGGTGGCGCGCGGAGGCGTAGGCGGCGACGGTGGGGCGGTCGGCGGCGAAGGGATGGCCGGCGGCCGCGACACCGACCCAGCGGTCGCTGAACAGCCGCTGCACCACGGTTTCGGGGTCGGTGCGGCCGAGCACGCCCACTTCGATGTCGACCTGTCCGTCGCGCAGGGCCACGGCGCTGTCGGCGGGGTCCGCGGCCAGCAGCCGCACCGTCACGCCGGGCAGTTGCGCCCCGACCGCGCCGAGCAGCGGTCCCGCGAGCCGCGCCGCCACCGCGTCACCCACGCGGACCACGAAGTCCCGCTGCCTGCGAACACCGCCGCCCTCGTGGGTGAGCAGCACCCGGCTCGCCTCGACCAGCGCCGCCACGTCCTGGCGCAGTTCCAGGGCGCGCGGGGTGGGCACCAGATGCCTGCCGGAGCGCACGAGCAGCGGGTCACCGAACACCTCGCGCAACCGGGTGAGGGTGCGGCTCATCGCCGAGGTGGAGGTGTGCAGTCGCCGGGCCGCCTCGGTGACGCTGTTGGTGTCCAGCAGCGCGTCCAAGGCGGGCAGCAGGTTCAGATCCAGCGCTTCCACGCCAGGATTATCACCAACGCCCGGTTCGCCACCAAGCGGGGAGCACCGCGTGTCGGTTATCCCTCGACCGCCGCGACCGGCGTCGGCGCCGGGGCGGCGTTGCGGTTGCGCAGCACGCCGCGGTAGGTCGCGGGCCGCACCGGGCGCACCCACTGCCCGAGCCGGGCCGACAGCGGCAGCGGGGTGCCGAGGTCGTCGAGCATCTCGTCGATATTGCCCAGCGAGAACGGGATCACCGACGCACCGTGCGCGTGCGCGCCGTTGCTGCGGGCCCGCGACCAGGCGAGGCGTTCGTCGATGTCGTTGTTCATCAGTTCGGCGACCGGCGGCACGAACGCGCCGGTGAGCAGCCCCGCGATCCAGTGCGCGCCGACCTCGGCGCTCAGGGCGCTCACATTGGAGCTGTTGTAGCCGGCGAAACTGAGGTTGGGTACCTCGACGGGCAGGATATGGCGGTAGAGCCGGAAGTCGCCTGCCTCGTCGGTGAGCGAGCGGCGTACGAACGGCGTGAGGAACGGAACCTCCTGGCGATATCCGGTGGCGCACACCACGATCTCGGCCAGTTTCAGCGTCCCGTCCGACAACCGGACCGCGGGCCCGTGCTGCCCGCCGATGAGTTCGACGATCTCGGCGTCGCGGTGCACGGCGATGCGGCCCGCCTCGATCTGATCGAAGAACCCCTCGGTGGCCAGCGCCGCGCTGCTGGTCGCCATCTCGGCCAGTGAACCGTCGGGGAGCAGGCCGAGCTCACGCAGCCGCAGCTTGCGCGTCACCCGTTCCTGCAGCAGGTCGAGATTCGCCTCGCGCAGGGCGAGCCGGTCGAGTAGGCGTTCGGCGCGGTGGCCGAACCGGGACGGGAAATGCGCCTCACCCACGCGGGTGAGCAGCAATCGTTCGTAGTCGGTCCCGAATCCGAACTTGCGCGGCATCTTCCAGGTGAGCCTGCGGGCGACCACGCTGGTCTCGTCGGCGAGATGACTCACCGCCTCGGCCACATCGCAGGCCGACTTGCCGTACCCGACGACGACCACCGAACGGTCGCGCGCCAGTTCGGCATCGTGGAACTGCGAGACGTGACACAGCTGCCCGCCCGCGGCGCGGAAGGCGGCCGCACCGGGCAGGTCCGGCAGCACCGGGTCGCTGTACACACCGTTGGCGACGATCAGGTGATCACAGGTGCTGCGGTGCACACCCATCCCGTCGCGGATCTCGAGCAACCAGCCGCTGTCGACCGGGTCGGCCGCGACCACCTCGGTGCCGAGCCGCAGATTCCCGGTGAGGCCGAACTTCTGCGCGTACCCGGCGAGGTAGGCCTGCATCTGCTGACCGTCGGGCCAGCGCGGGTAGTCCTCCGGCATCGGGTGGTCGCTGAAGTGGTTGGTGTGCTTGCTGTTCTGCGAACGCAGGCCCGGGTAGCGGCGGGTGACGCTCCACACACCGCCCACGTCAGGGGCTCGATCGAAGACTTCGACCGGGAATCCGGCCTGACTCAACACCTTCGCGCAAGCCAATCCCGCAACTCCCGCACCGACGATCCCGATGCGGCTACCGCTAGTCATGGGCAGGAGAGTACTCGGGACCGCCGTCACGGTGCCACCGCCGCGATGCCCACAGTGCTGTCTACCACCGCCACGCCCGTGCTGTACTGGAACGATGACCAACAGCTCCGTCGTCGTCGACCGGGCCGGACTCTGGGACGCCGAAGCCCTCAGCGATGTGGCGACCGTGACGTTCCCGCTGGCCTGTCCCCCGCAGGCCGACCCGGCCGACATCGAGATCTTCCTGACCCAGATGCTCTCGGGCGACCGTTTCGGCGAATACCTGTCCGACCCGGATCGCACGGTCCTCAAGGCCGTCGACGGTGACGAGATCGTCGGCTACGCCATGCTGATCGCGGGCAGGCCGACCGATCCGGCCATCGACGCACAGGTCAGCCCGGGGTCGGTGGTCGAACTCAGCAAGATGTACGTGCTGCCCGGCCACCACGGCACCGGGGTGTCCGGTGCGCTCATGGACGCCGCGGTCGACTCCGCGCGTGAGTCGGGCGCCGACGCGGTGTGGCTCGGGGTGAACCAGGACAACGAACGCGCGCAACGCTTCTACGGCAAGCACGGGTTCGTGCGGGTGGGCACCAAGACGATGACCGTCGGCAACCAGGTGCACGACGATTTCGTCTTCGAACGGAAGCTGTGATCCCTACGCGGTAGCGGCCTCGAACCGCGACAGCGCGAGCAGACGCGAGATGGCGCGCAGGTACTTCTTGCGGTACCCGCCGTCGAGCATCTCCTGGGAGAAGATCTCGTCGAGCTTGGCGCCGGACACGGTGACCGGGATGCTCGCGTCGTAGAGGCGGTCGGCGAGGACGACGATGCGCAGCGCGACCGCCTGATCGGTCACCGGGTGCACCCCGGCGACGAACACCGAGGTGACGCCGTTGATGAGCGCGCCGTACTTCGACGGGTGCAGGGTGCTCAGGTGCTTCAGCAGTGCGTCGTAGTCGTCGAGGGTGGAACCCGGTGTGGCGGCGGCCCGTTCGGCCAGCACCTCGGGCGAGGTGGGCTCGGGGGCGGGCGGCAGGTCGCGGTGTCGGTAGTCGGGACCGTCGACGCGCACCGGCTCGAAGATCGAGCCGAGTTTCTTGATCTCGCGCAGGAAGTCCTGCGCGGCGAACCGACCCTCGCCGAGCTGGCTCGGCAGGGTGTTGGAGGTGGCCGCGATCGAGACGCCCGCGGCGGACAGCTCGGTGAGCAGGCGCGAGACCATCGTGGTGTCGCCCGGGTCGTCGAGTTCGAACTCGTCGATGCACAGCAGGCTGTTGGCGGAGAGCCGTTCCACGGCGTTGACGAAGCCGAGGGCGCCGACCAGGTTGGTCAGCTCGCCGAAGGTGCCGAACGACTTCGGCGCGGGCGCGCTGTGGAAGATCGAGGCGAGCAGGTGGGTCTTGCCGACACCGAAACCACCGTCGAGGTACAGGCCCGCGCCGGTGACGGCCTTCTTCTTGCCGAAAAGGCTCTTCTTCGACGCGGCCTTGTGGATCTTGGCGACCTGACCGGCAAATTCCTCGGCCTTGCGAACCGCGGCCGCCTGGCTGGGTTCCTTGGGGCCGGGAATGTAGGAGGCGAAGCTGACCTCGTCGAACATGGGCGGGGGCACCATCTGGGCGACGAGCTGGTCGGCCGGGACCTCCGGGTGGCGATCGACGAGGCGTTCTTGCATGTGCGAATCGTACGGACGTGGTTGCATCGGTACCTATGCAGCGTATCCCTAATGTGACCCAGCTCGCAGATCTCGACGCCGACGCACTGGCCAGGAGCTATGCGTACCCGAGGCACCTGGAGCGGCCGTGGGTGCGGGCCAACTTCGTCAGCAGCATCGACGGCGCGCTCGCCGTCGACGGCGTGACGAAGGGACTGGCCACCCCGGCCGACAAGCTGGTGTTCAAGCTGCTGCGCGAGCTCGCCGACGTGATCCTGGTCGGCGCGGGCACCGTGCGCACCGAGAACTACGGCGGCGCCCGCACCGACGACGAACACCGGCGGGCGCATTTCCGGCACGGGGTCGGCGGCAGCGAGGACGGCAGCCCACCGCCGATCGCCGTGGTGTCGGGCAGCGCGAATCTCGATCCGGCGGCGCGGCTGTTCACCGACGCGCAGACCCCGCCACTGATTCTCACCACCGCCCAGGCCGACAAAGACCGCGTCGCCGCGCTCGAAGACGCGGGCGCGGAAGTGGTGGTCGCGGCGGAGTTCGCGATCACGCCCGCGGCCCTGCTGCGGGTCTTCACCGAGCGCGGATCGCTGCGAGTGCTGTGCGAGGGCGGACCGCACCTGTTCGGTCAGCTGGCCGAGGCCGACCTGGTCGACGAACTGTGCCTGACCACCGCGCCGCTGCTGGTCGGCGGGGCGGGCGGGCGAATCTCGCTGTCGGCGAAGCAATTCGGAACCTCGATGGCACGCAAGCAGTTGGTGCTCGACGACGACGGCACCGTGCTGGCCCGCTGGGCCCGTCGATGAAACCCGGCGCCGAACCTGGCAGGGTGTAGCCATGCGCTTGACTCGGGCCGCGGTAACGGCCGCGACACTGTCGATCATGCTCGCGGGCTGCGGGGCGGGACCGTCGGATCGGCCCGTCGTCGCGGTGGAACGTCCGGGCGCCGGTGGAGTGGCGACCCAGGAGCCCGCCACCGAGGATCTCGGCACGGCCGAGGTCCCCAAATCCGATCTCACCTGGCGCGACTGCACCGAGTCGACCGTCAGCTCGCTGGCCTTCGGCGACGTGCCCGCCGGACTCGTGCTCGAATGCGCCGATTTCTCGACACCCATCGACACCGCGGGCACCGTGCTCGGCACGTTCCGCGCGGGCGCCCTGCGGGCCCGGCTGCCCGAGACTCCCACCGATGTGGCCCCGCTGGTGCTGACCTCCGGCGCCGACCGGTCCTCGGCCTCCACCCTCGCCGGTCTGGCCATCGGTCCCAACCGGGCGCTGCTCACCGCGCAGCCGGTCGTGGCAGTCGATCGGCGCGGCATCGGCGCCTCCCAGCCCATCGACTGCATCCCGGCCCAATTGCGCGCGGTACTGACCGATCTGGGGCAGACCGGGGTGGGCAACGCCGACCAGGTCGGTGCCGTCGCCGGTTTCAGTCAGGACGCGACCATCGCCTGCCGCGACTTCCTGCAGCCCTACGAGGGCACCTTCGACGCACCGCACGCCGCCGACGACATCGAACAGCTGCGCAAGCAGTGGCAGGTCGAGAAGATCAACCTGCTCGGCGCAGGCAACGGCGGCAAGGTCGCGCTCAGCTACGCGCGCCGCTACGGCGACCACCTGGCCCGGCTCGTCCTCGACGCACCGGAACCGGTCGGTGCCGACGCCGCGACCATGGCCGAGGCGCGCGTCACCGGCGCCGAGGCCGCACTCACCGCGTTCGCCCAGCGCTGCAAGGCGGCCGATTGCGCCCTCGGGCCCGATCCGCGCGCGACGGTCGTCGGGTTGATGAACAAGGCGACGGCAGGCGGACTGGGCGAGGTGACGGCCGCCGACCTGGCGACGGCCCTCACCGGTTTCCTGTCGAGCCCGCGCGGGGATCAGCACACCCGGGTCACCGCCCTGGCCGACATCCTCGCCGCGGCCGACCGTGGCGATCGCGGACCGCTGATCGCACTGGTCGGGCGTGAGGCGGCGGCGATCTCGTCCGACGGCGAGTTCGTGAACCGGTGCACCGACAGCCAGCAACCGCCCACCCCCGATCGGGCCCGCGAACTGGCCGACACCTGGGCGGGCAAATATCCGGTTTTCGGTCGCACCGCCGCGATCGGGCTGATGGTGTGCTCGGCCTGGCCCGTCTCCACCGCCCCGCCGCTGCCCGACGAACTGTCGCTGCCCGTGCTGGTGTTCGCCGGGGCCGCCGACCCCGTCGTCGGCGGTGCCGCGGCCTCGGTCACCGGCGCGCTCGGCGCCGCGGGCGCCCGGCACGCCACCATGACCTGGCAGGGCTGGGGGCATCCGGTGGTCGCACATTCCGGGTGCGCGCAGCAGGCTGTGAATGCCTATCTCGCGGATGGGAAACTGCCCGCCGACGGTGGCGCCTGCCCCGCCTGATCGTCATCCGACCGGCGCGTCGCGGCGCGTCGGGCGGGTCCGGCGACACCATCGCAACCCGATCCGGTGTACCGTGCCCCAGTGTTGTTCCGACAGCTCGAGCCCCGCACCGCTCGCACCGCCGCCGAGGTGATGAAGTTCGCATTGTGGCCGTTCGCGGTCATGACCGTGCTGAACCGTGTCTTCATCAAGGCGATCAACGGTTTCGTCACCGACGACTATCGCCCGGTGTACAACGCCTCGTTCGAGTTCCTCAACGGCAGGCCGCTGTACACGGCCGATTTCTCGTCGGTCGACCCGCACTACCTCTACTACCCGAGCGGGACGCTGCTGATCGCGCCCGTGGCGGCCATCGAGTACGAGTTGTCGCGCTGGTTGTTCATCGGGCTGAACGCCGTCGCGATCCTGCTCGCCTGGTACCTGCTGCTCCGGCTGTTCAAGTTCGGCCTGGGTTCGGTGGCCGCGCCCGCGCTGCTGCTGGCGATGTTCACCTCGGAGACCGTGGTCAACACGCTGGTCTTCACCAATGTCAACGGTTGCCTGCTGCTGGCGGAGCTGGTGTTCATCCACCTGTTACTGCGGCGCCGCGACCTGTGGGCGGGTGTCGCGCTCGGGTTGAGTATCGCGGTGAAGCCGACGCTGGCGCCGCTGCTGCTCGTCGCGGCCGTGCGCGGCCAGTGGAAGGTGTTCGTCACCGCGATCGGTGTGCCGGTGACGCTCACCGCGATCGCCTGGCCGCTGTCGGCGGATCCCGAGAAGTTCTTCACCGAGGTGCTGCCGTACCTGATGAAGACCCGCGACTACTTCAACAGCTCGATCGGCGGCAATGCCGCCTACTACGGTCTGCCGCACTGGCTGGTCCTGGTGATGCAGGGTCTGGTGGCGGCGATCGTCGCGGTGTCGCTGTGGCTGCTGTGGCGCTACTACCGCGACGACGAGCTGTTCTTCGTCACCACCTTCTCCGGCGTGCTGCTCACCGCGTCGTTCCTGCTGCTCTCGCTGGGCCAGATGTACTACTCGATGATGCTGTTCCCGTTCCTGATGACGGTGGTGCTGCGCAATTCCGTGCTGCGTAACTGGCCCGCCTGGCTGGCGATCTTCGGGTTCATGACCTACGACAAATGGCTGTCGGACCGCTGGCAGAGCGTCGGTCGCAACCTCGAGTACCTGCGGGTGACCTTCGGCTGGGGACTGCTGCTGATCGTGGTGTTCTGTGTGCTCGGCGACCGCTACCTGGCCGCCCGTCGCGAGGGCAGGCTGGAGTTGGGCATCGACCCGGCCTGGATGGCGAAGGCGCCCGACTCGCGCGACGGCGTCGAGGAGAAACCGGCACCCGCACCGACCCCTGACCGCGACGATCCGGTGGCGCCGGTCGAGGATCGCGAACCCGCCCTGAAGTAGCGTTTCGGCGCGCGCGGCGCGAAACCATTAGCGTGGAGGCATGAGTTCCGATACCTCGTTGCCCGCGCCGCGCATCCAGCTGACGCCGCAGGAGTGGCGGGCCAAATTGAACCCCGAGGAATACGCCGTGCTTCGCGAGGCCGCCACCGAGCGACCTTTCGTCGGCGAATACACCGACACCAAGACCGAGGGCGTCTACGCCTGCCGTGCCTGCGGTGCCGAATTGTTCCGCAGCACAGAGAAATTCGACTCGCACTGCGGATGGCCGTCGTTCTTCGACCCCGCCGATTCCGACGCGGTGATCCTGCGCCCCGACGACTCGCTCGGCATGCGCCGGGTCGAGGTGCTGTGCGCGAACTGCCACAGCCACCTCGGCCACGTCTTCGAGGGCGAGGGCTATCCCACCCCCACCGACCAGCGCTACTGCATCAACTCGATCGCGCTGAAGCTCGAGCCGAAAGAGTAGGGCTTACGGCAGGGCGTTGACGAGCTGCTCGACCTCCACGCGGGGGCCGGTGAAGAACGGGGTCTCCTCGCGGACGTGCAAGCGGGCCTCGGTGGCGCGCAGGTCGCGCATGAGGTCGACGATGCGGTGCAGTTCGGGGGCCTCGAACGCGAGGATCCACTCGTAGTCACCGAGCGCCATCGAGCTCACCGTGTTGGCCCGCACGTCCGGGTAACCGCGTGCGGCCTTGCCGTGGTCGGCGAGCATCTTGCGGCGTTCCTCGTCGGGCAGCAGGTACCACTCGTAGGACCGCACGAACGGGTACACGCAGATGTAGTTGCCCGGGTCCTCACCGGCGAGGAACGCCGGGATATGGCTCTTGTTGAACTCCGCCGGGCGGTGCACGGCCACATTGCTCCACACCGGGGCGCTGGCCTTGCCCAGCTCGGTGGTGCGCCGGAAATCGGCGTAGGCGGCCTGCAGGTCCTCGACCCGTTCGGCGTGGGTCCACAGCATGAAATCGGCGTCGGCACGCAAACCGGCCACGTCGTAGATGCCGCGCAACACCACACCCTTGTCGGCTAGCCCGTCGAAGAAGGTCTGCGCCTCCTTGATCGCCGCCGCCCGGTCGTCGCCGAGCACGCCCGGCTGTACCTGGAACACCGAGAACATCAGGTACCGGATGGTGGAATTGAGGGCCTGGTAGTCGAGTCGCGCCATGAATCCATGGTGCCACTGCGCGGATTTCGCGCGGCGCCCGGGATCAGTCCAGGTGGTGCTCGGCCGCACGCCACGGCGAGGATTCGTCGGCGCGGAAGACGGCGGTCACGGTGGTCGCCTCCCCCGCGTGTAGTTCGACGGGACCGAGATCGGGGTCGAGGATGAGGGTCGGTCGCTCAGCGGGACTGGTCACAGCGGGCGATCATGCACGAGCGCTATCGCCGACGGCGCAAGACACGCCGCGTTCGGTGTGCACTCCCACGCTGTTCGCGTCGACCGCAGCCTTCGGACGGCGTAGCGTCGCGCTGTCACCGACAACCCCGCAGGAGGAACTCATGCGCGTGATCAGTGTGGTCGCCGATCTTGCCGTCGCCGATATCGACGCCGCCCGAAGCTTCTACGCGGACTATCTCGGCCTCGGCGACGAGGAGTTCAACCTCGGGTGGGTCGCGCGGTTCACCTCACCCGAGACGGGCGCGCATCTGCAGGTCGTCACACGGGACGCGAGCGCACCGGAGAATCCGGTCGTGACGGTCAAAGTCGACGACGTCGAGGCCGCGCTGGCCGAGGCGCAGCGGCGAGGATTCGAGATCGTCCACCCACTGACCACCGAACCATGGGGAATCACCCGCTTCTTCGTCCGCGCACCCGACGGGAACGTCATCAATATCGCCCAGCACCACTAGCCGCAGACGTCGTGAACCGCACTGCCTTCCCGTGTCAGTGACCCACACTGTGCGCGACGCGTTCGGCGGCGGCAGTGCCCGTGGCAACGCAAGCCGGCACCCCCACTCCGTGCAGGTAGGCGCCCGCGAGGCCGAGACCTTCGAGCGGGGCGATCGCCGCTTCGAGGGCCTCGATCCGTTCGGAATGGCCGGGCGCGTACTGGGGTAGGCCGCCGGGCCAGCGTTGGACCATCGCGGCCAGCGGGGTGATCGTGGTGCCGGTGACGGTGCCCAGATCCTCGACGGCGGCGGCGAGGAGTTCATCGTCGGTCCAGGTGAGAGGTTTCTCGTCGCCGAAGCGGCCGAACGAGGCGCGGACCAGCGCGACATCGCGGGCAGCCAGGTGGGGCCACTTACGACTCGACAGAGTGAAAGCCTTGGCCCGCAAAGGTTCTCCGGTGGCGACCAGGATGCCCGAGTTATCCGGCAGCGCAGCATCTTTCGGCAGTGCCATCGCGACGAGCGCCGAGGACGACAGTTCGATCCCGTCCGCGAGGGCAGCCGCGTCGGGGGCGACGTAGTGCAACAGCCGGGCGGTGACCGGCGCGGGCGTCGCGAGGACGACCGCGTCGACAGCGCCCAGCGGGTCGACCACCCAACCCCGGGGTGAGCGAGCCAGCCGTGTCGCGGGGAGATCGGTCACCAAGCGGGCACGCGACGCCTCGGTCAGTGCGGTGAGCAGGGCGCCGTATCCGTCGCGGAGTCCACCGAAGACCGGCGCGGAGCTGGGTGCGGGCATCGCTTTCCGAACCGCGTCGGTGAGACTCGATGCGCCTTGATCGAGGGCAGCTGCCAGCGTCGGCAGGGCCGCACGGATGCCGATCGATGCGCTGACCCCCGCGTACACCCCGCCGAGCAGCGGATCGACACTGCGTTCGACGACCTGTCGACCGAACCGTTCGGCGACCAGCGACTGCACGTCCACGTCCGAGCCGGGTTCCCAGCGCAGCGGCCGCTCCGGCTCGCTCGCCACCCGGTGCAGGGTTTCGTCGTCGACGAGCCCGCGCAGCGATTCGGCATCGGACGGAATACCCATCAAGGTCCGCCCCGGCAGCGGGTGCGCACTCCCCCCTGCCCACACCAGTGGACGTTTCCCGGCGGGTCGCACCAGCTGATCGTCGAGGCCGAGTTCACCCATCAACTCGATCACCTCGGGCCTGCGCCCGACGAACGCCTCAGCACCGAGATCCAGTGGCTCCCCGGCCAATTGACCGGTGTGCAGCACCCCACCGACCCGCCCACGCTGCTCGAGCACGACGATATCGGCGCTCTCACCGAGGCGCTGCCGCAACCGGTACGCCGCGACGAGCCCGCTGATTCCGCCCCCGACAACCGCGATCCGCATCCTCCGACCGTAGCCGTGAGCGCGATGCGCCGACGAGACGCACCCGCGCTGTGTCAGCAGCGTCACGTCGAGCGCCGGAAGCAAATTTTATGCGCGACCGCAATCGCGGCTCTGAGCGGCGCCCGTCGAGTCGACGGTCGCGAGAGACGAGCTCGTCAGGCAGGGGCCTCGGCCGGATATCTCAGAGCGAATGCACGAGTTCGACCAGCGCCGTGAGCACACCGGGATCGGTATCCGGCAGCACCCCGTGACCGAGGTTGAAGATATGACCGGTCGCGCCGAGCGTGATCGCCTCGTCCGCCTCCGCCACGATGCGCCGCGCTTCCGCCTCGACCGCGTCGAATCCGGCGAACAGGATGGCCGGGTCGAGGTTGCCCTGCAGACCCTTTCCGGCACCGACCCGACGCACGGCGTCGGTGAGCGGCACCCGCCAGTCCACACCGACCACATCGGCACCGGCCTCACCCATCGCGCCGAGCAGCTCACCGGTGCCCACCCCGAAGTGGATGCGCGGCACGCCCGCGTCGGCGATCTCGGCGAACACGCGTTCCGAGTGCGGCAGCACGAACTCGCGGTAGTCGGCCAGCGACAGCGCCCCTGCCCACGAATCGAACAGTTGCACCGCGTCGACACCCGCGGCGAGCTGGGCCTGCAAGAAGGCGATGGTGATGTCGGTGAGGGCGCCGAGCAGGGCGTGCCAGGTCTGCGGGTCGGCGTGCATCATCGCCTTGGTGCGCTCGTGCTGCTTGCTCGGGCCGCCCTCCACCAGGTAGGAGGCCAGCGTGAACGGGGCACCGGCGAAACCGATGAGCGGGGTGTCACCGAGTGCGTCGGTGAGCAGCCGCACGCCCGCGGTGACCGCGCCCACCTCTTCCGGACGCAACCTCGGCAATGCGCGCACATCGGCCTCGGTGCGCACCGGCGAGGCGATCACCGGGCCGACCCCGGGCACGATGTCGAGGTCGATGCCCGCCGCCTTGAGCGGAACGACGATGTCGGAGAACAGGATCGCCGCGTCAACCCCGTGACGACGGATCGGCTGCATGGTGATCTCACACACCAGTTCCGGGTCGAAGCACGACTCGAGCATGCCGATGCCCTTGCGCAGCTCACGGTACTCGGGCAGCGAACGGCCTGCCTGACGCATGAACCAGACCGGTCGCCTGCTCGGCGTCGCGCCGGTGGCGGCGGCCAGGAAAGGGGCATCGGTCAACCGGCGGCGGGTGTAGGTGCTCACCACGATGATCCTAGGCGGGCGACCCTCCCCCCAGCAGCGGGGTGAGGTCGCATCGCACATCGCGCATCGCGAAGCGCCCCGGAATGCACCCTCCGCAACGCACCCCCGACCGGCCCGCCGTAGGCGGCGCGCCTCCGCACGCCCCGCACACCCACCGTCTACGGTTGCCCTCGTGACACCGCTCGACATCCGCGACGGCGCCGCACCGACCGGGGGAACGCCCCGCGAGCCTGCTTCTTTCCGGGCGGCGGTCGATGCGATGGGCACCGCAACCGTGCACCCTCGAATCGAGCTGGCGCCTATCCGCCCCCCACAGCGGTTGGCGCCGTTCTCCTATGCGCTCGGGGCGGAGGTCGTGCACCCCGACAGCCCGGTCGTGCCGACCGACTCCGAGGGCGACGCCTTCGGCAGGCTGATCCTGCTCCACGACCCCGACGGGGACGAGGCCTGGCACGGCGTGTTCCGGCTGGTCGCCTACATCCAGGCCGACATCGACGCCGCCCTCGCCGCCGACCCGTTGCTCCCGGAGGTCGCGTGGAGCTGGCTGGTCGACTCCCTCGAGTCGCGCGGCGAACCGTTCACCGCCCTCGGTGGCACCGTCACCGCCACCAGTTCGGTGCGGTACGGCGACATCGCCGGCCCACCCCGAGCCCACCAGCTGGAGCTACGCGCGTCGTGGACGGCGATGAACACCGAGATGCGCCGTCACGTGGAGGCGTTCTGCGAAGTGCTCGCCTTCGCCGCCGGATTACCCCCCGCCGGAATCACGCATTTACGGCCGGACTCCTATACCCACACCGACAGACCGTGATCGCCACGTAGAGTTCACGTTTATGTCGGTCGCCGAGGAACCAACCGCAGCAGAGCCCCTGCTCGCCCCCGCCGAGGGGGTTCCACCCGTGCTGGCCTCCCCCGACGAGGTCGCCGCGGCCGCCAAATCCATCGCCGCGGGCACCGGCCCGCTCGCCGTCGACGCCGAACGCGCGTCCGGTTTCCGCTACTCCGCGCGCGCCTACCTGATCCAGCTCCGCCGCGAAGGCGCGGGCACCTTCCTGATCGACCCGATCCCCGTCACCGACGCGCTCACCCCGCTGGCCGAGGCGATCAACGACCTCGAATGGGTACTGCACTCCGCCGACCAGGACCTCCCCGGCCTCGCCGAACTCGGCCTGCGCCCCGCCCGCCTCTTCGACACCGAGCTCGGCGGCCGCTTGGCCGGCTACGAGCGCGTCGGCCTGGCCGCCATGGTGGAGAACCTGCTCGGCCGCTCCCTGCGCAAAGGCCACGGCGCCGCCGACTGGTCCACCCGACCGCTGCCCGACGAGTGGCTCAATTACGCCGCCCTCGACGTCGAGCTCCTCCTGGAACTACGCGACACCGTCGCCGGAGACCTCGCCGCCCAGGGCAAAATGGACTGGGCCGCAGAGGAATTCGAACACGTCCGCACCATGGACCCGCCCGCCCCCAAGGCCGACCGTTGGCGGCGCACCTCCGGCATCCACACCCTGCGCCGCCCCCGCCAGCTCGCCGTCGTCCGCGAACTGTGGACCACCCGAGACGAACTGGCCCGCGCCCGCGACGTCGCCCCCTCCCGCATCCTCCCCGACTCCGCCATCGTCGCCGCCGCGACCAACGACCCACGCACCATCGCCCAACTGCGCACCCTCCCCGTCTTCGGCGGCCCCCGCCAACGCCGCTACTCCCGCGACTGGCTCGCCGCCGTAGACCGCGCCCGCGCCCTGCCCGACAAACAACTCCCACCCCTCACCCTCCCCTTCGACGGCCCACCCCCCGTCAACCGCTGGGAACGCCGCGACCCCATCGCCGCCGCCCGCCTGACCACCGCCCGCAACGCCATGGGCGAACTCTCCACCGAACACTCCATCCCGGTAGAGAACCTGCTCTCCCCCGATCTGGTGCGTCGCCTGTGCTGGGACGGGCTGCCCGACTACAAGAACGTCGGCACCCCCGAAGAGCTCTCCGCCGCGATCGAGGAGTTCCTGCGTGCGGGTGGGGCACGACCATGGCAACGAACCCTCGCCGTCCCGGCGCTGACCAAAGCGCTGACGCCCGAGGTCGACTAGCTCAGTTCGCCAGACGCAGCCGTGAAGCGCCGCGAGCCGCGGGTGACGGGGTAGTCCACCAAGCTGCGCTCGCGTCCGATCCACCGAATCTCGCCTTTCGACCGCGATTCACTCGAAGTTCAGTCCGGCATACAAGAGTAGCGCGAGGAAGTTCCAATCGATTCCGACAGGAATACTTTGACGATCTTCCACGAACGCCGCGAGAGCTTCCAGAAATCGCGGCATCGTTACATTCTCGAAAGCATCGGGGTCGCCGATAACCTGCGTACGCAAATTCCACAAACCGTTCCCGATTCTCGACTCCGGGAAATTCCAATTCTTCCACGTCCCTCGTCCCCTAGGTTCTCACTGCTCATGACGCATCCTCGTCGGACATCCGACATGGTGAACGAAGTTGAGTCGAATATTCAATAGGCGTTCTCTGTTCTTTTCTCGATAAGACGTAAAGCACTGTGCGAAAAATGGATCGACGGGGCGCTTGTTCGTGGCTAGTGTCGGGTGTCGACTGTCGAGAGGAATCGTTGTGTACGAAGAGGCGATCGCCAACAATCGGGCGAATTGGGATGAGCGGGCCGAGGTGCATGTTCGGTCGCGGATGTATGACGTGGATGCTTATCTGGCGGATTCGGGGCGGATCTCGTCGGTGGTGCGCAACGACCTGGGGGTGCTGGCGCCGCACTTGCCGAAGTCCGGGATCGTGGGGCGGTCGTTGTTGCATCTGCAGTGTCATATCGGGATCGATACCTTGTCGTGGGTGCGGCTCGGTGCGGTGGATGTGCACGGGCTGGATCTGTCGCCGAATTCGTTGCGGCACGCGGAGCGGATCGCGCGGGACGCGGGGTGTGGCATCACCTGGGTCGAAGGGGATGCGCGGCGGGCTTCGGAGCTGGTCGGGCGGCGGTTCGACACCGTGGTGACGAGTGCGGGAACCATTGTGTGGTTGCCGGAGCTCTCGGCTTGGGCTCGGTCGATCCACGATCTGCTGGAGCCGGGTGGAGTGTTCTTGATCCGGGACGATCATCCGATTCTCGGCGCGATGGGGTTCGAGCCGTGGGAAATCTCCGACGACTACCTCGGTGGGGGCGGGACGAGGACGTACACGGATTCGGGCACTTACACCGAGGATTCCGCCGGGCAGATCACCCACACCACCAATCACGAATGGCGACACGATCTCGGTGAGGTCGTGGGAGCACTGCTCGACGCGGGACTGGCGATCGAGGCGGTGCGGGAGCTGCCCTATATGGACTGGCCCGCCTTCCCGGAACTCGTTGCCTGCGAACAGGGTTGGACATTGCCACCCGGACGACCGCGAATCGCGTTGAACTTCGCGGTCGTCACCAGGCGAAGGAATTAGTGGGCGCCGAGCCAGGCGGTGATGCGCTGGGTGATGGCTTCGGGGGTGAGGCCCAGGTCCTCGAGGATTTCGGGGCGCGAGGCGTGGTCGAGGAACTGCTGGGGGACGCCGAGGTCGCGGGTGGGGACGTCGAGGCCTGCGGCGCGCAGGCGGGCGGAGAGGGTGGAGCCGATGCCGCCGTGCAGGCCACCGTCTTCGAGGGTGACGACCAGGCGGTAGTTCTCGGCGAGTTTGACCAGGGTGTCGGAGATCGGGAGGACCCAGCGGGGGTCGACCACGGTCACCGAGATGCCTTGGGGGGCAAGGTGTTCGGCGACGCGCATGGCGGTGTCGGCGAAGGGGCCGACAGCGACGAGCAGGACGTCACCGTGCTGGGACTGCACCGTGCCCGCGCCGGGCACGGCCAGACGGAGGATGTCGAGGCCGTCGAGGCGTTCGACAGCGGTGATGTCTTCGGCGACAGTGCCTTTGGGGAAGCGCAGCACGGTGGGGCCGTCGGTGACGGCGAGCGCCTCGGCCAGTTCCTCGCGCAGGGTGGCGCCGTCGCGGGGGGCGGCCACGCGGATGCCGGGGATGATACCGAGCAGCGAGAAGTCCCACATGCCGTTGTGGCTGGCACCATCGGGACCGGTGATGCCCGCGCGGTCCAGAACGACGGTGACGGGCTGTTTCAGCAGCGCCACATCCATCAGCAACTGGTCGAAGGCGCGGTTGAGGAAGGTGGCGTAGATGGCGACCACCGGGTGCATGCCGCCGAGCGCGAGGCCGGCGGCGGAGGTCATCGCGTGCTGTTCGGCGATGCCGACGTCGAACATGCGCTCGGGGAAGCGTTCACCGAACGCGGCGAGACCCGTGGGGCCGGGCATGGCGGCGGTGATCGCGACGATGTCGTCGCGGCGCGCGGCGTGCTCGATGAGCTCCTCGGAGAACACCGCCGTCCAGCCCTTGGCCTTCTTGCCCGCCAAAGGGCGACCGGTGAGCGGGTCGATGGGGTCGCAGGCGTGCATCTGGTCGGCGACATGGTTTTCGGCGTGCTCGTAGCCGTTGCCCTTGCGGGTGACCACGTGCACCACGACGGGGCCGCCGAAATCCTTGGCGCGGCGCATGGCCGCCTCGAGCGCGACCAGGTCGTGGCCGTCGACGGGGCCGACGTACTTCATGCCCAGATCGCCGAACAGTTCCTGCGGGCTCACGGCGTCTTTGATCCCGGCCTTGAGCGCGTGCACCATCGAGTAGGCCGAATCCCCCACGGCCGGAATGCTTTTCAGCAGACGTTTCCCGGTGTCGAGGGCATGCTCATAGGCCGGCTGGGTGCGCAGGGCGGTGAGCCGGTCGGCGAGGCCACCGATGGTCGGGGCGTAGGAGCGGCCGTTGTCGTTGACGACGACCACCACCGGGCGGTCGGCACCGGCGATGTTGTTGAGCGCCTCCCAGCACATGCCGCCGGTGAGCGCGCCGTCACCGACGACGGCGACCACGGTGCGGTTCTGGTCGGTGAGCGAGAACGCCTTGGCCAGGCCGTCGGCGTAGGACAGGGCGGCCGAGGCGTGCGAGGACTCCACCCAGTCGTGTTCGCTCTCGGCGCGGCTCGGGTAGCCGGACAGGCCGTCGCGCATGCGCAGCGTGTCGAAGCGGTCCTTGCGGCCGGTGAGGATCTTGTGCACATAGGCCTGGTGGCCGGTGTCGAAGATCAACGGGTCGGCCGGGGAATCGAAGATCCGGTGCAGGGCGATGGTCAGCTCGACCACACCCAGGTTGGGACCGAGATGACCACCGGTGGCGGCGACCTTCGCCACGAGGAACTCGCGGATCTCGTCCGCCAGTTCCCGCAGCTGCGGCACGCTCAGCCGGCGCAGATCTTCGGGTGATTCCACCCGCGACAGCACTCCCACCTGAACTCGCTCCCTCCGGACTTGGCGATTGATCCGCCCAGTGTATTTGGCCGGGCCGCGGGCGAAAGCCCCCGACCGGTGTCGGACACTGTCCGACGGTAGCCGGGACGACCTGCCGACCAGCGGGCACACCCCCGGCTGACGGGCACGATGTGTGAGCACGATCTCCCCGCGCGTCAGCCAGGGAACCGTTGTCAATGCCCCCTACAGTGACGCTGTGGCCGAACCGAACAGGATCGATCCCGGGGTGGTCGCGGGCATTCTCGACGAGGTGTACGCGGCCTGCCGAGACGACACCTCCGGCGCGCCCGCCGATTACATCCCCGAACTCGCCGCCGTCGCACCGGACTCCTTCGGGCTGCGCCTTGCCACCGCCGACGGGTTGGTCTACCGGGTCGGCGACACCGATGTCGGGTTCACCATCCAGTCGATCTCCAAGCCGTTCACCTACGCACTCGCCCTGGCCGACCGGGGGCTCGACGAAGTCGCCCGCCACATCGATGTGGAACCCTCGGGCGAACCGTTCAACGAGATCGCGCTCGAACCCGACACCCAGCGCCCGAGCAATCCGATGATCAACTCCGGGGCGATCACCGCCGCCTCGCTGATCAAGGGTCCCGACGAGTTCGAACGGGTGCGGGACTGCTACTCGCGCTTCGCCGGACGCGAGCTGCGCGTGAACGACGCTGTGTACCAGTCGGAATCGCGCACCGGATACCGCAACCGGGCGATCGGGTACATGCTGCGTTCGGTGGGGATCATCGACGTGGACCCCGACGCGGTCGTCGACCGCTACTTCCGCCAATGCTCGATCGAGGTGACGTGTGCCGACCTGGCGGTGATGGCGGCGACGCTGGCCGACAACGGCGTGAACCCGGCCACCCACGAGCGGGCGTTGTCGACAGCACTGACCGAACGGGTGCTGAGTGTGATGACCACCTGCGGCATGTACAACGCGGCGGGCGACTGGGTGACCACGGTGGGGCTGCCCGCCAAGAGCGGGGTGGGCGGCGGAATCATCGCGGTGCTGCCCGGGCAGCTCGGCATCTCGGTGTACTCGCCGCGCCTGGACGGTCATGGCAACAGTGTGCGTGGTGTGGCGGCATGCCGGGAACTGTCACGGCGGCTCGAACTGCACTTCTGTCACGTGACCCGGTCCGCGCGCACCGCCATCCGCGCCGAGCACTCGGTGTCGGAACTGCCCTCCCGCATGCGGCGCTCCCCCGGCGACGCCGCTGTGCTCGCCGCGCACGGTGACCGCGCCCGCGTCTACGAACTGCACGGCGACCTGCTGTTCTCCGGCGCCGAACGGGCGGTCCGGGCCATCGAGGCCGCCGCGGGCGAACTCGACGCGCTGGCGATCGACCTGCGCCGGGTAGGCGAGGTGAGTGTGGTGGCACGCGGGATGATCGACGCGTTGCAGGCCGAGCTCGTACCGGCCGGGGTGCGGGTGGCGCTGGTCGATCCCGAAGCCAAGCTGGGGCACGACGTGTCGAGCCTGCGGCCCGACGATCCACGCGGGCGGGTGTTCATCGATCGCGATACCGCCACCGAATGGTGCGAGAACATCGTGCTCGCCCGGCACCGTCCACCGGGCACACACTCGACCACCTCGATCGCCCTCGACGAGCACCCGCTGCTGGCCGAACTCGATCCCGACGAGCGCGCCCGGCTGGCCGCCGATTTCGGCGCGCGAACCTTCGCCAGAGGCGAGACGATCGCCGAACGCGGCGATCAGCGCTCGGGGCTGTACCTGATTCTCGACGGGCGGGTGCGGCTCACCTTCCCCGGCACCGACGGGCGGACGCACCGGCTGGTGACCTTGTCGGCGGGGATGTCGTTCGGCGAGATACCGATGCTGGTCGGCAAACCGTTCGTCAACGCGGTGATCGCCGAAACCCAGGTCCGGGTGGCGGTACTGAGCCCGGCGGTGTTCGACTCGCTCACCGAGGTGCGTCCGAAGCTCAAACTCGCCCTGCTGCAACGACTCGCGGCCGGCGCGTACGCCCAGATGGAAGCCACGGTCCGCACCATCTCCGGCAGTCACTGACCGGACCGGAACCCTCCGGCGATGCGAGACGTTGGGCTGCACAACAGCCCTCGACCGACAGGAGCAGCGGTGAGCGAACGATCCCCACAGCCGAGCACCACCACCTTCGGACGCGGCACGGTGCGCGCGGTCCCCGACCTCATCCGCGTCACCCTGACGGTGGAATCGCGCGCCGCCACGGTGGCGGGCGCCTACGACCGGGCTGGTCAACGGGTGAACGCGGTGGTCGCCGCGTTGCGCACGGCCGGGGTGCGCGACAGCGACATGGCGACCAGCGGTCTCAGTGTGCGCACCGAGACCGTCTACACCGACAACGGGCGCAACGAGATCGTCGGCTACCTCGCGTCCACGGGACTCAGCATCGCGCTGCGCGAGGGCAGCGGCACCGAACCCGCCGAGACCGTGGCCGCCGCGGTGAACGCGGGCGGCGACGACGTGCGCCTCGGCGGACTCACCCGCGGCATCGCCGATCCCGCGCCACTGCTGGTCCAGGCCCGCGACGCCGCCTACGACGACGCGCTCGCCAAGGCCGAGCAGTACGCGGCGCGCGCGGGTGTGCGCCTGGGTGCGGTGCTACAGATCACCGAGGACACCTCACCCACACCCCGCGCCTACGACGTGAGCGCCGAGATGGATTCACCGATCATGTTCGCGCGCAGCAGTTCTCCGGTGCCGGTCGTCCCCGGCGAGACCGAGGTCGGCGCGAATGTGCGGGTGACCTGGGCGCTGGAATAGCCGCGGTGGAACCGGGTCGGTGCGATCCTCGGGTTCTCAGCGGTCGAGCAGCGCGACGCATTCCACGTGGTGGGTGACCGGGAAGGCATCGAAGGCACGCAGCTCGGCCAGGTGGTAGCCCGCGTCGAGGTACAACCCGAGGTCGCGGGCGAAAGAGGCCGGGTCGCAACCGATGTGGATGATCCGGCGTGGGTCGGCGTCGGTGACGGCGGCCACGACCTCCTTGCCCGCGCCCGCGCGAGGCGGATCGAGGACGACCACGTCGGGGGTGGTCGTGGCCTCGCGAGCCCAGCGTTCGACCCGGCCCGCGTGCAACTGCACCCACGGCAGGTCGCGCAGTGCGGCCGTCCCGTCGGCGACGGCGGACCGAGCCGATTCCACGGCCGACACCGCACCGGTCTGCCCGGTCTGCTCCCCCAGCCGCGCGGCGAAGACACCGACACCGCTGTAGAGATCCCAGCCCGAACCGCCCGGTTCCAACCCCGACCATTCGGCAACCAGATCCGAATAACGTTGCGCCGCACCGTGATGCGCCTGCCAGAAACCTGTGGCCGACAATTCCCAGCGGCGGCCGGCGACATACTCGACGGCCCGGCCGCTGCCCGCCATCACCCACTCCTCGCGCGGCGCGTTGGTCGCCGACTTGCGGGCGGCGGCCCGGTCGCGCACCGCACCGCGTTCGTCGGCGGCGGGGCGACCCGATTCGCGGTGCCGCGCGGGTCGCTGCCCACGCCCCCGACTACCGCCACGCGGGGTGGCAGGCCTGGTGCCCGCACGGTCCGCCTCGGCGGCCGGAGCCAGTTCGACGATATGACGGACGCCGTCACCGTCCACGGCGACCACCAGATCGGCGCCCGGTGTCCAGGACCGCTCGGCCACGCCGTCGAGTGCGCCCGCCACCGGCTGTGGGCAGCGCAGATCCGGGATCACCTCGGTGCTGCGGTACCGGTGCACGCCCGCGCGACCGGCGGCGTCGACCACCAGGCGCACCCGGGTGCGCCAGCCACCGACGACCTCGTCACCGATCGGTTCGACCTCGACCTCACGCTCGACCCCGGCCAGCCTGCGCAACTGCTCGGCCACCACGGTCGCCTTGAGCGCGCGCTGCGCGGCCGGGGTGGCGAAGGAGAAATCGCAGCACCCGGCCCCACCCGGCCCCGACACCGGACAGGTCGCGGGCACCCGGTCCGCGGAGGCCTCGATGATCTCCACCGCGTCGGCGCGGCAGAACGAACCACCACGGTCCTCGGTGACCCGGGCGCGCACCAGCTCACCGGGCAGTCCGTGCCGCACGAAGACCACCCGGCCCTCGTGACGGCCCACGCAGAACCCGCCGTGTCCGGGCGCACCGAGGCGCACCTCGAATTCCTGTCCGTGCCAATCACTCACAGCCACACCCACTTCCGTTGTCGGCCGGGCACGCTCACTCGCGCCGCTCCGGCCGGTCGAACCCGCGACGCACCGAACCCGGTGCGTTCACCTCGGCCGCCTGTTTGGCCCGCGTCGAAGACGACAACTGCCACGGCACACTGGTCACCATCACACCCGGTTCGAACAACAACCGGCCCTTCAACCGCAACGCCGACTGGTTGTGCAGCACCTGCTCCCACCAGTGGCCGACCACGTACTCGGGGATGAAGACGGTGACCACGTCGCGCGGCGCGTCCTTGCGGACCCGCTTCACATACTCGAGCACCGGTTTGGTGACCTCACGATACGGCGACTCGACCACCTTGAGCGGCACGTTGATCTCGCTGTTCTCCCATTCGCGCACCAGCTTGCGGGTGTCGGCGTCGTCGACGTTCACCGTCACCGCCTCGAGCGTGTCGGGTCGCGTGGCCCGCGCGTAGGCCAGGGCCCGGCGAGTGGGCAGATGCAGCTTCGACACCAGCACGATGGAGTGGGTGCGGCTGGGCAGCACCCCGTCCCAATCGGATTCGTCGAGTTCGCGGGCCACCGAGTCGTAGTGCTTGTGGATCAGCTTCATCACGATGAAGATCGCGACCATTGTCATGATGGCGATGTAGGCGCCCGCGAAGAACTTGGTGATGAGCACGATCACCAGCACCGTCCCGGTGAGGGTGAGACCGATGGCGTTGATGACGCGCGAGCGCTTCATCCGCGACCGCTCCTGCGGGTCGGTCTCCTTGCGCAGCAGGCGGGTCCAGTGCCGCAGCATGCCGGTCTGGCTCAGCACGAAGGACACGAACACACCGACGATGTAGAGCTGGATCAGCTTGGTGACCTCGGCGTCGAACAGCACCACGAACGCGATGGCGGCACCGGAGAGGAACAGGATGCCGTTGGAGAACGCCAGTCGGTCGCCCCTGGTGTGCAGCTGACGCGGCAGGTAGCGGTCCTGGGCGAGGATCGAACCGAGTACGGGGAAACCGTTGAACGCGGTGTTGGCGGCCAGCACCAGGATCAGGGCGGTGACGATGGTGATGAAGAAGAAGCCGATGGGGAAGCCGTGGAAGACGGTTTCGGCGATCTGGGCGATCAGCGTCTTCTGGTGGTAATCGGCGGGCGCGCCGACCAGGTTCGAGGTGTCGTGCGCGTAGACGACCCCGATCTTCTGCGCCAGGATGATGATGCCCATCAGCAGCACGACGGCGATGGTTCCCAGCATCAGCAGGGTCGTCGCGGCATTGCGCGACTTGGGTTTACGGAAGGCGGGCACGCCGTTGCTGATCGCCTCGACACCGGTCAGCGCCGCGCAGCCGGAGGAGAACGCGCGCGCGATCAGGAAGGCGAAGGCCAGGCCGTAGAGGTGTTCGTCCTCGGCCTGGAGCCCGAAACCGGCGGAGACGGCCTGGATGTCGTCACCGAGCACGTAGGTCCGGAACAGGCCCCAGCCGAGCATCACGAACATGCCGAAGATGAAGGCGTAGGTGGGAATCGCGAAGGCCGTGCCCGATTCGCGCACACCGCGCAGGTTGATGGCCGTGAGTACCGCGATCGCGACGACCGCGAACAGCACCTTGTGGGTGTTGACGAACGGTATGGCCGAGCCGATGTTCGAGGCGGCCGACGAGATCGACACCGCCACCGTGAGCACGTAGTCGACGAGCAGGGCGCTACCGACGGTGAGCCCGGCGGTGGGGCCGAGATTCACCGTGGCGACCTCGTAGTCGCCGCCGCCGGAAGGGTAGGCGCGCACGTTCTGCCGGTAGCTGGCGACGACCACCGCCATCACCACCGCGACGGCGAGACCGACCCACGGTGCGTACATGTACGCGGAGATGCCCGCCGCCGCCAGCACCAGGAAGATCTCCTCCGGCGCGTAGGCGACCGAGGACATCGCGTCGGAGGCGAACACCGGAAGCGCGATCCGTTTGGGCAACAAGGTATGGCCGAGCGAGTCACTGCGGAAGGGCCTGCCCAGCAGCACGCGTTTGGCCGCCGTCGTCAACTTGGACACCGGGCTGAGCATAGACGGGATCATCGATGTGTTCGCGCTCACGTGACCTGGGCGTGGACCGGGATGTCGAGGTTGTTTGCGCCGCCTCGCCAGGGGGAAACTGGGCGGGGGAAGCTCCGGCGGGTACGGTCCAAGCCGGACGCCACGGGTTCGGCAAGGAACGAGGGTGCACGGTGTACGTAGTGATCATGGGGTGTGGGCGCGTCGGGTCTTCGCTGGCCCGCGCCTTGACCCGGGTGGGTCACGAGGTCACGGTGATCGACCGTGATCCCAGCGCCTTCCGCAGGCTCGGTGAGGGCTTCACCGGGCAGGAAGTGATCGGCGTCGGCTTCGACCGCGATGTGCTGACCCGCGCGGGAATCGAGCGTGCCGACGCCTTCGCCGCCGTGTCCTCGGGCGACAACTCCAACATCATCTCCGCGCGGGTGGCCAGGGAGATGTTCGGCGTGGAGCGCGTGGTCGCCCGGATCTACGACGCCAAACGCGCCGAGGTCTACGAACGGCTCGGTATCCCGACCATCGCCACCGTGCCGTGGACGACCGACCGTTTCCTGCGCACGCTGATCGGTGACAACTCCACGACCACCTGGCGCGAACCCACCGGCGCGGTGGCCGTCACCCAGCTCACGCTGCACGAGGACTGGTTCGGTCGCACCGTGCGCGACCTCGAACGCGACCTCGGCGTGCGGGTGGCGTTCATCCTGCGCTTCGGCCGGGGGCTGCTGCCCGAATCCAAGACGGTGGTGCAGGCCGACGACGTGGTGTACGTCGCGGCGACCTCCGGCAGTGTCGGTGAGGTGGTCGCGCTGGCGGCCAAGGCCCCCGTGAGCGAGGACTGAACCATGAAGGTGGCCATTGCCGGGGCCGGCGCCGTCGGGCGCTCGATCGCCAGGGAACTGCTGCGTGGCGGGCATCGGGTGATGCTGCTGGAACGCCAGCTCGACCACATCGACCCACCCGCCATCCCCGACGCGGTCTGGGTGCACGCCGACGCCTGTGAGCTGTCGCTGCTCGAGAACGCCGGGCTGGAAACCTACGAGGTGGTGATCGCGGCCACCGGTGACGACAAGACCAACCTGGTGCACAGCCTGCTCGCCAAGACCGAGTTCGGGGTGCGCCGGGTGGTGGCGCGGGTGAACGATCCGCGCAACGAATGGCTCTTCGACGAGTCGTGGGGTGTGGACGTGGCGGTGTCGACACCGCGTCTGCTGGCCTCGCTCGTCGAGGAGGCGGTGTCGGTGGGTGATCTGGTTCGGCTCATGACATTGCGCCAGGGCCAGGCCAACCTGGTCGAGATCACCCTGCCCGCCGACACCCAGCTGGCCGGTAAACCGGTGCGCAGCCTGGTCCTGCCGCGCGACACCGCGCTGGTGACGATCCTGCGCGGCGGCCGGGTGATCGTGCCCCAGGCCGACGACCCCTTCGAAGGCGACGACGAGCTGCTGTTCGTCACCTCGGTGGAGGCCGAGGAGGACCTGCGGCTCACCCTGGCCGGGCACGGCATCCGGCCCTGAGCCGCCCTCAGGCGGCGGCGAGCTGGGCGCGCAGCTTGTTGAGCGCGCGGTGCTGCATCACCCGGACCACGCCGGGGCTGGTGCCGATGGCCTCGGCGGTCTGCGCTGCGCTCCAGCCGAGCACGATCCGCATCATCAGCACCTCACGGTGATTGGGGGCGAGCACCTGCATCAGTTCGCGGGTGGCGGCACGTCGTTCGAAGGCGAGCGCCCAGTCCTCCGGGCCCGCTTCGGTGCTGGCGGTGTCGGGCATCTCGGCCATCGGATACGCGGTGTGCTTGCCCCGGCGGAAGGCGTCGGACACCTTGTTGGCGGCGATCCCGTACACGAAGGCAAGGAAGGATTTGCCCTGGTCACGGTAGCGCGGGATGGCGGCGACGGTGGCGATCAGGACCTCCTGGGTGACATCGTCGGCGGTGACCGTGAGGTGACCGGTGGCACCCATCCGCGCCGAGCAGTAGCGGCGCACGAGGGGGTGGACCAGACGCAGGATCTCGGCGATCGCGTCGCGGTCGTCGCGGGCGGCGGGACCGATCAGGGCGTCGAGTTCGGCGCCGATGCGCCTGCTCTCCGACTGGGCTGAGCCGGGCTTGGAAGCTGCGCTTGCACGGTGCTCGGTTGCCATCATGGTCGCCGGTCCTCTCACGATCACTGCGTCATTCGGTATGCATTGATCGTGCGACGAACAGGCGGCGGCAACCAGGTACCCCAGGGTGGGTAGTTCCCCACCTCCGGCGGTACCCCTGCCCACCCTCAGACGGAAGCGGAATCCCTTCCGACAGCGGACTTGTCGGCGGGCAGGTGGCCCGCGCGACGTACCGCCCACACGGTGACCACCAGGGCGATCGCGGTCAGCGGCCAGCCCATCGCGATGCGGGCGACCGCGAGCCAGGTGGTGTGGTCGGTGTCGTAGAGCTGGGACTGCACCAGGTAGCGGGCGCCGAAGACGACGACCCACACGACGGTGGCCAGGTCGTAGAGCTTGCGCACCCGTGGATCGGCGCGCCATGCGGTGCCGTGGCCGTTGAGCGCGCCCCAGATCACCCCGACCAGCGGCCATCGGAACAGGATCGACAGCGCGAACACGCCCGCGTAGACGAGGCTGGTGTAGATGCCGAACAGGAAGAAGCCCTTGGCCTCTCCCACCCGGTGGGCGATGAACGCGCACAGTCCGACGCCGAGGAAACCGGAGATGGCCGGCTGGACGGGGCTGCGTTGCACGAGCCGCCAGATCAGCACGCCCGCCGCCACGCCGAGGGCGGCCCAGATGGCGGCGGTGAGCCCGGCGAAGGTGTTCACCGGAACGAACACGAGCACGGGCAGGGTGGAGTAGATCAGACCGCTGATGCCGCCGAGTTGCTCGAGCAGGGTCTGCTCGGCCACGGCCGTCTCCTTGTCGACGTCGGGGTCGACGGGGTGGTCGGTGACGACCGGCAGGGCAACGGTGGCTTCAGGGTCCGCGGTGTGGCGGTACTCGTCGCTGGAGGGCATACGTCAGCTGTTCCCGCGCAATTCGTAGTAGGGGTTGAAGATCACTTTACGGCCGTCGCGGTCGCCGACGCGGCCGCGCACCAGGATGCGCCTGCCCGGTTCGATGCCGGGAATGCGCCTGCGCCCGATCCACACCAGGGTGATGGCGTCGGTGCCGTCGAAGAACTCGGCCTGCACCGTGGCACCGGCCGCCTTCGGACACGCCTCTACGCTGCGCAGCCTGCCGACGATGGTGGCTTCCTCGCCGCGACAACAGTCCTTGGCTCGCCGGGCGCCCGAGGCGTCGGCGGTCTCGGCCAGTTCCTCGGCGTCGAGCTGATCGATATCGGCCGTCAGGCGGCGTCCGAGTCGACGAAAATATCCCGAGTCCGGGCCCGATCCCGACTTGTGTGAGCCCGTGGATGACGACATGGCACGCTTCTCCCGCTAGTTGGCCTTCAACGCCACTGTAGATGGGCAAACGCCGGGCCGCTACGCTCGGTCCGTGTTGCGCACCCCACCCCAGGTCACCGTGGTCGCCCTGCCCGGAACCGGCTCCGACGCCGATTTCGCAGCCCGTGCATTCGGACCGGCCGCGGCCGGTCACGGCCTGGAATTCCGTGCCGTCGAACCCGACCCGAAGGCCGTGATCGCGAGCTGTACCGCGGCTTTGCACACCGCCGCCGCGCGGGGACCGGTCCTGGCGGCCGGGATCTCGCTGGGTGCCGCGATCGCCTTACGGTGGGCCGCCGGACATCGCGACGCGGTTGTCGGTGTCATCACAGCATTACCCGCCTGGACGGGCCCGGAAACCACCTCGTGCCCCGCCGCGTCGAGCGCTTCGGCAACCGCCGGGCAACTTCGCGCCGACGGCCTGGACGCCGTGATCGCCCGCATGCGCGCCTCGAGCCCGGCCTGGCTGGCCGCGGCTCTCACCCAGTCCTGGCGCGGCCAATGGCCCGATCTGCCGCAGGCTTTGGACGAGGCGGCCGCCTACTCCTGGCCGACCGTCGAGGAACTGGCCGCCTGCCCCGTCCCGGTCGCGGTGATCGGCGCGGGCGACGACCCGGTGCATCCGATCGCCGTCGCCGAAGAATGGGCCGCGACGCTGCCGACCGCCGGGTTGTGCCGGATCACGCTGGACGAACTCGGCGCGAACCCGGCGGTCCTCGGACACACCGGGTTCACCGAACTCCACCGTCTCTCGACCGACGGGATCTCGGCGAGAACCTAATTCAGGCCGAGTTGCTGCATCGCCGAGCCGTCGGCGCCGCGCCGCGGTTCGTCGGGCAGCTTCGGGGGCACCGCCGAGGGCGGGGTCTGCGCGGCGGCCGCCTGCGCGGCCATAGCCTGCTGCTGGGCGAGCACCTGCTGCTGATGGGCGGCGGCGAGCTGTTCGGCCAGCTCCTGGGGCAGCACCACGGGCAGCGGGTCGCGCACCGGCAGCGGCTCGGAGCCGCGCCGCACCACCGCGTCGGCCAGGACCGCTCGCGCGGCGGTGATGAGCGGGCTGCGGTCGTCGACCGCGCCCGAGGGGCCCGCGGCGACCAGCCGGATCATCCAGCGGGGTCCGTCGACACCGATGAAGCGCAGATCGGCGCCCTCGGTGACCGCCTTCACCTCACGACCCCACGGGCCCTTCTCGATGGCGACGCTCGCACCGTCACCGCGCAGCGACTCGGCCAGGTCGGCCGCGACGAGCCGCCACTGCCCGGCCGACTTCGGTGCGGCGTACGCGGCCACGGTGAGCCTGCCGTGCTGGGTGGCCAGGTGCACCGCCTGCGGGGTGCCGTCGGGGCTCATCTCCACCTGCAGCTGCCCACCCTCGGGCACCGGGATGACCACCGAGCCCAGATCGAGCCTGCGCGCGATCATGTCGTCGGTCACTTCGGTGATGTCGTACGGGCCCGCGGCGGCGTCCGGGGCGTGGTCGAAGTTGCCGTAGATGCGCTCGTCGGTGGGAGCGTCGTCGAAATCGAGGTGGGCGAAGTCGGGGCGGCGGAACTCGTCGGTGTCGTAGTCGTCGGTGTCGGCGAAATCGTCGTAGTCGTCCGCGGCGTAGTCGTCCGCGGCGTAGTCGTCGCCGTAGTCGTCGTCGTAGACCGCGTCGTCCTCGCGCGGTGCGCGCTTCTTCTTGCCGAACAGACCCATTACGCCTCCTTGCCGGTCAGGCTCGCGTGCCCGCCGCTCGACCCGTAACCACCCGCGCCACGCACGGTTTCGTCCAGGTCGTCGACCTCGGCGAACTCGACCAGCTCCACCCGTTGCACGAGCAACTGGGCGATGCGGTCGCCGCGGCGCAGCTCGACGGCGGTGCGTGGGTCGTGATTGATCAGGCACACCTTGATCTCGCCCCGATAGCCCGCATCGATCGTGCCCGGTGTGTTCACCACCGACAGCCCAGCCTTCGCGGCCAGACCCGAGCGGGGGTGGATCAGGCCGACCGTGCCGACCGGCAGCGCGAGCGCGATCCCGGTGCCGACCAGCACCCGCTCACCCGGTTCGATGATCACGTCCTCGGTGGTACAGAGGTCGACGCCCGCGTCACCCGGATGGGCACGCTTCGGCACAGGGATGCCGGGATCGAGCCGCCGCAGCGGAATCGGTGCAAGTGCGTTCACATCGGTCGAGACTACGCGCTCGGAGCCGGACCAGCGCGTCACGACCCTGCCACGATCGCCTAGTCTTGAACCGTGCCCGACCAGTCCCATTCTCCGACCACCGACGCCGCAGACACCGACGCCCGCGCGGCCGCCGCGCCCACCGTGTCGCCCTACCGGGAGCGCCTGTGGGTGCCGCTGTGGTGGTGGCCGGTTGGCTTCGCGATCGCCGGGCTGATCGCCGCCGAGTTCCACATGGGCGCGCCCGGGCTGCGGGCCTGGTTGCCGTATGTGCTGCTGGCACCGGTGCCCGTGTGGATTCTGTTGTGGATGAGCCGCCACCGGCTGGAAGTGGCAGTCACCCCCGAGGGAACGGCGGAATTGCGCGTCGACCGCGCCCACCTGCCGGTGAGCTTCGTCGCGCGGGCCGCGGCCGTCGCACCGACGGCCAAGAGTGCGGCGCTGGGTCGTCAGCTCGACCCCGCCGCCTATGTCCAGCACCGGCCCTGGATCGGGCCGATGGCGTTGCTCGTCCTCGAGGACCCGGACGACCCGACGCCGTACTGGTTGATCAGCACGCGCAGGCCCGACCGGGTCTTGGCCGCGCTCGGACTCCCGAGCGCGGGCTGACCCGTCTACGCTGAGCCGTCCAACTGCGCGTGGAACGCGTCAGAGGGCGCAGTCCATGCAGATCATCTCGCCACCCTTCTCGCTGGCCAGCCTGCTTCGGTGGTGCACGAGGAAACAGCTCGAGCACGTGAACTCGTCTGCCTGCTTCGGGACCACCCGAACGCTGAGCACCTCGTCGGACAGGTCCGCGCCGGGAAGCTCGAACGATTCCGCTGTGTCGGTCTCGTCGATGTCCACGACGGCGGACTGCGCCTCGTTACGGCGGGCCTTCAGCTCCTCGAGCGAATCCTCCGACACTTCGTCGGATTCGGTGCGCCGCGGTGCGTCATAGTCGGTTGCCATGTCGTCTTCCCCTCAGTCCTTACTCCGTAAATACCGGATCAGTTCGATTGCCACGTCCCCGCAGGGAGACGGCGCTCGACCGCCCCGCCGGTGGTGCACCTCACACGTACACCGCTCGACTATCAGGTGGACCGTTGCTCGATCTACTCCGACAGCGTTCGGTTAACGCAGGACATGCCCTTGTTGTTCCCGCGACCGACCACCGTTTCACGGGTGATTATTCGATCTGGGCGGCCAGACAATAGCGGACCTATCGACAAATGTCGCAATCAAAACCCCGCCGCGACGAAACCGACGACGAATCTTCACCTGCCGGGAAACTCGCCGAGACCTCCCGCACTCGCGCATCGACGGCGGACTCGTAGAGTGAGCGCGTGGTTTCACTGATCACCGAAGGCAGCGCGACCGATCGCGACGGCAAACCCTTTCCGCGACGGCGCCCCGAGCTGTGGCTCGCGATGGTCCTCGTGCTGGCTCTTGTGGCCCTGTTCGTGTGGGTGGCGGCGTTCCGCACCCGCGAGGACGACAACGAGCCGATGGCGTGCAACGCGCCGAGCACCCCGACCGCGACCAACGCACCCAAGCCCGCACCGCTCGGCACCCGGGTCGGGCCCGCGCGCCTGGACGAGGTGGACCCGGCGGCGCTGTCGGAGTCCAAGGTGCGGGTGTTCAACGCCAACGGCAAGAGCGGACAGGCGGGCAACATCGCCTCCGCGCTCGGTGACCTCGGCTTCGCGAGCGCACCGGGGACACAGGTCGGTAACGATCCGGTCTATGTCAGCGGTGACCTCAACTGCACCGGCCAGATCCGCTACGGCGTGAACGGCAGGCCCGCCGCCGCCTCGGTGCAGCTGGTCGCGCCCTGTGCCGAACTGATCGAGGACCCGCGCACCGACGACTCGGTCGACCTGGTGCTCGGCCTGGCCTTCGGCGAGTCGCTCCGCCCGAGCGCCGACGCCGAAGCGGTCCTGCGCGCGCTGAAGAACCTGGCCCCCGGCGCCAGCTCGTCCTCCATCGACCCCGATCTCCTCGACGCCGCCCGCACCGTCAAGTGCTGAGACATCGGCGGCTGGCGCCGCGGGTTTCTCGGCCCGGGGGGCCTCCGGCTTCTCAGTCGGGTAGGGGTGTCGTCGCGCCGGTCTCGGTGAGGAGGGCGGCGAAGTCTTCGGCGATGCCGGGGGCGGCGACGAAGGTCAGTTCGCCTGCGGCGCCGCCGACGGTGACCGGCGGGACGTGCACCACCGCGCCCGCTTCGGCGGCGATGAGGGCGCCCGCCGCCCAGTCCCAGGCGTTGAGCCCGTGCTCGTAGTAGGCGTCGAGGTGGCCCGAGGCGACGTGGCACAGGTCCATGGCGGCGGCGCCGAGGCGGCGGATGTCGCGGACCCGCGGCAGGATCTCGGTGAGCAGCCTCGCCTGGTCGGCGCGACGCTGGGTGCCGTAGGCGAATCCGGTGGCGACCAGTGCCACCGACAGCGAATCCTCTTGGGTGCAGGACAGTTTCGTGCGGGTTCCGTCGGCGGTGACGGCGAACGCGCCGCCGCCGCGCACGGCGCTGTAGGTGGTCGCGGTCGCCACGTCGGCCACCGCGCCCGCCACCGGGGCGCCGTCGATCACCGCTGCCACCGAGACCGCGTACCCGGGCAGGCCGTAGAGGAAGTTGACGGTCCCGTCGATCGGGTCGACCACCCAGGTGACGGCGCCCGGCGCGGTGGCGCCGACATCGCCGCCGCCCTCCTCGCCCAGGATCGCGTCGTCGGGGCGCCGCTGGGCGAGCAGGTCGCGGATCAGCTGTTCGGATTCGGTGTCGACCACGGTGACCGGGTCGGTGATGTGGCCCTTGGTCGCCACGGCACCGTCGACAGGTCCCCCGCCGGCGAACACCTCGGGTCGGCGGGCGCGCACATGCGCGGCGGCGGTTTCGGCGAGTTCGACGGCGAGCTCGCGTAGTCGTTCGTCGGCGGCGGTCGTGGCGGGGGCAACGGAACTGTGTTGAGGCACCACGCCATCGGATCATATGCGGCGGCTCGTGCGACGGGTGACTACCGCTACTCTCTTCTGTCAGGCACCGTCAGGCACATCGACCGCGTCAGGCAAGGGGTTCATCCATGTCCGCTCGGGGGCACGCATTCGGCATCGATATCGGGGGAAGTGGCGTGAAGGGGGCCGTGGTCGATCTCGACACCGGTCTGCTCACCCACGAGCGGCTCAAGATCGCCACTCCGCGACCCGCCACGCCCGAGGCGGTGGCGGCGGCGGTGGCCGAACTCGTCGCGCTGGCCGGCTGGGAGGGACCGGTGGGGATCACGCTGCCGTGCGTGGTGCTCGACGGACACGCCCGCACGGCCGCCAATATCGACCCCGCCTGGATCGGTACCGACGCGCGCGCCCTGTTCTCGGCCGCGCTCGGCGGGCGGACGGTGACGGTGCTCAACGATGCCGACGCGGCGGGGCTCGCCGAGGACAGCTACGGCACCGCCCGCGACCTGAACGGCCTCACCCTGCTGCTCACCTTCGGCACCGGGATCGGCTCGGCGCTGCTCTACAACGGCACCCTCGTGCCCAACTCCGAGCTCGGCCACCTCGACATCGAGGGGGTGGAGGCCGAGCACATGGCCGCCGCCTCGATCAAGGACCGCGACGGCCTCACCTACCCGGAGTGGGCGCAGCGGGTGAGCACGGCCCTGATCCACATCGAGAACCTCTTCTGGCCGAAGGTGATCGTGGCGGGCGGCGGTATCAGCCGCGATCACGAGCAGTGGATACCGTTGCTCACCAACCGAACTCCGGTGATTCCGGCCGTGTTGAAGAACACCGCGGGTATCGTCGGCGCGGCGATGGCTATCGCCGGGGGCATCGCGCCGTAACGCACGAGGACGACGCCGCAACGCCTGGAGGGCATCGTGGCACTGAGTACCCTGGTTGGATCGTTACAATGGAACACGTCCGGCGGTGAGCCGGTGAAACCTTCCGGCCTCAGCCGGTCGCGCGCAAGCCGGTGAACGAACCGGCGAGCACCCGACCGACGCACCGCCGGTGCAACCCGACCGACCGCTCCGCCGGAAACCACTCTGGCGTGACGCCGCACGAGACCGTCACGAAAGGGCGTACGTGGTAGCCACGAATACCCGTCAGACCGCCGACTCGGCCGACGCCGATGCCGACGACGCCGTAACTCCCGCCAAGAAGGCTCCGGCGAAGAAGGCCGCTGCCAAGAAGGCCCCGGCGAAGAAGGCCGCTGCCAAGAAGGCCCCGGCGAAGAAGGCTGCCGCCAAGAAGGCCCCGGCGAAGAAAACCGCGGCCAAGAAGGCGACCGCGGCCGAGGGGGGCGAGGAGCAGCTCGACGACGAGTCGATCGAACTCGACGATCTCGGTGATCTCGAGGTCGCCGAGGACGAACTCACCGACGGTGATGTCATCGTCGAGGAGGTCGCCGACGACACCGCCGATGCCGCCGACACCACCGAGCCGACCGAGAAGGACAAGGCCTCCGGCGATTTCGTCTGGGACGAGGAGGAATCCGAGGCGCTGCGTCAGGCGCGCAAGGACGCCGAACTCACCGCCTCCGCCGACTCGGTCCGCGCCTACCTCAAGCAGATCGGCAAGGTCGCGCTGCTCAACGCCGAGGAGGAGGTCGAACTCGCCAAGCGGATCGAGGCCGGCCTGTTCGCCGCGGAGAAGATGCGTGAGTTCGCCGAGGCGGGCGAGAAGCTGTCGGTGACCACCCGCCGTGATTTCAACTGGATCGTGCGCGACGGCAACCGGGCCAAGAACCACCTGCTCGAGGCCAACCTGCGTCTGGTGGTGTCGCTGGCCAAGCGCTACACCGGTCGTGGCATGGCGTTCCTGGACCTGATCCAGGAGGGCAACCTCGGTCTGATCCGCGCGGTCGAGAAGTTCGACTACACCAAGGGTTACAAGTTCTCGACCTACGCCACGTGGTGGATCCGTCAGGCCATCACCCGTGCCATGGCCGACCAGGCCCGCACCATCCGTATTCCGGTGCACATGGTCGAGGTCATCAACAAGCTCGGGCGCATCCAGCGCGAGCTGCTCCAGGATCTGGGCCGTGAGCCCACCCCGGAGGAGCTGGCCAAGGAAATGGACATCACGCCGGAGAAGGTCCTCGAGATCCAGCAGTACGCGCGTGAACCCATCTCGCTGGACCAGACGATCGGCGACGAAGGCGACAGCCAGCTCGGTGATTTCATCGAGGACTCCGAGGCGGTCGTCGCGGTCGACGCGGTGAGCTTCACCCTGCTGCAGGATCAGCTGCAGTCGGTGCTCGAGACGCTGTCCGAACGTGAGGCGGGCGTGGTGCGGTTGCGCTTCGGCCTCACCGACGGTCAGCCGCGCACCCTCGACGAGATCGGTCAGGTCTACGGCGTCACGCGTGAGCGCATCCGGCAGATCGAGTCCAAGACGATGAGCAAGCTGCGTCACCCGAGCCGTTCGCAGGTGCTGCGCGACTACCTCGACTAGGCGTTCGCGAGACGAGGCCCGGACCTTGTGACAAGGGTTCCGGGCCTTTTCTTGTGTCCCACGCCGAATTCCGAACGGTCTGTTTACCACAGAAAACTCGCGGTAATCGTTTCGTGATCAAACCCACACTCCTGGATTGTGCTGTGATGGCACCGAATTCGGGGTTTTCGCCGTATCGTCACGTCCAGCTTTTCGTTCTACCGCCGACCGGTCAGCGGTACCGGCATTGAGGGTTTGCGCGGCGTGCTCGACATCTACCACTTCAGCTACGGCTGGATCACCCCTGTTCTCGCCTATTTCATGTCCGTCACCGGTTGCCTGCTCGGACTGCAGTGCGCCGCGCGTGGACGCAACGCCACCGAGGGACGGGTGAGCTGGCTCGTCGGCGCCGCCATCGCGATCGGCGGAACCGGTATCTGGGTCATGCATTTCATCGCCATGCTCGGGTTCAGCATCCGGGGCGCGGAGATCCGCTACGACGTCCCCCTGACTCTGCTCAGCGCGGTCACGGCGATGGTCGTCGTCGGGATCGGGCTGTTCATGGTGAACAAACCGCAGCCGACGCTGCGCTCGCTGGTGGGCGGTGGCACCATCGCCGGACTCGGGGTCGGCACCATGCACTACGCGGGCATGTATGCGATGAAGTCCACGGCCACGGTGTCCTACGACGCGATGATCGTCACGCTGTCGCTGGTGATCGCGGTGGTCGCCTCGATCGTCGCACTGTGGTTCACCTTGCGCGTCAAGGGCTTTCTGGCCACCATCGGCGCCTCGCTGATCATGGGTGTGGCCGTCACCGGCATGCATTACACAGGCATGGCGGCTATGAAGGCCCACCCCGGCCATCATGGCGGCCCGCCTTCGGGCGCGGGGGCGATGGACCTGCTCGCGCCGCTGATCGGCGTGAGCAGCATCGTCACCATGCTGGTACTGATCAGTGTGAGCCTCACCGAGATCGAGAACGAGGAGGCGCTGCCACGCATGTGGCTCACCTCCCGGCACCAGCCGGGCAAGCGTGCCGTACCGCCGCCCGCGATGCCCGCGCCGGTGCGGACGCAGGAGCCGATCGAATACCGCACGGAGGAACTGGCCTACGACGTGGCGGGTGCCTGGCCACGCCGGGTCATCGACTAGTCACGTCGCCGAAAGGCTCCGGCGCCCACCGCGAGTGACGACGGGTTCGATCACGCGCGCGAGGACCGGACCGAGCACCGCCATCAGCAGCACATAGGCCGACGCGAGCGCGACGAGGCGGTGGTCGGCGGTGCCGTAGCTCACCGCCAGACCGGCGATGACGATGGAGAATTCGCCGCGGGCGACGAGCGCCGCACCCGCTCGCGCCCGGCCCGCCCGCGCGATGCCCTGCCTGCTCGCCGCCCACCAGCCGACGACCATCTTGGTGCCCGTGGTGACCACCGCGAGCCCCGCCGCCCAGGCGAGCACCGGCGGAATGGCGGCCGGGTCGATGGACAGGCCGAAGGCCACGAAGAAGATGGCGGCGAACAGATCGCGCAGCGGTTCGAGCAGCTTGGCCGCCTCCTGCGCGGTCGACCCCGAGATCGCGATGCCGAGCAGGAAGGCGCCGACCGCCGCCGACACGTTCAGCGCCGAGGCGGCACCGGCGACCAGCAGCGCCGCGCCGATCAGCTGCAGCAGGAACACCTCGCGATCGGTGCTGTCGAGCACCGCCGAGACCACCCGCCCGAACCGCAACGCCACCACGAGCACCACGGTGATCGTCGCCAGCGCGACGGCCAGCGACACCAGCCCGCTGAGCAGGCTCAGGCCCGCCAGCATCATGGTGAGGATGGGCAGATACACCGCCATCGCGAGGTCCTCGAATACCAGGATCGAGAGCACCACGGGGGTTTCGCGGTTACCGAGGCGGCCGAGGTCGTCGAGCAGTTTGGCCACGATTCCCGAGGACGAGATGTAGGTGACGCCGCCGAGCACCACGGCGCCGAGAACTCCCCAGCCGAGGATCAGGGCCACGGCGGCGCCGGGCAGCGCGTTGGCGAGCAGGTCGAGCACACCGGCGGTCCAGGAACGGCGCAGCCCGGTCATCAGTTCGGGTGCGGTGTATTCGAGCCCGAGCAGCAACAGCAGCAGCACCACGCCGATCTCGCTGGCGACGTGACCGAATTCGGTCGCGCCCTCCAGTTCCACGAAACCGCCACGCCCGAACGCCAGCCCGCCCAGCAGGTACAGCGGGATCGGTGACATGCCGAACCGGCCCGCGATCCGGCCGCAGATCCCCAGCGCGAACAAGATCATGCCTAGTTCGAGCAGCGCCAGGGCCTGCGCGGTCACGGCCGTCAGCCGTGCGTGAGAATTTTCGCGGCTGCGTCCAGGCCTTCCGGCGTGCCGACGACCACGAGCTGGTCGCCCTCGGTGAAGGTGAAGTCCGGACCTGGTGAGGGGTGGAGCTGGCCGGCACGCATCACGGCCACGATCGAGGTCTTGGTGCGGGTCCGCATCCCGGTCTCGCCGAGTGTGCGTCCCGCGTACGGTGATTCGGCGAGCAACACGAGCTGACGGGTGGTGATGCCGGGCAGGTCGCGGTGGTCGTCGTTGAGCTTGGCCACCAGTTGTGGTGCGCCGAGCAGGTTGGCGAGCACCGAGGCCTCGTCCACCGACAGCGGCACCTGCGCGGCGATCGCGTCGGGGTCGTCGGGCTTGGACACGATCAGATCGATGTCACCGTCGCGATGGGCGACCACCCCGACGCGGCGCCCCGACCTGACCTCGAAATCCTTGCGCACTCCGATCCCCGGTAGCGCTGTGACATCGACATTCACATATCCACGATAGACCCGTCAGAGCCCGGTTGTGTCCGGCGCCACTCCCGGTCGGCGTGGGGTATGGAACACGCCGTCCGAGCCCGGTCGATAGGGCGAGACGTCGAGCACCGCGGCGACCGGCAGCGGCCCGTACAGGTGCGGGAACAGCATCGACTCCGGGTCGCCGGGCACGCCCGGCTCCCACTTCAGCGGCGACGCGAGCCGGGCCGCGTCCAGCCACAGCAGCACCAGATCCGTGCGACCGGCGAAGAGGCGATTCGCGGGCAGCCGCACCTGTTCGGGGGTGGACAGGTGCACGAAGCCGCTCTCGGCCAGCGACGGCGGGCGGCGTTGCCCGTCGTGCGCAAATTGTTGCCACTCTTGGGAAGAACACAGGTGAACAAGCGTGTGAGTGTCGGATATCACGGGTAATCTCCGGGTAGACAACAGGTTCGGACGGTGAAGACCCTGTCACACGGTGGGCGGTGGGGCCGCACGGTGGTGATCGAGCTCGTGGCGTAACGAGCAACACCACAGCGAGCGACACAGTCGATGAGTGTCAGGATCGAACAGGAGGTGGGAAACGGCGCCACGGGTGATCGGCGGGTGCTCGAGATCGACGACCAGCGCATGTTCGCTTTCAGCGAAACCGCAGGTCGTGTTATCGAAAACACAAAGATTCACTTCCGGGAACAAAGCCTGAACCCCGAACGTCTGACAGAGTAGTCGTACCACTGCTGGGAAGTAGCGGACGCGAGCCACGTGGAGTGACCACGGGGCCCACACCTAGGCGAACGGCCACGCAGCGCCGGGAGCCGGGACGGAGGAGTCATGCCAGGAACCCTGACCAGCACCCCACTGACCGCGGTCGATCGTTGCGATCGTTGCGGGGCGGCTGCCCGAGTGCGTGCCGTTCTTCCCGCGGGTGGCGAGTTGCTCTTCTGCCAGCACCACGCGAATGAACACATGGACCGTTTGCGCGAGCTCGAAGCCGTGATCGACACGGAATCGGCTCCAGCTCTCTGACCACTCCTCTCGCGTCCGAACACAACAACATCCGACAATAGAAAACCCCCGACAGCGGGCGACCGGATTCCGGCGCCCGCTGTTGTGGTGTCCGGGGTCAGGCGGTGTCGGCGAGGATGCCGTCGACCAGGGTCGCGACACCGTAGGCGTAGGCGCCGTCCGGATCGGCGGGGGCCTGATAGTGCTCGCCCACCGTGGTGCCCACACGCGCGGCGAGGGGGAACTGGTCGGCGGGCATCACCTCGGCCAGCAGCGGGCCGTGTACCCGCCACCAATCGGCATCACTGAGCTGGTCGGCCGCGCCCGCCGCCGCGACGGCGAGACGGGCATTGCCGGTGGCGAAATCGGTGAGCACCGCGATGGCGCGGTCCATCGCCAGATCCGACAGCCCCGCGCCGTCGATGGCGCGCAGCTGGTTCTCGTAGCGGCGCATCCTCGCCGGGCCGAGGACCTGGCGCCACGGCGACACCTCGAGCAGCCACGGGTGAGCGAGGAGCTCGGCGCGGACCCGGTCCGCGACGGCGATCATGCGCTCGCGTAGCGGCAGCTCGGCGGGGATCGGCTCGTCCTCGGCGGCCACGGCGTCGACCATCAGCACCAGCAGCGCCTCCTTGCTCGGCACATAGGTGTAGAGACTCATGGCACGCACGTCCAGGGCGGCGGCCACCGCGCGGATGGTCAGCTTTCCGATGCCGTCGCGATCGGCCAGGGCGATGCCTGTCGCCACGACCGCGTCGACCGTGAGGCCGGGTTTGGGTCCGCGCGCGCCGGGCTTGGCCGGCAGGGCATGACGCCACAGCAGCTGCACGAGCTGGGCGGCCTGGTCGGTGGATCTGCCGTCGGTCGGCACGCGCGGAACCTTTCCGGTCGGTCGGGAACAAATTCAGTACAGTGTACGTTATTAGCCTGTTCGCGCTGCCCGATCAGAGGAGAATGTTCTGCCCGCCATCCAGGCCACCTATCTACCCGATCGTCACCTGTTCGCCCTGTGGACCTGGAGCGGACTCCGTGCCGGGCGCCCACCGAACGACGTCGGAGACCCCGAGACATTGATTCTGGCGCTGCCGGTCGGTGAGCGCAGGGCGCTCGAGCCGGTCGAGGTACCCGCTGCCGTCGTGACCGGTTCGGAGTTGCTCGAGTTGCCCGCCGCCGATCTGGGCCCCTCGGCCCAGGCCTGGCGCATGCTCCTCGACGACGCCCGCACAGACGTCGACCATCGCCATCGGGAGGCGCCCACCACCGGTGAAGCTGGCGCGGACGACGAGCGGGCCTCGACCGACCTCGGCGCGAGCGGGCGGCCGACCGCGAACGCACGGTCGGCCGCGAACGCGCCGGTCGAGCTGCCGATCGCGGCGCATGCGGTGCCCAACGCCGTGGGAACGGCGGTCGTGTCGGCCGAGCGGGCGGTGCGGGTGGTGCGGGAGACCGAAGCCGCGGCGGCGGACCTCGCCGGGGTACTCGAGGCAACCCTTCGCCCGTATCAGGTGCGTGGGGTCGGGTGGTTGCGCGAGACCGTCGCCGCGTACGGCGGGGCGGTGCTCGCCGACGAGATGGGCCTCGGCAAGACCGTGCAGACGATCGGGTTCCTCCAGGGGCGGGCCGCGGGCCCGCAGCTGGTGGTGTGTCCGACCTCGCTGGTCGGGAACTGGGTGCACGAGATCGCACGGTTCGCACCCGGGCTGACGGTGGTGTCGTGGCGTGGCGGTGCGGTGCCCGCAGACGCGGGGACCGTCGTGGTCACCGGGTATCCGACGCTGCGTCTGCACGGGTCGGCGCTGACCGAGAAGCAGTGGGCCACCGTCGTCTTCGACGAAGCGCAGGCGTTGAAGAATCCGCGCACCCAGGTGTCGCGGGCCGCGCGCGCGGTGCCCGCCGACGCCAAGGTCGCGCTCACCGGCACCCCGGTGGAGAACCATCTCGACGAACTGTTCGCCCTGCTCAACCTCACCGTGCCCCGGTTGTTCGCGCACCGCACCCAGTTCCGCCGCCGGTTCGTGCGGCCGATCGAGGAGGGTTCGGCCGATGCGGCCGCGCGGTTGCGTGACGCGGTGGAACCGGTGCTTCTCGGCCGCAAGAAGCTTCAAGTGGCGGCGTCGCTGCCTGCCAAGATCCACAGCGACCTGCTGTGCGACCTCACCCCGGAGCAGGAGAAGGCCTACGACACGGTGCTCGCCGCGGCCCTGGACGAGGGTTTCGGATCGGGTCTGCAACGACAAGGCCGGGTGCTCGCCGCGCTCACGCACCTCAAACAGGTGTGCAACCACCCCGGCTTGGTCACCGGCGACCTCGGCGAATTGTCCGGGCGCTCCGGCAAACTCGAGCTGTGCACCGACATCGTGGCGACCAATCTCGACACCGGTGATCCCACGCTGATCTTCACCCAGTACCGGCAGACCGGCGAGCTGCTCGTGCGCCACCTGGCCGAACAGTTCGGGGTGCGGGCGCCGTTCTTCCACGGCGGGCTCGACGCCGATCAGCGCGCGGCGATCGTTCGCGAGTTCCAATCACCCGACGGCCCACCGGTTCTCATCCTGAGCCTGCGCGCCGCGGGCACCGGTCTCACCCTCACCCGCGCCGCCGACGTGATCCACTTCGACCGATGGTGGAATCCGGCGGTGGAGGCCCAGGCCTCGGACCGGGCGCACCGCATCGGGCAGACGCGCACGGTCACCGTCACCACGCTCACCAGCGCCACCACGGTGGAGGAACACATCGCGGGCATGCACACCCGCAAGTCGGCCCTTACCGACCTGTCCGATGCCGCGGGCATCGCCGAACTGGCTCGCCTCGACGACGACGCCCTGGTCGACATCCTGCGACGGAAGCGAGAGAACTGATGGCAGACAACGAGTTCGGGTACACGCCGTGGGGTAAGGACTGGGTGCGGCTGGCCGAACCGCTGCGCCAGACCCGCCCCGAACCGCTGCTGCCGCGCGCCCGCAGTGTCGCCCGCAACAACGGGGTGCGCACCGAGATCGAGGGCCGCACGGTACGCGCGCACCTGCATCGGGGCGGGCAGGCCTCGATCGCGCACGTGGAGGTGGCGCCGCTCTCGCGCGCGGCGGTGACCGCGATCGAGCAGGTGATCCCCGATGCGACCGTCGTCACCGACGACATGCACCGAGCCCTGCTCGACGCGGGCCACTCCCCCGCCCCGACCCTGGTGAGCACGGACTGCTCCTGCTCCGCGCGCACCCCGCGCTGCCTCCACGTGCTCGCGGTGCTCTACACGATCGCCCGTCAGGTGGACGAGACCCCCCGCCTCGCATTGGAATTGCAGGGATACTTCGACACCGCCCACGACCCGCAAGCGCCCGTCGCCGAGTCACCCTGGACCCCCATCCACACCCTCGACCCTGCCTACTTCTTCTCCGTCACCGGCTGAACCCGCCCGGCGGCTCCGCGTCGGGCGAGCCGCGTGGCATCAGCCGCGCCCCGTGGCACCAACCGCGCCCCCTGGCACCAACCGTGCCCCGCGGAACAGCCACACCAGGTGGCACCGTGGCGGGGGCTTCGGCCCGTGGGGGCTGGGTGCGGCGTGGCGACATCCAAGCGGCGTAGGGCATCGGCGATGCCGTGGGGTGTCAGGCAGCTGCGCGTGGCGTGTACCAAATGGGCGCCTGATGGTCGGCGGTAATTCGAACCGGCTGGGTCAGGCGTTGGTGCCGCCGTCGACGGTGATGACTGCGCCGGTGATCGTGCGGGCCGACGGGCCTGCGAGGAAGGCGACCAGGTCGGCGATGTCGTCGGGGGTGCCGAAACGGCCGAGCGCGTTGAACTCTCGTTGCGTGGGTGCGTGCTCGCCCGCCGCCGGGTTCATGTCGGTGTCGGTGGGGCCGGGCTGGACGAGGTTGACGGTGATGCCGCGCGGGCCCAACTCCCTGGCCAGCGCCTTGGTGTAGCCGTTGAGGGCCGACTTGCTCAGGTTGTAGAGAGCCAGGCCCCCGAACAGGGCGCGGTCGGTGAGGTTCGATCCGATGGAGATGATGTGCCCCCCTTCGCCGAGGTGGGCCAGTGCGGCCTGGCCCGCGACGAACGGTGCCCTGGCGTGGATGTCGAGCGCGCGATCGATCTCGGCGAGCGTGAACTTCTCGTACGGCTTGGCCGGGAAGATGCCCGCGTTGTTCACCAGCACGTCCAGACGGCCGAGTTCGCGGGCGGTGCGGTCGACGGCCGCGACGACGGCATCGGCATCGGCGCTGTCGGCCTGGATCGGCAGGGCGCGCCTGCCCAGCGTCTCGATGTCGGCGGCGACGGACTTCGCGGCGACCTCGTCGCGCTGATAGGTGAACGCCACATCCGCGCCCATAGATGCCAGTTTCCGGGCGATGGCGGCGCCGATTCCCCGGCTGGCGCCGGTCACCAGGGCGACGGTGGTGCTGTGCGACATGAAGGCTGCTCCACTTCTGTAGTGATCGATACATAAAAGAGAGAAGCGCATCCGACCGGCTCGCGTCAAGGTTTTTCTTATCAATCGATACAGAAATGCTGGGCCGCGGCGATCGCGGTATATTTACCGATCGGCACAGAAAGGTTTCCCATGGCAGAACGTGGTCGCCCCCGCGCTTTCGACCGGGGTGTCGCCCTGCGCCGGGCCATGGAGGTGTTCTGGGAACGCGGCTACGAGGGCGCGTCGATGAGCGATCTCACCACCGCCATGGGCATCAACTCACCCAGCCTGTACGCGGCCTTCGGCGACAAGGAATCCCTGTTCCGGGAAGCCGTGGCGCTCTACGGCAGCTCCGAAGGAGCACGCACCGCGCGGGCGCTGAGCGAGCAACCCACCGCCTACGCCGCGATCGCGGCCATGCTGCACGACAACATCGCCATGTACACCGACCCCGGCCTGCCTCAGGGCTGCATGGTGGTCCTCGCGGGTGCCACCTACACCACCCGCAATGCCTCGGTGCGCGAGTTCCTCACCGAGGCCCGCCGCCGCACCACGGCCGACATCCAGGCCCGATTGGAACGCGGCGTCATCGAAGGCGATCTGACACCGGGCACCGACACCGCCGCGCTCGCCGCCTTCTTCAGCACTGTCCTCTACGGGCTGTCCGTCCAGGCACGAGACGGCGTGGGCCACTCCGAACTCACCGCCGCCGCCGACTCCGCGCTCCAGATTCTCGCCGGAGCCCGAACCGCCTAGATCTGTCGAACCCGGACGTAGGCGACTGCCGGTACCGCCACACCGGGGGTTGTCGACCGCCCTGGCCGACAAGATCGTGGTGCGGCACCGTGGGCGCGACCCGCCCCTGCCGACGAGCACGCCGCCCGGCCCACAACGTGTGCTCGCACGACAAGCAGCTCAACCCCACGTACGCGCCGGCCGCTACCGTCGGCGCAGTGCCGCGATGCGTTCCGTGAGCTGATCGGCTGTCGCCAGAGCCGTTGGCGGACCACCACATTCGCGGCGGAGTTCGCCGTGGATGACGCCGTGCGGCTTCCCGGTGCGGTGGTGGTGCATGGCGACGAGGCTGTTGAGTTCGCGGCGCAGTTCGCCCAGCTTGTCCGAGGTCGCGACCCGTTCGGCCACGGCGGCGGGCTGAGGTGCGGCGACGGCGGCGCTGCGCTCCGACAGCTGACGCGACTGACGGTCGCGCAGCAGCGCCCGCATCTGATCGGCGTCGAGCAGACCGGGGATGCCGAGGTAGTCGGCTTCCTCGTCGCTGCCGGCGAACGTGGCGGTACCGAAGGAGGATCCGTCGTAGATCACCTGGTCGAGCTCGGCGTCGGCGGCTAGGGCGACGAAGGACTTCTCCTCCTCGCCCGGCTCGTCCTTGGTCTTGTTCGCCTCGGTGAGCAGTTCGTCGTCGAGGGCGTTCTTCTCGCGGTGCGGTTTGCCGATCACGTGGTCACGCTGCAACTCGAGCTGCGCGGCGAGATCCAGCAGCACCGGCACCGACGGCAGGAACACGCTCGCTGTCTCCCCAGGCTTGCGGGCGCGCACGAAACGCCCGATGGCCTGGGCGAAGTACAGCGGAGTCGATGCGCTGGTGGCGTACACACCCACCGCGAGGCGCGGCACGTCGACACCTTCGGACACCATGCGCACCGCGACCATCCACGGCTGGGTGCTGCTCGCGAACTCACCGATGCGCTGCGAGGACTGCGGGTCGTCGGAGAGCACCAGCGCGGGCCGCTCGCCCGAGATGTGTTCCAGCAGTTCGGCGTAGTCGCGGGCGCGTTCCTGATCGGTGGCGATGACCAGGCCACCGGCATCAGGGATGCCGGAGGACCGCAACTGCCGCAGCCGGGTGTCGGCCGCGCGCAGCACCGCCGAGATCCAGTCGCCCGCGGGGTCGAGCGCGGTGCGCCAGGCGCGGGCGGTCTGTTCGGCACTGAGGGGCTCGCCGAGGCGGGCGGTGTGTTCCTCGCCCGCGCTGTCGCGCCAGTGCGCGTCACCGGAGTAGGCGAGGAACACCACGGGACGGACGACGCCGTCGGCGAGGGCGTCGGCGTACCCGTAGGAGTGGTCGGCGCGCGAACGCGGGAAACCGGACTCGTCGGGTTCGTAGGTGACGAACGGGATCTTGGAATCGTCGCTGCGGAAGGGCGTTCCGGTGAGGGCGAGGCGGCGGGTGGCGTCACCGAACGCCTCCTCGGTGGCCTCACCCCAGGATTTCGCGTCGCCCGCGTGGTGGATCTCGTCGAGAATCACCAGGGTCCGGCGGTTCTCGGTGCGCACCCGGTGCCGGGTGGGGTGCGCGGCGACCTGGGCGTAGGTGACGACCACACCGTGGTAGTCACCTGAGGTGCCGCCGGTGGAGTTGGAGAAGCGGGAGTCGAGCTGGATACCCGAGCGCGCCGCGGAGGCGGCCCACTGGTGCTTGAGGTGCTCGGTCGGCGCGACGACGGTGATCTGATCCACCGTCCGATCCGCCAGCAACTCGGCGGCAACCCGCAGCGCGAAGGTCGTCTTACCGGCACCGGGCGTGGCGACCGCCAGGAAGTCGCGCGGCTTGGTGGCCAGGTATTTCGTCAGGGCTCGGCGCTGCCAGGCGCGCAGGGAACCGCCCGACGCACCACCCGCCGTCGAATCGCCCGGTGTACCCGCTTCTCTCGCCGCAGCGACGCCACCCGACCCAGTCACGCAGACGACCCTAGCCGCCCGATACGGCGTGTCGCCAACACCGACGCGGCGTGCGCGACGGGCGTCACATCCCGGCCGAGGTCACCGGCCATTTACCTGTTACCCACCGACACGATGCTCGTCCCGCACCCCATGGTCGACATCGGTGCGGGATGCTGGACAACGACATGAGCAACAACGAGGCCCACGCGACCGACGCCGCGTATCCGCCGACCACTCCGCGACCGGGCGGTGCCGTGGCCGCACCCCTGCCCGCCGGGCAACATCCGCGCGAACGCGCGCGGTGGCTGTCCTGGCTGCGCACGGCGTGGCAGCTGATCGTCCGGGTCTCACACAAGTGCTGGGACAACTCGATTTTCGCCAAGTCGGCGGCGGCGGCGTTCTGGCAGACGCTGTCGCTGGCCCCGCTGCTGCTCGGCCTGCTCGGCAGCCTCGGCTACGTGGGCGGGCTGTTCGGGCCCGACACCGTGCAGATCGTGGAAGCCAAGATCATCGCGTTCAGCCGGGACTTCTTCAGCCCGTCGGTGGTGTCGGATCTGATCGAACCCACCGTCGACGATGTGCTCGGCCGTGGCCGTGGCGCGGTGGTGTCCTTCGGTTTCGTGCTGTCGCTGTGGGCCGGGTCCTCGGCCATGGCGACCTTCGTCGACGCGATCGTCGAGGCACACGGTCAGCAGGACGCCCGTCACCCGGTGTGGCAGCGTATCTTCGCGTTGCTGCTGTACGTGCAGTTCCTGGTCGCGGCGGTGCTGCTGCTGCCGATGATCGCGCTCGGTCCCACCCGGATCGGGCGGGTCCTGCCCGATGCCTGGCGGGAGCCAGGGCTGCGGGTGATCGACACGTTCTACTACCCGATCGTCGGGTTGCTGCTCATCGTCGGGCTCACCACGCTCTACAAGCTCGCGCTGCACAAATCGCTGCCGTGGCACCGGTTATTCGCCGGGGCACTGGTGGCGGGGGTGTTCTTCATGGCCGCCAGCGACCTGCTGCGCCGCTACCTGTCCTGGATCACCGACACCGGGGTGAGTTACGGCGCGCTGGCCACCCCGATCGCCTTCCTGCTGTTCACCTATTTCCTCGGCTTCGCCGTGATCCTCGGCGCGGAGTTCAACGCGGCGGTGCAGGAGTTCTGGCCCGCGCGTGCCACCCGCATCGAACAGGTGAAGGAATGGATCACCAGTCAGGTACTGGGTGACGACGAAAGCGACAGCGAGCACGACGAAAGCGCCGACGCCTCGACGGAGGCGCCGGCGTCACCGACGGCGGAACCGGCTCAGTCGCCGCCCTTGCGCAAGCGCTCGTAGACCTTCTTGCAGTCCGGGCAGACCGGTGAGCCGGGCTTGGGCGAACGGGTCACCGGGAACACCTCACCGCACAGCGCGACGACCATGGTGCCCATCACGGCACTTTCGGCGATCCGGTCCTTCTTCACGTAGTGGAAGAACTTGGGGACGTCGTCACCGGTCGTCTCGTCGGTCGTGGTTTCCGGGCGTACCAGAGTGTCCGTACTCATGCCTTCCATGATGCCGCATCCGGGCGGTGGCTCGCTGACCAGCCGCGTGTGCGTCCGGCGACGGCAAGTGGGAGACTCGGGAGCATGCAGTCCAACGGCGAGTCCCCCGGCGCCGGCGATCCGACCCCGGAACCCGAAGTGCACCTGCCGGGCAAAGGTGCCTCGCGGGGGTTCTTCCGCGACTCCGGTGAGCATCCCGTGCTCATCACCGAGGCCGCGACCTCGCTCGACGAGCAGCATCGCGCCCGGGTACGCCGCTACATGATCATCATGGGTTTCCGGATCCCGTGCCTGATCCTGGCGGCCATCGCCTACAGCGTGTTCGAGAACCCGCTCATCTCGATCCTCATCATCGCCGCGTCGGTACCGCTGCCGTGGATCGCGGTGCTGGTCGCCAACGACCGACCGCCACGTACCAAGGACGAACCGAGCCGCTGGGACGGGCGCCGCGAGGAGATCGCCCTGGAGGCGCGCTCACGCAAAGCCCTCGAGTGATCGGCCGGGCCGCCTGATCAGGATCGACATCAGCGCCGCCGCGCCGCACAACCCGCCCGCCACGTACCAGGCCAGGTCGTAGGAACCGTTCAGGTCGCGGATGAAGCCCGCGCCGGTGGCCGCGATCGCCGCACCGACCTGGTGGGCGGCGAACACCCAGCCGAACGCGATCGGACCGTCGGCACCGAACAGTTCCCGGCACAGCAGCACCGTCGGCGGGACCGTCGCGATCCAGTCCAGGCCGTAGAAGATGATGAACACCCACATGCTCGGCTGGGTGTGTGGGCCGAGCAGCGACGGCAGGATCAGCAGCGACAGCCCGCGCAGCGAGTAGTAGCCGAGCAGCAGATAGCGCGGGTCCACCCGGTCCGACAGCCACCCCGAGGCGATGGTGCCCACTACATCGAAGACCCCGACCAGTGCCAGCAGCCCGGCCGCCGTGGTCGGTGGCATGCCGTGGTCGTGCGCGGCGGTGACGAAATGGGTACCGACCAGGCCGTTCGTCGATGCGCCGCAGACCGCGAAACCGCCTGCGAGCAACCAGAATCCGGGCCTACGGGCGGCTGCGGCGAGCACCCGCAGCGCGCGGCCCGCGCCCCCGGCGACCGGTCGCCGCACCCCGACGTCCGAGCCGGGTTCGGCACCGTAGGCGCGCACGCCCGCATCGCTCGGATAGTCGCGCACGAACAACCACACCAGCGGCGCCACCGCCAGGGCCACGGCCGCGACGATCATCGACGGCAGGCGCCAGCCGTGGTCGTGGGCGAGCATCGAGACCAGTGGCAGGAACACCAGTTGTCCCGTCGCGCCCGCCGCCGTCAGGATGCCCGTCACCAAGCCCCGGCTGCGGACGAACCAGCGGCCGGTGATGGTGGCGACGAACGGCATGGACATCGAGCCGACGCCGATACCGACCAGCAGACCCCAAGTCATCAGCAACTGCCAGGCCTGGGTCATGAACACCGTCAGCCCGGCGCCCGCGGCGATCAGCACCAGCGCCGCGCACACCACCCGGCGGATACCGAACCGGTCCATCAGCGCCGCGGCGAACGGCGAGATCAGGCCGTAGAGCAGCATGTTCAGGGAGACGGCGGCCGAGATCGTCGCGTGTGACCACCCGAACTCGTCGTGCAACGGTTCGATCAGGACGCTGGGAACCGAACGGAACGCCGCCGCGCCGAGGAGCGCGACGAAGCCGACGCCCGCGACGATCCAGGCCGGGTGCAGGACGCGGCGGGGTTCGTCGACGAGCCGGCCGACCACCGCTGGTTCGGGTTCGATCGGGACTTCACCGGCGGGCGGAGTGAGTGGGCGCAGGTCGGTCACCCTGGTGATCATGATGGATGTTGCCGTTTCGAACGAGTGGCCGGAGTGACACGTTTCGTCGATATCCGGCCAATTCGATCGGTCGGCCGGGTCGCGGCGACCGGGCGCAGCGTTTCGGTCGACAGCGCGGCCTGCACGGCATACCGTGCGAAAGGAGCCGCCGACGCCCGTGCCGCACGGTCTCCGCCGGTTTCGTGACGGTCGGGCCTTGCTTTACGTGGCGGTGTCTCGAACCTCCGATCTACCAGGGAGACACTATGATTCGTTGGACCTGGGCGTTCATCGACCGGCCCGCGGCCACTTACGACGAGTGCGTACGGTTCTGGGCGGAGGCGACCGGGTCGACGGTGTCGCCGCCGCGGGGAGCGCACGGCGAGTTCGTCACGTTGCGGCCGTCGACCGGGCCCGCGTGGCTGAAGATGCAGCGGGTGGGCGGCGCAGGCGGGATCCACCTCGACCTGGATGTCGACGACATCCCCGCCGCGGTAGCCGAGGCGACGGCACTCGGGGCCCAGGTCGTTCTGGTCGATCCCGACTACACAGTGATGGAATCACCTGCGGGACAGACCTTCTGTTTCACTCCTGCCGGCCCGTCCCCCGCTACCGATGCGATGGCACGGGTCACGGCGCCCGATGGGAACGTCGCGGCACTGGATCAGATCTGCCTCGACCTCGCGCCGACCGACCTCGACGCCGACACCTCGTTCTGGCACGCGCTCACCGGGTGGTCCCCCGAATCGACCCGACGCCCCGAGTTCACACGCCTGCGCGATCCCGGACAACCACTGCAGTTCCTGCTGCAACGCCTCGGCGAGCCTCGGCACCCCGGCGCCCACATCGATTTCGCGGCCACCGACATGTCCGCCGTCGCCACCTGGCACGAATCCCTCGGCGCCACCCGTCTCGTGGACGAGGAGTTCTGGATCGTCCTCGCCGATCCCAGTGGCAGCCCCTACTGCGTGACCTCCCGCAAGCCTTCCTGAGCTGGCCGAGGCACGGTTCGCCGAGGCTGGCAGAGTGGTCGGGTGCCTACGAACCCCACCACCACCGGTTCCCTGCTCACCGCACTGTGCCCGGATCTGCGCGCGGCGCTGACCCGGGTCGACTACACCGCCGACGGGCTGGTCGACGCGCTCGGTCCGGATGTGCATGCGGCGCTCGGTCGTTCGGAGCCGGTGCCGGTGCGTCGCGCCGCGCGCGACGCCGGTGAGCTCGGCACACTGATCCGGTTGCTGCTGCTCGGCGACGCACTGCCCGAAGCCGACGTGGCCGCGGCGCTGGCGCCGGTGCGCGTCGACGACGCCGTGGCCGCCGGGCTGCTCACCAGCGACGGCGACGAGGTGAGCGCCGCACTCGACCTGCGCCCGCTCGACGCCGGCCACGGGAACCGCTGGATCCTGTCCGATCTCGACGACTCGATGCGCAGGCGAACCCTCACCGAGGAGCACGTTCTCGGCGTCGGCCACGCCTCGCTCTCGCTGCTGCGGGCCACCCCGACCGAACCGGTTGGCACCGTGCTCGATCTGGGCACCGGCTGCGGTGTGCAGGCCGTGCACGCGGCCGCTTACGCGGACAAGATCACCGCCACCGATGTGAATCCGCGCGCGCTCTGGCTGGCACAGGCCACCGCCGCGCTCAACGAACTCGAGATCGAGCTGCTCGAAGGGTCGTGGTTCGAGCCGGTGGCGGGCAGGCGGTTCGATCAGATCGTCGCCAATCCGCCCTTCGTCGTGGGACCCGCACGCATCGAACACACCTACCGCGACTCCGGGCTCGCGCTCGACGGAGCGAGCGAGCTGGTGATCGGGCAGGCCGCCGGGCTGCTCGCACCCGGCGGTACGGCGGCCATGCTCGCCGCCTGGGTGCATGTCGAGGGGCAGGACTGGCGCCAGCGGGTGTCGTCGTGGTTGCCGGAACACGGCGTCGACGCCTGGGTGGTGCAGCGCGATGTCGCCGATCCCGGACTGTATGTGGGCACCTGGTTGCGTGACGCGGGCCTCGACCCGCGCGACCCGGAGGCGCAGGAACGCGCGGCACGCTGGCTCGATGCCTTCGAGGCCGCCGACGTGGCGGGCATCGGCTTCGGCTTCGTCTACCTGCGGGCCATCGACGGGCCGACCGAACTGCTGGCCGAGGACCTCACACACGGCTTCGACGACCCGCTCGGAGCCGAAGTGGGCGACTATTTCGCCCGTTCGGCCTGGTTACGAGCGGTGGCCGCGGACGAAAACCTCGCGTGGCGTTCACGTTTCGCGCCGAGCCCGGCCACTGCCCTGGAACGGGTGTACCTGCCGGGTGCGGACGGCTGGGCCGAGCAGGTGGCGCGCTTGCACCGCGGCGACGGTCCGCGCTGGCAGCACGAGGTCGACGAGACGACCGTCGCGCTCGTCGCGGGAATGCGGGCCGACGGTCTGCCGTTGTACGAACTGATCGAACTGCTCGCGCTCGCCGACGGAGCCGAGCAGGTGACCCCCGAGTTCGCGGCCGAGGCCCTCGGCGTGGTCGCCGGTCTCGTCCGCCACGGATTGATACGGCCGGTGTAGACCGGGCCGGACGGGGCACGCGTTCCACGACGGCGTCCTTCTCAGGAACTTCTCAGCCGTGCACGGATAAATCCGCAGCTCAGAGCGGTTTATTACGCACGGGATCGGGAACTTTCTCTAAGTCGGGTCCGTTGATCGGAGTGAGACACCACCGACAGGAGGCAAGTCATGACAAGCCCCGCCACTACTCGAGTGCGCCCCAGCGAGTCCGATATCGACGCCCAGAGCCCCGCCGCCGACCTGGTACGCGTGTACCTGAACGGGATCGGCCGCACGGCGCTGCTCACGGCGGCCGACGAGGTCGAGCTGGCCAAGCGTATCGAGGCGGGCCTGTATGCCCAGCACCTGCTCGAGACCGGCAAGCGGTTATCGGCGGCCCGCAAGCGTGACCTGGCCGTTCTGGTGCGTGAGGGGCAAGCCGCCCGCTCGCACCTGCTCGAGGCCAACCTGCGCCTGGTGGTTTCGCTGGCCAAGCGCTACACCGGCCGCGGCATGCCGTTGCTCGATCTCATCCAGGAGGGCAACCTCGGCCTCATCCGCGCGATGGAGAAGTTCGACTACGCCAAGGGCTTCAAGTTCTCCACCTACGCCACCTGGTGGATCCGCCAGGCCATCACCAGGGGTATGGCCGATCAGAGCCGCACCATCCGGCTGCCCGTGCACCTGGTCGAACAGGTGAACAAGCTCGCCAGGATCAAGCGCGAACTGCATCAGCAGCTCGGTCGCGAGGCCACCGATGCCGAACTGGCCAACGAGTCGGGCATCCCGGTGGAGAAGATCGCCGACCTGCTCGACCACAGCCGCGACCCGGTGAGCCTGGACATGCCCGTCGGTAACGACGAGGAAGCACCCCTCGGCGACTTCATCGAGGACTCCGAGGCCACCTCGGCCGAGAGTGCCGTGATCGCGGGCCTGCTCCACCACGACGTCCGCAGTGTTCTGGCCACCCTCGACGAACGCGAACAGCAGGTCATCCGCCTGCGCTTCGGCCTCGACGACGGGCAGCCCCGCACCCTCGACCAGATCGGCAAGCTGTTCGGCCTGTCGCGCGAGCGGGTGCGCCAGATTGAGCGCGAGGTCATGTCGAAGCTGCGCAAGGGTGAGCGCGCCGACCGTCTGCGTGCCTACGCGAGCTGATCCCCCTGTCGGCGCCGTGCCGATCCCGCTGTCGTCGTGTAGACGGTGACTTGCCGGCGCTGACCCAGACCTGACGGCCCTCAGGGGTCGTCTTCCGAAACGCCGACCGGTGTCCGTGACTCCATCCCCCTCCGGGGTCGCGAACCGGTCGGCGTTGTCCGTTCACCACCGCTCCGTCGGTGGCATGGACCGCCACTGAGCGGGCGCCAGGTGCGCCGACGTGGGCGTGTGGTCGTTCATGCCAGCCGACGGGGGCCGGTGTCGAAGCGGGTGGGTTGGGGGCCGATGCGGGCGCGGGCGTAGATGATCTCGGCCGAGCCGGGGGAAGCCAGGACGGGGTCGCAGGACAGTTCGCGCATCTGGGGGATGTCGTCGAAGAGGGCCGAAATGCGTTGGGCCAGTTCGATGAGTGCTGCCTTGTCGACACCCGGTCCGGCCGGGCCGGGCGAGAGCAGTGGTGCGGCGCGCGGTGCGTCGATCAGGGCGGCCGCCTCGTCGGCGGTCAGCGGTAGCGCGCGGTAGGCACGGTCGCCGAGCAGGTCCATGATCATGCCGGACAAGCCGAACTCGACGACCGAACCGAACGACGGGTCGTCGGTGACGCTCAGCACGCAGCCGACGCCCTTGGTGGCCATCTTCTGCACGTGCAGCAGGGGATCGCCGCAGATCGCGACGAGATCGGTGTACGCCTGACGGACCGCGTCGGGCCCCCACAGATCCAATCGCACCCCGATCAGATCGGGTCTGCGCCGCCACAGCTCACCGGTGGCCTTCGCGGCGACCGGGTAGCCAAGTTCCTCGGCTGCGGCCACCGCCTGCTCCGCGTCACGCACCGCCCGGAAGTCGACGATGTCGATGCCGTAGCACTCGAGCAACCGCACCGCCTCGTCATCGGTGAGCCACCGTCCCGACGACTCGGCCGACCACTGCTCCACCAGCGCGGTCGCCGCGGCGGTGTCGATGCCAGGAGGACGAACCACCGGCGAGACGGGCCGATCCCGCCAGCGCGCGTAGCGATCGACCCTGGCCAGCGCACGGGCGGCACGTTCCGGATCGGGATACGACGGGATGGATCCGCGTCCTGGCGCACCACCGGTCGACCGCACCGCGAGCAGATCGGGGATTCCGGATTCCGCCACAAAGGTGGTGAGCACCGGTTTGTCCCGGTCGGGTGCGGCGGCCGCAGCCGCACGCAACGCATCCGCGAACCCACCCATATGCACCGGCACCGGCGGCGCGACAACCACGATCACCGCATCGACGTCCTCGCTGCGCAGAGCCGCCAGCACAGCCTCCCGGAAGTCGGCAGGGGTCGCCTCCGGCCCCAGATCCACCGGCCCGTCAGCCGCCACACCTCCGACGTCGCTTTCCGGACCGCCCGGTCCGCGTTCGGTGGGCCGGGCTCCGGGGCCGCGGTCGACGGCTGTGGGCGGGCGGTGGATACGCAGGCCCTCGCTGGTGGCCGCGTCGATGGCCAGCCAGTTCAGGGCAGCGCTGTTGCCGACCACCGCTACCCGCGGTCCGCGCGGCAACGGCTGACACGCCAGCAGGGCGGCGCAGTCGAACAGTTCGGAGATGGAGTCCACCTGGATGATTCCGGCCTGGGCGAACAGGTCACGCACCACTGTGCGATCCATATCGGCGCCGGCGGCCAGTCTGCCGCTGCTCACGGCCACGATCGGTTTGCCGCGCGCCACCCGCCGCGCGAGCCGGGAGAACTTGCGCGGATTACCGAAACTCTCCAGGTAGAGCAGGATCACCTCGGTGTCGGCGGCGGTGTCCCAGTACTGCAGCAGGTCGTTGCCCGACACATCGGCCCGGTTGCCCGCCGACACGAACGTCGACACCCCGAGATTGCGGGTGGCTGCCTCGGCGAGAATGGCGGCGCCGAGCGGGCCGGACTGGCAGAAGAACCCGATCCGCCCACGCTGCGGCAGTACCGGGGCGAGGGTGGCATTGAGCCCTACGGCCGGGTCGGTGTTGGCGATGCCGAGCGCGCTCGGTCCGACCACTCGCATCCCGTGCCCCCGGGCGGCGGCCACCAGGTCCTGCTCAGCGGCCAGTCCCGCGGGCCCGGTCTCCCCGAACCCGGCGGTGAGCACGATCAAGCCTTTGACGCCCTTGGCCATGCAGTCGTCGAGCACCGATCCGATCGCGGCGGGCGGCACCGCGACGACGGCGAGGTCGACCTCGTCGGGAATCTCGCGAACGGTGGCGTAGGCGCGCACCCCGCGCACCGACCGGCGATGCGGATTCACCGGGAACACCGGGCCGGCGAAGCCCCCGGCGAGCAGATTGGCCAGCACGGCGCCACCGACCCGCGTGCTCTCCGGCGACGCGCCGATCACCGCAACCGAACCGGGGGCGAGCAGATTCCCGACACTGCGCGCCTCCGACGCCGCCTCCCGGGCGTCCCGCACGGTGCGCAAGGCCTCGGTGGGGTCGATCGCGAACTCCAGGTGCACCTCGGAGCCGTCGCGGCTGCGCTGCAATTGGTAGCCGGCGTCACGGAACACCGTGATCATGGCCTCGTTCTCGGCCAGCACCTCGGCGGTGAACGTCTCCACCTCGTTCTCGGCGGCGGCACCCGCGAGGTGCTCGAGCAGGATCGACCCGAGTCCGCGCCCCTGGTGTTCGTCGGCGACGACGAACGCCACCTCGGCCGCGCGCGGTCCCGGCCGGTCGAGCAGTTCGTAGCGGGCCACCGCGATGATCGCGGTACCGAGCACCGCGACCAAACCCACCCGGTCGTGATAGTCGACATGGGTGGTGCGGTACATGTCCTTCGGCGAGATTCTCGGATAGGGACCGAAATAGCGCAGGTAGCGGGTGCGGTCCGACAGCCGGGCGTGGAAATCCGCCAGCGCGTCGGCATCGGCGGGCACGATCGGACGGATCCGCACCACCCCGCCGTCGGCCGCCAGCACATCGCCGAACAACTGCGGCGGCGGCGCGGGCGGGTTCGCGGGGGTATCGGGGGTGTCGGGCAGCAGTGGTTCAGTCACGGGGATCCTCCGGGTCGAGACCGAGCAGCGAGAAACCGGCCCGTCGGGTGGCCGAGATGGCGGTGTCGACCGCGCGCTGGGCCCGGACCTCGTCGGCGTCACCGATCTCGGGGGTGCCACCCGGCCCGTCCCACGGGCGGTAGGTGGGGTCGCCACCGTCGCTCATCGTCGTCGGCGGGGTGATCCGCGGCGCCGCCGCGCGTACCTGCTCGCGCCAGCTCTCGGGAATCGGGGTGTCCGGCGCCAAGGGGCGATCCAGCGCGGCCGCGAGCAGGTGCGTCCACGCCCGTGGCACCACCCGCACCACCCCGTAGCCACCGCCACCGAGCGCGAGCCATCTGCCCTCGGCGTGGCGGTCGGCCAGCTCGCGCATGGCGAGGAAGGCCGCGCGCTGACCGTCGACAGTCAGTTCCAGATCGGCGAGCGGGTCCTCGCGGTGGGTGTCCACTCCGCACTGGCTGACGATGATCTGCGGCCGGAACGCGGCGATCGCACCGGGCACCACCGCGTGAAAACCGCGCAGCCACTGCGCGTCCCGGGTGCCGGGCAGCAACGGCAGGTTGATCGAGGTGCCCTCGGCGCTGCCGAGCCCGGTTTCCTCCGGCCACCCGGTATTGGGCCACAGCGTGGCCGGATGCTGGTGCAGCGACACCGTGAGGACGCGTGGATCGGCATAGAAGGCGCGCTGCACACCGTCGCCGTGATGGACATCGACATCGATGTAGGCGATCCGGTCGAATCCGTTGTCCAGCAACCAGGAGATCGCGATCGCGGCGTCGTTGTAGATGCAGAACCCCGCCGCCGAATCCGGCATGGCGTGGTGCATGCCCCCGCCGATGCTCACCGCGCGCCGGGTACGCCCGGCCGCGATCTCGCGCGCCGCGGCCAGTGTGCCGCCCACGATCACCGACGCGGCCTCGTGCATGTGCGGGAAGACCGGATTGTCGGCGGTTCCCAGGCCGTAGAGGGTGTCCTCCGGCGTGGCCGGTCCCGCACCGGCTCGGCGAACCGCCTGGATATAGGCGCTGCTGTGCACCCGCATCAACTCGCCCTGGGTAGCCTCGGCAGGGGCGAGTGGTTCGATACCGTCGAGCAGGCCGAGACTTTCGGCCAGCGACATGGTGAACCGCAGGCGCGCCGGTTTCATCGGATGCTCGGGGCTCCAGGTGTAGCCGAGGAATCGCTCGGTCCAGACGAGAGTTCCCGGCGCTCGGCTCGGTGGCACAGTGACCATGCTCGCCACGCTAGCCGGAAGCAGCGGGCCCCGTGAGACGTTGACATGCAGTAGAAATAGGGCCGCCGGTCCAGCGCACGGACCGGTGTTCGCCCGTGGGTAGAATCGTGCCGACGAAGGGGTTATCAGGTGAAAGATCTGGTCGACACCACGGAGATGTACCTCCGTACCATCTACGACCTCGAGGAAGAGGGCGTGGTGCCCTTGCGGGCACGAATCGCCGAGCGGCTCGAGCAGAGTGGTCCGACGGTGAGCCAGACTGTCGCGCGGATGGAACGCGACGGCCTGCTGCTCGTCGCGGGTGACCGCCATCTCGAGCTGACCGACAAGGGTCGCTCGATGGCGGTCGCGGTGATGCGTAAGCACCGGCTCGCCGAGCGGTTGCTGGTCGACATCATCGGGCTGGACTGGCAGAACGTGCACGCCGAGGCGTGTCGCTGGGAGCACGTGATGAGCGAGGAGGTGGAGCGGCGCCTGATCGAGGTGCTCAACCATCCGACCACCTCGCCCTACGGCAACCCCATCCCCGGCCTCGACGAACTCGGCCTCGCCGATCCGCCGCCGGTGGAGGAGAAGCTCATCCGCCTCTCGGACCTGCCCAACGGTGCGCTGCACGCGGTGGTCGTGCGCAGGCTGGCCGAGCACATCCAGACCGACCCCGAGGTCATCGGCCGGTTGCGGGAGGCCGGTGTCGTTCCCGACGCGCGCGTCACCGTGGAGACCAAGCCGGGTGCGGTGCTGATCACGGTGCCCGGGCACCACGGTTTCGAATTGTCCGAGGAGATGGCGCACGCCGTCCAGGTGAGGCTGGTCTGATTCGTGAAACTTCTGGTCACCGGCGGCGCCGGCTATGTGGGCGGCGTGTGCGCCGCGGTGTTGCTCGAGCAGGGCAACGAGGTGGTCGTGGTCGACGACCTGTCGACCGGTAACGCCGACGGTGTCCCGGCGGGGGCGCGATTCGTCGAAGGCGATATCGCCGAGGCCGCCCCGGCGCTGCTGCGCGCCGAATCCTTCGACGGTGTCCTGCATTTCGCCGCCCAGTCGCTGGTCGGCGAGTCGGTGGAGCAGCCGGCCAAGTACTGGCACGGCAACGTGGCCAAGACGCTGACCCTGCTCGACGCGATGCGCGAGACCGGCACCGGGCGTCTGGTGTTCTCCTCGACGGCGGCGGTCTACGGCGAGCCCGAACAGGTGCCGATCACCGAGGACTCGCCCACCCGCCCGACCAACCCCTACGGCGCGAGCAAACTGGCGATCGACCACGCCATCACCTCGTACGCGGTGGCCTACGGGCTGGCCGCGACGAGCCTGCGCTACTTCAATGTGGCGGGCGCCTACGCCGGGCTCGGCGAAAACCGTGTGGTGGAAACTCATTTGATCCCCCTCGTGCTGCAAGTGGCGCTCGGTCACCGCAAGGTGATCTCGGTGTACGGCACCGACTGGCCCACCCCCGACGGCACCTGTGTTCGCGACTACATCCACATCCGTGATCTGGCCCAGGCGCATCTGCTCGCCCTGTCGTCCTCGCAGCCGGGCAGTCACCGCGTCCTCAACCTCGGCTCCGGCACCGGTTTCTCGGTGCGCGAGGTGATCTCGGCGTGCGAGCGGGTGACCGGTCTGCCCATCGAAGCCATCGACGCCCCCCGGCGCGCGGGCGACCCGGCCGTCCTGATCGCCTCGAGCGAGAAGGCGATCGCCGAGCTGGGCTGGACGCCCGAGCACAACGACATCGACGAGATCGTCACCGACGCCTGGGAATTTCTGCGTTCGCTCGGCGACAAGGCACACAGCGCCCGCTGACCCGGCCGACCGGTGCGGCCCGCTCACGGCCGCACCGGCCCCAGGTCGACCCCGAGATCGGCGGCGATCTGGCGCCCGCACTCGGCCAGCGTGCGCAACCGTTCGGGCCGAAGACCCGACTGCAGCGAGGTTTCCAGCAGCACCGCCATCGGATGGTCGCCGTCGGCATCCACGGCGGCGGCCAGTGCGATGCCCGCGAACGGCCCGTCGCCGCGCACGTAGGCACTGAAGCCGAGCAGTGCGGCGGCCTCGGCGCGGTCGCCCGCCGGGGTGGCCCTGGCCAGCTGTGCCCACAACCCTTCCGCCGCTTCGGCGTGATCGGTGACGGCCAGCCCGTAGAGCGCGTCCCGCACCGCCCGATCGCGCAAAGTGGCGGCCAGCCTGGCGAATTCGCGATCGGCGCGTGGCGGTCCGGAGGCGGCGTCGGCGATCTGCCACAGCACCCACTCCAGCGCGCGACGCTGAAACACCGCGCCCTCCCCCACCCGTTGGGCCGTCGCGAGCCCGCCGCGGTAGCGGGCGACGGCCGGCCCGAGCTTGCGTCGAACCCGCGCGCACAACTGTTCGTCGGGTTCGACGAGCGCGGTGAGTTCGCCGCGGGAGCGTCGTATCTGCCTGCCGTCGAGCACATGTGACAGCGAGACCATCGAGGAGTCCGGGTCGGCGACCAGCCCGCCGCCGGTTCCGAGCAGACTGCGGTATCGCGCGCCCGCGGCGACGGCACGCACCGCCCAGGCCCCACGCACCTCGATCCCCTGCGCACCGATCGCGGCGAGCAGCGCGTGGCCGCGCGCCGCGGTGGCCGGGAAGGATCGCCGGCGGTCGTCGATGAAGACGGCGAATACCCCGCTGGCCTGTTCGCGCAGGCAGATCGACCCGAGACAGCCGAGGAAATGCTCGTAGTGGTCGGGATCGGTGACGGCGTCGAGGTCGAAACGCACCACCGCGTCGATCGCGGCGGCGGCCGTGGGGTGTGGGTGAAGGACGGCGACGACGAGGGAGCGTTCGGGTACGAAACCGAGCATCGCCGGGAGCGCGGCGATGAGATCGCCGGGCTCGTCGACGCGGACAGCGGGGGTAGGCAGATCCCGGTAACCGGGCCCTGTCTCGGCACAGGTGAGCGCCCGGCGAAAGGGACCGCTGCGATTGGCCCGGCGGGTCGGGTTGGTCGAAGATGTCATGGCTCGAGCGTCCTCGCCCACCGTCCCGGCACCGATGGCGCGAACTGGGCTTATCGCCGCCCTGTGCACAGCGGCGAACCTGTGCACAACCACCGCGGGCACGGGTCCGGGCGCACCGGAAATGTCGGTGCCGCGTGGTACCGGCCGATCAGCGCGTGCGGACGGAGCGCACGGCCGTGGTGAACAGCTCGTCGACGGCGGCTTCGTCCGGTTCGCCCGCGCCGAAGGTCATCGAGGTCACGGTGATCCGGATGTCGCCGACGCGCCCGACCGAGGTGTACATGGTCTGCGTCAGCCCGGCCCCACCGACATCCGGAATCACGCTGCGCCGCAAGGTCATCGCCTCGTCGGCACCGGCCGGTACGTGCGCGGAGACCTCCGTGGTGACGGTCGACCCCGCTCCCGCCCGGCGCACCCGGATCTGTTCGCAGGCCCGCAACCGGTCACGCACCCGCGCGAGCAGTTCGGTGGTCCGCGACAGTTCGACGGTGAGACTGGCCCGGCTGACCTCGTCGGTCCCCACCGCCACGGCGGGCGGCTCGGCACCGGGCTCGGGCTCCGGCGGTGTGCATTCGACCGGGCTCACGGTCGCACCCATCCCGACACCGTCCAGATCCTCCGCCGCGGCCGAGGCGGCCTGGGGCGTGAGCACGACAGCCGGATAGGCGGCGGGGAACTCGTGCGGGGCGGGCAGCAGATCGGTGGGAGCGGCCTCGACATGGTGCATCGAGGTGACGCTCTCGGCGACCGGGATGCCGCTCACCGCGTCGGCGCACCCGGTCAGCGCCCCCGCCATCAGCACGGCACAGGCCGTGACTCGCCGACGACCAGCCGTCGTCGGAACGGCCCTGCTGAGCGAGGTGCGCGCCACGTTCACACTCTTCACTGTGCCCCACCGGACCGAGCGGTCGCCGCGCGCCACGCCGGAGGGAATGCCGGGGCGCGTGCGGCTGTTGGAAGCAGGACGAGCCGTCCTCCGGCCGTGTGCGTCGGTCGTGCTCGCATGGGGGACAATGGACGAGCCTCCCCCGCCGCGAGCGTTGGTGGACCGCGCAGGAAGGAGAAACGCGATGGATGACCAGTCGCATATGTACGAACTGGAGTTTCCGGCACCGCAGTTGTCCGCGGACGACGGCGCCGGTCCAGTGCTGGTGCACGGGCTGGAAGGTTTCACCGACGCCGGCCACGCGGTGCGCCTGGCCACGACGCACCTGCGCGAGAGCCTGGAATCGGAACTGGTCGCGTCGTTCGACGTGGACGAGCTGCTCGACTACCGGTCGCGCCGTCCCCTGATGACGTTCAAGACCGATCATTTCGCCGATTACGCCGAGCCCGAGCTGAACCTGTGGGCGTTGCGCGACACGGCGGGCACCCCGTTCCTGCTGCTGGCCGGTCTCGAGCCGGATCTGCGCTGGGAGAAGTTCACCACCGCCGTGCGGCTGCTGGCCGAACAGCTCGGCGTGCGCCGCACGATCGGCCTGTCGGCGATCCCGATGGCGATCCCGCACACCCGCCCGCTCGGTGTCACCGCGCATTCCTCGGACCGGTCACTGCTCGGTGAGCATCAGCGCTGGCCGGGTGAGCTGCAGGTGCCCGGCAGCGCCTCGTCGCTGCTGGAGTTCCGGATGGCCCAGCACGGCCACGAGTCGCTCGGGTTCTCCGTGCACGTGCCGCACTACCTCGCCCAGACCGACTACCCCGAGGCCGCCCAGACCCTGCTCGAGAGCGTCGCCGACAACACCGGTCTCGCGCTGCCGCTTGCCGCACTCGGCGAGGCGGCCGCGCGGGTGCGGGAACAGGTCGCCGAGCACATCGCGGGCAACGAGGAGGTCGAGACGGTCGTCGCGGCGCTGGAACGCCAGTACGACAGCTTCGTCACCGCTCAGGAACGCCAGTCCAGCCTGCTGGCCGGCGACGGCGAACTGCCGAGCGGCGAGGAGCTCGGCGCCGAGTTCGAGCGTTTCCTGGCCGAGCAGGGCGGCTACGACGACACCGGACGGGACTGACGCACGGTCGCACCGCACCCGACCACTAGGGTGGTCGGAGTGGATCTGACCGACCTGCTCGACATTCCCGGTACCGACGCCGACGCGCTCTACGAGTCGTTCGCGCTGTGGGCCGCCGAGCAGGGCACCACCCTGTATCCGGCGCAAGACGAGGCGCTGATGGAGCTGGCGTCGGGGTCCAATGTCATCCTGGCGACCCCGACCGGCTCCGGTAAGTCCCTGGTCGCGGTCGGCGCGCACCTGTTCGCCATGGCCAACGGCCGGCGCAGCTACTACACCGCACCCATCAAGGCGTTGGTGAGCGAGAAGTTCTTCGCGCTGTGCGAGGTGTTCGGCGCCGAGAACGTCGGCATGGTCACCGGTGACGCGGCCGTGAACGCCGACGCGCCGATCATCTGCGCCACCGCCGAGATCCTGGCGAATCTGGCGCTGCGCGAGGGCGCCGCCGCCGACGTGGGTCAGGTGGTGATGGACGAGTTCCATTTCTACGCCGACCCGGACCGTGGCTGGGCCTGGCAGGTGCCGATCATCGAACTGCCCCGCGCCCAATTCCTCTTGATGTCGGCGACGCTGGGTGAGGTGGATTTCTTCGCCACCGACCTCGAACAGCGCACCGGCAGGCCGACGGCCGTGGTGGCGGGCACCGAACGTCCGGTGCCGTTGACGTTCTCCTACGTGCGCACCCCCATCACCGAAACCCTCGAGGAACTGGTCACCACCCACCAGGCCCCGGTGTACGTCGTCCACTTCACCCAGGCCGCGGCCCTGGAACGCGCGCAGGCACTGACCAGTGTGAACTTCGCCTCCCGCGCGGAGAAGGACGCCATCGCCGCCGCGATCGGCGACTTCCGGTTCGCCTCCGGTTTCGGCAAGACCCTCTCGCGGCTGATCCGCCACGGTATCGGTGTGCACCATGCGGGCATGCTGCCCAAATACCGCAGGCTGGTGGAGAAGCTGGCCCAGGAGGGCTTGCTGAAGGTGGTGTGCGGCACCGACACCCTCGGCGTCGGGATCAACGTGCCGATCCGCACCGTGCTGCTGACCGGACTCACCAAATACGACGGTGTGCGCACCCGCAGGCTCAAGGCACGCGAGTTCCATCAGATCGCCGGACGCGCCGGACGCGCCGGATTCGACACCATGGGCACCGTCGTCGTGCAGGCGCCCGAGCACGAGGTGGAGAACGCGCGCCTGATCGCCAAGGCGGGCGACGACCCGAAGAAGCAGCGAAAGGTGCAGCGTCGCAAGCCCCCCGAGGGGTTCGTGTCGTGGAGCGAGGAGACCTTCGACCGGTTGGTCGCCGCGCAACCCGAACCGATGGTGTCGCGTTTCGCGGTCACCAACTCGATGCTGCTCAATGTCATCGCCCGGCCGGGTAACTGCTTCTACGCTATGCGGCACCTGCTCGAGGACAATCACGAACCGCGCCCGGCCCAGCGCAAACACATCCTGCGCGCCATCCGCCTCTACCGTTCGCTGCGCGATGCCGGTGTGGTGCAACAACTCTCCGAGCCCGACGCCAAGGGCCGGATGGCGCGGCTCACCGTCGACCTGCAACGCGATTTCGCGCTCGATCAGCCACTGTCGCCGTTCGCGCTCGCCGCGTTCGAGCTCCTCGACCGCGAAAGCCCCACCTACACACTCGATGTCGTGTCCCTGATCGAGGCGACGCTCGAGGATCCGCGGCAGCTGCTGATGGCCCAGCAGCACAAGGCGCGCGGTGCCGCCGTGGCCGAGATGAAGGCCGACGGTATCGAATACGAGGAGCGCATGGAGCTGCTCGAGGAAGTGACCTGGCCCAAGCCGCTCGCCGAGCTGATCGAGCCCGCGTTCGAGACCTACCGGACCGGGCACCCGTGGGTGTCGGAGTTCGCGCCGTCACCGAAGTCGGTGGTGCGCGACATGATCGAGCGCGCGATGACCTTCGCCGAACTCATCTCCTTCTACGAGCTCACCCGTTCCGAAGGTGTGGTGCTGCGCTACCTGGCCGACGCCTACCGTGCGCTGCGCCGCACCGTGCCCGACGCCGCGCGCACCGAGGAGCTCGACGACCTCACCGAGTGGCTCGGCGAACTGATCCGCCAGGTCGATTCGAGCCTGCTCGACGAATGGGAACAGCTCACCAACCCCGGCGCCGAGATCGACACCGACCAGGTCGCCTTCGGCGCCGACCAGGTGCGCCCCATCTCGGCCAACGAACGAGCCTTCCGGATCATGGTGCGCAACGCCATGTTCCGCCGGGTGGAGCTGGTCTCGCGGCAGCGGTGGTACGAACTGGATCAGCTCGGGACCGGACCCGACTGGGCCGAGGAGTTCGCACCCTATTTCGAGGAGTACGAGACCATCGGCACGGGCCCGGACGCGCGCGGCCCGCAGCTGTTCCGGGTGGAGCAGCGACCCGGCTTCTGGCACGTACGCCAGGTGATCGACGACCCCGCGGGCGACCACGGCTGGGCGCTGACGGCCATCGTGGACCTCGAGGAATCCGATGCCGCCGGAGAGGTCGTGTTCGACGAGGTCACGGTTGCGGCCGGTTGAGTCATACCCGATCGATATGACGTATATGACGAATGTTTGACGGATTCGTTGTTGGGTAGTGGCCGCTGATAGTCTCTCCCGGCCGCCGACCGAAAGTTCAACTATGCCCGAATCCCCGTACCTTGTCATCTACCCCGAGCGGGTACGTGCCAACTACCGAACCCTCGCCGCCGCCGTCTCGGCGCAGCGCGAGCAGGGCACCCGGATCAGGTACGCGGTGAAAGCGGCTCCCGTCGACGAGGTGCTCATCCTGCTCGCCGCCGAGGGCGCCGAGTTCGACGTCGCCAGTGTCGGTGAGATCGATCAGTGCGTGGGCCTCGGTATCGCGGCGGACAAGCTCTGCTACGGCAATCCGATCAAGAAGGCCGCCCACATCGCCTACGCCCACGCCGCCGGTGTGCGCCGGTTCGCCTTCGACACCGAGGACGATCTCGCGCGCATCGCCGAGCACGCGCCCGGCGCGGAAGTGGAGTGCCGGTTCCTGTCCTCGGCACCGGAGTCGCGCACCCCGTTCGGCACCAAGTTCGGGTGCGCACCCGGCGAGGCCCTGCGGTTGCTCGTACGGGCGCGCGATCTCGGCCTGCGCGTCGGCGGCCCGTACTTCCATGTGGGCTCCCAGCAGCTCGATCCGGCCGCCTGGCGGATCGGTATCGAGCAGGCCGGTGAGATCGTGAAGGCCTTGGCGGACAAGGACATTCACGTCGCCGCGGTGAACATCGGCGGCGGCCTGCCCATCTCCTACGCCGAGTCCGCGCCCGAGCCGGGCGCGATCGCGGCCGCCGCGGCCCGTGCCGCGGCCGAATTCCTGCCCGCGTCGGTCGAGCTGATCGTGGAACCGGGGCGTGCCCTGGTCGGCAACGCGGGCACCATCCACGCCGAGGTCGTCGGCGTGCGTTTCGCGCCGGACGGGCGGCGCTGGGTGTATCTCGACATCGGCCGATACAACGGTATGGCCGAGACGGAGAACGAGTACATCGCCTACCGTTTCGTCACCGATCGCGACGGCGATCCGGTGGGCGAGGCGGTGGTCGCGGGTCCGACCTGCGACGGCGACGATGTACTGTATCAACGCACGAAGGTCCTTCTGCCGACCACGTTGCGAGCCGGTGATCAGATCCAGATTCTCGACACCGGCGCCTATACCGCGAGTTATTCGTCGGTGTCCTTCAATGGTTTTCCGCCCTTGACCGTTCATGTCTCGGGCGCTGAGCGAGAGTGAGTTTGCCCATGACGGCGGAATTCACCGGCTGGCATGTGCTGGCCGAGTTCGGTGGTGTCGACACAGACCTGTGTGACGATCTCGAACGACTCGAATCGGCGTTGCGTGAGTCTCTGATCGCGGCGGGCGTCACCATCTGCGATGTCGTTCACAAAAAGTTCGAACCGCAGGGGGTGACCGTCCTCGCGCTGTTGTCGGAGTCCCACGCCTCGATTCACACCTATCCGGAGTCCGGCGAGATCTTCGTCGACGTCTTCACCTGCGGCAGCATCGGTGCGGGCGCGACGAAGGCCGTGGAACTTCTCCGAGACAAATTGTCTCCCACCGAAGTTCGGATGAAGGTCGTCCAGCGCGGCCACGGCGCCGAGAAGATCTACGAACCGGTGGGCGACGGCCTGACCCGGATCTGGGATCTGCACGAGGTGATCGTCGACACCAACACCCCCTACCAGCACATGGTGATCGCGCGGACCGACCAGGGCATCTCCCTGTTCTCCGACGACGACCGCCAGTCCACCGAGTTCTCCCAGGTCACCTACCACGAGGCCATGATGGTCCCGGCGTTCGTGCTGGCCGAGAAGCTGGACCGGGTGCTCATCATCGGCTCCGGTGAGGGTGTGGCCTCGCAGATGTCGGTGGCGGCCGGGGCGACCCACGTCGACCACGTCGATATCGACCAGCGCGAGGTCGAGCTGTGCGCCCGGCACCTGCCCTACGGGTACACCCCCGAGGAGCTGGCCGCCGCGGTGCGTGGCGAGGGCCCGGTGCACGTGCACTACGCCGACGGCTGGGACTTCCTGGCCAAGGCGCAGGAGGCGGGCACCCGTTACGACGTGATCGTGATCGATCTGCCCGACGAGCGCGTCGAGGACGCCCAGCACAACCGCCTCTACGAGTCGGAGTTCCTGTCCCGATGTAAGGCACTGCTCGCGCCCGGCGGTGTGCTGTCGGCCCAGGCCGGCTGCGCGACGATGTGGCGCAACGAGACCCTCAAGCGGTCGTGGGGGCGGTTCCACGAACAGTTCGCCACCGTGGTGCCCTACGGCAGCGACGAGCACGAATGGACCTTCCTGTTCGGCCTGAACGAGAAGATCGATGACCCGGTGCGCGGCATGACCGATCGCCTGGCCCTGCTCCCCTACAAGGCCGAGACCATCGACGCCCGCGCCCTCGAGCGCGGTGCGATCGAGCCGTACGCCCTGCGTCGCTGAGCACCCACCGAAGGCGGTGACCTGGATGTCCGGGTCACCGCCTTCGCCGTTTCCGGCGAAAGCAGACCCGTGCGGGGCGCGAACTGGGCATCATGCGAGGCGAGCCGCTTCGACCAGAATCGAGTCAGCACATGACGCCACCCAGGTCGGCGAACATCTTGATGCCGCCGCCGCGCCCCTCGCACCACCGCCCTCGCCTGGACCGTCTCTCGGCCGAGGGGCCCGCCGGATGGCGTCGGCTCTTCACCGAGGCACCCGCCGTGACGCCCGAGGATTTCGCTCGCCTCGAGGGAGACCTGGTGATGCGGACCTTTCCCGCCGGAGGTGCCGTCCTGAGCCGTGTGATGGCCCGCCCCACGTATTTCTGGACCGGCAAGTCGTTCCGCCATACCGACGAACGAACTGCCTTCGGCCACAACTTCTTCCGTTCACTGGGTGGTCTGCGAACCTTGAACTTCGTTGCCACGCTCGGTGATTCGGTGATCGACGGAATCACGACAGTCCGCTTGGACTACAGCGACCCCCGCGTGGGCACACCCCGCCCCGCACGCCACATCTACGACGAACTCCGCGCGATCGAACCTGACCTCTGGCTGGGCCCGAGCTTGTTGCGCACCCGCTCGAAACAGGTGTCGATGGGCTGGTTCGCGCTCGACGGATCAATACCGTTCGAAGACGCCGCTTGACACAGCGAGGCGCCGGGCATGAGAGTTTCCCACGCCCGGCGCCACACTTCAGTTTCGCCGCGCCCGATACTCCGCGACGTTCACCCCACCGACACCCCAATCCGTCAGCGCCACTTCATCGATCACCACATAGGTGCTGTCGGGTGACTTACCGAGCACCTCGAACAGCAGCTCGGTGACCCCCTTGATCAGCTGCCCCTTCTGCTCCGGGGTGACCCCTTCGTCGGTGACCTTGATATTCACATACGGCATGGTTGGTTCCCTTTCTACGCCGCTCTACCCGAGATGAACCCGCCGTCGACGGGGAGGATGTGGCCGGTGACGAACTCGGCGTCGGCCAGGTACAGGACCGCCGCGGTGGTGTCGGCGACCACGCCGATCCGACCGAGCAGGGCCGCGTCGGCGGCGGCGCGCTCATCGCCGTCCCCGAACAGTGGGGTGCGGATGATGCCGGGGGCGACCGCGTTCACGCGGATCCCGGCAGGCGCGAGTTCGGCGGCCAAGCTGGTGGTGAGAGCATGGACGCCGCCCTTGCTGACCAGTGCGGCCGAAGCAGGCAGCCCCGTCATCGCGTGATCGATGAGCACGGTGCCGATATTGACGATACTGCCGCCGTCACCCTGGTCCAGCAGCTGACGCACCACAGCCTGGGTGGTGAAGTAGGTGCCTTTGAGGTTACCGCCGAGGTAGCGGTCGAGTTCTTCCTCGGTGACGTCGACGAACGGGGTGGCGCCGAAGACTCCGGCGCTGTTGACGAGCGCGTCGACCCGGCCGAACCGGTCGAGGGCGGCCCGCACGTACGCCGAACCCGTTGCGGGCGAACCGATATCGCCCACTACGGTGGCCACCCGTTCGGGTGCGGCCAGTTCCGCGGCGACAGCGGCGAGCTTGTCGGCGTCGCGCCCGCCCAGGATCACGGCGTCGCCGCGGGCGACGAGGGCCCGGGCGACGTCACGTCCGATACCACTGGACGCTCCGGTCACGACGACCGTTTTCGAAGTCGGCATTATCAGTCCCTTCTTTAGCAATACGACCGGTCGTCTTCTAATCAGCAACCGGAAAGACATCCCGTCGACCAGTCGGTTTATGGTCGGAAGTAGTCGTCGAGCAGGCGCCGCAGACACTTGTCCAGCGGCTCCACAGTGCGGTCGATCTTCATCCGGATGACCGCGCCCTCCCATGACTCGAGCAGCAGATCGGCGAGTTCGACGGCGTCGATATCGGCGCGCACCGTCCCCTCCGCCTGCGCGGTTCGTAGCGCGTCGGCCACGCCGTCGCGCCAGGAAGCCCAGGCCGTCGACAGGGCGGTGCGCAGGATTTCGCTGCCTTCGAGTTCGCCACCCAGATTCGCGATCAGGCAACCGCCGGTGAAATCGCGGGCGACGAAATCCTCGGTCAATACGGCGAAGAAGCGGCGCAGACCGGTGAGTGCGTCGGGAGCACCGGCGAAGGAGGCGGCCAGGTTGCGCTGCACGCACAGCGAATGATGCTCGATGACCGCGTGCGCGAAGCTCTCCTTGCTGTCGAAGTAGTTGTAGAAGGACCCCTTCGGCACACCGACCTTGTCGAGCACCTGCTTGATGCCGGTGCCGTGATAGCCGTTGGTCAGCAGTCCGGCAGCACCCTCCTCGATGAGGAGGGCTCGCGTGTCGTCACTGCGCCTGGGTCGTGCCATGCGACGAATATACGACCGGTCGTCTACTAATGCAAGCTTGCGTGTAGCCGTACTGCGGATGTGAGCGCACAATGTCGCCGGACAGCAGCTTTCAGTCGTCGATGCCGCGCGCGGCGAGCGCGTCACCCATCGCGTCGGCCGTGCGCAACGCGCGCACCACCACCGGGGTGACGAGCGCCGTAGCCGACCAGGAAACACCACGGGCACGCCGCGCCTCGGCGACGTCGTGCACGATGCCCGCGAGCAGCGGAACGCACCGGATCGCCAGCGCCAGAAGCAGACTCACCCGTTCGGGGTCGACGCCGATCCGCCGCAGCGGGCCGAGGGCACGGGTGAGGGCGTCGAGCATGGCGGTGACGCGGGTGGTCACCGTCACCAGGGCGGCCAGTGCCACCGAGACGAGCAGAATGCCGCACACGACGAAGGCTCGGGCGGGGGTTGTGGTGAGCACCTGGAAGACGCCGATGATGACCGTCATCCAGAGGACGGGCCGGATCTGGGCCACGGCGACGCGCAGGGACACCCGGGCCAGCGCGAACAGCAGTGCCACGAGCACCGCGATACCGACGACGGCGAGAGGCGTGCGGGCGAAGACCGTCATCGCGACGATCGCGACGACGAGCAGCACGAGTTTGGGACCGGCAGGCAGCCGGTGCACCACCGAGTCTCCGGGCGCGTACAGGCCGATCATTCGACCAGGCGCCGATAGGCGTCGACCGCGGCGGCCGGGGTGCCGTCGAAGGCGACCGACCCGTCGTCCAGCACCACCACCCGATCGAAACCGTCGAGCAGTGCGAGTTGATGGGTCACCACGATCACCTGCTGATCGAGAGAGTTCAGGGCGTCCGACACCAGGCGGGCATTGCGCAGATCGAGCAGGGTGGTCGGTTCGTCGGCGACGATCACCTCGGGTTCACGGATCAGCGCCGAGCCGAGCGCGAGCAGTTGCTTCTGCCCGCCGGAGAGCAGGTGCGACGGGTGATCGGCGTGCCCGGCCAGACCGAAGCGGTCGAGCATCTCCCCCACCCGCCGGGCGATCTCCGCGCGGCTGTGCCCGCTGCGCCGCAGCGAGAACGCCAGGTCTTCACCGACCGTCGGCATCACGATCTGCGTATCGGGGTCGGTGAAGACGAACCCGACCTTGCGCCGCACCTCGGCACCGCGCCGGGCGGCGTCGATCCCGTCGACGGTGACCGTACCCGTGGTGGGTTTCAGCAGTCCGTTGAGCATGCGGGCCAGGGTCGACTTGCCCGACCCGTTGGCACCGATGAAACCGACGCGGCGTTCGGTGATGCGTAAGTCGATGTCGCGCAACACGATCCGGTCGCCGAAGCGGTGCCCGACCGAGTCGACGACGATCTCACTCACGCCGACCCTCCCCGCGCCGACGACTCACGCACGGATCAGGCCCGGGTACGCGCGATGCACACCCTTGGCGACCACGGTGGCGATCACCACCTTGGCGAGGTCGCCGGGGATGAAGGCGAAGTTGGTCGACACCGCTTTCCACAGCCCCAGATCCGTGCGCACCAGCAGGCCCGCCGTGCCGAACAGATAGATGACGACGATGCCGCCGAGCGCGTTCACCAGCAGGCCGAGCGCGAGGGGGTACTTCGGCAGGATGCGCGCGGTGAGCCAGCCGATGAGCAGGGTCGCCGGGATCCAGCCGATCAGGTATCCGGCGGTCGGCGAAGCCAACGCGGTCAAACCGGTGCGCCCGCCCGAGAGCAGCGGCAGACCGATCAGGGTGAGCGCGATGAACACCGCCACCGCGGCCGTGCCCTTGCGGGCGCCGAGGACGGCGCCGGTGAGGATCACACCGAGCGTCTGCAGGGTGATCGGTACGCCGCTGAATCCGACCGTGATCGCGCCGGGCAGGCCGAGAGCGGCGATCAGTGCGGCGAACACCGCGATCTGCGCCAGGTCGCGGGCGGCGAAGCGGTCGGCGCGCGTGGAGGTGTTCTGTGGGTCGGACACTGTTCGGACTTCCTTTGCACAAGCAATTGAACGACGTTCAAAATAGCAGTCGAGCTGGGCAGGGGTTCGAGCCGAGGGCACACCTGCCGCGGCGCGGCAGGTACGAGCCGCCCTGGGTTCGACCGAAGGGTCAGAAGGGCCGCTTCGAGCGGATCACCGCCGCGAGGTACTCGTAATCGTCGGCCCGCGCCGAGGAGGCCCGGTAGGCGAGACCGATGGTTCGCCCCGGCGCGGGCGCCGCGAACCGGGCCGTCTCGAGGGTGCCGCGCGCGGTTTCGGCGGGAACCGCCATCTCCGGAATGAGCGTCACCCCGAGCCCACCCGCCACACACTGCACGATCGTGGTCAGCGACGCGGCGCGGGTGTCGCCGACCGACCCCGGATGCACCTCGCCGGTCCGGCACAGCTCGAGCGTCTGATCGCGCAGGCAATGGCCCTCGTCGAGCAGCAACAGCGGGAGGTCGGCCAGCACCGGCGCGGCCAGGTCGGTGCGCCCGGCCAGGTCGTGCCCGCGCGGCGTCACGAGCACGAATTCTTCTGAGTAGAGCGGGATTTCGACCAGACCGGGGGCCTCGCTCGGCAGGGCGAGCACCGCGACGTCGAGCACACCGGTGCGCAACCCGTCGAGCAGGCGGGCCGTCTGGTCCTCCACGACCTGGGGCACCAGGTTGGGCAGTTTGCGGCGCAACTCGGGCAGCAGTCCCGGCAGCACATACGGCGCGACGGTCGGGATGATGCCCAACCGCAGCACGCCACCGAGGCTGTCGCCGGTCGCCGAGGCGACGAACCGGTCGGCCGCCTCGAGCGTGGCCATCGCCTGCGGCAGCAGCCGCATCCCGGCGGCGGTGACCAGCACCCGGCGCGTGCTGCGCTCGATCAGCTGCAGGCCGAGGCCGTTTTCCAGTGATGCGAGTGCCTGCGATAACGTGGGTTGGCTCACAGCCAAACGCGCTGCGGCAGTGCCGAAATGCCGGTATTCGGCGACGGCGACGAACGCACGCAGCTGCGAGAGGGTTGGCTGATAAGTCTGATCAGTCACGCCTATCAGTGTAGAACGAGCGATCGGCTTTACCTTTCAGTAGGCTTTGGGCAAGATCTTTGCGGGCTCACACGACGAGCACGACCACACCATCAACGAGGAGATGAGCATGGCTCTGCTGACCATTGGCGACCAGTTCCCGGCATACAACCTCAAGGCCGTCATCGGAGGTGACCTGTCGAAGGTCGACGCGCAGCAGCCCGACGATTACTTCACCCAGATCACCAGCGACGACCACGCGGGCAAGTGGCGGGTCGTGTTCTTCTGGCCCAAGGACTTCACCTTCGTCTGCCCCACCGAGATCGCGGCGTTCGGCAAGCTGAACGACGAGTTCGCCGACCGCGACACCCAGGTCCTCGGAGCCTCGGTGGACAACGAGTTCGTGCACTTCCAGTGGCGTGCGCAGCACGAGGATCTCAAGACCCTCCCCTTCCCGATGCTGTCGGACCTCAAGCGTGAACTGGCCACCGCCACCGGCGTTCTCAACGCCGACGGTGTCGCCGACCGCGCCACCTTCATCGTCGACCCGAACAACGAGATCCAGTTCGTCTCGGTGACCGCCGGTTCCGTCGGCCGCAACGTCGACGAGGTGCTGCGCGTGCTCGACGCCCTGCAGTCCGACGAGCTGTGCGCGTGCAACTGGAAGAAGGGCGACCCGACCATCAACGCGGGCGAGTTGCTCTCCGCCAGCGTCTGATCCACCCTTCTCCACCCGATCCCCCTGACAGGAGCGCCTTTTCCATGAGCATCGAGAACCTGAAGAACTCTCTTCCCGAGTACGCCAAGGACCTCAAGCTCAACTTGTCCTCGATTTCGCGCACCACCGTGCTGAACGAACAGCAGCTGTGGGGCACCCTGCTGGCGTCGGCGGCCGCGACCCGCTCGGCCACCACGCTGCGCGAGATCGCCGAGGAAGCCGCCGACGTGCTGTCCGCGCAGGCCTACGAGGCCGCCCTTGGTGCCGCGTCGATCATGGGCATGAACAATGTGTTCTACCGGGGCAAGGCGTTCCTGGACGGCAAGTACGACGATCTGCGCGCGGGTCTGCGGATGAACATCATCGGCAACCCGGGCGTCGAGAAGGCCGATTTCGAACTGTGGTCGTTCGCGGTCTCCTCCATCAACGGCTGCGCGCACTGCCTCGATTCGCACGAGAAGACGCTGCGTGAGGCCGGTGTCTCGCGTGAGGTGATCTTCGAGTCGCTGCGTGCGGCGGCGATCGTGGCCGGTGTCGGCCAGGCCGTCGCCGCCACCGAGGCGCTGGCCGCGGCCGCCGTCTGATCCGCTCGTCGCACGACCCCGATCCGCGTGCCGGGTCGGGGTCGTTCGCGTTCGCGCGCCTGACGCGGCGCGAGAACCGCCCGGACGGCGGTGTTGATCTTGCGCGGTAGGCTCGCGAGCATGAACGCACACGATGTGCCGGAAGCCCCTGACATCCAGGTCGAGGTCGTCCGCGTGTTCACCGATCCGACGGGCAGGCTCGGCAATGCGCTCGGCATCGCCCGCGCGGGCGACGTCGTCGCGCTCGACAAACAGGAACTCGCCGCGCGGCTGGGATTCAGTGAGACGACGGTGGTCGGGGAACCCGTGGACGGTGTCGCCGACGTCCGGATCTACACTCCGGCCGTCGAGCTGCCCTTCGCCGGGCACCCCACCGTGGGCACCGGATGGTGGATGGCCGCGCGCGGCACCCCCGTGCACACCCTGAACGTGCTGGCGGGCCCGGTTCGGGTGACCGAGACCGACGGGCTCACCTGGATCACCGCCCGTGCCGAGTGGGCACCGGATTTCACCTTCCACCAGGCCGGTTCACTCGACGAACTGGCCATGCTCCGCCCCTCGGACTACACCGAGGGCCAGCACTACGTGTGGACGTGGACCGACGAATCGCGCGGTGCCGTGCGCTCCCGGATGTTCGCACCCGCCATGGGCATCGCCGAGGACGAGGCGACCGGCGCGGCCGCCGTCGCGCTCACCGCCAAACTGCGGCGCGGGCTCGTCATCACCCAGGGGCAGGGGTCCCAGCTCTACACCGAGTGGGATTCCGACGGCTGGGTGCGCCTGGGCGGGCGGGTCGTCGAAGACCACGTGGTGGTGCTCTGATTCCGGTCCGCCGCTAACTCCCGAAACGGGGCAACCACGGCGGCCTGCCTGCCCGGGTTCCGCGTCGGCCCGTGCTGTCGATCGCGGCCAGGATGCGCTGTTCCAGATTACGGGGTGGGGGTTGCCGATCGTCGGCGGCCAGTTGGGCCAGCAGCTCGTGCACTCCGCCGACTCTGGCGTCGAACTGGGCGAGGCCGGTGGTGGTCGTGGTGGCCAGCTTGTTCTCGATGTGGTGATGCTCGAGTTCGGCGACGGCGTCGAGGGCGTAGGCGTCGGCGAGGGCGAGGACCGACCCGGGCGGGGTCCAGGGGCGGCGCGCGGCGACGCGGACGAGACGCTGGTGGGCGAGGCGTTCGATGCCCTCGGCCAGCAGACGGGTGACGGCCGGGACGCGCATGCCCAGTTCCCGGGCGATCGAACGGTAGGTGCGGCCACCGTAGTAGGCGAGGACGAAGACTTCGCAGCGGCTGTCGAGCGGGTCGAATCCGAGCCGGGCCGAGGCGGCCAGCCAGGGGATGTCGATGCGGTCGTTGCGGTCCAGGCGCAGGCGCTGGATCGCGAGGCGGTGCACCTGGGCCAGAAGTCGGGTGTGCAGGGTCGGCGCGTACCGGGTGCCGGTCGCGCCGGGTGTGCCGAAGTGGGCCGGGTCGGCGAGGGGGTCGGTGACCTCGAAGGACGCGGCACCGTCGGGGTCACCCGCGAAATCGAGACGCCCGGCGCGATCGAGCAGGCCCGCACCGTCCATCGAATCCACACCGTCGAACACGACCACGTCGCCCACCAGACCTGAGCCGTCCAGTCGGCCCGCGTGGTCTCCGCGACCCGCGTCTTCCGGTCGGCCTGCTCGGCTGTGGGGATCCCTCTCGCTGTCTCGGCGTGCGAAACCGAGCCGTGGGTCGTGCAGAGCCGCGAAGTCGAGGCGACCGGTGTCGTCGAGACGACTCACCCGCTCGTGCGGCCCCGCTATCGACGGCTCATAGCCGAGGCCGCCCGTGTCGCCGAGACGACCTGAACAGCCGTCGCGGCCCTCATGGTCGCTCCCGCCCGAACGAGACGTCCCACCCGAGTGCCCGAGGCCACCCGAACGGTCGAACCCGTTCGAATTGCCCAATCCGCCCGAACGGTCCAGGCCTCCCGCATGATCTCGTCCGGTCGAGTGAGCCCACCGGCCGGCATCGTCGCGACGGTCAGCGTTACCAGGGCGGTCCTCGTGGTCGAAGCCCCCGACGCGACCGGGGTGGCCTCCGAGGTCGGTGCGTGGTTCGTTCGCGACGAATGCCGAACGACCCCACGGCGTGGCGAGGTCATGGCGCGCATCACCGACCGGGGCATGGCCGTTGCCCTCGGTTCGCCACGGACTCGCGGCGATGCGCTGGAATCCTTCGCGGACAACCTCTTCCGCCGATCCCCGCCTGCGCAGGATCCGCAGGGCGAGCCCGTAGGCTGCGGGGCCCGCGTCGCGGTAGAGCGCACGCACCACCTCGCGGTCGGCGGCGGTCGGCCGGATTTCCGGTGGGGGCGTACCGAATCCCCGGTGCCCGGGTGACATGCCTGAAACGCGTTGTCCACTCATAGTCGAATTCCTGTCCGCACAAAGGCGATTCGCAGCCCGGACGGTTGTGGATCGGTATTCACCCGCCGACAGCGGCGATCACCATGAATGCCGTCCCGATGTCCATCACCACATGGGGTACCAAGGCCGAGGTCAGGGGGTGTGCGCCTGCCGGATGGGCGAAGCGGTGCCAGCGCGGCCGGTGACCGACGGTGCCGAGGGCGACGAGCGCGTCGAGCACGAACAGCGCCGCCAGCACCAGCCCGGGCCCGGGTGGGATTCCGGTGTGACCGGATCCGTGCCCGGCCATGACGTAGAGCATCACCGCCGCCGCCACCGTGTGATATCCCAGCGCGAGCACCCCGTCTGCCGTCGGCACCGCCCCGTTGCGCCACTGCACGACCCGCTCGGCCAGCAGCAACGCGAAGGCCACCGTGAGCGCGGTCAGCAAACCGCGCATCGCGTGCGGGTCGGTGGCGGCGGGGAACACCAGCATGGCCAGCATCACCAGGCACATCAGCAGGTGCGCGCCATCAGCCGCCGCGTCGGCCCGGCCCACCCGCTTGCTCAACCGCACGACCACGATCCCGGCCGCCAGCACGAACGCCGACACCACGGCCCACCGCAGAACCGCATAGTCCTCCACGAATTCGGCCACGCCCCACCACCTTCGCACTCGCCCCGCGTCCTCATAGTCGCATCGCCCACCCCGGCCGTGTGCCGTTTTCCCGCGTCGCATCCGCCCCGGGCACAATGGGCAGATGCACGACACCACCCGGGCCGAGCAGCTCACCCTCGCCGTCGACGACCTCACCGGCGATCAGATCACCGCCCTGCTCACCGAGCACCACACCGAAATGGCGGGCAACTCCCCCGCGTGCAGCATGCACGCCCTCGACCTGACCGGGTTGCGCGATCCGGCGGTCACGGTGTGGAGCGCGTGGTCGGGGCCGGTGCTTGTCGGCTGCGGTGCCTTGAAGGAACTGGATCCGGAGCACGGCGAGATCAAGTCCATGCGGACCGCCGCCGGATTCACCGGTCGCGGTGTCGCCGCCGCGGTGCTCGCCCACCTGATCGAGGAGGCCGAGCGGCGCGGATACCGGCGCCTGAGCTTGGAGACCGGAGCGAGCGAGTTCTTCGCCCCGGCCCGGCGCCTGTATCTGCGGCACGGCTTCGTCGAATGCGAACCGTTCGCCGACTACACCCTCGACCCGTACAGCCAGTTCTTCACCCTCGAACTGGCCGTCACCGGATCCTGAACACCGGGCCTCTCGGGGTGAAGGGAAGGGACGCGCCCGCGGGGATCAGGAAGGCGTGTTCGCCGCGGATGCGTAACGGGTCGCAGTCGCCGTCGGTGATGACGAGAATCGGGCCGTCGGCCGGAAAGTCGTCGGCACGTTCGAGGAGCCGGATGGCGGGTTGCAGCACGGTGCCGCCCCGGCCGCGCACGCGCGTTCCGGCGGCGATCTCTTCCACCGCGACGTATCCCGCGTCGTAGGGTGCGGCGTCGCAGTAGACGACACGGGCGCGTGGCACGTCCCTGGCCAGCGCGTACGAGGCGATGGCGCCGAGACCCTTGCCGAGCAGGGTGACGTTCATCGACAGCGAGGTATCGAGCACCACACCGAAGGTCGGCAGGCGCACGCTCTCCTCCGGCCGCACCCAGGCCGGGCGCGGGATGTCGGGGCTGGCTGCCTGTCTGCGGGAGGCGCGGGCGTAGCTGCGGCGTTTGTCGACGGTGGGTATGTGCTCGTCGAACCATTGGGCCAGCCGCGCGTCCCAGGGCAGCGGCGGCTGATCGAGGGCCCGAATGGCCTGCTCCAACGCGGCCGGCACATGTCCGCGACCGCTGCCGGTGTGGTAGGCCAGTCCGGTGACCAGCGCGTTGCGGTAGTACTCGTCGAGGTCGACGTAGCGGCCCGCGCTGCCGGGATGCGCCAGGGGTTCGCCGAGTACATCGCCGCGTCCGCGACCGCGCAGGGTGGCGAGCTTGCGTAACCGGCGCAGATCGCCGGCTATGCGGTCGTAGATCTCCTCGGCCGAACACCCTTTCAGTTCCGGGTCGTAGAGCAGTCCTTCGGGCATCTGCCCGACATTCATCTCCACCAGCCAGCCGTTGACGACGTAATCGCAGGCGACATTGAACAGGTAGTGGTCGCGCCAGTCCGCCCGTTCGCCGTGGCGCAGGGCCGCGTGCAGCATTTCGTGCGCGAGCACGAACCGCCACTCCTCCTCACTCAGCCCGGCATAGGGATTCACATAGATCTCGGCGGCGTCGGCGTTCACCGCGGCGATCGAGATATCCGCGGCCCGAACGACTTCCACATCGGCGACCACGGTCATCCCGGCGGCGAGCGCACCGAGCAACGGGAACGACGAGACGAACCAGCCGAGGGCCGCGTCCCACTGTGTGCGTGGCCGCTTGCCGTCGGGTGTGTGGTCGCCACCGGCCGTGGCCAGGGCGGCACGGGCGGCGTCGGACACCCCCGCCGCGAACCGGGCGGGCGCGTCGACGCGGGCCGCCGTCTCGGCGTCGGTGAGCAGGAAGTCGGGAGGTCCCGTGCGCGCGAACGCGTCCGGCACCGCGGTGTCGTGCCAGCGCGCCGCGGCGGCGTGCTCGTCGGCCAAGGCGGGCGGCACGGGATCGGGCGGGGTGCCGATCTTCATCGTCGCCAGATAGGTGTCGACAGCGGCGCAGCACGCGGCGCGGTACACCGGATGCGGTGCGCGCACCCGGGCGGAGAACCACGCGTCGTCGCTGGTCAACCCGATGATGTTGGTAGGCACGGTATTACGCGGATCGAGGTGCCCGAATCCGGCGTGCAGCAGGCAATGCGCGAAGGTCCACGCCCACTCCTGCGCCGTGGCACGCCGATTCGGGTGATACTCGAGACGGCCGCCCGCCAGCCGTGCCCACATCTCGTGCGGTGTGCGCTTGTCGAGCTGGTAGAGCTCACCGGCCAGCGGACGCAACGCCGGATGGGCGCGTACGATCGCCCACCCGTCCAGCACGGCCTGGTACCACGGATCGACCCGGCGCGTCTTGCGTGCACCCATGCTCAGCGCCGCGCGGCCAGTCGCGGCAGATCACGCGACACCTCGATGAGGAACCACGACGGCAGCACCGGCACGCCCTCGGCATCGGCGGCGATCACCAACTGCGCGCATTCCACGGAGATCTCGGCCAGCTCCACCAGCAGCGACTTGGCACGCAGTACGAAGCGGCGCACCGAGGCGGAGGCGTGGTCGCGGTCGCCGGGCAGTTCCTTCACGAGGCGGGCCCGCATCGTCTCGGCCAGGAAGTACAGCAGGTCGCGGTCGGCCGGATCGCGCGGCCAGGCGGCTTCGCCCTTGAAGACGGCGTCGAGGTCGAAGGCGTGGCGCACGGTCTTGACGAAGGCGCGGAAGCCGGAGGCGTGGCCGAGGGTGAGGGTGCCGGTGGCCAGCACATTCAGCGTGGTGTCGTCGATGTCGTCGCCGCAGGAGTACAGCGCGTCGGAGAGCATGTGCCACCCACGCGGGGTGGAGAAGGGCGCCTCGGTTTTGGGCGGTGCCGACCACAGATGGTCGGGGCGCTGGGTGAGGTAGCGGACCACCCACGGATGGATGTCGTTGACGGCGGCCCATGTCAGCCAGTCGTCCACATCGGCGCGCAGATGCAGGTGCACCATGCGGTTGACCAGCGCCGAGGCCATCGGGCGGGCCAGCGCGTTGTCGGTGGCCCGGTTGCCCGCCCCGATCACCACCGACCCCTCGGGCAATTCGTAGGTGCCGATGCGCCGATCCAGGATCAGGGAGTAGAACGACTTCTGCACCTCCGGCGAGGCGGCGTTGAGTTCGTCGAGGAACAGGCAGTAGGGCTGGGCGCGGGCGATCAGTTCCGGCGGCGCGAACCGGCTACGGCCGTCCACGATCTGGGGCACTCCGATGAGATCCTCGGGGGCGAGCTGGGTGCCGAGCAGGGTGACACACTCGAGGCCGAGCGAGTCGGCGAAGGTGCGCACCAGCGAACTCTTCCCGATTCCCGGTGCGCCCCAGAGGAATACGGGACGCACCACGGCGACATGTAGCAGTAGCTCCGGTAGCTGGTCCGGTGTCACCGTGACGGAAGCCTGCAACGTGGTTCCCTCCCCTGCCTTCGTCGGAGCAGGAGAGTATCGGGCGGATCCCCCGGCCCGCCAGCGAGTTTCGCCGACGGACCGGTGCGCGCATCAGCCGAGGGCGCGCGAAAACCCTTCGGCGAGTTCGGCCACCTGGGCGTCGGTCATCACGAAGGACGGGGAGATCTGCATAGCGCCCGCTCCGGCAGCACGGCCCGAGATCCCCTGGGCACGAAGGGCTTTCACCAATCCAGGACCTTCGGAGGGGTCGGTCAGCTGGACGGCCGCGACCGCACCGAGACCGCTGCGGACCTCCGCCACGCGCGGGTGATCGGCCAACGGGGCAAGGGCGGTGTGCAGGGTGGTCTCGAGCCGGGCCGCTTCCTCGAGCAGACCCTCACGTTCGACGATGGCGAGGTTGGCCAGCGCCGCCGCGGCCGCACCGGCGTGCCCGCCGTAGGTGTAACCGTGCCGGAACCACACACCGCCGGCGTAGAACGGCTCGGCCAGGTGCGGGGCGATGAACACCGCACCCATCGGCAGATAACCGGAGGTGAGGCCCTTGGCGGTGGTCATCAGATCGGGTCGCAGATCGAAGCGGGTGGAGGCGAACCAGGAGCCGCCGATCCGCCCGAAGCCGGTGACCACCTCGTCGGCGACGAACAGGATGTCGTGGTCGCGGCAGATCTGGCGCACCTCGGCCAGGTATCCCTCGGGCGGCAGATACACCCCACCGGCACCGATGATCGGCTCGCAGAAGAACGCCGCGATCCGTTCGGCGCCGACGTCCTCGATGAGCGCGAGCAACGCCTTGGCGTCGTTCCATTCGACAGTGCGGGTGTCCTCGACCAGGACGCCGTAGCCCTCCTTGTTCGGGGTGAGGCCGCCGAGCGAGGTGGAGGCGTAGTGCATGCCGTGGTAGGCCAGGCGCCGCCCGACCAGGATCTTCTTGTCGGCGCGGCCCTGTTCGTGCCAGTAGCGCCGCGCCAGTTTCGCGGCGGTCTCCACCGAGTCCGAACCACCGGAGGTGAAGAAGATCTTGCTGCCGGGCACAGGCGCGATGGCCGACAGTTTCTCGGCGAGCTCCTGGGTGGCGGGCTCGGTGAGGTCACCGAAGTTGGAGTAGTGGGCGATGGTGCGCAACTGCTCGGCGACCGCGTCGGCGATCTCCCCGCGACCGTGTCCCACATTGGCGAACCACAGACCCGCGGTGGCGTCGAGGTACCGGTTGCCCTCGGTGTCGTAGACGTAGGCGCCGTCACCTCGAGCGACAACGAACGCACCGTCACGAGTGACGGCACCCATATCGGCGAATCCATGCCAGAGCGCATTCATGGCTCCACACTTACACCGGCTCGCCCTCGCGCGCTCGTCGGGCCCTCCACCACGCGGGCATATCCCCCAGCGACGCCATGGCAACCGCGAGCACCGCGAACACGATGCTCAACACGATCAGGCCGAGCGTCATCGACAGGTAGCCCTGGTGACGCGGGTCGATGAACGGGTACGGGTACCAGTCGACGATCGGGCCGCGGATCAGCGTGTAGGCCCCGTAGAGCAGCGGGAAGATCAGCCACTTCCCGACCAGCTCCGGCGTCGCCGCCGGCCGTCGCGCCATGGCCACCAGCAGCCAGTCCGCGACGAGGACGAGCGGCAGGTACCGGTGCATGATGTCGTTGATCCACTTGTCGGTGAGCATCACGTCGATATCGGCCAGCAGGACCGCGTACACCACCATCGTGATGAGCATGTACAGCGTCACCGCGCCGCGCACCACCTGCCAGCCGGGTCCTTGCGGCGCGAGCAGGCCACCGACGAGCAGGACGAGCACGGCCAGGACGTTGGACTCGATGGTGAAGTAACTGAAGTAGTTCGCGATAGAGAACGCCGGCGAGTCCAGATTGCGCAGGGGGATCCACAGCAGGGCGACGAGACCGAGCACTCCGAAGCCGATCCGGTATGCCCTGATCCACCACGCCGTGCGCGTCGAGCCGCTCAGCTGGAACTTTTGGCGGCTGGCGCCGCGGGTCTCGGCGCTAAACCCCGCCTCTTCCCTCCCTCCGGGCACTCCTTCGTCGCACCCTCCGGTCAGTCCAGAGGCGGAGACGCGCCGAGACCGGTGTTTGGTCATGCCGCATCTTCGCATGAGATGTCGGTGATCCGGGTGTAGCACGCCGACGACGATGGGCGCGCCGGGAAAACCGGTGGCGTGCTTCGCTAGGCTGGTAGGCGCAATGACCAGGACAGCTAGCACCGGAACCCGCGCGCTGCGCACCCGCCTGGCGGAGGTCTCGCTGCGCGACGAACATCGGCTCCGGCGCAAACTGGACCGGGCGCGCCCCGACGACCTGCCCGCGCTGGACGCCGAGATCGCCACCGCCGAGACCCGCGTGGCGAATCGCCGCGCGGCGGTTCCGTCGATCACCTACCCCGAACAGCTGCCGGTCTCGGCGCGTCGCGACGACATCGCCGCCGCCATCGCCGTCAATCAGGTCGTCATCGTCGCCGGTGAGACCGGCTCGGGCAAGACCACCCAGATCCCCAAGATCTGCCTGGAACTCGGTCGCGGCATCCGTGGCACCATCGGGCACACCCAGCCGCGCAGGCTGGCCGCGCGCACGGTCGCCGAACGTATCGCCGAGGAGCTGGGCACCGAACTCGGCGACGTGGTCGGGTACACGGTGCGCTTCACCGATCAGGCCTCGGATCGCACGCTGGTCAAGCTCATGACCGACGGCATCCTGCTCGCCGAGATCCAGCGCGACCGGTTGCTGCGCCGCTACGACACGATCATCATCGACGAGGCACACGAGCGCAGCCTCAATATCGACTTCCTGCTCGGCTACCTCAAGCAGTTGCTGCCGAAGCGTCCCGATCTCAAGGTGATCATCACCTCGGCGACCATCGATCCCGAACTGTTCGCCCGCCATTTCGCCGCCGCCGACGGCACCCCGGCCCCGATCGTCGAGGTGTCGGGCCGATCCTATCCGGTCGAACTTCGTTATCGCCCCCTGTCTTTGGAGCTGCCGGGCACCGACGACGAGGACGACACCCGCGTCGTCGACCGCGATCCCACCGATGCCATCGGCGACGCGGTCACCGAACTGTTCGCCGAGGGCGACGGTGACGTGCTGGTGTTCCTGTCCGGTGAACGCGAGATCCGCGACACCGCCGATTCGCTGCGCGACCTCAGACTGCCGCGGACCGAGATCGTTCCCCTGTACGCGCGTCTGTCGGCGGCCGAACAGCACAAGGTGTTCGCCCCGCACACCGGTCGACGGGTGGTGCTCGCTACGAACGTGGCCGAGACGTCGCTGACCGTGCCGGGCATCCGGTACGTCATCGACCCGGGGACGGCGCGTATCTCCCGCTACTCGATGCGGACCAAGGTGCAGCGGCTGCCGATCGAACCGGTGTCGCAGGCTTCGGCGCGGCAGCGTTCGGGTCGATGTGGTCGTGTCGCCGACGGCATCTGCATCCGCCTGTACTCCGAGGACGATTTCGAGTCGCGGCCCGCGTTCACCGAACCGGAGATCCTGCGCACCAATCTGGCGGCGGTCATCCTGCAGATGACCGCGCTCGGCCTCGGCGATATCGAGAGCTTCCCGTTCGTGGAGGCCCCCGACCGGCGTGCGATCCGCGACGGCATCGCGCTGCTCGAGGAACTCGGCGCACTCGCCCACGGCAGCTCCAAAGCTGTCGGTAGCGAGGAACAATCGGGCGGGCATCTCACGCTGACCCCGGTCGGCCGGGAGATGGCACAGTTGCCGGTCGATCCGCGGATGGCCCGCATGCTGGTGGAGGCCAACCGCAACGGCTGCCTCGACGAGGTGCTCGTGATCGTCGCGGCACTGTCGATCCAGGACGTGCGGGAACGGCCCGTGGAGCATCAGCAGGCCGCCGACACCCAGCATGCCCGCTTCACCGTCGAGGGTTCGGACTTCCTGGCCTACCTGCGCCTGTGGGACTACCTGACCGAGCAGCGCAAGTCGTTGTCGTCCAACCAGTTCCGCCGCATGTGCCGCGAGGAGTTCCTGCACTACCTGCGCATCCGGGAATGGCAGGACCTGCACGGTCAATTGCGGACGATCACGCGTGGGCTCGGGTGGGACAGCACGGGCCACCTGCCGTCGGGGGACGGTGACCGAGGTGCCGACGGTAGCCAGGGTCGTCGTGGACGTGGCAGACCGCAACGCGCCCAGTCGGATTCGGCTGTCGCCGGAGCGGTCCCGGCGACCGCCGACAGCCGCAGCGCTGGGGCAGGCTCGACGGCGACCGGGTCCGATCGCCGAGGCGCGAGCTCGGCGTCGACCGATGCGGATCGCCTGGGCGCAGCACCCGTCAGGGCTGATGCCGACCGCAGCGGAACGAGTTCCGGGCCGGGCGAATCACGGCGGGGCGGGCGTAGGGCGCGTGGTCGCGGTGAGCAAACCGACGATGTGCGGCGATCGAATCGGTCCGGCGCGAAAGATGCTGGAGCGTCGACGGATTCGGCGGCGGCCGAGGCGGAGGCCGCGATGCCGTGGCCGAGTGCGCAGATCCATCAGTCGTTGCTGGCGGGCATGCTCTCGCATCTCGGTGTGCGGGAAGCGGAGTCGCGGGAGTTCCTCGGTGCCCGCAATGCCAAGTTCATGATCTTCCCCGGCTCGTCGCTGGCCAAGAAGCCGCCGCGCTGGGTGATGGCGGCCGAACTGGTGGAGACCTCACGGCTGTGGGGGCGCATCGCGGCGCGGATCGAACCGGAGTGGGCCGAGCGGCTCGCCGGTGACCTGGTGAAACGCACCTATTCGGAACCGCATTGGTCGGCCAGGCGTGGTGCGGCTCGCGCCTACGAGCGGGCCACACTCTACGGTGTGCCGCTGGTGACCGGCCGCCCTGTCGACTACGGCCGCATCGACCCGGAACTGTCGCGCGAACTGTTCATCCGCCATGCCCTCGTGCAGGGTGAATGGCAGACCCGGCACGGGTTCTTCGCCCGCAACCGAGCGCTCGTCGACGATGTCGCCGACCTCGAGCACCGGGCGCGCCGACGCGACATCCTCGTCGACGACGAGGTGTTGTTCGAGTTCTACGACCAGCGCATCCCCGCCGACATCGTGTCGGTACGCCACTTCGACTCCTGGTGGCGCAAGACCGAACGCAAAGACCCAGGGCTGCTGGACTTCTCGACCGACACCGTGGTCAACGCCGGTGCCGCCGCCCTCGACCCCACCGATTTCCCCGATGCCTGGCGTCAGGGGGAACTCTCCTTCCCGCTGACCTATCAATTCGAGCCGGGCAAGGACGACGACGGTGTCACCGTCCGCATCCCCGTCGAGCAGCTCGCGCACGTGCGCGCGGTGGGCTTCGATTGGCTGGTTCCCGGCATGCGGGAGGAACTCGCGTCCGCCTTCATCAAGACGCTGCCGAAGGCATTGCGCCGCGCGGTGGTTCCCGCGCCCGACTTCGCGTCGGCGGCCCTGCGTGGGCTCACGCCGCGCGCGGAACCGTTGCGGATCGGGTTGGCGCGGGAGCTGTCACGGCTCGGATCGGTGACCATCAGCGCCGACGACCTCTCCCCCGCCGCCCTGCCGGACCACCTGCGAATGACCTTCGCCGCCGTCGATCGGAGTGGGCAGGTGCTCGCCAAGAGCAAGAACCTCGCGCAGCTGAAAACCCAGCTGGCCGAACAGGTTTCGGCGTCGGTGGCACGTGCCACCGCCGGTGCCGAACGCGCGCCTGCCACGGTGTGGACGTCCGAGTCGCTCGGCTCCGTCGCGCCCACCGTGCGACGCGAGGTGGCCGGGCAGACCGTCACCGGCTACCCCGCCTTGGTTCCCGAGGGCGAAGGCGTCGCCGTGCGCGTGCTGAGTTCACCCGCCGAACAGGCCGCCGCCATGCGCGCGGGGGTACGTACCCTGCTGCTCGCCGCCGTCCCGACATCCACCCGTGCCGTCACCGCCGGGCTGTCGGCCGCCGACCGGCTGGCTTTGAGCCAGAACCCCGACGGGTCCCTGGACAAGCTCGTGGACGACTGCCGGGTCGCCGCGGCCGACGAACTCATCGCCCGCGCCGGTGGTCCGGTGCGCACACCGGAGGAATTCGACAAGCTCGTCGCCGCCGTTCGCCCGAAACTGGCGGGCACGGTCAGCGAGCTGATCCGGCTGGTGGCGCCGGTGCTGTCGGCCGCGCATCAGGCCCGCGCCGCTCTGGCAGACACCGTCGAGACCGACATCGCCGACGACGTCCGCCACCAACTCGACGACCTGCTGTTCCCCGGTTTCGTCGCCGAATGGGGACGCTCGCGGCTGCGCGAACTGCCCCGCTACCTGCTCGCCGCCGCCCAACGCCTCGAATCGCTGCCCGGTTCGGCGGTGCGCGACCGTCAGGGAATGGTCGAGGTCGACCGGATGCTCGCGGCGTACGACAAACTCGTGCGCGGCCTTCCCGACAACCGCCGCAACGCCCGTGATGTCACCGAGATCTGGTGGATGATCGAGGAATTACGGGTCAGCCTGTTCGCGCAGAAGCTGGGGACGCCGTACCCGGTGTCGACCAAACGCATCGAGAAGGCGATCGCCTCGATCCGGCGGTGATCGCCGACGCGGGTTCAGTCGGCGGACGTGGCGGCCGCGCGGGCGGCGCGCATCTCGGTGATCTCGCGTTCGAAATCGTCTGCGCTGGTGAAGGATCGGTACACCGAGGCGAAGCGCAGGTAGGCCACTTCGTCGAGATCGCGCAGGGGGCCGAGGATGGCGAGGCCCACCTCGTGGCTGGGAACTTCCGGAGATCCCTTGGCGCGCACCGCGTCCTCGACCTGCTGGGCCAGCAGATTCAGGGCGTCGTCGTCCACCTCGCGGCCCTGGCAGGCGCGTCGCACGCCGACGATCACCTTCTCGCGGCTGAACGGTTCGGTGACGCCGCTGCGCTTGACCACCGACAGCACCGCGGTCTCGACGGTGGTGAACCGGCGCCCGCACGACGGGCAGGAACGTCGGCGGCGAATCGCCGTGCCCTCCTCGACTTCCCGCGAGTCGACGACACGCGAGTCGGGGTGACGGCAATACGGGCAATGCATCCGAGGGGTTCCTTCGTCGGTGCGCAGTTCAGTTCGCTACTCCATGACTCTTGACAGGATACCGCTCAGGTATGGGTCACCTGCCACTGCGTGGTCAGGTCCGCGATCACGTCCGGCAGCCGGGCGATCAACCGGCCCCGGTCGAGCTTGCCGGGAAACGGCTCGCGGTACACGGCCACGGCCCGCGCGGGGTCGGTGGCCAGGTCGAGGTGGCGGGGCACGAGGTCGGCGGCGAGGTAGGACCAGCGGTCCTCACGGTCGGCCCAGTTGAACGCGGGCAGCGGCATCCGCAGGCCGAGCCCGCTGCCCGGAATCGGCGAGCGCACGGTGGCGGGTGCGAACACACCGGGTGCCCGGGCGCCCGCCAGGGCGGGTTTGCCCGCGACCGTGGTGACGTAGGTGAGCACCCGGCCCAGCCCACCGCGCCCGGCGGCGGTGGCGTCCCACTGCTCGGGGACGATGTGGTTCTGTTCGCGGTCGGCCATGGTCACCAGTGCCTCGGCGAGGCCGGTGCCGTTGTCGATTCCGGCCCAGGCCGCGCGCATGGCGTCGTCGAGCAGGCCCGCCGTTCGCATCTCGTCGATCGCCGCCATCCCGTCGGCGAGGTAGGCCTCGTGCATCGGCACCAGATCCGTGAAGATGTGGCGCTGCATGATGATCAGCCTGGTCTGGTACCACGCCAGATCATCGGCGGTCAGGCGCGGGCCGAGCAGGGCGAGCGCGGCGATATCGGGCGGTACGGCGGCGACCAGTTCCGGTGGGGTGGCGCGCAGCAGGTCGGCGACGGCCGTACCGAGTTCGTGAATCCCCGGCACCGACAGCAGCGCGCCGATATCGCCCACATCGAAGAATCCCGATGCGAACGAGCCGCCCGCGATGCCCGCCAATCCGGCCCAGTAGAAGTCCGGGCGGGCCGCGGCGATGCGGAAGTAGTTCACGTACACGCGGGTGAAGGTGTCCGTGTTGGCCGCCACGCCACGTTCCGGTGCCCAGCCGGCGAGGTCGATGCCCGCGTTGTCGGTGGCGACGACGAGCCAATACTGGTGCAGCAGTGTGGAATACCGGCTCGGCGCGATCCCGTCGGCTCTTGCCTGGTCGAGTGCCGTACGCAGTGGTTCGGCGCTGAGGGGCAGCGCCGGATGGATGCCGCCGGCGAATTCACCGTCGTCGTTGATGGCGGGCAGGTCCAGATAGGCCGTGTAGGCGGGTTCGGCTCGGACCAGGGGCGCGGGCGCCACGGCCAGCAGCACACCCAGGAGCAGAACGATCCAATAGCTGCGCACGTGACCTCGCATCCGTGCCCCGACCGGCCCGCCCGGCAGGGACAATCGTCACGGTAGCAACGTGTTCTAGTTTTGGGGTCGCGTTTCGAACAAGCCGACCTGGGGGTGGTCGCCGGGCTGCGAGATTCCGGGCGAGGGCTCGGTCCAGCCACCGAGGCTGCCTGCCCGTAGATGCGCCAGCCCGAGGAGAGTCGCGACCACCAGCGCGGTCACCAACGCGGTGAGCGCCAAGGCCGCCAGGCCCGCCTGCGCCCGACGCACCCGGACCGTCGGGTGGACACCCCGCGCGACCGAGCCATGTAACTCCCCGTAGAGCGTCGCTGCGCGGCGGGGCCCACGAAATCCGGGCCCCCGATCGGATGACCGCACGTCCGCGCGCACCCGGCGGGTCGGCGCGTCGATCGTCGACACCCGAACCGAAGCCTCGCCCGCGCCGTCGCGCGTCACCGATCGCGGGGGCCGCGCGTCCCAGCGCGGCACCGTGGCGAACGCCAGATCGACTTCGGCCACAGTGATGTCGAACGTGCGCGCACCCCTGGCCCGCGGCTCGACACCCGGCGACCCATCAACGCCACGGGAGACGCGCACCGCCCCGGCCACACGTGCGCCGCGGACCGCGACGCGTGGATCGCGCGCCGCATCGCCGCCACGTGCGTCGCCGATCGTCTCGACGGGGGCCGACGGCCGTGGCGGATGCGGGATGAACCGGGCGGGAACCCCCGGCCGCGCGACCGCAGCCCTGGCCGACCCGCGCACGAGCCGGAAAGGACGTGGGGCGCGGGCGGTTCGGCGGCGACGCAGCACCGGTTCGGGGACTTCGGCGGGATCGTGGGAACGCAGGGCGCTGATCGCTGTGCTCATCGGAAGAACCTCCGGGGTGGTGTGCTCCGCTGGATGAAAGGGCAGGTGAGGCGACGATGACCGAACCTGTTCGAACACCTGTGCGACGAACTGATGTTCGATTTCTACCACGCGGCGGCGCGCATGTCAGCACGAAACGCCCGACATGCTCGAACAGATGTTTGATACTTCGGCGTGGCCCGACTAGCGTGAGAGAGGCGAATTCGACCAGCGGAAGGGCGGGACAGGTGACCCACACAGACGACACGGGTGACGAAAGCGCTACCGGCACCGTCACATCGGGATCCGGCGCGGATCTCACCGTGCGTCAGCGCACGGTCCTCGAGGTCATCCGCTCCTCGGTGACCGAACGCGGCTACCCGCCGAGCATCCGCGAGATCGGCGACGCGGTCGGGCTCACCTCCACCTCCTCGGTGGCCCATCAGCTGCGCGCCCTGGAACGCAAGGGCTACCTGCGCCGCGACCCGAACCGGCCGCGCGCGGTGAATGTGCGCGGACTCGACGAAGCGGTGCGCGCGGTCACCACACTGCCCGCCGAACCCGTCGACGACGTGGCCGATCCGAGCCGCCCCACCCCCACCTTCGTCCCCGTCCTCGGCCGGATCGCCGCCGGCGGGCCGATCCTGGCCGAGCAGGCCGTGGAGGAAGTGTTCCCGCTGCCGCGCGAACTCGTCGGCGACGGGTCGCTGTTTTTGCTCAAGGTGGTCGGCCAGTCGATGGTCGATGCCGCGATCTGCGACGGCGACTGGGTGGTGGTTCGTCAGCAGAACGTCGCCGAGGGCGGCGACATCGTCGCGGCCATGATCGACGGCGAGGCGACCGTGAAGACCTTCAAGCGCACCGGCAAAGACGTGTGGCTGATGCCACACAACCCACATTTCGAACCGATCCCAGGAAACGACGCGCAAATCCTGGGGAAAGTCGTCACCGTCATCCGCAAGGTGTGAGGTCAGCGGCTCGCCGCCGCGTCCATCTCCCAGATCAGCACCTCGGCGGCGGTCGTCGCGCGCACGCGGTGGCCGCCCGTCGCGGTGAGCCGGACGGCGTCACCCTGCCCCAGCACTCCATGGCTTTCGAAGTCGACGCTGCCACGGGCGACGAAGACATGACCGAACGGCGCGTCGGGCACGGTGATGCTGTGGCCGGGATCCAGTCGCGCGACATGGAAAGTGGCGTGGCGGTTGCCGATACCGATCGGGGCCTCGCCTCGATACCTCGGCATTCCGGAGGCGACCGGCATCAGGGAATTGCGACGCAACTCACCCTCGATGTCGGATTCCTGATAGCCCGGCGCCGCACCGGAAGTGTCCGGTGGGATCCACATCTGCACCACGTGCAGTCTGTCGCGTTCCAACAGGCCCGCGCCGTTGCGTTCGGAATGCAGAATGCCGGTGCCCGCACTCATCCGTTGCGCCAGACCGGGCCGGATCAGCCCGGAATTGCCCGCCGAATCCTGGTGCACCACGGTGCCTTCCAGCACCCAGGTCACGATCTCGGTGTCCCGGTGCTGATGCGTGTCGAAGCCCTCGCCCGGATCGACGATGTCCTCGTTGTGGACCAGCAGCAGCCCGTGCGCGTAGTCCTCGAGCACGAAGTTCCCGGTCACGGGGAACGACTGGCGCGAATCGAGCCACTCGTTGCGCCAGTATCTGCGCTCCGTGGCCGGGATCACCTGCACCTGTGCCGTCATCGACCTCACCTCCCGCTATTCGGACCATGGTCCGTATAGCGCGTAACGCGAGGTGAGCGGAGGGTATTCCGGGAACACCCGCCGCCCGGCCAGGTCAGAAGGGCAGCGCGCCGCGCAAACGGCCGATCAGGCCGCGGCCGGTATCGCGCTCACGCTCGGAGAACAGGAACTGCAGTTCCTCCTCCAGGCTCTTCTGCACCACATCACGCAGGTCGGCGGCGGCACTGTCGAGATCTTCGGCACCCAGCCACGGGGTGGGATCGATCGGGGTGCCCGCCGAGTAATAGAACCGTTCCGGGCGTGGGATCGGCGTGGGTCCGATGCCCTTCACCAGCGGCGGGTTCAGCTCGGGATTGATGCCGAGCAGCCGACAGGTCCACCGCAGCGGGGCCATCACCGCGTGCTGGCCGTCGAAGACGATGTCGTAGGCGTCGTCGATGCCGATCATCGCCAACGGCACGATCGGGACCCCCGCCTGGATCGCCATCCGGGCGAAACCGGTCCGCCCCTCCCACTTGAGAACGTACTTCTCCCCCTTGCGGCGGATCGCCTCGCGACCACCACCGGGGAACACCACCACCGCCTCGCCGCGCTCGAGCAGCGTCAGGCAGTTCGAGCGGGTGCCGCGCACGGCACCGAAGCGGTGCAGGATCTCGCGCACACCGGGGACCATCAGCACGTGCTCGGCCAGCCCGCGCACCAGACGCCCGCGTTCGCGCAGGATCGCGGGCATCAGTAGCGGGGCGTCGATGCCGCCGAGCAGGTTGTGGTTGGCCACGATCAGCACCGGGCCCTCGGCCGGAATGTTGTCCAGGCCGTAGAAGCGCGGACTCGCCCAGGCACGCAGCGGCGCGAACACCGCCTCGAAAGCCCGGATCTCCCACTCGCTGGGCGCCGGATCCAGCGGCGCGCCATCGGTGAGAACGTGATCGCCCTGCTCGACTACGCTCGTTCGGTCGTTCGACATAACACCCTCCTGCTGTCGACATTCGACCATAGCGAACGAATATGGCTGTGTCGCATCGCGATCGGCCGCAACCGGGCGGCAAACAAGCCACGCCGGCTACTGCCGAGCCGCCCCCGCGGGTCCGGAATGGGCGTATTCCGACAGGGCCGCGGCGAGGGCGTGCGGGACGCGCGCGCGCACCCGGGTGCCACCCTCCTCGTGATCGGAGGAGATGATCCGGCCGTCGGCGTGGATGCGGGCGAGCAGGTCGCCCCGGCTGTAGGGCAGCAGCACACTGATGTCGACGTCGAGCCCGCCGAGTACCTCGGAGAGGCGTTCGCGCAGTTCCTCGATGCCTGCCCCGGTGTGGGCCGAGACGAACGCGGCGCCCGGCAGCAGCCCGCGCAGGCGGGTGAGCTCGTCGGGGTCGGCGGCGTCGATCTTGTTGACCACCAGCAGTTCCGGCGGAGCCGCCGTGCCCTGCTCCTTGATCACGTCGGTGATGACCTCGCGCACCGCGCGGATCTGCTCGAGCGGCAACGGGTCGGACCCGTCGACCACGTGCAGCAGCAGGTCGGCACCGGTGACCTCTTCCAGGGTGGACCGGAACGCCTCGACCAACTGGGTGGGCAGGTGGCGCACGAAGCCGACGGTGTCGGTGAACACCATCTCGCGACCGTCGTCGAGCGCGGCCCGGCGGGTGGTCGGGTCGAGGGTGGCGAACAGCGCGTCCTGCACCAGCAGGCCCGCTCCGGTCAGGGAGTTCATCAGGCTGGACTTGCCCGCGTTGGTGTAGCCGACGATGGCCACCGACGGCACTCCGCTGGCGCTGCGGCGCGCGCGCATGGTGTCGCGTGCGGTCTTCATCTCGCGAATCTCGCGGCGCAACTTGGCCATTCGCTCACGGATGCGGCGGCGGTCGGTTTCGATCTTGGTCTCACCCGGACCACGCAGACCGACACCGCCGTTGGAACCGGCACGACCACCGGCCTGCCGGGACATCGACTCACCCCAACCACGCAGCCGCGGCAGCATGTATTCCATCTGGGCGAGCGCGACCTGGGCCTTGCCCTCGCGGGAGGTGGCGTGCTGGGCGAAGATGTCGAGGATCAGGGCGGTGCGGTCGATGACCTTCACCTTCACGACCTTCTCCAGCGCGGTGAGCTGGGCAGGGGTGAGTTCGCCGTCGCAGATCACGGTATCGGCGCCGGTGTCGAGGACGACGGTGCGTAGTTCCTCGGCCTTGCCGGAGCCGATGTAGGTGGCCGGGTCGGGCTTGTCGCGGCGCTGGATGAGGCCTTCGAGGACCTCCGAGCCCGCGGTCTCCGCCAACGCGGCCAGCTCGACCATGCTCGCCTCGGCCTGCGCGGCGCTGCCGGTGGTCCACACGCCGACGAGCACGACCCGTTCCAGGCGCAGCTGGCGGTATTCGACCTCTGTGATGTCGGTGAGTTCGGTGGACAGCCCCGCGACGCGACGCAGCGAGGTGCGTTCGTCGAGCTGCATCTCACCGACGGTCGGTTCGGGTGACCAGCCCGGGCGCTGCATCCGCGCCGCGTGGCGGGCCAGCGCGTCGTCGACGTCGCCGCGGTCGGCGGCCACGTCGGCATCGGCCGCGGTGGTGTCGCGGTCCGATGTGGTGTCTGAGGGTACTTCTGGTTTCGTCATACGCCTTCCATGCTGCCACGTCACAGTGACACGGCGCATCCGGTTATCCCTGGGCTCGCGCGTTCCACCAGTCGCGCGCCAGTGTGCCCGCGGCGAGCAGGACCGAGGGGCCACGCATCCAGGCGCGGCCGTTGTCGATGGTGACGCGCACCTGTCCGCCCGGCACGCGCACGGTGACCTCGCCCCGGCCCGACCCGACCGGCACACCGGCGGCGGTCAGCGCGGCAGCCGCTGCGGCGACGGTTCCGGTTCCGCAGGAACGGGTCTCGCCGACACCGCGCTCGTAGACGCGCATGTCGACGGCGTTGTCGGGGCCGAGCGCGGTGAGGATCTCGACGTTCACGCCGTGCGGGAACAGGTCGGGGTCGAAGCCGGGCGACACGCTGAGATCGAGCTTGGCCAGCGCGTCGGCGGTCAGGCTCTCGTCGACGCAGGCCAGGTGAGGATTGCCCACGTCGATGCCGATTCCGGACAGTGCCCAGCCGGCCAGGGTCGCGGTGGAGCTGCCGAGTTCACGCACGGCGCCCATGTCGACGGTGACCTCGCCGTCGACCGGGCCCGCGCTGTGCACCTCGACCGGTCGCCCACCGGCGCGGCTGCCGACCACGTACTCGGTGCGGGTTTCCAGGCCGGTGGCATTGAGGTAGTGGGCGAACACGCGGGTGCCGTTGCCGCACATCTCGGCGATCGACCCGTCGGCGTTGCGGTAGTCCATGAACCAGTCGTCGTCGGCGACACCGTCGGGCAGGGCGGCGAGCACGCCCGCCCCGCGCAGGGCACCCGCCTTGGCTACGCGCAGCACACCGTCGGCGCCGAGGCCGCGACGGCGGTCGCACAGGGCGGCGACGCGGTCGGCGTTCAGGTCGAGACGCACCTCGAGGTCGGGCAGCACCACGAAGTCGTTCTGGGTGCCGTGGCCCTTGCTGAATTCGATGTCGGACACGTCCGCCATTGTCCCCTGTGCGGGAGCCGATCCCGTCATCGGGCGAAGGTGCGGCGCTGCCGGGCGATCTCGTACAGGCCGATCGCGCCGGCCGACGGGGCGCCGAGCGAGCTCGCGGTGCCGCCCATCGGGATGGTCACCAGGTCGTCGCAGGCCTGCGACCAGGCCGAACTCATACCGGTGGTCTCGTTGCCGACCACCAGGATCGTGGCCTCGGTGAAGTCGTAGTCGTAGATGGTCGACGGCGCGTGTTCGTCGGTGCCGACGATGCGGGTGGGGATACCGCGCGCCACCTGACGGTCACGGAACTCCACGACCTGGGCGGGGCCCGACGCCCGCAGGACGGGCACGGCGAACAGCGAACCGGTGGAGGCGCGCACGGCCTGCGGGTCGAACTGATCGGCACCGTGACCGGTGACGATCACGCCCGAGGCTCCGAAGGCGTCGGCCGACCGGATGAGGGTGCCGAGGTTGCCGGGCGAGTTGGGCCGATCGAACACCACGACGACCGGGAAGTCCTCACCTGGTTCGCCGGGTGCGTACTCGCCCAGATCGGGTTGCCGCGAATGGGCCACCGCCACGATCTCCGGAATCGTGCCCGACTTCTCCCCCAGCTCGGCCATCAGTTCGGGTACCAGACCCACCTGCGGTATGTCGGTGGTGTCGAGCAGTTCGCGCGCCCAGCTGGACAGATCGGGTGTGCCGAGCCGGTAGAGCAGCGTCTCCAGCGGCCAGTCGTTGGCCAGGGCCTGGGTGATCGGGCGTACGCCCTGCACGAGGAAGCGGCTGTCGCGATGACGCTTGGTCCGGTTGTTGAGGTAGGCCTGCCACACCTGCACCGAGGCGTTGCGGGTACTCACTCGTCGGGTCACTGCGCGGTCCGTCCTGTCTGTTCGTCGAGCAGGGTGAGCGTGGTGGCGGCGAGGTCGGGGTCGGCGCCGTCGACCCAGGTCACCCTCGGGTCGCGGCGGAACCACGAGCGCTGCCGTCGCACATAGCGGCGGGTGCCGATGAGGGTGCGTTCGCGGGCGTGCGCGAGATCGTATTCGCCGTCGAGATAGGCCAGCACCTGGGCGTACCCGATCGCGCGGCGGGCGGTCCGGCCTTCGCGCAGTCCGGCGTCGAGCAGGGTGCGGACCTCCTCGACCAGGCCCGAGTCGAACATGTGCGCGGTGCGGGCCTCGATGCGGGCGTCGAGGGCGGCGGTCGCCCGGTCGACGCCGACGATGACGGTGTTCCAGCGCGGGGCGCCGATGGTCGGGGCCGAGGCCGCGAACGGTTTGCCGGTGAGTTCGACGACTTCCAGCGCGCGGACCATCCGTCGCCCGTCGGTGGGCAGGATGGTGTCGGCCGCGACCGGGTCGGCTGCCCGCAGCGCCGCGTGCACGGCCGCGACACCGCCGTCGGCCAGCACGGCTTCCCAGCGGGCGCGCACCCCGGGGTCGGTGGCCGGGAAGTCCCACTGGTCGAGCAGCGCCTGCACGTACATCATCGAGCCACCGACGACCACCGGGGTGCGTCCGCGCGCCATGATGTCCTCGACGACGTCGCTGGCCGCGCTCTGGTAGGCGGCGACCGTGGCGGTCTCGGTGACGTCGAGAACGTCGAGGAGGTGGTGTGGGATGCCGCGCCGCTGCGGGGGCGGCAGTTTCGCGGTACCGACGTCCATGCCGCGGTACAGCTGCATCGCGTCGATGTTGACGATCTCGCCGTCGAGCCGTTCGGCCAGGTCGAGGGCCAGATCGGACTTCCCGGCCGCGGTGGGTCCGACGACCGCGAGGGGACGCTTCGTCATCGGCCGACCTCCCACACGCTCACGTCGTAGCCCACGCCGTACGGTGCGCCCTGGTAGCGGGTGCGAACCCGCGGGTCGGCCGGATCGGTGGCGAACAGGCCGCCGAGCACCTGGTAGGCGGCGCGACCCTCGACCCGCAATCGCGCGCACAGGTCGGGATCCAGTGCGGCGAGCCCGGCTCGGGAACCCTCCCGCAGGGCAGCGTCCAGGTCCGTTTGGAACGGACCGGCGCGCTCGTCGAGGTAGCCCGGTGATTTGAGGGTGAGGGTGGCGGCTCCGTCGGCGACGACCAGAACCGCCCACGGCGCCGCATCGGCGTCGAGTTCGGCGCGCAGGTCGGCACCGAAGCGGGCGCACTCCTGCGGTGCCGTGTCCGCGGCGATCACGCGCGCCCGCACGGAGACACCGGGCGCGGCCTGCTCCCGCAACCACGCGGCGATCAGGACGGGCAGCGGAAGCTGGGGGTCTGCCGGTGCGTCGGCGTTCGCGCCCGGGCCGAGACCGACGACGACGTCGGCGCCGAAGCCACGGAAAGTACCCCGCACACCGGGGTCGAATGTTTCGGCACGCGCGCCGGCGCCGACGACGATCCAGCGATCGGCATGGGCGGCGAGGGTGGCGGCGGCCCCTAGCGCGGCCGCGCGCAACACCACCACCGGCTCGTCGGGAGCATCGCCGGAGGCCACCTGGTGTCCGCACAGTTGTGGCACCAGCATCGGCGGCGACGGGACCAGGGCCGCTATCGAGAACACGAGGTAACCGTAGCCGCACCGGTGGCCCCGACCAGCATCCGGCGCAGGAGGAGCGCACCGGGGTCAGCGAGTGTCCGGCGCCGTGACGCCCCGCGAGATTGCTAGTGTTTTCTGATGCGACCACCCCCGTCGTCCGGGACGAAATCCCAGGAAACGCGGCATCCGATCCCCGGGATCGATGGTTTCCTCGGCTCGAAGCGGGTTCAATGGGATGTGCTAGAGCGTAACCAGGCAGCCGTGACGCGCGGCAGGGACGGAGAGCAATGACCGACAGCAACGGAACCGCGAAGCCCACCCCCGGACCGGGCCCGCGACCCTCCGGCACCCCGAAGCCCGGCGGCAAGGCCGCGCGCCCGCCCAAACCGCATGCCGTGAAACCCGCCCCCGGCCCCGATCAGGCGCATCCGCACGCCGTCGTGGTGCCCGCGTCCACCGATCCGAGCAAGTGGGGCCGTGTCGACGAGGACGGCACCGCCTGGGTGAAGACCGCCGACGGCGAACGCGTCGTTGGCTCCTGGCAGGCCGGTGACGCCGCCGAGGGCCTTGCCCACTTCGGCCGCCGCTTCGACGACCTGGCCACCGAGGTGGCGTTGCTCGAGGCGCGCCTGGCCGCGGGCGCCGATGCCCGCAAGACCAAGGCCGCCGCACTCGCGCTGGCCGAGACGCTGCCGACCGCCGCCGTCATCGGTGACATCGACGGCCTGGCCGCCCGCCTGCAGGCCATCACCGAGCACTCCGAGGAAGCCGCCGCGCACGCCAAGGAGGAGAAGGAACGCGCCCGCCACGAGCACACCGAACGCAAGGAAGCCCTGGCCGCCGAGGCCGAGCAGATCGCCGCCGAATCCACCCAGTGGAAGGCCGCGGGCGACCGGTTGCGCGAGATCCTCGACGAGTGGAAGTCGATCCGCGGTGTCGATCGCAAGGTCGACGACGCGCTGTGGAAGCGCTACTCCAAGGCGCGTGAGGCGTTCAACCGCCGCCGCGGCGCGCATTTCGCCGAGCTCGATCGCGAACGCGCCACGGCCAAGACGCGCAAGGAAGAGCTGTGCGTGCGCGCCGAGGAGCTGTCCGGCTCCACCGATTGGACCGGCACCGCCGCGGTGTTCCGCGATCTGCTCACCGAGTGGAAGGCGGCGGGCCGGGCGCCCCGCGAGGCAGACGAGGCGCTGTGGCGCCGGTTCAAGAGCGCGCAGGACGTGTTCTTCGCCGCCCGCAACGCGGCGGTCTCCGAACGCGACGCGGAGTTCGAGCACAACGCCGTCGCCAAGCAGGAACTGCTCGACGCCTACGAGCACATCGACCCGGCCAACGGCCTCGAAGGCGCCCGCGCCGCCCTGCGCGAACTGCAGGACAAGTGGGACGCCATCGGCAAGGTCCCGCGCGAGCGGATGCAGGAACTCGAAGGCAGGTTGCGCGCGATCGAGAAGCGGGTGCGCGACGCGGCCGACCAGCAGTGGCGTCGCACCGACCCGGAGGCCGTGGCCCGGGCCGCGCAGTTCCGTGAGCGCGTCGCCCAGTTCGAGGAGCAGGCCGCCAAGGCCGAGGCCGCGGGCAAGAAGCGCGACGCGGAAAAGGCACTCGAACAGGCCAAGCAGTGGCGTGAGTGGGCCGAGGCAGCTGAGGGTGCCGTCAGCAACCTCTGATGTCGATCGCGCAGCACTTGGCTTGCGCGACAACTGATTTCGCCAGTACATCGGTAACTCACCGGGCACGCCCAGAACTCGCGGCGCACCCCGGTGAGACCGACGAGGAACCAGCTACCTTCCCATGACCGGCAAAGAGTCCCGGGGAGGCGGAACAGCTATTCGCCCATCAGGCGTTTGCGGTCGCGTTCCTCGGCTTCGCGGGCGGCATTACGGCGCTGTTCCTCCGCTGCCAGCTGCACGGCGGTGCGACTCCAGACCACGCGGATCCAGTGGAAGGTGAGCACCATGACGGCCAGGGTGCCGAGGATCAGGCCGATGCCGGGCCCGGCGCCCTCGTAGTTGCCCAGGCCGGGGGTCTGGCGGTGCCAGATCGACAGCACGCCGAACACACTCGCCACGGCCGAGCCCGCACAGGCCAGCCAGGCCAGCACCCAGCGCCGGGTGGTCAGGGCCAGCAGCGAGAAGCCGACACCGAACACGATGACCAGCCACACGAAGACGCGTGAGGGCAGCCCGATGTGTTCGAGGCGGGCCGCATCGGTGCTCAGCAGCACATCGAAGCCGCGCGCGGCACCTGCGTGCGGCAGGATCAGCGAGACCAGCAGGGCGAACACCGCGCCCGCCACCACCATGGCCCGTGCGCCGGGATCGATCTCACCGGCGATCCGCCGTTCGACGGCGTCGATCTCGCCGCGGAACTGCTCGAATTCCTGATCGTTGCCCACCCGGTTCACATCGCTCCTGTCCGCAGGGTTACTCGGCTCGTGTGCGCCGGGCTCCACTCTGCCATCCCCTGCGCCGTCCTCGGCACCCGACCCACTACGGCCGGTAGTAGAGTCCGGGTCCTCGGCGTTCATGCCGGACACCCGGTCGAACAACCGCTGTCCACCGGCTCGACCGCGGGCGCGCCGATGCGCGGCAATCCCAAGCCGACACCGATCGGCGCGGTCTTGGGCGTGACGCCTCGCTCGTGCGCGTCACCCGCTCGGGTGCGGCGATGCGATTTCACGACACCGTCGGCGATCAGGTGGTGTGGTGCGGCGGCGGTGATGTCGACGACGACGAGGTCACCGGGCCGGATCCCCGCGTCGGTTCCGGGCCGGAAGTGCACCAGTCTGCCGTCGCGGGCGCGTCCGCTCATCCGCGCGGTCGCCGCGTTCTTCTTGCCCGCGCCCTCGGCGACGAGCAATTCCACCTCGGTGCCGATCAGCGCCTGGTTCTCCTCGAGCGACACCTGTTCCTGCAGGGCGATGAGCCGGTCGTAGCGTTCCTGCACCACGGCCTTGGGCACCTGATCGGCCAGTTCGGCGGCCGGGGTGCCGGGGCGCTTGGAGTACTGGAAGGTGTAGGCGCTGGTGAAGCGGGCCCGGCGCACCACGTCCAGGGTCTCCTGGAAGTCCTCCTCGGTCTCGCCGGGGAAGCCGACGATGATGTCGGTGGTGATCGAGGCGTGCGGCATCGCGGCGCGCACCTTGTCGATGATGCCGAGGAAGCGTTCCTTGCGGTAGGAGCGGCGCATCGCCTTGAGCACCCGGTCCGAACCCGACTGCAACGGCATGTGCAGCTGCGGGCAGACATTGGGTGTCTCGGCCATCGCCTCGATGACGTCGTCGGTGAATTCCGCCGGGTGCGGCGAGGTGAACCGCACCCGCTCGAGTCCCTCGATGCGCCCCGTCGCGCGCAGCAACTGGGCGAAGGCGCCCCGGTCGCGCGGCTGTTCGGGGTCGACGAAGTTCACGCCGTAGGAGTTCACGTTCTGGCCGAGCAGGGTCACCTCGAGCACACCCTGGTCGACCAGGGCCTGCACCTCGGCGAGGACGTCACCGGGGCGGCGGTCGACCTCTTTGCCGCGCAGCGCGGGCACGATGCAGAAGGTGCAGGTGTTGTTGCAGCCCACCGAGATCGACACCCAACCCGCGTAGGCCGACTCACGCTTGGCGGGCAGCGTGGACGGGAAGGCCTCGAGCGATTCGAGGATCTCCACCTGGGCCTGCTCGTTGTGCCGCGCGCGTTCGAGCAGCACCGGCAGCGAACCGATGTTGTGTGTGCCGAACACCACGTCCACCCACGGCGCCTTGCGCACCACGGTGTCGCGGTCCTTCTGGGCCAGGCAGCCGCCGACGGCGATCTGCATGCCTGGCCTGCCCTGCTTCACCGGCGCGAGGTGCCCGAGGGTGCCGTAGAGCTTGTTGTCGGCGTTCTCCCGCACCGCGCAGGTGTTGAAGACCACCAGGTCCGGGGTGTCGCTCGGCGCGACCTTCACATAACCCGCGTCTTCGAGCAGGCCGGACAAGCGTTCGGAATCATGGACGTTCATCTGGCAACCGAAGGTGCGGACCTCGTAGGTGCGCGCCTCGGTGACCGAGCCGTGCGTCGCATTCTGTCCGTTCGAATCCACCCGTCCAGGGTACGGCCACCGCCCCGGTGACCTGCGTCGCGGTCGGGCAGGCCGACCGCGACGAGGAGGCTGCCGCCCGGTTACCGGCAGGTGTCTTCTCGGCGAGCCGAGACGGCGAGTCACGGAAAGCAGGGCAAATCTCCGAAGAACGCCTAAGGTTTCTGAGCATGACCGACGACGCCGCACCCGCGACCGGGAAAGCCGACGCCGCTGCCACTGCAGGCGCGCCGCCGATGATCTCGATGCACAACGTGGACAAACACTTCGGTGAGCTCCATGTTCTGCGCAATATCAACCTGGAAGTGCCCCGCGGGCAGGTCGTGATCGTCCTCGGCCCCTCGGGTTCGGGGAAGTCCACCCTGTGCCGCACCATCAACCGGCTCGAACCGATCGACTCGGGCCGCATCGCCATCGACGGGGTGGATCTGCCCGCCGAAGGCAAGGCCCTCGCCGCGCTGCGCGCCGAGGTGGGCATGGTCTTCCAATCGTTCAATTTGTTCGCGCACAAGACAATTCTCGAGAACGTGATGCTCGCGCCGATGAAGGTGCGCGGCATCAAGAAGGACGAAGCACGCAAGCACGCGCTCGCGCTGCTCGACCGGGTCGGCATCGCCAACCAGGCCGACAAGTACCCCGCCCAGCTGTCGGGCGGCCAGCAGCAGCGCGTGGCGATCGCGCGGTCGCTGGCGATGGACCCGAAGGTGATGCTGTTCGACGAGCCCACCTCCGCACTGGACCCGGAGATGGTCAACGAAGTGCTCGAGGTGATGGTTTCCCTCGCCAAGGAGGGCATGACGATGCTCGTGGTCACCCATGAGATGGGCTTCGCCCGCCGTGCCGGCGACCGGGTGCTGTTCATGGCCGACGGCGAGGTGGTCGAGGACGCGGAGCCCGAAACATTCTTCACCGCACCGCGATCCGACCGCGCCAAGGACTTCCTCGGCAAAATTCTCAGCCACTGACTTGTAGCGACACCACAAGAGGGAGAAGGAAACTCGATGAGGATCAATCGTGCGGTGCGCGTCGGCGTCGGCGCTGTGGCTCTGGCTCTCGCCGCCACCGTGACGGCGGCCTGCGGCGGCGGTGACGAGGGCAGCGCGCTCGACCACGCCAAGGAAGGCAAGCTGACCGTCGGCATCAAGTTCGACCAGCCGGGTCTCGGCCTTCGCAACACCGACGGCACCTACAGCGGCTTCGATGTCGAGGTCGCCAAGTACGTCGCCGACAAGCTCGGGGTGAAGCCCGAGGCCATCACGTTCAAGGAAACCCCGTCGGCGCAGCGCGAGACGATGATCGAGAACGGTCAGGTCGACTTCATCGTCGCGACCTACTCGATCAACGACAAGCGCAAGGAAAAGGTCGATTTCGCCGGCCCGTACTACGTGGCGGGCCAGGACCTGCTGGTGCGTGCCGACAACACCGACATCACCGGCCCCGATTCGCTCGCGGGCAAGAAGGTCTGCTCGGTGAAGGGCTCCACCCCGGCCCAGAACATCGAGAAGAACTACCCGCAGGCCCAGCTGCAGACCTACGACACGTACTCACTGTGCCTCGAGGGCCTGCGTGGCGGTGCCATCGACGCGATGACCACCGACGATGTGATCCTGGCCGGTTACGCCGCGCAGGCGCCCGGCACCTACAAGCTGGTGGGCAAGACCTTCACCACCGAGAACTACGGCATCGGCCTGAAGAAGGACGACACCGAGGCCCGCACCAAGATCAACGACGCGATCGAGGCGATGATCGCCGACGGTTCGTGGAAGGCCGCGCTGGAGAAGTCCTTCCCCGGCACCGGTTTCAAGGTCCCGGAGCCGCCGAAGGTCGACCGCTACTGATCCCGAACACCGTCGCGGTGGCCGTGTGCCACCGCGACGGTCTTTGTCCTGCTGGCCTTTCTCATCGATCGGAGGACGCGCGTCCGTGTTCGACCTGATCTCGGAGTATGACTCCCGAATCCTCGCTGCCTTCTGGGTGACCATCAAGCTGACGTTCCTCTCGGCGATCGGCGCCCTGATTCTCGGCACCATCGTCGCCGGAATGCGTGTGTCTCCCATCCCCGTCGCGCGCTGGGTCGGCACCGCCTACGTGTCGATCTTTCGCAACACCCCCCTCACGCTGATCATCGTGTTCTGCTCGCTCGGCCTCTACAGCACGCTGCGGTGGGAGCTGGCCGGTGATTCGATCAAGGACAACAACTACTGGTGGGCGATCATCGGATTGAGCGTCTACACCGCGGCTTTCGTGTGCGAATCGCTGCGGTCGGGCATCAACACCGTCCACATCGGGCAGTCCGAGGCGGGCCGCTCGCTGGGCTTCGGGTTCGCCCAGAATCTGCGCCTGATCGTGCTGCCACAGGCCTTCCGGGCCGTCATCGCCCCGCTGGGCAGCGTGCTGATCGCGCTGACCAAGAACTCGACGATCGCCTCGGTGATCGGCGTCGGTGAGGCCGCGTTCCTGATGAGCGAGATGAACGAGAACGAGGCGGCGGTGCTCGCCATCGGTGCGATCTTCGCGCTCGGCTTCGTCGTGCTCACCCTGCCGACCGGCTTGTTCTTCGGCTGGCTGGCCAAGCGATTCGAGGTTGTCCGGTGAGTTCAGGCGCTTCGGTTCTGTTCGACGCTCCCGGCCCCAAGGCCCGGGTGCGGCACTGGATCTACTCGGTCCTGGTAGCGGCGGTGCTCGTCGCGATCGCGGTGTGGATGTTCCTGGCCTTCCAGCGGGAAGGTCAGTTCACCGCCGAGAAGTGGAAGCCGTTTCTCGAGGCCGAGGTCTGGGAGACCTACCTGCTGCCCGGTCTCGAGGGCACGCTCACAGCCGCGGTGCTCTCGATCATCGGTGCGCTGATCTTCGGCATGATCTTCGGCATCCTTCGCCTCTCGGATCACACCTGGGTGCGCTGGGTGGCGGGCGCGATCGTCGAACTGGCCCGGGCCATCCCGGTGCTGATCCTGATGATCTTCCTGTTCGCCGTGTTCGGCGACTACAAGGTGTTCCCGTCCGATCAGCTCGCGCTGGCCGCGGTGGTCATCGCCTTGATCGTCTACAACGCCTCCGTCATCGCCGAGATCGTGCGGGCCGGTATCCGGTCGCTGCCCAAGGGCCAGAGCGAGGCCGCCGTCGCGCTCGGCATGCGCAAGACCCAGCTCATGCGCCTGGTGCTGCTGCCGCAGGCGATCACCGCGATGCTGCCCGCACTGGTCTCGCAGATGGTGGTGGTGCTCAAGGACACCGCGCTCGGCTACCAGATCACCTATGTGGAGCTGGTGCGCTCGGGTCAGCAGGTAGGTGCGGCGGAGCAGAACACGATCCCCGCCCTGATGGTGATCGCGATCATCATGATCTCGCTCAATATCGCACTGTCGTTCCTGGCGACCCGGTTGGAGAAGCGGCTGCGGTCGCGGCGCAAGAAGGGCGGTGGTGCGGTGCTGGCCGCCGACTCGATCGTCACCGACGCCGCGCCCGGCGTGGACATCACCAAGAAATAGGCCCGGTGAACCGACGGGGCCCGGTCCATCTTCTGGACCGGGCCCCGTTCGCGTCATTCGGTGTAACGGTAGAAGCCCTCACCGGTCGACAGGCCGAGTTTGCCCTTGTCGAGATAGTTCTGCTTCAGCCAGTCGGCGAGCTTCTGCTCTTGCGGGCCGCCGTTGGCCAGGATGTTGTAGGGCGTGGTGAGCCCGACGATGTCGAGAATCTGCATCGGTCCCATCGGTGCGCCGGTGCCGATGCGCCAGGTCTCGTCGACGGCCTTCGGTTCGGCATAGCCGCCCGCTACCAGCCCCATGCCGGCGTTCAGGAACGGGACGAGCAGCGAGTTGAGCACGTAACCCGCCTTCTCCTTGTGCAATTCGATGGGCACCATGCCGATGTCGGAGGCGAACTTCACGACCGAGGCGAACACCTCCGCGTCGGTCTCCGGTGTGCCCATCACCTCGGCGGTGTTGAACTTCCACACGTGGTTGGCGAAATGCAGGGCGAGGAAACGGTCGGCGCGCCCGGTGAAACCGGCCATGTCGCTGGGCAGCAGGGTGGAGGAGTTCGTCGCGAAGACCGTGCGTTCCGGGGCGAGGGGGCCCAGCTTCGTGTACAGGTCGCGTTTGATGGACAGCACCTCCGGCACCGCCTCGACGACGAGGTCGGCGTCGGCGACCGCGGCGGCCAGATCGGTGGTCAGCGTGATGCCCGCCGCCGTCGCCTCCGTCTTGGCGCTGTCGGCTCCGTCCACTTCGGCCTGGTAGGTCTTCGCCAGCTCGTCGAACCGGGTGCGGGCGGCCGCGATCGCCTTGTCGTCGATGTCGTAGGACGTCACGTCGAAGCCGTGGAACGCGGTCTGGAACGCGATCTGGGAACCGAGGACGCCGGTTCCCAGAACTGTCACCTTGCGGAATGCGATGGTCATGCGTGTTCCTCCCAGCGATGTCGGTGTGCCGGTGTGTAGCCACCGTCCATCATGGCCCGAACGGTCGGCATCGTGGGGAGGTGGTCCGGCCCGAGCGCCGGGGCGGGTCAGCCGGCCGTGACGAGGCCCTCGGCGATCATCCAGTCGCGGGCGACGTCGGCGGGTTCGCGACCGTCGATGTCGACCTGGCGGTTGAGTTCGGTGATGACCTCGTTGGTGAGCCGGGCCGAGATCGGCGCCATGATGTCGACCACACGCGGGTTGGCGTCGGCGAACGGGCCGTGCATCACCAGGGCCGCGTTGTACTTGGGGAAGAAGCCCTTGTCGTCTTCGAGCAACACCAGGTCCAGGGCCGGGATGCGACCGTCGGTGGCGGCGACGGAACCGAAGCGGCACTGTTTCGCGTCGGCGGTGGCCTGGTAGACCAGGGCGTCCTGCACGATCTGCTTTTGCGCTCGGCCCGCGTCGATGCCGTATTTCTGCGCCAGGCCCGGGTAGCCGTCTGGGCGGACGTTGAACTCGGTGCCGACGCAGGTGGCTGCCGCGGCCGGGTCGGCGGCGAGCAGTTCCGCGTAGTCCGACAGGGTGCGCACCCCCGTTTCCTCGGCGGTACGCCTGCTGGTGACCAGGGCGTAGGTGTTGTTCATCGGTGCCATGGCCGCCCAGACCATGTCGTGCTGTGCGCGGTCGGCGTCGCGGACGAGGTCGAACTGTTTGCGTTCGTCGGGTTCGGGGGTCTCGTTGCCGAGATAGTTGATCCAGCCCGTGCCGGTGTAGTCGTAGGCTACATCGATCTGGCCGTTGAGTTGCGCGTCACGCAGGCTGTTGGAGCCCTGGATGTTGGTCAGGTCGCGCACGTTCGCGCCTGCGGCGGTGAGGGCGAATTCGATGAGGTAGCCGAGGATATTGGCCTCGGTGAAATCCTTGGAACCCACCGTCACCGCGACACCGTCGAGTTCCGGGACCGGGGTGATGCTGCCCGGCCCCACCGGCAGCGGCACCGAACCGCCCGATTGCAGACCGCATCCGGCGAGCACCACCGCGAGGATTGGGATCAGCCCACGCAACCATCCGCTCTTTCTCAACGCAGCCCCCTCGGCCCGAGAAACTGTTCGGCCAGCGCGCCGAGCCAGTCGACGAACAGGGCCAGTGCCACCGCGAGCACCGCGCCGACCGTCAGGGTGACGGTGTCGCGCAGTTTGTAGCCGGTGTCGATGAGGATGCCGAGACCACCCGCACTCACCATGAACGACAGCGTCGCGGTACCCACGGCGAGCACCAGCGATGTGCGCAACCCGGCGAGGATGTAGGGAATGGCGAGCGGAAACTCGATGCGCCGCAACACCTGCACGGCCGACATTCCCTGGCCGCGACCGGCATCGATGACAGCCGGGTCCACCTGCTGATAGCCGAGGATCGTGTTGCGCAACACCGGCAGCAACGAACAGAACGCGATCGGCGCGACACCCACCCAGAACCCGGTGGTCCGGGTGAGCAGGTAGCACAGCACGATCAACCCGATCGCGGGCGCCGCCGCCCCGATATTGGCGATCCCGACGAAAAACGGTGCGAGACGGCGGAATCGGCGGCGGGTGAGCAGCGTGCCCAACGGCACCGCGACCACCACGACGATCGCGACCACGGCCGCCGTGATGAGCACGTGCTGCCAGGTGACCTCGGCGATATTGCCCGCACTGATACTGGCCTGTTGAATGGTGGTGAGCTCACGCCGGAACGCCCACACCAGCACACCGACGGTGAGGATCAGCACGATCACCGGTTGGGCGAGCAAACGCAGGAGTTCGGCGCGCCGCTGGGTCGCCGGTGCGGACGCGACGGCGGGGAGGTCGACGACCGGACGCGTGGAGGGAGCAGCGGTCACCATGAGCGCACCCCCTCCACAACGCGAGCCCGCATCATGACGACGCCTTTTCCGACGTGGCCAGGTGTTCGATGAGGGTGTCGACGGTGACGACTCCGGCGTAGCCGCCGCTCGCGTCGAGCACGATCGCCGAGGCGGTGCGTTCGGTGAGCAGGGCGGCGAGGGCGTCTTGGAGGGTGGCGTCGGCGGGGAGGGTCGCACCGATGGGGGTGCCCGCGGTGGTGAGGGAATCCGCCTGTGCGAGTTCATCTCTGGAGATCCGGCGAAGTGGTCGCCGTTGGGAGTCCAGGAGGATCCCCCAGGGACGGTCCGCCTCGTGCAATGCGGTGGTCAGTGCCGTGGGGGCGGTGTCCTCGGTGACGGCGACACCCTGGTCGAGGTCGAGGTCGGCCAGGACCGCGAGACCGAGGCGGTCGATGGTCGCGGTGGCGCCGACGAAGCCGGCGACGGTGTCGTCGGCGGGAGCGGCCAGGATCGCGGCGGGGGTGTCGTACTGCAGGATGCGGGAGCGGTCGCCGAGCACCGCGATGCGGTCGCCCAGTTTCACCGCCTCACCGAAATCGTGGGTGACGAACACGATGGTCTTGCCGAGTTCGCTCTGCAGGCGCAGCAATTCGTCCTGCAGCAGGGCGCGGGTGATGGGGTCGACGGCGCCGAACGGTTCGTCCATCAGCAGTACCGGTGGGTCGGCCGCCAACGCCCGTGCGACTCCGACGCGCTGCTGCTGGCCGCCGGAGAGCTGGCGCGGGTAGCGGTCGCGATAGGTGTCGGGATCGAGGCCTACGAGATCGAGCATTTCGTCGGTGCGGGCGGCGACGCGGCGCCGGTCCCAGCCGAGCAGGCCCGGCACCGTGGCGATGTTCTTGGCGACCGTCATGTGTGGGAACAGCCCGGCCTGTTGGATGGAATAGCCGATGCCACGGCGCAACTCGTCGGCGTCGATGGCGAGCGCGTCGCGGCCACCGATGGTGATCGTGCCCGAGGTCGGTTCGATGAGGCGGTTGATCATCCGCATGGTTGTGGTCTTGCCACAGCCGGACGGGCCGACGAGCACGACGATCTCCCCGGCGGGGATCGTCATGCTCACCTCTTCGACCGCGGGGTCCGGCTGCTCCGGATACCGTTTGGTCACCCGGTCCAGGACGATCTCCACTCCGGAAACGGCGGAGGCGGCGCTGGTTTCGGCGGTGCTGGTGTCAGTCACGAATACCCCTCGAGATGGTGAACCGTCCGAGCAGAACCAGGACGCCGTCGAGCGCGAGTGCGAGCACGACGATGAGGATGGTGCCGGTGAGTGCCTGCGGCACCGCGTTGGGACTACCGAGGCGCGCGAGCCCGGAGAAGATCAGGTTGCCGAGCCCCGGGCCTTTCGCGTAGGCCGCGAGCGCGAGGATGCCCATGATCATCTGGGCGCTCACTCGCATCCCGGTGAGGATCGACGGCCACGCCAGCGGCAATTCGATCCTGGTGAGCAACTGCCACCGGCCCATCCCGACGCCACGTGCGGCATCGACGGCGGCCGGGTCGACGGTGGACAACCCGAGCACGGTGTTGCGCAGAATCGGCAGCAGCGCGTAGAGGACCAGCGCGACGATGGTCGGTGCCACGCCGAGTCCGAGGAACGGGATCAGCAGCCCGAGCAGCGCGAACGACGGCACGGTGAGAATCGCGCCCGCCGTCGCGGTCGCCGCCGCCGATCCGAGCGGACTCCGGTAGACCAGAATTCCCACGAGCACAGCGATCACCGTCGCCAGCAGCAGCGACTGCACCACCGCCGACACATGCAGATACGAATCGACCAGCAACTGCTCACGCCGGTTCACCACGAACGACCACAGTGCGTCCAGGATCCCCACCTCCCCATCGTCCGGCGGCCCAACGGGCCCTGCCCCAAGATGCCCACCCACAACCCGGGCGAAACAACCCGTCCCACACCCTCGGCCAAGCATGCACCCGAATCCACCTGCGCGGACCCGCGTTTCACTTCCGCCTCATGCTAACGCCCCACCCCGACACCCGTGGCCGTTCGAGCGCCCCGGCCCGCACCCCCTGATCACCACACCAGCGTGTCCCGCTACAGGCACAGGCGGCGCGCCGAGCTCACCAGCTGACTGTGTATTTGCTGGTTCCACATCCCACGGCGCCGGGGTTCGGCTCGAGCTTCATATCGCGCCGACTCACTACCGACCAGCTTCGGCCAGTTCCGCTTTCACCACGGTGTAGGCGGTGGAGGGGTCGTAGCCGCGGCGGGCGAGCATGTCGACCAGGCGGCGGGTGAGTTTGGTTCGGTCGAGGTCGGGGGGTGTGGTGCGGAGTTTGCGGCGGACCAGATCGGCGGCGGTCTCGTCGTCGCCAGGCTCCGGACGGGTGCGGCGTGCGGGCGCGGCGGTGTCACGAGCGGGCCCTCGGGCAGTGTCGGCCCGGGCCTGCCGGGCGCGGCCGTCGTCGGTGCCGGGCTGCTCGGCGCCGGCGTGGTTCGCGCGGTAATCGGGGCCGGTGACCGAGGTTCGGGCGAAACCTGCGGCATCGAGTTCCGTGGTGACCACAGCGAAGGCGGTGGACTGGTCGTAGCCCCGACGGGCCAGCATGCCGACCAGGCGACGAACCGCCTTGTCACGGTCGAGGTCGCGGGGCAGGGTGCGCAGTTTGCGGCGGACCAGGTCGGTGGCGCGGTCGCGTTCGGCGTCGTCGGAGACCATCGACAAAGCCTGTTCGGCGTCGGTGGGGGCTACTCCTTTGTCGCGCAGTTCGCGCTGAAGGGCCTTCTTTCCCTTGCCGGAGTAGGTGTGGCGGGCGTGTACCCACTGTTCGGCGAAGGAGCTGTCGTCGACGAGGCCCACTTCGGTGAGCCGGTCGATGGCCGCTGCGGTGACCTCGAGCCGGAAACCCTTCTCGCCGAGCCGTTTTTCCAGTTCGGCGCGGCTGCGGGCCCGCACGGCCAGCAACCGCAGGCAGGCGTCCTTGGCCTGTTCCACGGTGGCTTCGGGCCGGTCACCCGGGGCGAGCCGGCGTGTGCCGGCTCGCCTCTCGGGCTCTCCCGGTGGGGATCCGGCCGCCACCGGATCCACCTGCCGCCCGTCGTCACCACCGACGACGGTCGACAGGGAGTCTGTGTCGCGCCGCGTGGATCGGCGAGAACGCCGGGCGCGGCGGGGCATCGCGGCCCCGCTCCCCCACTCTTCATGATCAACACCGGTTCGCGGGGCGGAATCGGCCCGATTGTGTTCATCGGTGAATCCGGTCGGGTGCGCGCGCTGCGGATCGCCCGCACCCGACCGAATTCCCTTCGCGCCCGAGACGGCTCGTTCGGCACGAGACGCCGGGGCGAGTTCGGCGGCCGACCCCGGTTCGCGCGTCACCTCGGACGTCAGCGGCTGCGGTGGCACCTCGATACCGAGGCGAGCCAGCTGACGTCTCATGTCCTCGACCGGATCGGCCGGGTCGCGGCGCGCGCGGCCGGGGTTCGGCGTGCGCATCGGCTCAGAAGTCGGCGGGTGCGTCGGCCTCGGCGGTCAGGTCCGCGCCGATACCGAGCTTTTCCTTGATCTTCTTCTCGATCTCGTCGCGCACATCGGTGTTCTCCAGCAGGAACTTGCGGGCGTTCTCCTTGCCCTGGCCCAGCTGGTCGCCCTCGTAGGTGTACCAGGAGCCGGACTTGCGGATGAAGCCGTGCTCGACACCCATATCGATGAGTGAGCCCTCCTTGGAGATGCCGTGTCCGTAGAGGATGTCGAACTCGGCCTGCTTGAACGGCGGGCTCACCTTGTTCTTGACGACCTTCACGCGGGTGCGGTTACCGACCGCGTCGCTGCCGTCCTTGAGGGTTTCGATACGGCGCACGTCCAGGCGCACCGAGGCGTAGAACTTGAGCGCCTTACCACCGGTGGTGGTCTCGGGCGAACCGAACATCACGCCGATCTTCTCGCGCAGCTGGTTGATGAAGATGGCGGTGGTGCCCGAGGTGCTCAGCGCGCCGGTCATCTTGCGCAGCGCCTGGCTCATCAGGCGGGCCTGCAGGCCGACGTGGCTGTCGCCCATCTCGCCCTCGATCTCGGCGCGCGGCACCAGGGCCGCGACCGAGTCGATGACGATGATGTCGATGGCACCCGAGCGCACGAGCATGTCGGCGATCTCGAGGGCCTGCTCACCGGTGTCGGGCTGGGAGACGAGCAGCGCGTCGGTGTCGACGCCCAGCTTGCGGGCGTAGTCGGGATCGAGCGCGTGCTCGGCGTCGATGAAGGCGGCGACACCGCCCGCGGCCTGGGCATTGGCCACCGCGTGCAGCGCGACGGTGGTCTTACCCGAGGATTCCGGGCCGTAGATCTCGACGACGCGACCGCGCGGCAACCCGCCGATCCCGAGCGCGACGTCGAGGGCGATGGAACCGGTCGGGATGACGGAGATGGGCTGGCGGGCCTCTTCGCCCAGGCGCATGACCGCGCCCTTGCCGAAGCTCTTCTCCACCTGAGCCAGCGCCAGTTCCAGCGCTTTGTCGCGATCGTAGGCCTGCGGTGCCATGATGTGGTCCCCTTCTCGAGGTGAGTGTCTCTCTGGTTGGCGCCCACAGTAGAGGGCGGCACCGACAAGTTCTGTCGCCCAGATTACTCGAACACTCTTTCGAGTCAAGCGACGCGCCCGCAAACACGCCACGACTGCCGTCAGTGCTGCGGCAGCACCGATTCGTCGCCCTCGGCACGCGGCCCGAGGATGCGCCGTTGCGACTGTTCGATGGGCACATCGTTGATGCTCGCCTCGCGCCGGGCCATCCGCCCGTCGGGCGCGAACTCCCACTGTTCGTTGCCGTAGCTGCGCCACCACTGTCCGGTGTCGTCGTGCCATTCGTACTGGAAGCGCACGGCGATGCGGTTGTCGTGGAAGGCCCACAGGTCCTTGCGCAGTGCGTAGCCGTTCTCGGTGGCCCATTTGCGGGTGAGGAACTCGACGATCGCGGCGCGGCCGGTGAAGAATTCGTCGCGGTTGCGCCACACCGAATCCTCGGTGTAGGCGGCGGCGACCCGCTCGGGATCACGGGTGTTCCAGGCATTTTCGGCGGCCCGCACCTTGGCGCGGGCGGAGTCGAGGTCGAAGGGAGGCAGCGGTGGTCGCACGGTTTCGCCTTTCATGGGTTGTGCGGTGACAGTTCGGGGGCGCCGAAGCGCAGTGGTAGCGCGCCGGGGCGTTCGATCACCCGCTCGACGGTGTAGTCGACGGCGCATTGCGCACCGGTGGTGAGATCGGCGGTGTCCCAGATGATTTCGGCCCGGCCGGCGAGTTGCAGCAGCGTACCGGTCGACCAGTCGGCGATCAGCAATCCGCACCGTGGGTACACGGCGAGGTTGCCCAGGGTCATGAACATCGAGTTGCCGCGATAGTCCGGCCAGCGCAGCCGGGTCGGCGACAGCAGCTCGAGGAAGCCGGGGTTGCCGCCGCGATGGGAGGCGTCGGCATGCCCGTCGACGTCGGCGGTGGCGACGAAGAAGGTGTCGGCGGCGGCGATCATCGCGCCCTGCTCGGCGGTGAGTTCCGTATCGTGCCGCGCCGGACCGGCCTGCCCGGTCGACACGGCGCGGATCGCTCTGCGTGCGATGTATTTCGGGCAGTTCGCGTACACCTGTTCGGTGGTGATCCGGACGCCGCCGGGTAGTGGCGTCGCGGTCCCGTTGACGCGCATCCGGCGCCGCCGCTGCGCCTGCAGGGCGATCATCCCGACCGCGATATCGCCGGTCAGCGCGTCGAACAGGGGGTCGTCGTCACCGGGCCGCGCGGCGATGTCGATGGTGGTGTCGTCGATCGCGTGGACGAATCCGGCAGGTCCGGTGAGCGGGCTCGCCCACAGCCGCCCCGCCGCGTCGGCCGCCGCGAGGACGACCATCGGCTGCTCGGCGAGGAAGTCCGCGGCGACGGCCGGGATCCCGGTGCGGATCGAACGCCCGACGCGATCGGCGATCCCGGCCTGGCCGAGGCGTTGCTGCACGGCCAGCTCACCCGGATGGAACATGACGACTCCTCAGAAGAAGCCGCAGGTCGGTGCGCTACCCGCGGGGGCGGGTGCGGTTTCGGCGCCGGCCGGGGCGTACACCTCGAGCCGGATGCCGTCGGGGTCGGCGAAGAAGATCCCGCCCGAGGACGCGCCCTCACCGTGGGCGACCACTCCTTCGTGGAAGAACTCGGTGGCCAGTTCGCGCAGCGCCGACTCGACGGCGCGCACCGAGTCGAGGTCGGCAACCTGGAAGGCGAGATGATGCAGTCCCGGTGTGGCGGTGCCGAATTCGCCGGTGCTCTGCTGCCACAGCGTGAGCATCAGCACGCCGTCGACACCGAGGAAGGCCCAGCGGCGCGCACCGTCGGCGCCGCTGCCGAGTTCCTCGAAGCCGAGACCACGGCGGTAGAACTCCGCGGAGCGGTCCAGGTCGGTGACATTGAGCCCGATGTGGCCCGTGGTGAGCACGGGAGCGGTGACGGCGGTCATGAGTCCTCCAGGAATGTGTAACTACCGAAAATTGTTTTGATGGTTAGAACATAAGACGACAAAACGCTGTCGTCAACCCTTGAAATACTTTTTGATGGTTAGGAGCGCGAGTTGATAGCCTCAGACATGCGCGATCCCCGTCCGCACCCCGGCGAACCACCTGCTCTCGACCTGCTCAACACCCGATGGGCGGGCGCCGAACCGGGCGATCTGCTGGCCGATCTCGACGGGTTGCGTACCTGGCTGGCCCTGCTCGACCTGACCGACCGGGTGCCCGCCGACGAGCACACCCTCACCGCGCTGCACACCGCCCGCGACGCCGTCCACGACGCGGTCACCCGCGCCGACCACACCGCCCTCAACCGGGTTCTCGACCAGGGCCGCATCCGGCGCGAACTCGCCGACGACGGCCCACGGGACATCCCCGAAGTGGCCGACCCCGCCTGGTTGCCCGGCTGGCTCGCCGCCGACAACCTGCTGCACCTGATCGCCGAAGCGCCGCAACGGATCCGCCAGTGCGCCCACCCCGACTGCGTGCTCTTCTTCTACGACACGTCCAAGAACGGCACCCGCCGCTGGCATTCCATGGCGACCTGCGGCAACCGCGCCAAGGCCGCCCGCCACTACGCCAAGAGCGGGTGAGCGTTCAGAACAATTCGTCGAGCAGGCGGTAGTAGTCGAGCTTGTCCGCATCGGGTTCGGTCAGGCCGTAGGCCGCGCGGAACGCCGTCACCGCCTCGGCACCGAAATCCTCACCGAGGTCGCGTTCGGCCAGCGCGAGGTCGCGGTAGCGGTCGGCGCGGCCGAGCTCGGCGACGTCGATCAGCACGCCACCGGCCAGCACATTGCCCGGGGTGAAATCGCCGTGCGCGACGACGAGGTCCTCGCTCGCCGGTCGGCGGCGGACCAGTTCGGCGAGCAGCTCGGCCGGTGTCCGACCGCGGTGATCGGCGTCGAAATCGTCGGCGTCGACGAACCCCTCGACGACATCGCGGTGCGCCCGGGCGAGGGTGACGTCGAGCCCGGCGTCGAACGGGCAGTCCGCTACCGGCAGGTCGTGCAGGGCCCGCAGCCGCGAACCGAGCAGCGTACCGGCGGCGGCCGGGTCGGGTGCCTGCGACGACACCGACCCACCGCCCACGTCCGCGAGAACCAGCACGTCCTCGGCGAACGCCGCCACCTCGGGAACGGCGATGCCCTTGTCGCGCAACCAGATCAGGCGCTCGTGTTCGGCGACGGCGCGCGGGCCGCGTTTGATCCAGTACTCCCCCGCCCGCAGCACATTGCCGCCGCGGCCCTCGTGCTCGTCGGACCAATCGGCCAGCGGTCCGACCAAAGCGATCACCTCGGGCGGCAAGGGCAGAGCCAGCTCGTCGAGGTGGTCGAGCGCCGCCCTGGTCGACTCGATCAGCTCGGAGTCGCCATCGGCCACCCGCAATCGCATCGCCTCGTTGAGCAGCTCGCGCGCTTCGGCGGGCCGATGCTGTTCGGCCAGCGATTTGCCCAGGTGATGAGCGGCGAAGGAGACGAGTTCGGGGTCGAGGGCCCGGCTGGCGTCCAACGCGCGGCGGTAGAGGATCTCGGCGCGACCGGGTTCGCCCTGATAGCGGTACACATCGGCCAGATTGATCCACACGGTGATGCGGCGGCGCTCGGTATCTGCCAGTTCGAGGGCCTGATCCAGGCGGTCGAGCGCCTCGTCATGGCGCCCGAGCAGCATCAGCGCGATGCCGAGCCTGCGCAGCCCACCGAAGTCGTGCGGATCGGCGGCGGCGACACGGGCGGCGAGGGATTCGGCGTCGACCGGGATCATCCGCAATCGTTCGTCGAACCGGTAGGGGCGTGCCGACGAGTTCTGCGCTGTCACGGACATAGTCTGGTCACCACCGGTTTCTGGGGACGTCGAAGTCGGCACACAGCGCCCGCCATACCTCGCGCGGGTCGACTCCCGCCTCGATCGCGGCCACACCGGTCATCCCGAAGGCCGGAATGACATGATCGGCCAGCATGGCGTCGGCGCGCGCAACGCCGAACTCGGTGTGCATCAGCTCCTGGAATTCGGTCAACCGCACCTTGCCCAAGATACTCGCGCTGTCGCGCACCCGTCAGGACGCCGGTCCAGTGCCGCCTGCGTTCGACGGTCGACCGAAGATGCGGCCGTTGCGAGCCCGGCCGGTTCCTCAGACCGTGGCCCCGACGCGATGACAGATCTCGACCGGGTCAGCGACCTCGTCGAGGCCGTCCGCGGCCCGGCGCGCGGCGGCGGCGAACGCCTTGTCGTCGAGGACCTGCCGCACGGCCGCGGCGACGGCGTCCGGGGTGAGCGGCCGGATCAGCAGCGAACTGCCTTGGCGCACCGCACGATTGGCCAGCTCCCACTGGTCGCCGCCGCCGGGCACGGTCACCACCGGCACCCCGGCGGAGAGGGATTTCGCGAGCAACCCGTGCCCGCCCCCACCGACGACCACCGCGGCGTGGGTGAGCAGTTCGTCCTGACGGCCCAGCCCTGCCGTCGCCCAGGCGGGCAGGTCTGCCGGTGGGGTGTCGAGCATCGAAACCGCCGCGCGCACACCGAGTCCGGACAGGCCGTCGAGCACGGTCTCGGCCATGCCCGCCACCCCGGTGTGGGCGGTGGACGGGGCAACCATCACCAGTGGTTCGTCGCCGGGTGGCAGTTCGAGCACGGCATCGGTGGGCTCCCAGAGCAGCGGGCCGACGACGTAGGTGTCGGCGGGCCAGTCGGGACGTGGCAGCTCGAGCGCGGGCAGGGTGGCGATGAGGCGAGCGGCGGGACCCGGGTCCTCGGCGGGCAGCCCGATACTCACCCGTGCCGCCGAACGCTGCCGCTCACCGGCCCGCACCGCACGATCGGTCATGGTGCGCAGCACGGTGTCGCGCAGCCGGCCGCGCACTCCCTCGCCCGGTGCCAGGCCACTCCCGATCGGCGGCAGGCCCTTCGACGGGCGGTACAGCGGGTGCGGTGAGAGCTCCACCCATGGCACGCCGAGGCGTTCGGCCGCGAGACCGCCCCCGGCGGTGAGCACATCGGAGACGACCAGGTCGGGCAGCATGGCACCGAGTTCGGGCAGGTTCTCCGTGGCGATGTAGGCGGCGCGTTCGTGGATGCGGGCGCCCGCGTCGGTGTCGTCGTCGACCGAGCGCGGCGCCAGCCCTTTGAGTTTGCGCACACCGATGCCCGCGGCCCGCGCCGCGTCGAGCCACCGGGGACCGGTGAACAACACCGGCTCGTCTCCGGCGTCCAGCAACCGCAGACACAACGCGATCGCGGGAAACGCATGCCCTGGGTCGGGCCCGGCCACCACAGCTACTCGCATGCGCCTCACCATGCCATATCCGCAGGCCGCACGGTCGCGACCCCGTCGATACGACCCACATCGGCCGATGCCGGGCCGACTCGCCCACGCGCCCAAGACAATCGGGCCGCGTCACCGATTCCGGCGTGCGCTCAGCCCGCGAAGGTGAACAGTTCGAAACCGACCGCGTGCGCGGCCGGGAATCCGTCCTTGGGACCCGTTGCCATCGCCACGATCTCGTCCACCTGTTCTTCCACCGGGACCGAGCTCAGCACCTGCAGATAGCGCCGATGCGCGGCCAGGCTGGCCCGTGCCCGGTCCAGCTGATCACTCACGTCCACCGCGTGGGTGGCGACCGGGCCGACGACGGCGGCCCAGCGCGCGGACCACGGCGCGAGATCGGCGATCTCGGGGAAGATCCATTCGTTGCCCGCATCGGAGATCGCGTCCATCGCCGAGCGGCCGACGGCCCGGTGATCGGCGCTGTTCACGAAGCCGGGCGCCCAGGTATCGCCGAAGTTGAACAGCACGACCATCTCGGGGCGATGCCTGCGGATCGCGGCGGCCAGGTCACGGCGCAGCGCAAGACTCTCCTCGATGCGCCCGTCGGGGTAGTCGAGGAATTCGACGGTATGCACGCCGACTTCGCGTGCGCCCGCGATCTCCTCGGCCTCCCGCAACGGCGCGGCCTGCGCGGGGGGAACGCCCGCGATCCCGGCTTCCCCACGGGTGACGAGCAGATAGCGAATGTCCTTGCCCTGCTTCGTCCAGCGCGCGACGGCCGCCGCCGCACCGTATTCGATGTCGTCCGGATGCGCGACGATCACGAGTCCGCGCTGCCAATCCTCGGGTAGCTGTTCCACCCCGCCCATGCTAGGGCTAGATCTTGCTGACCGGCGTCTTGTCTCCCGACCCTGTCACCGCCTTGTACAGCAGGTACAGCCCGGTGCCGATCGCGGCGAGCACCAGAATCGGCAGCACCGCCTCGAGGATCGCCCCGATGATCCAGAATGCGATGACCGCTACGACGACGATGCCGATGACCTTGAAACCCATGATGTGACTCCTCGGTGTCCGCGACCGCACAGCCGCGATCGACACCTTCGATGCTGCCACCGCAACGGTGATGAATCACCAGGTCAGCACGGATATCCGGGTAGAGATCAGGGTTCACCCCGAGACTGGCGCCGTCGCCATCTACCGTCGATCCATGAACTACCTGGCTCTGCTGCGTACCGAACTCACCACGTTCGGCGAACTGATCACCGACGACGTCGATCTCGCCGCACCGGTCACCACCTGCGGCGACTGGACCTTCTACGATCTGGTCGAGCACCTGGGCCGGGGTAACCAGTGGGTGGTCACCGCCGTCACCGAGCTTCGTGGTGACGACGACGGCCGGCCCGCGCCGAAAGATCCCGCGGCCCTGCGCGAGTGGTACGACGAGTCCGCCGACGCCCTCGTCACGACCCTGTCGACCGATCCCGACCAGGAAGCGTGGACCTTCACCCGTGCCATGCCGCGCACGGTCGGCTTCTGGCGCCGTCGCCGCGCCCACGAGACGCTGATGCACCGGTGGGACGGCCTGCACGCGCTCGGGCAGGCCGAGCCGTTCGAGCGCGCGATCGCCGAGGACGGCATCGATGAGGTCTTCGAGCTGTTCGCACCCCGGATGATCCACCGCGGTCTGGCGACCGAACCGGATGTGGCGCTGCGCATTCGCACCACCGACACCGATCGCTGCTGGACCTACGGTCCCGGCGAACCGGTGGCCGAGCTGGCGGGTACGGCGTCGGATCTGCTGCTCGCGCTGTGGGCCCGCATCCCGCCCGAGCACCAGGGTCTGCGCTGGGACGGCGACCGCGCCGCCGGGCTGCGCGTCCTCACCGGGCCCTTGGTCCCATAAGCACCCCACCGAATCGGACAAGCGTCCATAATCGGCTTCGACTGCGAGGAGGACCGATGGAACCGATCGTCACGATTACCGGCGGCGCGATTCGGGGCACGACCGAAGGCGGCGTCACCCGGTTCCTCGGTGTGCCGTACGCGGCGGCGCCGGTGGGGCCGCGAAGGTTCCGTTTGCCCGAACCGGTGGAGCGCTGGGCGGGCGTGCGCGAGGCGACGAGTATGGGTCCGACGTGCGCGCAGTCGCCGTATCCCGCGCCGATCCACGCCCTGATCGGCAGCGACGGCATCCCCGGCGACGACTACCTCAATGTGAACGTCTGGACACCCGATGTGGGCGGTGCGGGCCTGCCGGTGCTGGTGTGGATTCATGGCGGCGCGTTCGTGCGCGGATCCAACGCACGCCGGATCTACGACGGCACCGCGTTCGCGCGTGACGGTGTGGTCATGGTGTCGATCAACTACCGCCTGGGGATCTCCGGGTTCGCGGTGCTCGACGGCGCACCCTCGAATCGTGGTCTGCACGACCAACTCTGCGCGCTGCGCTGGGTGCGGGAGAACATCGCCGCGTTCGGTGGCGACCCGGACAATGTGACGATCTTCGGGGAGTCCGCGGGCGGTATGAGCGTGGCCGCGCTGATGGCGGCGCCACAGTCGGCGGGACTGTTCCGCCGGGCGATCATGCAGAGCGGCAACGGATCCGTCGCCGCCGAGGTCGACGACGCGCGCCTGGTTTCGGCCGCGCTGGCCGATGCCCGCGGAATCACACCGACCGCAACGGATTTCGCCGCTTTAGGCCCCGACGACCTACGCGCGGCGCAGAACGCCGTCGCGCTGGCGCTGATGACCGACCCCGATCCGCAGCGGTGGGGCGCCTCGGTGATCGAGCGCGGCCTCGGCATCATGAGCCTTTTCCCGGTGATCGACGGTGACATCCTCGACGGCACTCCGACAGAGGTACTCGCAACCCACCCGCGACGACGGGTTCCGCTCATCGCGGGCACCACCGCCGACGAGTTCCGCTTCTTCACGGTCCCCACCGGTATCGCCGCGGGCGTCACCGCGGACACGCTCCCCTTCGTGCTCACCCGCTACGGCATCGATCCGGTGGTCGCCCGGACCTATTCGGCGCGACGTCCCGACGCCACGCCCGACCAGATCTTCAACGCCGTGCTCACCGACTGGTGCTTCCGCGCGGGCACCATGGATCTGGCGGTGGTCAACGCGGGCACCGCCCCGACCCACGTGTACGAATTCGCCTGGCCCACCGGCATCGCCGGGCTCGGTGCGTGCCACGTCCTGGAAGTGCCGTTCGTCTTCGACGCCCTCGACCAAGCCCACACCCTCACCGGGCCGACGCCGCCGCAGGCGCTCGCCGATGAGATCCACGCCGCCTGGGTGTCCTTCGCCACCGACGGCACAACGGGCTGGTCCGCGTTCACCGCCGAGGAGCCGAACGTGCGTGTCTTCGACTCTCCCGAGTCCTCGACCGTCGCCGGGTTGCGTGCCGACGAACTGGCCGCCCTACGACAAGCCGCGCGCGCCTGACCTCTCGGCCGGGCGTTCGTCAACGCGGCAGATCCGGGGCGGAAAGCCCTGGGCCGTCGGCCATTTCGGTGAGAGCCTGGGCCCAGCCGTCGAGGCGATCGGCGGCTTCGCGCAGATCGGCGACGATGCCGTTGAACTGGTAGGCGACAACCGTGTCCTCGGGGACGGCCAGGATACGGGCGGCCGCCGCGACGAGCTGTTCGTACTCCACGACGCCGGTCTCCAGGCGCGCGAGCACGGCGGTCACCGTGGTCTTCAATGCCGACACCGTCTCCGGGTTCGCCCGGCCCACTGTGTCGGCGGCCTGTTCCATGGCGACCACGTCGGCGGCCAGCGCGTGCAGGGCCGCCGCGCCGGAGCTCGCCGTAGCGAGCAGGTCGCGCAACTCGTCTTCGGGGAGGCGCCTGGTGCGCGCGATCTGGGCGCCGAGCCCGTGCAGCGCGCGTTCGGCGCGGATCAGCCGCTGGATCGGCGGCCGGGCCGCGGACCGCAGTCCCGGTGATTTGCGCGGCACGAAGGTCGCCTGCGGCAACGGCTGACCACGGGTGCGCAGGTACCGCCGCGTGTTCACCGCGGCGCCGGTCACGAAAGCCACTGCCCCACCGCCGATGACGACCACCGCCCACGCAGGCGCCGACACCACGGCCAGCCCCACCGCGCCGACCGTGGTGATCCCCGAGGCCGTACCCAGCTGGAAACTACGCCTGCGCATCCGGCGGCGACGCCGTAGCTCACGCTCGCGCGGGTCGGCCCAGCGCCGCACCGCGACGAGCGCCTGCTCGCCCACTCCGCGCAGTGTCGCCGGAACCCCGCCGTTCGTCGTCGACTGCGCAACCGCCATCGGGTCGGCGACTTCGATGCGGTCGCGCCGCGTTCTCCCGCTCATCGTGATCCTTCCACCTACCCAGAGTGCCACGCGGGTACGACAACCTCACCTGCGAACAGGGCCGGGCCGCCGGTCGGCGTTCGACGCCCGCGCCGGGCGCGAGTATCGAGCGTCGGCCGACGGCCCGAGGTGGCGTGACTACTGCTGAGCCGCCTGGCCACCCTTGTTGATCTGTGGCGCCGCGGGCTGCTGGGTGGCCGGGTCGAGGGCCGCGTTGTTCCCGGTGGGCAGGGCATCGCCGCGCATGGAGGCACGGATCTGCTCGAGCTTGCTGTGCCCGGCCATCTGGATGCTGGCCTGCTGCACCTCCATCATCCGGCCCTGCACCGAATTCTGGGCCAGCTCAGCCGATCCGAGGGCGTTGGCGTAGCGGCGTTCGATCTTGTCGCGCACGGCGTCGAGGCTGGGGGTGGAACCGGGCGCGGACAGAGTGGAGTCCATCTGCTGCAGCGAGGCCGAGACCTGCTCCTGCATCTTGGCCTGCTCGAGCTGGCTGAGCAGTTTGGTGCGCTCGGCGACCTTCTGCTGCAGCATCATCGCGTTCTGCTCGACCGCCTTCTTGGCCTGTGCGGCGGCCTGCAGGGACTGGTCGTGCAGCACCTTGAGGTCTTCCACCGACTGCTCGGCGGTGACCAGCTGGGCGGCGAACGCCTCGGCGGCGTTGGTGTACTGGATCGCCTTCTCGGTGTCGCCCGCGGCCTGTGCCTGGTCGGCGAGGGTGACGGCCTGCCGGGCGTTGGCGTTGAGTTTTTCGACCTCGTCGAGCTGGCGGTTCAGCTTCATCTCCAGCTGACGCTGGTTGCCGATCACCGACGCCGCCTGCTGCGACAGCGCCTGATGCTGACGCTGCGCCTCCTCGATCGCCTGCTGGATCTGGACCTTCGGATCCGCATGCTCTTCGATCTTGGAGTCGAAAAGGGCCATCATGTACTTCCAGGCCTTCACGAACGGATTAGCCATCGATTGATCCCGCCTCCATCTGTGCGTCGCTCGTGCGACTGGTGGTGCGCGACCGTCACGCACCAGATATGTGCTTATCCTTCACCATGCGGCACCCGGACCGATATGACCGGCCCACTCGACGCCTGATGAGAATCTATCCGCTCTCACCAGTAGTGCGCAGCGTCACGCGGGTTCGCCGCGTCACATCCCTTTCACCAATACCAGCATCTCGGCCCGCGGGGCCGGGATGACGATGCGGGTGTCCTCGGCGATCCCGATGCGCGCGTCCACGTCGGCCTGCGCGCTCGCGGTGGCCGACGGCTCGGCGGGCACCGGTTCGGCGACGGGATCGGCCACGGGCTCGGCGAGCGCGGGTTCGCGGGGCACGGAGCTGTCGGCTCCGGCCATGATGGTGCTCACGTCCCACAGCACCCGCGACAACGGCACGTCGAGTGCCTCGCAGATGGCGGCGAGCAGTTCACTGGAGGCTTCCTTGCGGCCGCGCTCCACTTCCGACAGGTAGCCGAGGCTCACGCGCGCCGAGGTCGACACCTCGCGCAGCGTCCGATGCTGGGCCAGACGCGCACGCCGCAGACTGTCCCCGATTGCCTCCCGCAGCAGCGTCATCTCGTTCTCCTCCACCTCGGGTCACCGCCTCGGGCGGTGCTCACCTCTTCCTGACACAACGTCGAGCAGCGGCCCAGGGTTCCCGGACGCGGCTAGTCCGTCGTCACATCGCCGTACCCATCGACACAGCGCAATAACTCCCCGATCGCGTTGTGCACCGCACCGATCCTGATGTTCCACCGGTCACCGTGCAGTTTCAACCGGCTCACCGCGCTGTGATCGGGTCCGGCTACTCCGAGGTATACCGTGCCGACCGGATGCCCGTCCTGGGAATCGGGTCCAGCGACCCCGGTGAGACCGATCCCCCAGTCCGCCACGCAGCGTTCGCGCGCGCCCACGGCGAGCTGTTCGGCGGTGGACGCCGCGACCGCGCCCTCGACGCGCAGCACCTCTTCGTCCACCCCCGCGAGCTGGTGCTTGAGGTCGGTGGCGTACACGATGAGCCCGCCGCGCAGCACCACACTCGCACCGGGCACCCCGGCGATCGTCGCGGCGAGCAGCCCCGCGGTGAGCGATTCGGCGGTGGCGACGGTCTGGCCCGCGGCCGTGAGTGCCGCGACCAGCTCGGCGACAGGCGCACCGGTGACCAGGGGGTCGCTCACGCGCGCGACTCGTTGCGCGCGCGACCACCCGCCACCCACACCCGCGCGGCCTGGCCCACGTAGTCGAGGCCGGTGATCACGGTGAGTGCCACGGCCAGGTACATCAGCACCATGCCCGCGGTGGCGAACGCACCGGACAGCGGCAGCACCAGCAGGGCGATGGCCACCGATTGCACGAGTGTCTTGAGTTTGCCGCCGCGCCCGGCCGGGATCACCCCGCGCCGCACCACGACCAGCCGCAGCAGGGTGATGCCGAGTTCGCGGCCGCAGATGACCAGGGTGATCCACCAGGGCAGGTCACCGAGGATCGAGAGCCCGATCAGGGCGGCGCCGATCAGCGCCTTGTCGGCGATGGGGTCGGCGAGCTTGCCGAAATCGGTGACCAGACCGTATTTGCGGGCGAGTTGCCCGTCGAATCGGTCGGTGATGGCGGCGAGGCCGAACACGGCCGCCGCGATCACGCGCCAGCGGGTGTCGTGCCCGCCGTCGGCGAACAGCGCGAGCACGAACAGCGGCACCAGGACGATGCGCGCCACCGTCAGCACATTCGCGATATTGACCACCGGGACCTGATGGTCGGACATCCCCGGCAGCCGGGCCGCCCCGCGTTCGATCTCCTCGGGTCGCACGCTCATGCTGCGTCTTCTCGGCATGATCGGGCGCCCTCCGTGGTCACGCACGCTTCCGCCGCCAGGCGCTGACCTCTCATGCCCCCGCCCTCTCGGCACTCACCGGCACTGCGCCGAATATCGGGTGTGTCGCGCGATGTTTGCTCACGCGTGCAGTGCCGTATTCCCCGGTCGCCGGGCCCGGCGCGATGCGATGAGCGGAACGACAGGATGTGCGGCACACGTTCAGACTATCGGTAACCGGGCCGACTACTGTGCACCCCATGACTTCACGGGGACCAGCAGGTGGTCCGACCAGCGACGCGCACCCGTCCGCGCCTACCGTGGCGCCAGTTCGAGACGTCACCGTGCGACGAGCGCGAACCTCGGACGTCCCCGAGATCAAACGTCTGGTCGACGAGTACGCCGGCCGGATCCTGCTGGAGAAGAACCTGGTCACCCTGTACGAGTCGGTGCAGGAGTTCTGGGTTGCCGAGGTCGACGGCCGGGTGGTGGGCTGCGGCGCGCTGCACGTGCTGTGGGCCGATCTGGGCGAGGTACGCACGGTCGCGGTCGATCCGGTGGTCAAGGGCCGCGGGGTGGGCGGGGCGGTGGTGCGCCGGCTGATCGAGGTGGCGCGGGAGCTGCAGTTGCAGCGGGTGTTCGTGCTGACCTTCGAGGTCGACTTCTTCGGCAGACACGGTTTCGTCGAGATCGACGGCACGCCGGTGACCGCCGAGGTGTACGCGGAGATGTGCCGTTCCTACGACACCGGTGTCGCCGAGTTCCTCGACCTGAGTTTCGTGAAGCCGAACACCCTCGGCAACACCCGCATGCTGCTCACCCTGTAGATACCCACTTGGATACCACCGCGAGAAAGTTGATCGACGTGCCGATCTTCGCCGTCCACTACACCTACACCGAGGCCACCGCCGCCGAGCGGACCACCAATCGGCCCGAGCACCGGGGCTGGCTCAACGCCTTGGTCGACGCGGGCACCGTGCTCACCAGCGGCCCGTACGCGGACGGTTCGGGCGCCCTGCTGCTGTTCCGGGCCGAGGACAAGCCCTCGCTCGAGCAACTGCTCACCGAGGACCCGTTCGCGAAGCTCGGCCTGATCGAGGACGTGCGCGTGGTCGAGTGGCTGCCCGTGATGGGCGCCTTCTCCGCATAGCCCGCACAGGCGAACAGCCCGGAACCCCACGGGTTCCGGGCTGTTCCTCGTCGGTCAGACAGACGTGCGGCGGGTCTTCAGCAGGCTCGCCACCGTCGCGATCACGAGGATCCCGAGGATCACGCTCAGCGACACCGGCGTGGAGATCTCCGGCACGCTCACGTGCTCGCCGCCGTTGATGAAGCCCAGCGTGTTCTCGTGCAGGGCGTGCAGCACCAGCTTCACACCGATGAACGCCAGGATGGCGGCCAGACCGTAGGACAGGTACACCAGCCGGTCCAGCAACCCACCGATGAGGAAGTACAGCTGACGCAGACCCATCAGGGCGAAGGCGTTGGCGGTGAAGACCAGGTACGGCTGCTCGGTGAGGCCGTAGATGGCCGGAATCGAGTCCAGCGCGAAGAGCAGGTCGGCGAAACCGATGGCGAGCAGCGCCAGCAGCAGCGGGGTGACCACTCGTTTGCCGTCGATCTTGGTGATCAGCTTGTCGCCGTCGTACTGGTCGGTGGTCGGCAGGACCCGCTTGGCCAGCGCGACGATGCGGCTGTCGCGCTGCTCCTCGTGCTCGGCCTCGTGCCCGCTCTCGCGCAGCAGCTTGATCGCGGTGTAGATCAGGAACGCGCCGAACAGGTAGAACACCCAGCTGAAGGCGCTGATCGCGGCCGCGCCGACGGCGATGAACACACCGCGCATCACCAGGGCCAGCACGATGCCGATGAGCAGCACCTTCTGCTGGTACATCCGCGGCACCGCGAAGGTGGTCATGATGATGAGGAAGATGAACAGGTTGTCCACCGAGAGCGCCTTCTCGGTGACGAAACCGGCGTAGTACTCCCCGGCGAAGGTGCCGCCCCATTTCCAGGCGACGTACCCGCCGAACAGCAGGGCGAGGCCGATGTAGACGGCCGACCAGATGCCCGATTCCTTGAAGGTCGGTTCATGCGGCGTGCGCACGTGGGCGAAGAAGTCGAAGACGAACAGTCCGAGGATCACCAAGCCGGTGATCACCCATTCGAGCGTGGTCACATCCATGAAGTGGTCCGATCGATGAGGTTCATGCCGTCCATCATGTCCAATATGTCCGTTTCAGCCAACTTTGCGGAGCGATTGCCCGCCATGATTCCACACACAGCCGCGCCGACCCGTCCACCCCGGTAACCCGCCGAAAACCCGTTTCGCCTCGTCAGCGCCGCTGCTACCGTCGACACATCGACCACACACCGGTACCGCGAGAGGAGTCAGCCGTGACCGTCGAATACGACCATCTCGCCGCGATGTCACGGCTGCCCGAGGTCACCGCGAGCCCGCAGCGCGTGTCGCGCGTGGGCATCGCCGGCTGACCCGAGCCCGCCTCCGGCCGCTCCCCGCGATCGGCACTCCGCACCCCGGTCCCTCCTCGTTCGTCGCCGCTCGCTGACGGCACGGTCAGAGCAAACCAGCCGTGCGCTATTCGCCGTCCCCGGAATCCGCCGGATCACCGCCACGAATCGACCACAGCAGGCCGTCTAGTTCGTCGGGCTTCACCAGCACGTCGCGTGCCTTGGAGCCTTCGCTCGGGCCGACGACACCTCGGGTCTCCATGAGGTCCATCAGCCTGCCCGCCTTGGCGAAACCGACACGCAGTTTGCGCTGCAGCATGGAGGTGGAGCCGAACTGCGAGGTGACGACCAGTTCCACCGCCTGCAGCAACACGTCCATGTCGTCGCCGATATCGGGGTCGACGTCCTTGGTCTCGCCCGCCTTCGCGGCGGTGACGCCCTCCTGGTACTCCGGTTCGGCCTGAGTCTTGCTGAACTCGACGACCGCCTGGATCTCCTCGTCGGAGATGAACGCCCCCTGCAGACGCGTCGGCTTACCCGCACCCATCGGCAGGAACAAGCCGTCGCCCATGCCGATCAGCTTCTCCGCGCCCGGCTGATCGAGGATGACGCGTGAGTCGGTGAGCGAGGAGGTCGCGAACGCCAGCCGCGAGGGCACGTTGGTCTTGATCAGACCGGTCACCACGTCCACCGAGGGCCGCTGCGTGGCCAGCACCAGGTGAATGCCCGCCGCGCGCGCCTTCTGGGTGATCCGCACGATCGCGTCCTCGACGTCCCGGGGGGCGGTCATCATCAGGTCGGCGAGCTCGTCGACGATGGCGAGGATGTACGGGTAGGGCCGGTAGACCCGTTCGCTGCCGAGCGGGGCGGTGATCTTGCCCGAGCGCACGTTCTTGTTGAAGTCGTCGATGTGACGGACCTTGTTGGCCTGCATGTCCTGGTAGCGCTGTTCCATCTCCTCCACCAGCCAGGCCAGCGCGGCGGCGGCCTTCTTCGGCTGGGTGATGATGGGCGTGATCAGGTGGGGAATGCCCTCGTAGGGTGTGAGTTCCACCATCTTCGGGTCGATCAGGATCATCCTGACCTCTTCGGGGGTGGCCCGGTGCAGCAACGAGATCAGCATCGAGTTGACGAAGCTGGACTTACCGGAACCGGTGGAACCCGCCACCAGCAGGTGCGGCATCTTGGCCAGGTTCGCCGAGACGAACTCGCCCTCGATGTTCTTGCCGAGACCGATCACCAGCGGATGGTGGTCGTTGCGGGTGTGCGGCGACTTGAGCACGTCGGCCAGGCGGACCAGTTCGCGGTCGGCGTTGGGCACCTCGATACCCACCGCCGACTTGCCCGGGATGGGCGCGAGCAGACGCACGTTCTCCGTCGCCACGGCGTAGGCGAGGTTGCGGGCCAGGGCGGTGATCTTCTCGACCTTCACGCCGGGGCCGAGCTCCACCTCGTACCGGGTGACGGTCGGCCCGCGCACGAATCCGGTGACCGCGGCGTCGATCTTGAACTGCACCAGGACCTCGGTGATCGCCTCGATCATCGATTCGTTGGCGGCCGAACGCTTCTTGGGCGGGTCGCCGTCGAGCAGCAGGCTCAGCGGCGGCAGCGAGTAGTCGCCGTCGACCACACGGTCGGTGACGAACTCCGGTTCCGGTGGTGGCGGCGGTGTCTGGTCGACAGGTGCGGGGGCCGGGCGCTTGCGGGCCGGTTTCGGCGCGGGAGCGGGCGGCTCGTCGACGATCGGTTTGGCATCGCGCAGCGGCGGCTCGCCCAGCGACTCGGTGACCGCGTCGGATCCGGCGAAATCGTCGGCCGCCGAAGCCGCGCCGCGACGGGACCGGTTGCGGTGCACCGGGAATCCGTCGGCGTCGTAGTTGGCCGGGTCGTAAGGGTCGCTGTCGTCGGCGTATTCGCCGAGGCCGAAGTATTCGCGCAACCGTGTCGGCACCTCGCGCACCGTGGTCCCGGTGAGCAACAGCACGCCGAACACCATGGCCAGCAACAGAATCGGCATCGCCAGCCACGGAGTGAGCCCCTGGCCGAGCGGGCCACCGATCGCGTAGCCGAGCGCGCCCGCGGCACGCGAACGGCCGTGCGCGTCGGTAGGTGACCCGGCCGCGAGATGCCAGATGCCGAGCGCGGGCAGGATCACCAGCAGCCCACCGAGCACCAGTCGTGGCCGGATCTCCGGATGCGGTTCGGTGCGCATCAGCACCACCGCGATCGCCACGAACAGCAGTGGCGCCACCGCGGCCGCCGACCCGGCGATCGCGCGCACGATGTCTTCGAGGAAACGCCCCACCGGACCACCCGCCGACAACCACACCGCGGCGGCGATGATCACGCTCAACGCGATGAGCGCCAAGCCGATGCCGTCGCGCCGATGCCCGTGCTCGAGTTCGCCCGCGCGGCTCAGCGTGCGGGTGGTGGCGCCGAGGCCGCGCGCGAGCATCGTCCAGCCGCTGTTGACGCCCCGGCCGATGACGGCCAGCGGGGCGGTGTTCGAGGCGCGTTTGACGGGTCTGCGGGCGGGGGTGGTACGCCCACGCGCGGCCGACGACGCTCGCGGTGTCGTCGAACGAGACCGCGCCGACGGCGTCTGCCCCCTGCTCGATCCCGCCCGCGCACGAGAGGTCGTGGTGCTGCGGGACTTACCTGCCATGACGATCAGGCTAGCCGCTCGCACACCATCGAGACCATCCGCAACACTGGTCCCACGGGTGATGTGACCGCCGATACGCGTCGGACCCGCAGGTCGCGGGCCCGCCGGTCAACGCGCGGAAATCCCGGATCGAGGGCGTTTCGCGGCCCGTCGCTTACCGAATCCTTGCCGATTTCCAGCATTTCGGCCGATCTGGGCTGCCAGCGGTGGCGCGGGCAGCACACCGCTCGGTACTTTGACTGCGCTCTATCGGGTCGTCGACCCATGTGTATGAAGGGGAACAAGTGAAGAGAATGCTCACCAGCGCGGCCGTGCTCGGTGCCACCGTCGCGACCATGTTCGCGGGTCACATCGCACCGGCCCAGGCGCAGTCGGGCTACTACGGCGCCATCGCGGCGTCGGTCAAATCGGGGGTGTACGGGTACGCGACCGACTACGGCAGCTACGCCGACGCCGAAGCGGGCGCCATGGCCGCCTGCCGGCGCGGTGGTGGCGGCGGCGGTTGCGACGTGAAGGTCTCCTATCGAAACGGCTGCGGAGCCATCGCGATCTCGCGTGGCTGGTGGAGCTACGGCTCGGCCTCGACCATCGGTGGCGCCAAACGCGAAGCGCTGAACCGCAATCCGGGCAATGCCTCGATCAAGCACTGGAACTGCACCAGCGGTTACCAGCTCTAGCCCGACCGTTTCGACCACCATCATGGGAGTTGTAGTGAACAACCGACCGATCAAGACCGCCGCCGTGCTCGTCGCGCTCGTCGCGTCGCTGGGGCTGAGCGCGTGCGGTTCTTCGGACACCGACTCGAGCAGCGCGGGCGCCACCACCACCGCGGCCGCGTTCGAGTCCGGTACAGCCAAGCAGGACAAGGAAGAAGGCGGCGACGTCGCCGAGACCACCCCGCCGAACCTGCCCAAGCCGACCGTCGAGGAGCTCAACGCGCGGCTCACCAAGGCGATGAGCGGCCAGCTCACCGCCGACGAGAAGAAGACCTACATCGAGGACGCCGATCAGGACCCGATGCTGGTCGACAAGTTCGTCGACGCCGCGAAGAAGAACAATGTGAAGGTCTCCATCACCAATGTGGGCGAGCCCGCCGACGGCAAGCTCAAGGCCGACGCCGATGTCACCATCGACGGCCAGCCCGTGCAGGACGCCTTCATCGACTTCGTCGCCGAGGACGAGTCGTGGAAGGTGTCGCACACCTTCGCCTGCAACATCGTGAAGTCGGCCAAGCTCGACTCCGCGGCCTGCCAAGCCTGAGAGACGACGAAAACCGCCGGGCGACAACGTCACCCGGCGGTTTTCGTTTTCCGTGAGGTCAGACGCCGATGACTGTCGGCACGATCATCGGGCGGCGACGGTAGGTGTCGGCGACCCAGCGGCCGACGACCCGGCGAACGCCCTGGGCGATGCGGTGGGTGTCGGTGATGCCCTCGCCCGCCAGTCGGAGCAGCTCCGCCTCGACCAGTTCGTTCGCACCGTCGAGGGCGGTGGGGTCGTCGGAGAAGCCGCGCCCGTTGATCTCTGGGGTGCTCACCGCCTTGCCGGTGGTGGCGTCGATGACGATGGCGATCGAGATGAAGCCACCCTCACCGAGGACCAGGCGGTCCGACAGCGTCGACTCGCCGACGTCACCGACGGAGAGGCCGTCGACATAGACGTGCCCGACCGGGACCCGGCCGACGATGGAGGCGATGCCGTCGACCAGGTCGACCACGACGCCGTCCTCGGCGAGCACGACCCGCTCCTCCGGCACCCCGGTAGCCACCGCGAGCGCGGCGTTGGCGCGCAGGTGCCGCCATTCGCCGTGCACCGGCATGGCGTTGGTCGGGCGCACCGCGTTGTACAGGTACAGCAGCTCACCGGCCGAGGCGTGTCCGGAGACGTGCACCTTGGCGCTCTGCTGGGTGATGACGGTGGCGCCGAGCCGGGCCAGGCCGTTGACCACGGCGAACACCGAGTTCTCGTTGCCGGGGATCAGCGAGGACGCGAGCACGATGAGGTCGTCGGCGCGGATGTTGATCTGGCGGTGGTCGCCGCGGGCCATCCGTGCCAGCGCCGAGAGCGGCTCACCCTGGGAGCCGGTGGAGATCAGCACCAGGCGGTTGCCGGGCAGGTTCGCGGCCTGATCCATTTCGACCACGACGTTGTCGGGCACCGACAGGTAGCCGAGGTCCTGGGCGATCTGCATGTTGCGCACCATCGAGCGGCCGACGAAACACACCTTGCGGTTGTGCTTCTGGGCCACGTCCACCACCTGCTGGATGCGGTGCACGTGGCTGGCGAACGACGCGACGATCACCCGGTTGCGGGCCTTGCCGATCACATTGTCGAGCACTCCACCGATCTCGCGTTCGGGAGTGACGAAGCCGGGGACCTCGGCGTTGGTCGAGTCGACCAGGAACAGGTCGACGCCCTCGTCGCCCAGGCGGGAGAAGCCGGCCAGGTCGGTGAGGCGGCCGTCCAGGGGCAGCTGGTCGAGCTTGATGTCACCGGTGTGCAGCACCACGCCCGCCGGGGTGCGGATGGCCACGGCCAGCGCGTCGGGGATGGAGTGGTTGACCGCGAAGTACTCGAGCTCGAACGGCCCGTGCACCGTGGTCTCCCCCTCGGCGACCTCGCGCAGCTTGGGCTGCAGCCGGTGCTCGCGGGCCTTCGCCGCGACCAGGGCGAGGGTGAACTTGGCGCCGATCACCGGGATGTCGGGGCGCATGCGCAGCAGGAACGGCACCGCGCCGATGTGGTCCTCGTGACCGTGCGTGAGCACGATCGCCTCGATGTCGTCCATCCGGTCCTCGATGGGCCGGAAGTCGGGCAGGATCAGGTCGACGCCGGGCTGCTGGTCCTCGGGGAACAGCACACCGCAGTCGACGATCAGCAACTTGCCGTTGTATTCGAAAACGGTCATGTTGCGGCCGATTTCGCCGATGCCGCCGAGCGCGAACACGCGCAACCCGTTCTTGGGCAGCTTGGGCGGCAGACCGAGTTTGTCCTGAGCCGCCTTCTCGCGCGGTTCGGCCTGCGCGTCACCGCGACCCCGGCCACCCTGCCTGCCCCTGCCGCCGCCGCCACCGCGACGGTTCGGCTGCTGGGCGGCGGCCTGTTCGGCGGGCTTGGCCTTGGCGCGACGTGACGCCGCCTTCTTCGCGGGGGCGCGGTCCTGAACGATCTCGAGCGCCTCGGGTGCCGATTCGGCCTCGGCCGTCAGTTCCGCCTCGGCGACGATCTCGGCGACCGGCTCGACCGCGGCGGGTGCGGCAACCGGCTGCTCGGCCACGGGCGGCGCGGCGACCGGCTGCGTCTCCCGCACGGTCTCGGCCGGGGTGGGTTCCGGCGCGCCCGCGGGACGCGACGCGGCCCGGCGACGGGGCTTACGACCAGTGGGTTCGGTCACGCGGTCACCCCCGCGGCTTGCAGATCCAGCGCCAGCTCGTCGAGCTGAGCCGGCGTCGGCATCAGCTGGGGCAACCGTGGTTCACCCACGTCGATCCCGAGCAATTGAAGTCCTCCCTTACACATCGCCACACCTCCCAGGCGGGTCATGGCCGCGTACAGCGGCAGCAGTGTCGCGTTGAGCTCCCTGGCCCGAGCCACCTCACCGGCCGTGTAGGCCTGGTGGATCTCGCGCAGGCGTTCGGGCACCAGATGCCCGATCACACTGATGAATCCGACAGCACCCACCGAGAGCCAGGGCAGATTGAGCCCGTCGTCACCGGAGTAGAACGCCAGTCCCGTGCTCGAGATGAGATCGGCACCGGAGACGAGGTCGCCCTTGGCGTCCTTCACGGCGACGATGTTCGGATGCTCGGACAGATATCGGATCGTGTCGATGGCGATCGGCACCACCGACCGCGGTGGAATGTCGTAGAGCGTCACCGGCAGCGACGTGGCGTCGGCGACCGCGGTGAAGTGCGCGATCAGCCCCTCCTGCGTCGGCCGGGAGTAATAAGGGGTCACCACGAGCAGACCGTGGGCGCCCGCGTTCTCGGCGGCGCGCGAGAGCTCGATGGAATGCGCGGTGTCGTAGGTTCCGGCACCGGCCATGATGGTGGCGCGGTCGCCGACGGCGTCGACGACGGCACGCAGCAGGTCGACCTTCTCCGACTCGGTGGTGGTCGGCGACTCGCCGGTGGTGCCCGAGACGACGAGCAGATCGACGCCGCGATCGACCAGGCGAGCGGCAAGCGTCACCCCGGCGTCCACGTCGAGCTTGCCCGCAGCGCTGAAGGGGGTCACCATCGCGACACCTACCGTGCCGGATGCGTGCAGCTCCGTGGGCGTCGATTCACCGTTCGTCATGGTCAGAAAGGCTACCCGGTCGGCTCGGGAGCCTCGACACCCTAGCGGCCGAAGTCGCGGCCGGTAGGGGTCGCCTTCCTTGCGTGATGTCATCTGTGACGTCATGCTGATGTCATGGATCTGAACGCTCACACCGCGCGGCTGCGCGAGGAACTGCTCGCCGCCGCGGCTCTCGGCGACGAGAAAACGCAGGCCACCGCCGCCGCACTGGCCGCAGCGGTGGAGAGCTCGCACCGGCTGGTGCTGCTGTCGGCGCTGTCGGAACTGGCCGCCGAGATCAGCACCGAGCTCGGTGACCGCACCGTGCACGTGCGTCTCGACGGCACCGACGTCGTGGCCGACGTGCGCAAGAACACGTCCGGCGACGACGCCGAACCCCCGACCTTCGAGGAGATGACCGGCGACATCAGCCGCGTCACCCTGCGTTTGGTCGAACAGCTCAAGTCCCGCGCCGAGGAAGCCGCCCAGCAGAACGGGCAGTCACTGAACTCGTGGCTCTCGAATGCGGTCACCGGCGCGCTGCGCGATCAGATGCGCGGACAGAAGTGGTGACGCGCACCCGGTCATAACAGCGGGGCCAGGTCGCCGCGCTCGCCGATCACCACCTCGTCGAGTTCGAGCCAGTCCGCCATCTCCCGCAGCGCGCCGCGCAGGGCGTGGGCGGTCTCGGCGGTGGCGTGGCCGGGTTCGGCGAACGCGGCGGGCGCGAGCAGCCGCCCGGTCGCGCGTTCGGCGCGCAGGTCGACCCGGCCCACGAGCTTGCCGTCGAGCAGGAACGGGAAGACGTAATACCCGTGCACCCGTTGGGGTTCGGGCGTGTAGATCTCGATGCGGTAGTGGAAGTCGAACACGCGCTGCGTGCGGGGCCGGAAGAAGATGAGCGGGTCGAACGGGCACAGCAGGGCCGCGCCGGTGATCCGGCGCGGGATACTCGCCTCCGGGTGCAGGTAGGCCGGTGCGTCCCAGCCGTCGACGTCGACCGGTAGGAGTTCGCCCGCGTCGACCAGTTCGGCGATGGCCGGGGCGCTCTGGCGCCGGTTCAGCCGGTAGTAGTCGCGCAGGTCGGGTTCGGTGGCGATGCCGAGCGCCCGGCTCGCGCGGCGCACCAGTTCCCGCACCGCGTCGGCTTCGGCGATCTCGCGCTCGCGGATGTCGGCGGGGACGACGCGCTCGGTGAGGTCGTAATGGCGGGTGAACCCGACCCGGCGCGCGGTGGACAACTCGCCCGCGGCGAACAGCTGTTCGCAGATCAGTTTGGTGTCACTGAGGTTCCACCAGGTGCCCTTGGGGCGTGGTTTGTCGAGTTCGAGGTGTCGTTCGATCTCGCGGGCGCTGGCCGCACCGACTTCGGTGACCACGTCGAGGATGTCCTTGCCGAGCGTCGGATTGCGTTCGGCCGCCTTGCGCATGCCCGCCCACCGGCCGTGCTCGTATTCGGCCATGCGCCATCGCATCAGCGGCCAGTCGGCCACCGGGATGAGCGCGGCCTCGTGCGCCCAGTACTCGACGAGACCGCGCCTGGCACGTGGGCTGTCGCTCCAGGCGGCGCCGTCGAGCAGCGTGCGGTCGTAGGGGCCGATCCGGCTGAACACCGGCGCGTAGTGGGCGCGGACCACCGCCGAGACCGAATCCAGTTGCAGCAGGCGGGTTCTGGCCACCACATCGAGAATCGCCCGCCGTTTGGGGTTGGCCGGGCGGCGTTTGCCGAAACCCTGGGCGGCCAGCGCGATCCGCCGGGCCGCCGCCGCATTCATCCGCTGCATGCCACCACCCTGGCACAGGGGTACGACAGGTTCGGGTCAGGTGGAAACCCGCACGTCACCGGCGGTATCGATCTCGGTGCGCCGGTCACCGTCGGGTCCGGTGGCCAGCACCGTCGCCACCCAGCGCCTGCCGATCGGCAGGACCCGCACGGTCACGGTGCCCGCCCGGGCCGCGTCGAGTGCGTCTACGGCGGCCTCGATCACGTTGCGCCGCACCCATTCCGGGACACCGCGGAAGCCGCCGTCGTCGAGCAGTGTCACCTCCACGCCGCGCGCCCGCGCGCCCCGGGCGGCGGCGCTGAGGCGTTCGGTGACCAGTTCGGGGGCGCGCAATCCGTCGCGCAGTTCGGCTTCGAGCAGCCTGCACTGTTCGCGTTCGTCGTCGGTGAGTTCACGGCCCTCGGCGATGCGGGTCAGGATGGGGCCCGCCACCTGGTCGAGCCGGACCAGCTGACGGTCCCGCTCGGCGGTCGCCGCGTGCAGGGCCGCCTCGGTGGCGGCGCGCAGATTCGCCTGCGACCCCAGCTCGCGCAGCGAGCGCTGGGTGGGCCGCACGATGGCCATGAACACCGTCACCGCGCCGACGGTCGCGATCGGGGTCAACGCGCGCACCACCGTTTCCGCGTGCCAGTCGGTGAACACCCCGAGTGTCATGAGCACCGACGCGGCCGCGGCCACACCGAGCCAGGCCGCACCGACCCGCCCGCGCAGGACGAGCATGGCCAGCAGGTACGAGGTGGGATAGGCCGTCCACAGCTGGTTGGAGAAGCCCGAGGGGTTCTGCACCCACGGCACGGTCAGCGCCATCGCCATCGGCCCGGCGGCCGCGACGAACACCGTCGGCGGCCAGGGCAGCGGATCCATCGGGAACACCAGCACCACCAGCGCGGCCGCCGCCATCAGCAGCAGCGCGGCCGTGGCGGGCAGCAGTGGGGCGATGCCGAAGTTCACCCGCAGGTGCATCACGATGGTCGCTTCGAAGATGACGACGAACAGCCAGGCGGTTCCGTCGCTGAGGCCGAACAGGTCGCGCATCCCGAAGGGCAGGTCGCGCTCAGCCATCGCTGGCCCATACCAGGGTGACCACGGTGCCCGCCCCGGGCGAGGACTCGACGAACGCCGCGCCGCCCGCGAGGGTGCGCATGCGGCCGAGGATGCTGCCGGTGATACCCATCCGGTCGGCCGGAACGCGGGCCGGGTCGAAGCCGACGCCGTCGTCGGTGAGCACCACCCGGATGCCGCCGGTCGCGATCGTCACCGACAAGCCACGCCGGACGGTGCGACCGGGTGTACCCGCATGGCGCAGGCTGTTGCGCACCGCCTCCATGAGCGCCGCGCCGAGCACCCGCGCCGATTCGACCGGCAGCCGCAAATCGGCACCGCGTGAGGAAACCTGAACGGGCAGTTCGGGATCCACTTCGCGCACCGCGTCGCGCAGGAACTCGACCGTGGCGGCGGCGTCGAAGTGGTCGATCTCGGGGGCGTTGCGTGACTGTTCGAGCTGTTCGAGAGTGCGCGCGGCCTGGCGGCGTAGCACCGGCGTCGACCCGGCACTGCGTGAGGCTTCGAGCAGGGTCGACAGCACCGCGTCGTGGATGAGTGCGGCGAAGCGGGCGCCTTCGCGTTCGCGGGCGGTGGTCGCCGCTACCGTCGCGGCGCGCACCCGCTGCCGGATCGCCTCCCGGTCGACTCGTTCGGCGGCGGCCCGCGCGTACACCACGCACCACAGGAACAGCGCGGCCACACCGAGCGCCCGGGTGATGTCACCGACCAGCGTCCACATCGAACTACCTGGAATCACCAGCACATTCGATATCGCGGCCACCGTCGCCAGCAGCGCGACGAAGACCGCAGCCACCCGCCGTGGCCATGCCAGACCGGCCGCGAGCGCACCGACGGCCAGTCCCCGGTAGGGCCAGGACGCGAACGAGCCGATGTAGGTCACCGAGTACAGCACCGGCGTCACCGCCGCGGCGGCGAGGTAGATCACCGCGGCGGTCCCGGCGGCGCGCCGGATCGCGCGTACCGGACCGCGGGCCGACACGATCGCCAGCACCGCGAACATCAGGTAACCCGACACCAGGTGGATCTCGGGCCAACGGGCGAGGTAGACCGGCTGCACCAGCACCGCGGGCAATTCGAGCATCATCACGATCAGCGCACCGATCCCGATGACCACTCCGAGCCTGCGCAGGATCTGATCGGTCGCCGCGTGCGACAGGTCGATCTCGGCGACGGGTGCGGGCGCGGCGGCGACCGCGGTGCTCACGTGCGCTGCTGCCTCTCCGGCACGGGCAGCCACCCGTCCTCCACGGCCCGTTTGTACAGGTCGGTCTTGGTGGGCGCGGGCCTGCCCGCATCGGCGTATTTCTGCCGGATGCGGCCGAGGTAGTCGTTGACGGTCTGTTCCGACAGCCCCGTCAGGCGGGCCACGCGCGAGGCCTTCTCGCCCGAGGCGTAGAGCATGAGTACTTCTTCTTGGCGTGGGCTCAGACCCACGTCCGACAGCTGCGGGTCGCCGTCGATGGCGGCGGCCCAGTCGGTGGTGACCACCTGTTCGCCGGAGGCGGCGCGGCGCACGGCGTCCACTACGGTGGCCGCGCCCTCGGATTTGCGCAGCACGCCGAGCACGCCCGCCTTGGCGGCCGAGCGGACGAGGAAGGCGTTGTCGGCGCCGGTGAACACCAGTACCTCGATACCGCGCTCGCGCAGCGCGGTGACGTTGTCCTCGGGGCTCGATCCGTCGGGCAGGCGCAGGTCGAGCACCACCAGATCGAGGTCCTCGGTGTCGGCGAGCAAGCCCGCGACGGTCTCGGCGGTGGCGACCAGCTCCAGGTCGGGCTCGGGGCCGAGCATGGCGGCCAATCCGATCGCCACCGATTCATGGTCCTCGACCAACCCGATCCGTCGCACCGTCTGCACCTCGGTCACCGACCACTCCCCATCTCGAACACCCATCCGCGGCCAGCCCGCAACACGTCGGGTCGAGTTCTACCGTATCGCCCACGCGGATGTCAGCCACCAGAATTCGGGGCGAAGCCTGCTTACCCCATCAGACCTGCGGCGATGGTGGCGCCGAGCTCCCAGCAGCGCTCCAGTTCGGCCTTGCCCGGCGGCCCCGACACCACCACCGGCGCGGCCGCCCGCATCCACCCGAGCCCGGTGGTGATCCGCTCGACGCTCGCCTCGGCCCCCTCGGTGCCCTCGTTGCCGTGCAGGTACAGCCCGTAGGGACGACCGCGGGTGGAGTCCAGGCACGGGTAGTAGATGGTGTCGAAGGCGTGCTTGAGGGCGCCGCTCATGTAGCCCAGGTTGGCTGGAGTGCCGAGCAGGTAGCCGTCGGCCTCCAGCACGTCGACGGCGGTGACGGCCAACGCGGCTCGGCGCACCACTTCCACGCCCTCGATCTCCGGGTCGGTGGCACCGGACAGGACCGCTTCGAACATCGCCTGCGTGTGCGGCGAGGGGGTGTGGTGGACGATCAGCAACCGGGCCATGAGCTACTTTCCGTCGCGTTCCAGTTTCTCGAGGGCCACCGCGCGGCGCATGGTCTCGCGGGCGCGGGTGCGGTCACCGGCGTAGTCGTAGGCGCGAGCCAGGCGGTAGGAGCTGCGCCAGTTGTCCGGGTCGGCTTCCCATTCGACCTTGATCTCGGCGAAGAGGGCGTCGGCCGCGTCGCGTTCGATGCGGCCGGACGGGCGGCGCGGCAGGTGGGAGGTGTCGACCTCGCGGCCCTCGTCGTGGATGCGCCGGGCGAGGCGCTGATGATCGAGGGCGGCCTGCAAGGTGGTCCACACGATCCACACGCCGACGATCGGCAGCAAGAGCATGCCGATGCCGATGGCGATGCCCGCCGGCTTGCCGTCGGCGATGTAGGCGATGGCAAGGCCACCGAGGCGGACGAAGTAGAACACCAGCGCCAGCACCAGGAAGGCGACGAGCGCGACGGTTTTCACGACCTGACGGTTCGGCTCGGCCTTGGTCACCGGATCGGCGCTCACAAGTCGAGGAACGGGTCGAGCCCGACGGTCAGGCCCGGCCGTCCGGCGATCTCACGAACCCCGAGCAGCACGCCGGGGGCGAACGAGCTGCGATCGATGGAGTCGTGGCGGATGGTCAGCGTCTCCCCCTGGGTGCCGAAGAGCACCTCCTGGTGGGCGACGAGCCCGGCCAGGCGCACCGAGTGCACGCGCACCCCGTCGACATCCGCGCCGCGCGCACCCTCGAGTTCGGCCGTCGTCGCGTCGGGACTGCGCCCGACCCCGGCTTCGTCGCGGGCGGCGGCGATGAGCGCGGCGGTGCGATAGGCGGTACCCGAAGGCGCGTCGGCCTTGTTCGGGTGGTGCAGTTCGATGACCTCGACCGACTCGAAGAACCGGGCCGCCTGCTCGGCGAACCGCATCGACAGCACCGCGCCGATGGCGAAGTTCGGCGCGATCAGCACCCCGACCTCGGGACGCTGCGCCAACCACCCACGCACCTCGGCCAGCCGCGACTCGTCGAAGCCGGTGGTGCCGACCACGGCGTGGATACCGTTCTCGATCAGGAACTTCAGGTTGCCCATCACCACATCGGGGTGGGTGAAGTCGACGACGACCTGGGTGCCGGTCTCGGTGAACGTCTCCAGCGCGTCACCCTTGTCGACCTGGGCGACCAGCTCCAGATCGGCCGCCGCCTCCGCCGCCGCGCAGATGGCCTGCCCGACCTTGCCGCGTGCTCCGAGCACTCCGACCCGAATGGTCACCGCATCTCCTCGTCATCGTTTCCGCTTGTCCGCAAGCCTATCGAGCAGGGGCCGGCCGGGGACGCCGAGGTCAGCCGAAGACGATCACCTGCCGCAGCGCCGCGCCCGCGGCGAGTTCGTCCATGGCCTCGTTCACCGCGTCGAGTCCGATGCGTGCCGACACGAGTCGTTCCAGCGGCAGTTTCCCGGCGCGCCACATCCGCACGTACTCGGGGATGTCTCGGGCGGGCACGGCGGAGCCGAGGTAGCTGCCGATGATGGTGCGGCCCTGGGCGACCAGGGCGAGCGGGGAGATCGTGGCAGTGGCCTCGGGCGCGGGGAGACCGACCGTCACCGTGACGCCACCGGGCGCCGTTGCGGCGACCGCGGTTTCGAAGGCGCGCACATTGCCCGCCGCCTCGATCACCACGTCGGCGTTCACCCCCTTCTCGACGATCTCGGCGGGCGTGAAGGCGGCGGTGGCGCCGAATTCCCGTGCCAGCGCCAGCTTTTCGGGCACGGTGTCGACGGCGATCACCTCGCCGAGCCCGAGCGACACCGCGACCAGCACCGCCGCCATCCCGACTCCACCGAGGCCGACCACCATGATCCGGTCTCCCGCACCGGGTTTCGCGGCGTTGAGCAGCGCGCCACCGCCGGTGAGTACCGCGCAGCCCAGGACTGCTGCCACCTCCGGTGGCACGTCGTCGTCGACCGGGACCACCGACCGCCGATCCACCACCGCATGCGTGGCGAACCCGGAAACCCCGAGGTGATGGTGCACATCCTCGCCGTCGCGGCGCAGCCGCCGACCACCACCGAGCAGCTCGCCCGCGTTGTTGGCCACACTGCCGGGCCCGCAGGGTGTGCGACCGTTGCTGGCACAGCCTGCGCAGTCGCCGCATCGCGGCAGGAACGTCATCACCACGCGCTGCCCCACCGTCACATCGTCGACACCGGCGCCGATCGCTTCGACGATGCCCGCCGCCTCGTGGCCGAGCAGCATCGGTACCGGGCGCACCCGGTTGCCGTCGACCACCGACAGGTCCGAATGGCACAACCCGGCCGCCTCGATCCGCACCAGCAACTCGCCGTCACCCGGCTCGGCCAGCTCCAGTTCGCACACGGTGATCGGCCGCGACTGCGCGAACGGTGCCGGATCGGCGACACGTTCGAGAACGGCTCCACGAATCCTCATGGCGCGAACCTACCGCGCCATCGGCATTGCCGGACCCGGGATTCGGCGTTAACCTCGTTTCCGGTGACGGTGCTCCTGTCGGCCGCCTTGTACCGAGCCCAGGGTCGGCGCCGTCACGAACCAAGGAGAAATCCCCTGTCAGTACAGTTCAATCACACCATTGTCGGATGTCGGGACAATAGGGAAACCGCCGAATTCTGGGCGGACATCCTCGGGTTGGACATAGGAAAAGAGTGGGGTCCGTTCATTCCCATCCCGCTCGACAACGGTGTCACGTTCGATTTCGCGAAGGTGCCGCCGTTCGTTTCCGAGATCCAGCCGCAGCACTACGCGTTCCTGGTCTCCGAAGCCGAGTTCGACGCGGCCTACGCCAAGATCCAGCGCTACAAGCTGGACCATTGGGCCGATCCGCAGCAGCACGGCGTCAACGAGATCAATCACAACGACGGGGGCCGAGGCGTGTACTTCCTCGACCCCAACGGCCATTTCCTGGAACTGATCACCGTGCCCTACGGCGGTTGGCCCACGTAAATGCCCGACCCCGTCCGGCCGTTTCACACCGGCCGGACGGGGTGCGTCCTCAGCTTTTCGCCCGGCTGCCGCGCAGCCCGAGCAGGGCGGCCAGCACACAGGCCACCGCGACGATCACGATGAACCACGGGAATACCGTCGCGATTCCCCACGTGGTCGCCGCCCAGCCCGCCGCGAGCGTCGGCAAGGCCATTGCCGAATAGGCGAGCAGGTAATACGCCGACATTGTTTCGCCGCGCCGATGTGGTGGCACGACTTCCGACAGATGCCGCAACGAACCACCGAAGCCGAGCCCGAACGTCGCACCGAGCACGAGCCCCGCGACAAGCACGGCGGCCGGTTGTTTCGTGGCCAGCGCCGGAATGGTGGCCAGCAGCGCGGCGGCCATGCCGAGGTCACCCATGATCGCCGCTCTGCGCGCCGGAATGCGGGTGGCGAACAGCTGGACGATCGCCGCGGCCAACGCGGTCGAGGCGACGACCACCCCACCGAAGACGAGGTTGTGCACGCCCGTCTCGGCGGCTGCCAGCGACGGATACAGCGACAGCAGCACACCGAGCACCGACCAGGCGGCCATCACACCGATCGCGGAGAACCAGAAATCAGCCCTGATCTCCTGCGGCACAGCGGGTTTCGCGATCGTGATGCGGCCCTTCACGCGGGTGGTGTGTGGTTCGCGCAGAGCGAGGACCCCCGCGGCGGCGGTAAGGCAGACCACCGCGATCACCACGTACGGCGTGCGCAGCGGCGACGGCGCGTACTGGGCGAGCACAGCGGTACCGAGCACCGCGATCGCGATGCCCACATTGAACGCCACCCCGCTGAGCTGACCGGACCGCGCGCCCCGCTCGGGTCGCAGATCCAGCAGCGCGGCGGCACCCGCCACGACGGTTGCCCCGACCGCCGCGCCGTGCAGGGCTCGCGCCAGCAGCAGCATCGGCACCGAGTCGGCGAGCAGGAAGGCCAGCAGCCCGAGGATCATGGTGGCGAACGCGCCGACGATCACCGGCTTGCGCCCGACCACGTCGGACACGCGACCCGACACCAGCACCGCGCCGAGCGCGGCCACCGCGTACACGGCGAAGACCATCGTCGTGGTGAACGGCGACAGGTGCCATTCGGTCTCGTAGATTCCGTACAGCGGGGCGGGCGCCCCGGAGACACCGAGTGCCACACCGGTCGCCGCGAGCACCAGACCGTAGGCCCACCGCTGACCGGTTTCGACCGGCACCATCGTTGTCGCTGCCATCGCAGCCCCCATCAGGTGAGTTTGATAACCATCGAACGGGCCCGACCCTACGCCGAGTATGATGACTATCAAACCCCGGAGTGAGGTAGATCATGACACAGGCTAAAGATCTCCCCGTGGCGCCCGCCGTGCCCGTAGCGCAGTTGCCCGCTGTGCTCGGCGCGCTGCACGATCCTGTCCGCCTGGAAATGGTGCGCCGCCTGAGCAATGCGGGCGGTCCGCTGCGCTGCTCGGCGCTATACGACGCGATCAACAAGTCCACCGCGACGCACCATTTCAAGATCCTGCGCGAAGCGGGTCTCATCGAGCGCCTCACTCTCGACGGCCAGACGTATCAGCGCCTGCGCACCGAGGACGTGGAGACCGCCGTTCCCGGTCTGCTGCCCGCGATCGTGGCTGCCGCCAACAGCGCTGTCGAGGACTGACGCACGGCTGTCACCTCGGGCCGTGCACAGGGTCTGCCGCCGAACCAGCCCGTCGCCGACGAGCGGGCCCTCCGAGTGCGCGGCGATCGACACTCCGCCGGTACCGACTTCCGCGTCCGCGAACCCGACCGACTTGCCGCCGTCAGCGTGCGGGAGTCACCGTCGGAGCCCCGGTGGCAGTCGGTGGCACGACAAGTGGTGGAACCCGCAGCGTCGGGAGAACCGGTGACTCGCGCGGTGAGAACGTCGGTGGCGCGGGCACATCCATGAACTCACGCCCGCGTATCCGACCGTCGGCGATCTCGCCGCCACCCCACCACATTGCCGCACCGGACACCAGCACCGCGACTGCCAGCATGAACCACAGCCGCTGAAACGGGTCGCGCCTGCTGCGCCAGGACGCGAGCCCGTCCTCACCGACGAGGGTGAGCAAGGCGATGCCGAGCACGACGAGCAGTACGCCCGCCGCCGCGGGCTGGCGCGCCCAGCCGCGCGTGAACCACAGGATCAGGCTTACCGGCGCGGCGATCGCCACGAGCACCGCGATCTGACCGAACGCGAAGTCTGCCCCGGCCGCCGGGTCCGGCTCGTCGATGCCACGCCGCAGCCACGCGGTGAACAGCAGCAGGTGGCCGAACGCGGCACCGAGCGCGGCGAGAACGAGCAGCCAGCAGCCCAGCCGGACGAACGCGATGTAGTCCGAACGCATCGCGGCGGCACCGGCTACGACGGCGAGCCCCGCCAGCGCCACCAGCGACAAAGCGAGCAAGACCCTCGGCCGAACGGTCCTGGCACGCAGGTACCCGGGCGGAAGTTGCGTGCGCAGCTTACGGAAAACCCGGAACCAGGCGATCAGCACCGCCGCGAAAAGGACGCCCGACAGCAGCCGCGTCACCCATTGCGGGGCCCACATGGCCACCGCCGCATAGCTTCCCGCGAAGAACCACACCCAGGTCGCGAGCCGGATCAGCGCACGCCAATACACCTCCGCGAGCAGGCGTCTGGCCTTGGCGTCGGCCGGTGCGTCGGCGAGCACGCCGCGCAGGGTCGCGACAGCCTGCTCGCGACGGCCGCCACCGCCGAGTTCGAACTCGGTACGCGCTTGCATCCGCAGCAGGTCGACGTGGGTGGGGTCGATCACCAACCCGGCGGCGATGTGGCTCCGGGCGGCTTCGTAGTCGTACAGGCGCTGATAGGTTTCCGCCACCGAGCAGTGCACGTCGGCGTTGTCCGGCGCCAGCGCAACGGCTTCGCCGAGTGCCGCACGCGCGCGTGGATGATCCGTGCGCGGGCCCGCGGTGTGCAACCACGCCGTCAGCAGCAGCACCGCGTAATCGTGAGGGCTCAGGCGCGCGGCGATCCGGCCATGACGGTAGGCGGGTTCCCATTCGCCGCGCATCGCGTAGCCCATGCAGGCGAGCTCGTGGGCACGCGCGTCGTCGGGGGCGGCTCGAATCGCTTGGCCGGCGTAGCGGATGGTGTCGTCGTATTCGTCGAGTCGGTGGGCGAGCTCGGCGAGCGCGACCAAGACGCGCGGGTCGGCGGGGGCGGCCAGCAGTGCCCTCCCGAGTATCTCGCGAGCCTCCTCCGCCCGCCCGATCTCCAGAGCTACTCGCGCGCGTTCGAGCGCCGCCTGTACCGGCACAACACTTCCCTCCCCTTGATTCCTCCGGCGCACATTACTGCCGGCACCGCCTGCACGACGACCCGTGTCCGGAGGACGACGCCGGCGAGGTTCGGCCCTGGCGGCCACCGCCGCCGCGTATCCGGCCGAGCACCGATACCCATGTGGCCGAATACATCCTGGCCGCCAACAGATTTCGGCCAACATCAGCTGCACGGAAGGGCAGGTCGGCGTCCGCCTTACAACGGGCTCACCAGCCGGGTCTCATAGGCGTAGATCGCCGCTTGCGTCCGGTCGCGCAATTGCAGTTTGTCCAGGATCCGCCCGACGTGCGTTTTCACCTGCACACCGTCGGCGCCCTGCTCGATGCGAGCGATGTGCTCGGATCACGCACCGCCGCTTATCATCTGGCCTTCCTCGCGGCGAGCAACGGCATCCCGCGCACGCGGGTCGACGAGGTGCTCGAGCGGGTCGGGCTCGCCGACGTGGCCGGGATGCGGGTGAAAGGTTTCTCGCTCGGCATGCGCCAGCGCCTCGGCGTGGCCGCCGCCCTGCTCGGTGATCCTGCCGTGCTGATCCTCGACGAACCCGTCAACGGTTTGGACACCGAGGGCATCCGCTGGATCCGCCAGACCCTGCGGGCCATGGCCGACGAGGGCCGCACGGTGCTGCTGTCGAGCCACATGATGAGCGAGACCGAACTGGTCGCCGATCACCTGCTGGTGATCAGCCGGGGCAAGATCGTCGCCGACGAGCCGACCGCCGACTTCGTCGCCGATGCCGAACCAAGGGTGCGGGTGCGCGGGGACGAGCTGACCCGGCTGGCCGCCATACTCGGCGACCGCATCGAGATCCGGGGCGACACCGGCACCGTGCGCGGGGTGACCGGGAAGGCCATCGACATCCGTGTCGCCAATCCGTGTGCGACGGTGCCTGCCGCCGGGGCGGGCCACGGACTGCTCGGCATGCGCGAACGCGCGACGATGCTCGGCGGATCCTTCAGCGCAGGCGCGGGCGACGCGAAGTACGTTGTCGCCGCGTCACTTCCCTTGCACAACGGGCGTAGCGACACCGCGCGCGATTGACCCGCCGACGACCGCCACCTCAACCGAAACAGCGCAGGCAGGAGACGCGATGCTGCCCGGCGCGTTCGCAAGCAGCCGACCGGATCGCTCAGTTCTCGACGAGTCTGCGGACCGAAGCGGGTAGATCGCGTGTCCGCTGGTAGGGGCCCGCGACGGCGGCGGCGTAGGGGCGAGCGAGCAGGGTGCGGGCGATGGCGTTGACCTCGTCGGTGGTGACGGCGTCGATGCGGGCCAGGGTCGCCGAGACGCTGCGGTGGTTGCCGTAGCTGAGTTCGCTGCGCCCGATGCGGTTCATCCGTGATGCGGAGTCCTCGAGTCCGAGCACCAAGCCACCGCGCAACGAGCCCTTGGCGCGGGCGCATTCGGCGTCGGTGATGCCCTCGGCGGCGACTTCGTCGAGCACAGACCGCGCCAAAGTCGCCACCTGGGCGAGGTTTTCGGGCTGGCAGCCGAGCGACACGGAGAACGCGCCGGTGTCGGCGAAGGTGTCGACGCTCGAGTACACCGAGTACGCCAGACCGCGTTCCTCCCGGATGCGCTGGAACAGGCGCGAACTCAGTCCGCCGCCGATCACGGTGTTGAGCACCGACAGCGGCCAGCGCTGCTGCCCCTCGTGCCTGCCGAACGCGCGCACACCGAAGGTGAGGTGCGTCTGTTCGCTGTCGCGGTTGATCCGCACGAGCCCCGGTGCGCGCTGGGCGCGGAACTTTCCCTCGCGGCGGGGTGCCGGGTCGGCGGCGGGGTCGAGGTGCGGGCCGAAGGCATGGCGGACCAGTTCGACGACCCGCTCGTGTTCGACATTGCCCGCCACCGCGACGACCATGCGTTCGGGGCGGTAGCGGCGCTGGTGGAAGCCGCGCAGCTGGGCGGCCTGCATGCCTTCGATGGATTCGACGGTGCCGATCACGGGACGCCCGATCGGGTGGTCACCGAACAGGGCGGTGAGGAAGCAGTCGGCGACGAGGTCCTCGGGATCGTCGTCACGCATGGCGATCTCCTCGAGCACCACCTGACGTTCCACATCGACGTCGACGGCCCGGCACAGCCCGTTGAGCACCACATCGGAGACGAGTTCGACCGCCAGCGGCAGGTCCTCGTCGATGACGTGGGCGTAATAGCAGGTCTGTTCCTTGGCGGTGAAGGCGTTGAGTTCGCCGCCCACGGCGTCCATGGTCTGGGCGATGTCGAGCGCGGTGCGGGTGGGGGTCGCCTTGAACAGCAGGTGTTCGAGGAAGTGCGCCGCACCGGCCACGGTCGGACCTTCGTCGCGCGAGCCGACGCCGACCCACACGCCGACCGAGGCCGAGCGCACGCCGGGCACGTGTTCGGTGACCACGCGCAACCCGCCGGGCAGCACGGTCCGCCGCACTCCACCATCGGTGGTCACGTCCTGGGCGGTGCCGATTCCGGATTCACTCAACTGTCGCTCGGTCACCCGATCCCACCGGACGGCTGTACTGGCATGCTTTTCTCGACCTCTCGAAAACGGGGCTGGCGACGTGCGCGGATGCCTGCCGCAGGAGCAGGCCGCAGGCACGACGGCCGGCTCAGCGATTCTATGCGCCGCCCGCCCCCGCCCGTGCATCGACCCTCGTCGTCGCCCGTGGCCGCGGCGCCGGTTCGCCACGGCCGGGCGCGTCGAGGACCTGCGCGATGCGGGCGAGCGCGTGCTCGTTCGCCATCGCCCAGTGGGTGGCCTCGATGCGGTGACAGATCACGGCACCGTCGACGACCGGCGCCCAGGTGGCGGCTCCGTGTGTTCCGGTGGGGTCGTCGACGGTGGCCGCGAAGTACACCAGGTCACCGTCGAAGCGGCGGGGACGGTAGTCGTCGACCATGCTCAGCGATGCCTGGGCGGCGTCGATGATGCGGGCGATGCGGGCGCGGCCGAGTCCGGCGAGCGGTCCGCCGAGGTTCGCGGCGGCGACGGTGAGTCCGTCGATGCCGAAGTCGAGGTCCTCGCCCGCCAAGCCGCCGAGCAGGTCGCCGACCGTCGGTGCCGGGGTCTGCTCCGGTCCGTCGCCGAGCCAGCTGTCCATCATGGCCAGTCGCGCGACCTGTTCGCCCTCGGCCCGTAGGCCGGTGGCGACCGCGTGCGCGAGCAATCCGCCGAGCGACCAGCCGAGCAGGTGGTACGGCCCTTCGGGCTGCACCGACCGGATGGCGTCGATGTAGCGCCGCGCCCAGGCGTCGATGTTGTCGGGCACCGGTTCGTCGGCTGTCAGCGCGGGTGACTGCAGACCATAGATGGGGCGTCGCGGGTCGAGGTGGCGGGTCAGGCCGGCGAACGACCAGGACAGGCCGCCGACGGGGTGGACGCAGAACAGCGGCGCCCCGGTGCCGCCGGTGCGCAGAGGCAGCAGGACGGCGAAGGCGTCGGCCTGCGCGTCGTCGCCGCGCAAGCGTTCGACGACGACGGCCGGGGTCGGGTCGGTGAAGAACCAGGCCACCGGCACCGGGGTGCCGAGGGTTTCGCTCAGTCGCGAGGCCAGCTGGACGGCGGTGAGGGAGTTGCCGCCGAGGTCGAAGAAGTTGTCGTCCATACCGATTCGGTCCAGGTCGAGGACCCTGGCGAATTCGGCGGCGACCCGCTGTTCGGTCTCGGTGACGGGTGCCCGGTAGGTGGCCTGGCGCAGGCGCGGGGCCGGGAGGGCGCCGCGATCGAGCTTGCCCGAGGTGTTCACCGGGAACTCGTCGAGTTCGACGATCACCGACGGCACGAGGTAGCCGGGCAGTTCGTCGGCCAGCGCCGATCGGAGGGCCGCTGTGTCGAGCACCGAGCCGCGCTGCGCGACAACCGTTCCGGGAGTGGCGACATCCTCGGCCGAGCCGACGGAGCTTCTCCCCCGTGCGGGAACGACGTACCCGACGAGCCGGTCGGCGCCCGTACCCGGCACCACGGCGGCCGCGGCCTGCGCGACGCCCGGTTGCCGTGCCAGCACGGCTTCGACCTCGCCGAGTTCGATGCGCTGACCGTTGAGTTTCACCTGCAGGTCGGATCGGCCGACGTATTCCAAGGCGGCCCTTCGGCCCCGCAATCGGACGAGGTCACCGGTGCGGTACATGCGGGTGCCCGCTGCGCCGAACGGATCGGGGACGAACCGTTCGGCCGTCAGCGCGCCCGCCCCCACGTAGCCATGGGCGAGTTGGGCGCCGCCGACGTACAGCTCACCGACCACCCCGGGCGGCACGGGACGCAACCGGGCATCGAGCACGTACAGGCCGGTGTTCCACACCGGTGTGCCGATCGGCACGGTGACAGCGTCGTCGTCGGTGACGACATGGGTGCTCACCTGCACGGCGGTCTCGGTGGGCCCGTAGAGGTTGACGACCTCGGCGCCGGTCACCGCTCGCACCTGCTGGGCGAGTGCGGCGGGCAGCGCTTCACCACCGGCGAAGATCCGCCGCAGCGAGACCACCTCTACTCCGCCGTCGATCTGCGCGAGGTAGGCGGCCAGCAGCGTCGGCGCGAATTGCGCTGTGTCGATGCGGTGTTCGGCGATGAGGGCGGCCAGGTAGGCCGGGTCGCCGTGGCCGCCGGGGCGGGCGATGACGGTGCGGGCACCGACGCGGGGGCCGAGGAACAGTTCCCAGATCGAGGCGTCGAAAGTGGTCGGCGTCTTGTGCAGCACCGTGTCACCGGCGGTGAAGCCGAATTCCTGTGCCATCCAGTCGAGTTGGTTGACGACCGCGCGGTGCGGCACCCCGACACCCTTGGGCAGGCCGGTGGATCCGGAGGTGAAGATCACGTACGCGGTGTGCTCGGGGCGCAGCGGGTGAGTGCGTTCGGCGTCATCGACGGGTAGGCCGGAGAGTTCTGCCGTCTCGATCTCGTCGAGCACGACCACGTCGATTCCCCGGCCCACCGAGATCGGCAGGTCGGCCCGGTCGCGCGAGGTGGTGAGAAGGCAGGCGGGACGGGCGATGTCGAGGACGCGCGCGATGCGTTCGGCCGGATGGTCGGGGTCGATCGGCACATAGGTGCCACCGGCGACGATCACCGCGTACAGGCCGACCAGCAGGTCTGTCGAGCGGCGCGCTGCCACCGCCACGGCGGTGTCGGGGCCCACGCCGAGCGTCAGGAGGTACCGGGCGAGCCGGTTCACCCGGTCCGCGAATTCGCCATAGGTGAGAGCGGTCGTGTCGTCGACGAACGCGATCGCCGCGGGGGTCGCGGCGACCTGCCGGTAGAAGCCGTCGATCAACGTCTCCGGTGCGAGCGGATGGTCGGTGTCGCACCAGCTGTCGAGCATTCGGTGGTCGGCGTCGGTGAGCAGGTCGACATCACCGACGGCGATGTCCGGGTCGGCGGTGACAGCGTCGAGGATCCGCACGTACGCCTCGGCCATCCGATGTGCGGTGGCGGCGTCGAACAGGTCGGTGGCGTAGGTGAGCCGCACCGAGCAGCGGCCGTCGTCGGTGCCCGACAGGACGAGGTCGAGGTCGAACTTGGCGACCGCGGCGTCGGTGTCGAGGCCGGCGACGGTGAGATCCGGCAGCACTACCTCGGTGGGTGTGGCTCCCAGGTTCTGGAAGGCGAGCATCACCTGGAACAGCGGGCTGTGCCCGGCCGATCGAACCGGGTCGAGCACGTCGACCAGGCGTTCGAAGGGCACATCGGCATTGTCGAACGCGTCGAGGTCGACCCGCCTGGCGTCCGTCAGCAGCGCGGTGAAGGAGGCGGCCGGGTCGACACCGGTGCGCAGGACGAGGGTGTTGACGAACATGCCGACCAGGTCGTCGAGCGCGGCGGCACCGCGTCCGGCGACGGGGGTGCCGATGGCGATGTCGGCCGACCCGCTGAGCCTGGCCAGCAGTACCGCGAGGGCCGCGTGCGCGACCATGAACTCACTCGCGTCGGCCTGTCGCGCCACAGTCGTGACACGCTGCCAGACTTCTTGCCGGACAGTGGTTTCCACGCTGGCGCCGCGCTGGGAGGCGACGGCGGGGCGCGGCCGGTCGGTGGGCAGTTCGAGCAGCGGTGCGAGCCCGTCGAGTTCGGTGCGCCAGAACCGCACCTGACGGGCGGCCAGGGATTCGGGGTCGTGCTCGTCGCCGAGCGCGGAGCGCTGCCACAGGGTGTAGTCGGCGTACTGGATCGCCAGCGGTGCCCAGTCCGGTGCGGTGCCCGCGCGACGGGCCAGGTAGGCGGCGGTGGTGTCGCGCAGCAGTGGTCCGGCGGAGAAGCCGTCGGCGCTGATGTGGTGGATCACGACGACCAACACCACTTCGTCGGTGGCGCAACGTAATACGCGTACGCGCACGGGCGGAGCGGCGGTGACGTCGAATCCCCTGCCGATCTCGGCGGCCACGATCGACGGCACCGCGACCGGATCGACGGTTTCGACCACCGGTGCGGGTACGAACTCCCACACCGACTGGTGGCCGATGCCGTCGACAGCCGGGTAGGCGGTGCGCAGCACCTCGTGCCGCTCGAGCACATCGGTGACGGCGGCGGCCAGGGCCTCGGCGTCGACATTGCCGGTGAGCCGCACCGCGATCGGGATATTGTAGGCGGCCGATTCCGGGTCGAGGCGGTTGAGCAGCCACATGCGCTGCTGTGCGGCCGACAGCGGGATCCGCTGCGGGCGTGGACCCGCCACCAGTGCGGTGCCCGCGCCGCTGCCCGCGTGGCAGGCGAGCAGCTCGGCCAGTGCGGCGACGGTGGTCGTCTCGAACAGCGTGCGCACCGGCACCCGGGTGGACAGTGCCGCGCCGAGGCGGGCGGCGACGCGGGTGGCGATGAGCGAGTTGCCGCCGAGTTCGAAGAAGTCGTCGTCGAGGCCGACCTGCTCGCGGCCGAGCACCTCGGCGAACACCTGGGCCACGGCCCGCTGCACCGGAGTGATCGGGGCGCGGAACGGGCGGGCCACGAACTCCGGCGTCGGCAGTGCGGCCCGGTCGAGCTTGCCGGAGGTGTTGAGCGGGAACGCAGCCAACACCACGACGACTGACGGAACCATGTACGACGGCAGGGCACTGCCTACCGCGGTACGCAGGGCCGCCGGGTCCAGCTCGGCATCCGGCTGCGGCACCGCGTAACCGACGAGTCGGTCGCCGATCGCGCTCGGCGACACGACAGCCGCGGCCTGACGCACCCCGGGCACAGCCCGCAGCGCCGCTTCGATGTCGCCCAGTTCGATGCGTTGACCACGGAACTTCACCTGGAAGTCGCGCCGGTCGAGGTAGACGAGCACACCGTCGCGGGTCCAGCGCACGAGGTCGCCGGTGCGGTACATGCGCTCGCCGGGCCCGGTGAACGGATCGGCGACGAACCGGTCGGCGGTCAGGTCCGGGCGACCGAGGTAGCCGCGGGCCAGCTGGTCACCCGCGAGATACAGCTCGCCTGCCACACCCGGTGCGACGGGGCGCAGCCGGTCGTCGAGCACGTAGACACGGGTGTTCCATTCGGGCACCCCGATCGGCACGGTCGGCCCGGTCGCGTCGTCGGCGGGCCAGGCTGTCACCGAAACGGCCGCTTCGGTGGGGCCGTACAGGTTGTGCAGTGCCGCAGCGGATTTCGCTCGGAAAGCGGTGACGGTGTCCGGGGTGAGGGCTTCACCGATGGTGAGCACGAGCCGCAAGCTGGTGAGCTGTTCGGCTTCCGCGTGCGCGGCGAACATGCTCAGCATCGACGGCACGAAGTCGGCCACCGTGATGCGCTGCCGCGCGACCAGTTCCGCGAGGTACAGCGGATCACGATGCCCGTCGGGCGCGGCGAGCACGAGCGTGGCCCCCGCCGCGAGCGGCACGAAGTACCCCCACACCGACAGGTCGAACGTCGCGGCCGACTTCTGCAGGTACACATCCCCCGCACCGAGCCGGTACTGCGCGATCATCCACGCCACCTGATTACGCACCCCCGCATGACTCATCGCCACACCCTTGGGCCGTCCGGTCGAGCCGGAGGTGAACAGGGCATAGGCGAGGTTCGAATCCCGCAGCGGCGCGGGTAATTCCGCGTCACCGACGGTGTGTGCCGGGTAACGATCCAGGTCGATCCGGTCGATGCGGACGACGGGAATCCCCGCCGCACCTGCCGACGGTACGGCGTGGCCGTGGATCGAGGAACCGCCCCGTGCATTCGCTTGCCCCGAGGGCGCGACCGTCGCTGAATCCGACGACCTCGCTGGATCAGCGCCCGCCTGTACCGAGGCGGACGAATTCGCCTCGGTACCGACGGCACCCGAACTGGGCGACGCGGACAAGGCCGGCTCCGTCGCCGAGGTGATGGCGCCGATGTCGAAGCGGTCGCGGCTGGTCGTGAGGACCAGGTGGGGGCGGGCGGTGGTGAGGATCTGGGTGACGCGGTCGGTGGGGTGGTCGGGGTCGATCGGAACGTAGGCGGCGCCTGCGGTGAGGACCGCGTACATGGCGACGACCAGGTCGACCGAGCGGCGCATGGCCAGGGCGACCAGGGTGTCGGGGCCGACGCCGTCGGTGATGAGGTGGCGGGCCAGACGGTTGACCCGGGCGTCGAGCTCACCGTAGGTGAGCTGTTCGCCCTCGAAGATCAGGGCCGTCGCGTCGGGGCGCGCGGCGACCTGGCGACGGTACGGCGCGAGCAGGTCTGCCGTGCGGTCGATCTCGTGGTCGGTGTCGTTCCAGTGGTCGAGGATGCGGGTGCGCTCCTCGACATCGAGCACGTCGATGGTGTCCACGGGAGTCTGCGGTTCCGCGGCGAGGGCGGTGAGCAGCCGTTCCAGGCGGGTGGCGACGGCGGCGGCGGTTTCGGGGTCGAATACGTCGGTGGCGTAGGTGAGTACACCCGAGACACCGGCTGCGGCACCGTCGTTCGTGTAGTCGTCGCTGACGATCAGGTGCAGATCGAACTGCGACAGCTCCCCGTCGGTGTCCAGACCCGACACGGTGATGCCGGGCAGCTCGAGTTCGGCGCGTTCGAAGTTCTGGAAGGAGAAGCCGACCTGGAACAGTGGGTGCCGGGCGGTGGAACGCGCCGGGTCGAGCACCTCCACGAGTCGTTCGAACGGCACGTCGGCATTGGCGAACACCGCGAGGTCGGTGGCGCGCTGGCGGATCAGCAACTGGCGGAACGATTCTCCCGACCGCAGCCGGGTGCGGAACACCAGTGTGTTCACGAACATGCCGACGAGATCTTCGAGCGCGGCCTCACCGCGCCCGGCGACAGGGGTACCGACGGTCACGTCGGTGCTGTTCGACAGCCGTCCGAGGAGAGCGGCGAAGGCGGTGTGCACCACCATGAACAGCGTGGCACCGCACTCGCGAGCCAGCTCGGTGAGCTTGGCGTGGGTGGCGGCGTCGAGCGTGACCGGCACGCTGCCGCCGGCCAGCGTTCGCACGGCCGGGCGTGGCCGGTCGAGGGGCAGCGCGAGTTCGTCGGGCACACCGGCGAGTTCGGTGCGCCAGAAGCCGAGCTGGCGGGCGGCCACCGAGGTCGGCTCGGTCTCGTCGCCGAGTACCGCCCGCTGCCACAGCGCGTAGTCCGCGTACTGCACCGGCAGTGGCGCCCACGCGGGGGCGGTGCCGTCCCGGCGGGCGAGGTAGGCGGTCATCAGGTCGCGCACCAGCGGCGGCACCGACGACCCGTCGGCGCTGATGTGATGCACGACCAGGGCCAGCACCGCGTCGTCGGCGTCGAGGCGGTACAGCACCACACGCCACGGCACCCCGGCGGTCACGTCGAAGGTGGTCGCGGCCAGTGTCGTCACCGCGCCGGTCACCGCGTCGGGGGTGATGTCGCGGATCTCTAGCGCGACACCGGCGTCGGCTGCCGACAGGATGCGCTGCACCGGGTCGTCGGCGGTCTCCGGGTAGTAGGTGCGCAGCACTTCGTGCCGGTCGACCAGATCGTCGACGGCGGCAGCCAACGCGTCGGTGTCGAGCACACCGCGCAAGCGGACGGCGATGGGCACGTTGTAGCCCACCGAATCCGGGTCGAACCGGTTGAGGAACCACATGCGCTGCTGGGCAGGCGAGAGCGGAACCACGGGGGGCCGCTCCCCCGCCGTCAGCGCGAGCCGGGCCGGGCCCGCCTCGCTATCGAGCGCGGTGGCCAGCGCGGCCACGACCGGCGACTCGAAGACGCGGGCCACCGGCACCTGCCGGTCCAGTGCTGCCCCGAGCCGCGCCGCGACCCGGGTGGCGATCAGTGAGTTGCCACCGAGATCGAAGAAGTCGTCGTCGGCACCGACCTCGTCGATCCCGAGCACCTCCCCGACGATCCCGGCCACCAGCACCTCTGTTGCCGTCGCGGGCGCACGGAACTCGCGCGCGGTCAGCTCGGGGGCGGGCAGCGCCCGGCGATCGAGCTTGCCCGAGGCGTTCACCGGTAGCGACTCGAGGACCACGAACGCGCTCGGCACCATATAGGCCGGAAGCGCCTCCCGCAGACGGGCTTTCACGCCCGCGAGATCGATACCGGCAGCGATGTCGGCATCGGCGAGGCCGGCGCGGGTCGTCCGTCCGGGTTCCTGGCGGCGCGCCGCGGCCGAGGCCGTCGGGTGCTGTGCGCGCGCCGGGACCAGGTAGGCGGCGAGGTAGGGGCCGGTGCCGTCGTCGCGGACGGTCACCACGGCGCGGTCGACAGTGTCGATACCGCCGAGCACCGCCTCGATCTCGCCGAGTTCGATACGCAGGCCGCGCAGTTTCACCTGGAAGTCGGTGCGGCCCAGGTACTCCAGCTCGCCGGTGCGGGTTCGCACGACGAGGTCGCCGGTGCGGTACATCCGTTCGCCTGGGGCACCGTAGGGATTGGCGACGAAGCGATCGGCCGACAGATCCGGGCGGCCGAGGTAGCCACGAGCCAGCTGCACACCGGCCAGGTAGAGCTCGCCTGGTGTGCCGACGGGCACGGGGCGCAGGCGGGCGTCGAGGACGTGCAGGGCGGTGTTGGCGACGGGCGCCCCGATCGGCACGGTCACGGTGTCGGCGTCGGTGACCTCGTGGAAGGTGACATCGACGGCGGCTTCGGTCGGGCCGTACAGGTTGTGCACGGCCACACCGGGAATCAGCGCGCGCAGGCGCTGCGCGTCGGCGGCGGGCAGTGCCTCACCGGAGGCGAAGACTTGACGCAGCGAGGCGCACTCAGCGGCGCGGGGTTCGGCGAGGAACGCCGCGAGCATCGACGGAACGAAGTGCGCCACACCCACTCCGGTGCGGGTGATGACCTCGGCCAGGTAGGCGGGGTCACGGTGCCCCTCGGGTCGGGCGATCACCAAGGTGGCGCCGATCTGCAAGGGCCAGAACAGTTCCCACACCGACACGTCGAAGGTGATGGGCGTCTTCTGCAACACGGTGTCGGCCGGTGTGAGGCCGTAGGTGTCCTGCATCCAGACCAGACGGTTGACGATGGCGGTGTGGCTCACCGCCACGCCCTTCGGCTTCCCGGTCGATCCGGACGTGAACAGCACGTATGCCAGGTCGGCGCCGCGCAATGGGCGTAGACGCTCGGCCTCGGTCACCGGGTGCGCGTGGAAACCGTCGAGGTCGAGTTCTCCGGGATCGATGGTGCGCGTGCCGGTTTCGGGGAAGCCGGCTGCGGCGAGGACACAGACCGGTGCCGCGGTGGTGAGCACATCGGCGATCCGGTCGGCCGGGTGATCGGGGTCGAGCGGCAGGTACGCCGCGCCGGCCGCCTGCACCGCGTAGAGCGCGACGAGCAGATCGATTCCGCGGCGCAGCCCCACACCAACGATGGCGCCGGGTCCCACCCGCTCCGCGATCAGCCGCCGCGCGAGACGAGCCACACGACCAGCGAACTCGCCGTAGGTGATTCGCTGCCCCTCGAAGTCGAGGGCGATGGCGTCCGGGGCGCGAAGGGCCTGTTCGGCGAACAGCGATACGAGCGTGGCGTCGGTGTCCAGCGGCGCGTGGGCGGAGTTCCAGGCCGCGAGCTGGGCCCGGTCGGTGTCGTCGAGCAGGTCGATCTCACCGACGATCGCGGTGTCGTCCGCGACCACGGCGCGCAGCACCCGGACGAACCGCGCGCCGAGGGCGGCGACGGTCTCGGCGTCGAACAGGTCGGTGGCGTACCGAAGCCATCCACGCATCCCCGGTTCGCCACTGGCCCCGGCGATTTCGTTGACGGCGAGCGACAGGTCGAACTGTGTGGTCGCCGCGGGCAGCGCGAATTCGTCGATCCGCAGGCCCGGCAGTTCGACGGTGGTGTCGTCGCGGTGCTCGAACGCGAGCATCACCTGCACGATCGGCGCGTACGAGGTGGAGCGCACCGGGTTCAGTTCGTCGACGAGCCGTTCGAACGGCAGGTCCGCGTGCGCGAAGGCGCGCAGATCGGCCGCACGCACGGTGGCGAGCAGGTCGGCGAATGCCGCTCCCGCGTCCACCTGGGTGCGCAGGACCAGGGTGTTGACGAACATGCCGACGAGATCGTCGAGCGCCGCATCGGCCCGTCCCGCGACCGGAGTGCCGATGGCGATATCGCCGCCCGCACCGTGCCGGGCCAGCAGCACCGCGAACGCCGCGTGCACCACCATGAACGTGGACACCCCGTGCCCGCGGGCCAGCGCCTCGACGCCGGCGACGACCTCGGTGGGCACATCGAACCCGACGGCGGCGCCCTCCCCGCCGCGCACAGCGGGACGCGGCCGATCCGTCGCCAACTCCAGAGCCGGGGCCAGCCCGGCCAATTCGTCACGCCAGTGCGCCAGCTGCCGTGCCAGGCGCGAGTGCGGATCCTCGGCTGCACCGAGGACCTCACGCTGCCACAGCGTGAAGTCCGGGTACTGCACCGGTAGCGGCTGCCACTGCGGCGCGATCCCCGCCGTCCGCGCGGCATACGCGGCGACGAGATCCCGCGCCAACGGCGTGAGGGACACACCGTCGGCGGCGATGTGGTGCACGGCCAGCACGAAGACATACGCACGGTCCCGCGCGGAACCGTCGGTCGAGATCGCCCCGTCGCCCGGCGACGCCGCGATCGTGCTCAGGAGTGCTGCGCGCAGGGGCGGCCGGGTGGTGAGGTCGAAGCCCGCGCCGACGACGGCGCGGACAGCGGCGGCCAGGTTCGGCTCGGTGACCTCCTCGAGAACCGCGTCGGGCAGGGCCTCGTCGACCGGAAGGACCACCTGGGTGGGGCCGTCCGCGTCTTCGGGGAAGACGGTGCGCAGGGCCTCGTGGCGAGCCACGACGTCGGCGAGGGCGGCCCACAGGGCGGCGATGTCGAGGTCACCGGTGAGACGCAGGGCGATGGGCAAGGTGTAGACGGCCGAGTCGGGGTCGATGCGGTTCAGCAGCCAGAGTCGGGTCTGGGCCAGCGACAACGGGATTCGGTCGGGGCGTGGGTGCACCGCGACCAGCGGCGGCAGCTGTTCACCGGCAGTGGCGCGGTCGGCCAGCCCGGCCACGGTGGGTGCTTCGAACACGTCGCGCACGTCGAGGGCGCTGCCGAGCGCCGCGTTGGCGCGGGCGACCAGCCGCATGGCCAGCAGCGAGTTGCCGCCGACGGCGAAGAAGTCGTCGTCGGCACCGATGCGGGCCACGCCGAGCAGGTCGGCGATCACTTCGGCGAGCGTGGTCTGGCGGCCGGGACGTGGCGCCACGTAGGCGGTGGTGACCGACAGATCGGCAGCGGGCAGCGCGGCACGGTCGAGCTTGCCCGCCGAGTTCAGCGGCACCGTGTCCAGCACGACGAAATGCGTGGGAACCATGTAGGCGGGCACCCGGCTCGCCACCTGATCGCGCACATTCGCGGCGTCGACCGCACCGGCCACATAACCGACCAGGCACTGGCGGCCCGCGTCGTCGGTGGCGGGCAGAACCGTCGCGTGGGTGACACCTGGTGCGTCGCCGAGGGCGGCCTCGATCTCACCGAGCTCGATCCGCAGGCCACGGATCTTCACCTGGAAGTCGTTGCGGCCCAGATAGATCAGGGCACCGTCGCGGTCGCGGCGGACCAGGTCGCCGGTGCGGTACATGCGGGTACCGTTCGCGCCGAACGGGTCGGCGACGAAGCGGTCGGCGGTCAGGTCCGGCCGCCCCAGGTAGCCACGGGCCAGCTGGGCACCCGCCAGGTACAGCTCACCCGTCACACCGGTCGGCACCGGGTGCAGCCGCTCGTCGAGGACATAGGCGCGCACATTCCAGGTGGGCCTGCCGATGGGCATCTCGGTCTGTTCGACCGGTGCCGTGATCTGCTGGAAGGTGCTCGTGATCGCCACCTCGGTCGGCCCGTAGGTGTTGTGCAGCTCGACGGGGAGCGTGGCCAGCACCGTCGCCGCGAGCGGGGCGGGCAGTTCCTCACCACCCACATGCAGCATCCGCAGGCCGCGCAGCGCGTCGCCCAGCCCTTCGGCGAGCATCGCCGACAGCACCGACGGCACCAGCTCGACCACGGTGACGCGCTGTTCGCGCAACACCCGTGCCTGATAGGCGAGGTCGAGGTGGCCGCCGGGCCGCAGCAGCACCAGGGTGGCGCCGAGCAACGCCGGGGCCAGCAGTTCCCACAGCGACACGTCGAAGGTCAGCGGGGCGCGCTGCAGCAGGCGATCATCGGCGGTCATGGCGTATTCGCCACGCAGCCAGCACAATTCGTTCACCACCGCCCGGTGGGTGATGAGCACGCCCTTGGGCAGACCGGTGGAACCGGAGGTGAACAGGGCATACGCCGGATGGTCCGGCAGCAGCGGTGCGAGGCGTTCGGCATCGGTGATCGGGGTGCCCGGCACCGGAACCTGCGCGGGATCCTCGAGCTGGGCGACGGTGAGCACCGGGAACCCGGACCGCGAGGCGGCCGCGAAATGCACCGAGGCGGTGGCGGACCGGATGCCCGCGTCCACGTGATCGAGGTCGCTCGCCGCGGCCGCGACGACCAATCGTGGTGCCGCCGTGGCCAGTACGTGGCCGATGCGGTCGGCGGGCTGGGCCGGGTCGATCGGCACGTACACGCCACCGGCGGCGAGCACGCCGTGCAGCACGACCAGCAGCTCGATCCCGCGCGGAACAGCGATGGCGACCGGGGTTTCCGGCCCGACACCGCACTCGATCAGCCTGCGCGCGAGTCGATTGGCTCTGGCCGCGAGCACACCGTAGGTGATCTCGGTGCCCTCGAAAACGGCCGCGATCGCCCACGGATCACGCGCGGCCGCCGCATCGAGCAGCTGGGCGGCCAGCGGCGCGCCGATGCCAAGCTGGGTCAGCTCCTCGTCGAGCGGAATCACTTCGCCGTGCGGGCCGGCCACCAGCTCGGCGCGGGTCGGTTCGGCGAGCAGTTCCAGATCTCCGACAGGCGTCGCCGGAGCCCGCACGGCCGCGCGGAGCACGAGCTCGAGCATGGTGGCCATCGCCGCGACGGTCTCGGCGTCGAAAAGATCTGTCGCGTAGCGTAGTTCGAGATCGAGACCGTCGGGCTCGCCGTCGGCGCCGAACCGGTCGACGAAGGTGAAGTCCAGGTCGACTTCGATCGGTGCGTCCGGCAGTTCGAGGCCCGAGAGGGTGAGACCGGGCAGTTCGAACGCGGCGCGTCGCTGATTCTGCAGCGCGAGCGACACCTGATACAGCGGCGAATAGCCTTGCGAGCGTGCGGGGTTCACCGCGTCGACGAGGGTTTCGAACGGGACGTCGGCGTTGTCGAAGGCGTCGAGGTCGTCGGCGCGGACCTGGTCGAGCAGGTCGGCGAACCCGGTTTCGCCGCGCACCTCGGCGCGCAGGACGAGCGTGTTGACGAACATGCCGACGAGGTCGTCGAGTTCACGATGACCACGCCCGGCCACCGGGGTGCCGACCACGATGTCGGACCCCGCCGACAGCCGGGCCAGCAGTACCGCGAGGCCCGCGTGCAGCACCATGAACGTGGTCGCCCGGCGCGCCCGAGCCAATTCCTCGATCCCCCGGTGCAAATCCGCGTCGAAGGCGGTGCGGAAGGTGGCCCCGCGATTCGTGGCGATCAGTGGCCTGCGGCGGTCCGTCGGCAGGGTGATGACATCGGGCAGCGCGGCCAGGCGGTGCCGCCAGTAGCCCAGCTGACGCGCCAGCGGCGCGTCCGGGTCGTCGACACTGCCGAGCCCCTCGGTCTGCCACAGCGCGTAATCGGCGTAATGCACCGTGAGCGGCGGCAGTTGCGGCGCGCTGCCTGTGGCGCGGGCGGCATAGGCGGCCACCAGGTCACGGGTGAGCGGGCCCATCGACCAGCCGTCGGCGGCGATGTGGTGCACGACGAGGACCAGCACGTGCTCGGTCGGCGTCACCCGCAGCAGGGCGACGCGCACCGGCACCTCGGTGGTGATGTCGAAACCACCCGACAGCACCTCCGCGACGGCGCCGGACACGTCGGTGGCGGCAACGCCGGTGACCGTGAGCTCGGGAACGACCGGCTCGCCGACGAGTTGCGTTGCCTGCCCGTCGAATTCGGGGTAGGTGGTGCGCAGGGTCTCGTGCCGGGCGACCAGGTCACCCAGGGCGGCGCGCAGGGCGGCGACGTCGAGATCGCCGCTGAGGCGAATGGCCACGGGGATGTGATAGGCGGCGGACCGCGGGTCGAAGCGGTGCAGGAACCACATCCGCTGCTGCGCGGGCGACAACGGAATCCGTCGCGGGCGTCGACCCGCCACCGGTCCGCGCCTGCTCCCGGTGCCACGCAGGGTGTCCAGACGCTGCGCCAAACCGCTGACGGTGCTCGCCTCGAACAGTTCACGGACCGCGACGCGCGCGTCGAGCGCGGCTCCGAGGCGTGCCGCCACCTGGGTGGCCACCAGGGAGTTGCCGCCGAGCGCGAAGAAGTCGTCGTCGGCGCCCACCCGGTCCAGTTCGAGCACGCCGGCGAAGGTGGCGGCGACGATGCGTTCGATCGTAGTCGCGGGCTCCCGGTGAACGGTGCGGCGCGCCTGTGGGGCGGGCAGTGCGCGGCGGTCCAGCTTGCCGGAGGTCGTGAGCGGCAATTCGTCGAGGAACACGTAGGCGCCGGGCACCATGTAGGCGGGCAGGGTGGCGAAGACAGCGGCGTCGAGTTCCGCCGGAGTGCAGGCGTCACGGTTGGGTGCACCCGAGACTGTGCCGTCGACACCGACTGTGGGAGAGGCTGATCGGGCATCCGCGACGGGTTCGGCTTCGGTGTTGTCGCGGACGATGTAGGCGACGAGCTGGTCGAGCTTGCCGTCGTCCGAGCGGACGACGACCACCGCGCGGCCTACGCCGGGGACCGTGGTGAGGGCGGCTTCGATCTCGGCGGGTTCGATGCGCAGGCCACGCAGTTTCACCTGAAAATCGGTGCGACCCAGGTAGTGCAGGGCAGGGCCGGTTGCGGTGGTGCGCCAGGTGACGAGGTCACCGGTGCGGTAGAGGCGCTCGCCGGTGCCGAACGGGTTCGCGACGAAACGCTCGGCGGTGAGGTCGGCACGGCGGTGGTAGCCGTCGGCGAGCTGGACGCCGGCCACGTACAGTTCACCGGGCACACCGGCCGGGACCGGGTGCAGGCGCGAATCGAGCACGTACACCGAGGTTTCGGCAACCGGGGAACCGATGGGCACGGTCGCACCCTGATCGTCGGCGAACCGGTGGGTGGTCACCTGGATGGCGGTTTCGGTTGGCCCGTACAGGTTCACCACCGTGGCGCCGGTGCGTTCGCGGACGGTGCGCGCCAGTTCGGTGGTCAGCGCCTCACCACCGGCGAATACCAGCCGTAGCGCGCTCTGCCTGCGGGAAACGTCGCCGGACCGGTGGTGCGGGTCGCCTGCGGTTCCGGTCGTTTCCGCCATCACGGCGGCCAGCACCGAAGGCACGTACTGCACCACGCTCACGTTGTGCCGGGCGGTTACGGCGGCCAGGTACGCCGGATCGCGATGCCCGTCGGAGGCGGCGAGAACCAATCGGGCACCGACCTGCAAGGGCCACAACAGTTCCCACACGGAGGCGTCGAAGGTGAACGGCGTCTTCTGCAGCACCACGTCGTCGGCACCGAGCGGACAAGCGCTCTGCAACCACCGCAGCTGGTTCACCACCGCACGGTGCGGAACCGCCACCCCCTTGGGCCGACCGGTCGAGCCGGAGGTGAACAGCACATAGGCGAGGTTCTCGGGACGCAGTGGGGCACAGCGCTCTCCGTCGGCGATCGGGTCGCCCGACAGTGCCGACAGATCGAGGGTATCCACCTCGATCACCGACTCACCCACGCCGAGGCCACTCCCGGCGACGGTGAGCACACACACCGGTGCCGTCTGAGCGAGCACATACGCGGTTCGGTCAGCTGGATGATCCGGGTCCACAGGCACATACGCCGCCCCGGCCGCGAGCACGGCGTGCACCGCGACCAACTGCTCGACACCACGCCGCATCGCCACCGCCACCAGCGAACCCGGCCCCGCACCGAGCCCGATGAGATGCCGGGCCAGCCGAGCAACCCTCACACCGAACTCGGCATACGTGAGCCGCACCGACACCGGACCGCCCATCGCTACCGCGCTGTCGGCACCACTGCCATGCCCTGCCGCAACCGCTGTCTCCGCAGGATCCGCACCGCGTGCTGCTCCCATGGGCTCGGCGTCGAGGACGACGGCTGTCGCGCCGGGGCCGGCCGCGACCTGGTCGGCGAACAGCGATGCCAGGGTGGCAGTCGCGGCGAGCACAGGGGTGGCATGGTCGGTCGAGACGTGGTCGCCCAACTGCGTTACCCGGGCCGAACCGGTCGCAGCGGCCGAGTTCCCGATGGCGAGCAGTCGCGTGCGTTCCGTGTCGTCGAGGAGGTCGAGGTCGCCGACCGGGCGCGTGGGGTCCGTCAGGACGCTGGTGAGGGCGCGGTGCAGGCGGGTGGCGAATCCGGCGACGGTTGCCGCGTCGAACAAGTCGGCGGCATAGATGAACGCGCCGGAAAGTCCTGCGGGAGCGCCTTTCTCGTCGCGGCGTTCGGTGAGGGTGAGTTCCAGGTCGAATTTGGCGACCGTGCTCGGTAGGTCGACGCCACCGACCGTCAGGCCGGGGAGGACGAGTTCGCGCGCGGTGTCCTCGTTCAGCGACAGCATCACCTGGAACAGCGGATTGCGGGCCGTGGAACGCACCGGGTCGAGCGCCTCGACGAGCCGCTCGAACGGCACGTCGGCGTGCCCGAATGCCGCCAGGTCGGTGTCACGGACCCGCGCGACCAGCTCGGCGAACGGCGTCGCCGGCGTCACCTCGGTGCGCAGCACCAGGGTGTTGACGAACATGCCGACCAGGTCATCGAGTGCGCGGTGCCCACGTCCCGACACCGGCGTACCGATGGCGATATCGGTGGTCGCCGACAAGCGCGCCAACAACACCGCGAACACCGCGTGCACGGCCATGAACACCGTCACCCCGTGCGCCCGAGCGAATTCGGCCAGCACACGGTGCGTTTCGGCCTCGAACTCGACCGCGTGCACCGCTCCCCTGCGCGAGGCGACCGCGGGCCGGGGCCGATCGGCAGGCAACTCCAACTGCTCCGGCAACCCGTCCAGCGTCTCACGCCAGAACGAAAGCTGCTGGGCAGCCAGCGATCCGGGGTCGGCGGCCGTGCCGAGCACCGCATGCTGCCACACCGCGTAGTCGGCGTACTGCACACTCAGCGGCTCCCACGCGGGAGCCTCCCCCTCCGCCCGCGCCCCGTACGCGGTGAGCACATCCCGAATCAACGGCCCGAACGAAAACCCGTCCGCCGCGATGTGATGCAGCACGATGAGGAGTACATACTGCGCACTTGCCCCGTCGGCCGACGCAGCAGCTTCCCGTGCGTCTCCGGAGGCCGCATCATCACCGACCATCACGTCCCCGCCGAACGTCCCCCGCAGCCCATGCCCGGTCGACTGCGCCTCCGTGCCGCTCGGCGTCGTTGCGGCACTCACACCATCGTCGGTCAGCGCGGCCTCGTCGAAGCACACCGGCGTGCCAGCCGACCTGTGCCCGTTGCCCGGCGCTTCCCCGGTGTCGCGCACGCGGAACAGGGCGATGCGGAGGGGGGCGTCGGTGGTGAGGTCGAAGCCGGTCGTGGCGAAGGTGCGGATCGCGTCGGGAAGGTCGTCGGTGGGCAGGACCTCGGGGTGGATGTCGGGGAGAAGGCCGTGGGTGGGAAGAATTTCGGCGATCGCGTGGCCGTCGCGTTCCGGGTAGCGGGTGCGTAGGACCTCGTGGCGGTCGAGGACGTCGACGAGGGCCGCGCGGAGGGCAGGCAGGTCGAGGTCGCCGGTGAGACGCACAGCCATCGGGATGTTGTCGGCCGATGAACCGGGGTCGAAGCGGTTCAGGAACCACATGCGCTGCTGGGCCGGGGACAGCGGCAGCGGGTCGGGGCGCACACCCGCGACGAGGGCCGGGCCGGCGCCGGTGCCGCGCAGCCGGTCGGCGGCCTCGGCCAGGGTGCGGACCGAGGCGGTGTCGAACAGTTGCCGCACCGGGATGCGGATACCGAGGTCGGTGCCGATGCGGGCCATCACACGGGTGGCGAGCAGCGAGTTGCCGCCGAGCTCGAAGAAGTCGTCGTCGCGGCCGACCTGCTCCAAGCCGAGAACCTCGGCGAAAGCGTCCGCGACCACCCGTTCGGCACGGGTGACGGGCGCGCGGTAGACGGCGGCCTCGAACACGGGAGCGGGCAGTGCCGAACGATCCAGTTTGCCGACCGGGGTCAGCGGCACCTCGTCCAGAGTCATGATGGTGGCGGGCACCATGTGCGCGGGCAGGTGCGCGGCGGAATACGCGAGCAACTCCGAGGTGTCGACGGCGGCCTCGGCGACCGGCGCCACATAGGACACCAGCAGGGTCGCACCAGCCTCGGTGCGGTGCCCGATCGTGACGGCGAAACGCACCGCCGGGTGCTTGGCGAGGACGGCGTCGATCTCACCGAGTTCGATCCGGAACCCACGCATCTTCACCTGGAAGTCGTTGCGCCCCAGATATTCCAGGTCATAGGTATCGCCACGACGCACCCAGCGGACGGTGTCACCGGTGCGGTACATCCGCTCCCCCGGCGCGCCGTACGGATTGGTGACGAACCGGCTCGCCGTCAACGCGGGCCGACGATGGTAGCCGCGCGCCAACTGGGCGCCCGCGATGTAGAGCTCACCGACGACACCGGCAGGCACCGGGCGCAACCGCTCGTCGAGGACCAATTCGGTGGTCCCCTCCACGGGCCCGCCGAGAGTGATCGGCGTGGTGGCGCCGAGTGGTTCGCTGATATTGGTGACGATCGTGGTTTCGGTCGGCCCGTACCCGTTGCGGAACACCAGCCCCGGGATCGCCGCCGTCCACCGTGCCACCAGCTTCGCCGGACACGCCTCACCACCCACCACGACGACCCGCAGATCGTCGAGCCCCACCGGATCGACCGTCGCGAGCGCCGACGGCGTGATGACCACATGGGTCACCCGTTCGGCCCGCAACAGTTCACCCAGCTCCGCCCCACCGAACACCCCGTTCGGCGCGACGACCATGGTCGCTCCCGCGCTGACGGTGAGCAGCAGCTCGGCCACCGAGATGTCGAACGACGGCGACGCCACATGCAGGACCCGCGCGTCCGCCGCAGCCCGGTACCGCTCCGCCTGCACCGGCAGGTAGGCGGCGACAGCGGCGTGCGGAATCACCACGCCTTTGGGCAGACCGGTGGTGCCGGAGGTGTAGATGACATAGGCGGGGTCGAGCGGATGCGGCCGATGAGCATTACCCGACGCTCCGACCCCGTCGAGGCTGATCCGGCCACCATCGCCCTCAGCCAGCCTCGGCGCGGCGACATCGGGACCAGCGTGCGTGTCCGTGTGCACGGTGTCGAGGTCGACGACCAGCCAGTCCACGGCAGCGGGTAGGTCGGCGCGGAGTTCGTCGGTGGTGATGCCCGCGGCGGCGCCGGAGTCGGCGAGCATGTGGGTGATGCGGTCGGCCGGGTAGTTCGGGTCTACCGGGAGGAAGGCGGCGCCCGACTTGACGACGGCCCACACAGCGGTCACCGACGCGGCCGAGCGCGGAATACTCACGGCGACAACATCACCCGGTCCGACACCTTTGCCGGTCAGCCGGGTGGCCATGCGGGTGGAGGCGGCGTCGAGTTCGCCGTAGGTGAGAGCGTGTCCGCCGTCGCGGATGGCGATGGCGGCCGGGTCGGCGGCGGCAAGGGCCAGCACTTCGGGCAGCAGAGGTGCGGGCTCGACGACACCGCCGCTGCGGGTGGTGAGTTCGGCGAGTTCGGTGTCGATCAGCAACGGCAGCTCGGCTACCGGAGTATGCGGTGCGGCGGCGACCGCACTGAGCAGGCCGGTGAAACGGCGCACCATCGCAGCGACCGTCGACGCGTCGAACAGATCTGTGGCATAGGAGAATTCGCCGGACAGACCATCGGCTGCGGCGTCGCGCAACGTCACCGACAGGTCGAACTTCTCGATGTCGTAGGGCAGGGCGACCGCGCTTGCCCGCAGGCCGGGCAGTTCGAAGGTGGTCACGGGCAGGTTCTGCAGCGACAACGCCATCTGGAACAGGGGGTGCCGACCCGCCGAACGAGCGGGCGCCAGCACTTCGACGAGCCGCTCGAAGGGCAGGGTGGTGTGCTCGAAGGCGGCCAGGTCGGCGGCCCGGACGCGGCCGAGCAGGTCGGCGAACGGTTCCCCGGCGCGCACCTGGGTGCGCAGCACCGCGGTGTTGACGAACATGCCGATCACATCATCGAGTTCGGCGGCACCGCGCCCCGCGACGGGACTGCCGATCGCCACATCCGCATTGCCCGACAGGCGGGCGACGAGCACCGACAGCGCGGCGTGCAGCACCATGAACAGCGTCGCACCGCGTTCGGCGGCAACAGTATTCAGTGCCGTGACCAACTCGGCGTCAAGACTGAACTCGACCCGCTGCCCACGCATCGAAGCGGTCGCTGGGCGCGGCCGATCCGTCGGCAATCCCGACTCGTCCGGCAGACCGGCCAGCGCCGCCCGCCAGAACGCGATCTCCCGCCCCGCCTGCGAAGCCGGGTCGTCCTCTTCGCCGAGCACGGTCCGCTGCCACAGCGTGTAATCGGCGTACTGCACCGCCAGCGGCTCCCACGCAGGCGCCGCCCCGCCGGTCCGCGCGTGATAGGCGGCCATCGTGTCCCGCACGAGCGGCCCCGCCGACCACCCGTCGGTGGCGATGTGGTGCACCACGAGCACCAGCACGTGATCCCCGTCGACCTCGAACAACCGCACCCGTACCGGCGGCGCCACCGTCACATCGAAACCGCGCAGGATCTCCCCGGCGATTACCTCCCGCAGCTCGTCCGCCGCAACAACAATCGGATCCAACAGCGCCGCACCAACGCCTTCGCCACCGACAGCATCGGCCCCGACAGCACCAGCCCTGGCCCCAGCGGCGACTGCCCCGGACTCGGCATCCGCGGCGCCATCGCCGCCGGGGACCGATGCCCCGGCACGTGCACAGCCCGCCGACTCGGCGACGAGCAGCCTGTAAGCCTCGGCGGGGTCGAGCACTACCTGCGTACCGGCCCCGTCCACCTCGGGGTAGACGGTCCGCAGCACTTCGTGCCGGGCGATCAGGTCGCGGACGGCCGCACGTAAGGCCGCATGGTCGAGCGCACCGGAGAGGCGAACCGCGATCGGAATGTTGTAGGCGCCGGTGGCCGGGTCGAAGCGGTTCAGGAACCACATGCGTTGTTGCGCGGGTGACAGGGGCAGAACGGAGGGGCGGGGGCCTGCGACGAGAGCCGGCCTCTCGTCGGCAGAGCCCGCATCGATCAGCGACGCGAGAACCGCGACAGTGGGACTGTCGAAGAAGTCTCGAACATCCACTCGCACACCGAGGTTCGCGTGCAGGCGAGCGATGGCACGGGTGGCGATCAGGGAGTTGCCGCCGAGCCGGAAGAAGTCGTCGTCCAAGCCGACGGTCTCCACCTCGAGCAGTTCGGCGAACATCCCCGCCACCGCACGCTCGGTAGCCGTGACCGGAGCACGGAACTCGGCCGCCGACTCCCGGAAGTCGGGTTCGGGCAGTGCTTTGCGGTCCAGCTTGCCGCTCGCATTGATCGGCATCGCGGGCAACTGCACCAGCAGCGAGGGCACCATGTATTCCGGCATCGATGCCTTCGCATGCGCCACCAGCTCGGCCTCGTCGAGCGGCTCCCCGTCGACACTCACCACATACCCGACCAGCGCCTCACCAGCCGGGTGCCGGTGCAGCACCACCGCGGCATTGCCGACACGCGGGTGCGCCGCGAGCACCGCCTCGATCTCACCGAGTTCGATCCGCAGCCCTCGCAACTTCACCTGGAAGTCCGTGCGCCCCAGGTATTCCAGCTCGGCACCGCCGGGCAGCTGCCGCACGAGATCACCCGTGCGATACATGCGGGCACCGGGCTCGCCGTAAGGATTGGCGACGAACCGGTCGGCAGTCAGGCCGGGCCGAGCCACGTAGCCGCGTGCCAGCTGCACACCGGACAGATACAGCTCGCCGACCACCCCGGCGGGCACCTGGTCGAGGTTCTCGTCGAGCACGAGCAACCCGGTGTCGTCGGCGGGCCCACCGATCGGCACCGACACCGCGTCGGCCTCGGTCACCTCGTGCGCGGTGACGTCGACCGCCGCCTCGGTCGGCCCGTAGAGGTTGTGCAGGGCCGTCGCCGAGAGCTTGCGCAGGCGCGCGGCGGTCGCGGCGGGCAATGCCTCACCGGAGGCGAACACCATCCGCAACGACGACAGATCCGCGACCGTCGCGGCCTCGGCGAGCTCACCGACGAAGGCGGCCAGCATGGACGGCACGAAGTGGGTCACCGTCACGCGGTGCCGGGCGATCAGGTCGGCCAGGTAGGCGGGATCACCGTGGCGGCCCGGTTCGGCGACCACCAGCCGGGCACCGGTCTGCAAGGGCCAGAACAGCTCCCACACCGACACGTCGAAGGTGAACGGGGTCTTCTGCAACACCACGTCGTCGTCGGTCATCGCATAGCTGCGCTGACGCCAGTCCAGGTTCGCCACGATCGCACCGTGGGTCACCGCGACACCCTTGGGCCGACCGGTCGACCCGGAGGTGAAGATGACATACGCCGTGTTTGCGGCCCGCGCTTTCACCGCGAGCTCGGCCGGTGCCGCGGACCAGTCGATGTCGTCGGTGCGCAGCACCGTCGCGCCGCCCAGATCCGGTTCGTCGCACGCCCGGGTCACCACCACCACGGGCCGTGCCACCTCGAGCACGTAGTGCAGCCGGTCCACCGGATGATCCGGGTCCAGCGGCACGTACGCCCCACCCGCCCGCACGATCGCGTGCACAGCGACGATCAACTCGACACTGCGCCGCATCGCCAACCCGACCAGCGACTCCGGGCCGACACCGAGCCCGATCAACCGATCTGCCAGCATCCGCACCCTGGCATCGAATTCGGCATAGGTCAGGGTCTGGTCACCGAACTGCACCGCCACCCGGTCCGGGGTGCGCGCCAGCTGCTCGGCGAACCGGTCGACCAGCGTCGCCCCGGCGGCAGGCGCCTCGATCCCGAGCACGGTCATCGCGTCGGCGGCCAACGCGTTCAGCAACCGCCCGAAGGTGCCCTCGGCCGCGTCGACGACCCCCGGGAACAGCTCGGCGAGCACCACCTGCACGAGCGTCTCGGGATCGAGCGCCCCGCCGGTGAGCTCCGCCATCAGTGTGAGCTGGGCATCCAGCTCCGCGTAGGACACCGAGGTGCCGTCGAATCCGACGGCGGTCCGTGCCGGTTCCATCGCCGCGACCGTCGCCACCAGCGCCGCCACCTGATCGATCTGCGCGCACGCCGGAGTGGGGTTGGTCATCGCAACACTGCCTTCCATCTACCGGCCGCGGGTAACGCCACGCAGCCGCGAAAAACTCTCGGAACTCCCCCGGCTCGCACCGGGTCGGGGATCGGCGCGCGGACGGCCAACCCCGGGCACCCTGCCCGAAATCCGCCCGCTCACACCGGAATTCAGTGCGATCGGCTATGACACGATCGCGACATTCCGGCTCGTCGCCACACAACCAGCAATGACTCGGTTATCTCCCGACCTCCATCGTCAACCCCGACACCCGACACACGCGCCCGTAGACGAGGTGAAGCGTATTCGTTTCGATAATAAACCGGACCAGATTCCGTCAAAATCTCGTACTCGGGAGTAATTCGCCGGAACGCGACGGCGCCGGGCAACCTGGCCGCACACGCCGAACCGGCAGCCGACCGCCCGGTTCATCCACGGGCTACGTCACTGCCGTCGCCACAGATTCGTACTGTGTCAGGACACACTAGGCGAGCCAACGTTGCATCACCGTTGCATTCGAGTGATGCACGCCACTACACCCCGAACACGACGAAGCCCCCCGCCATCGTGCTCGGCGGGGGGCTTACGCGGTGGGTGGGGTTACTCGGCGGCGGAGTCCTCGGTGTCGGCCGACTCGGCGGGCGCGGCGGCCTCGTCCTCGACCGGAACCAGCGAGATCTTGCCGCGGTTGTCGATATCGGCGATCTCCACGCGCAGCTTGTCGCCGACGTTGACCACGTCCTCGACCTTGGCCACGCGCTTGCCGTTGCCCAGCTTGGAGATGTGCACCAGACCGTCGCGGCCCGGCAGCAGCGAGACGAACGCGCCGAAGGCGGTGGTCTTGACGACCGTGCCGAGGAAGCGCTCGCCCACCTTGGGCAGCTGCGGGTTGGCGATGGCGTTGATCATGTCGATCGCGGCCTGGGCCGACGGCCCGTCGGTCGCACCGACGAACACGGTGCCGTCATCCTCGATGGAGATGTTGGCGCCGGTTTCCTCGGTGATCTGGTTGATCATCTTGCCCTTGGGGCCGATGACCTCACCGATCTTGTCGACCGGGATCTTGATCGCGGTGACGCGCGGGGCGTACGGGCTCATCTCGTCCGGGGTGGCGATGGCCTCGGCCATCACGTCCAGGATGGTGGTGCGGGCGTCGTGCGCCTGGTTCAGCGCACCGGCCAGCACCTGCGAGGGGATGCCGTCGAGCTTGGTGTCGAGCTGCAGGGCGGTGACGAAGTCACGGGTACCGGCGACCTTGAAGTCCATGTCGCCGAAGGCATCCTCGGCGCCGAGGATGTCGGTGAGGGCCACGTAGCGGACCTCCTCGACTCCCTGGTCGTTGGTGACGGTGTCCGACACCAGGCCCATGGCGATACCCGCGACCGGCGCCTTCAGCGGCACACCGGCGTTGAGCAGCGACAGGGTCGAGGCGCACACCGAACCCATCGAGGTGGAGCCGTTGGAACCCAGCGCCTCCGAGACCTGACGGATGGCGTAGGGGAACTCCTCCTGCGAGGGCAGCACCGGCATCAGCGCGCGCTCGGCCAGGGCGCCGTGGCCGATCTCGCGACGCTTCGGCGAACCGACGCGACCGGTCTCGCCGGTGGAGAACGGCGGGAAGTTGTAGTGGTGCATGTAGCGCTTGGAGGTCTCCGGGCCGAGCGAGTCGACCTGCTGAGCCATCTTCACCATGTCGAGGGTGGTGACGCCCATGATCTGGGTCTCGCCACGCTCGAACAGCGCCGAACCGTGGGCGCGGGGGATCACGTCGACCTCGGCGGACAGCTCACGGATGTCGGCGAGGCCGCGACCGTCGATGCGGAAACCGTCGGTCAGGATGCGCTGGCGGACCAGCTTCTTGGTGACCGAGCGGAACGCGGCACCCAGCTCCTTCTCGCGACCGGCGAAGTCCTCACCGAGACGCGACAGCACCTCGACCTTGATCTCATCGATCTTGGCTTCGCGGGCCTGCTTGTCGGCGATGCTCAGCGCCTGATTCAGCTCGACCTTCGAGGTGCCCTCGACGGCCTCGAACACATCGGGGCCGTACGGCGGGAAGAGCGGGAACTCCTGGGTGGGCTTGGCGGCCAGCGCGGCCAGGTCGGCCTGGGCGCGGACCAGGCGCGCGATGAACGGCTTGGCGGCTTCCAGGCCCTCGGCGACCACGGCCTCGGTCGGTGCCTGCGCACCGTCTTCGATCAGCGCGATCACCTTGTCGGTGGCCTCGGCCTCGACCATCATGATGGCGACGTCACCGGTCTCGGTGACACGGCCCGCGACGACCATGTCGAACACCGCACCCTCGAGCTGCTCGACGGTCGGGAACGCCACCCACTGGCCGCTGATCAGGGCCACGCGCACGCCACCGATCGGACCCGAGAACGGGATGCCCGACAGCTGGGTGGACGCCGAGGCGCCGTTGATGGCCAGCACGTCGTAGAGATCCTGGGGGTCCAGGCTCAGCACGGTGACCACGACCTGGATCTCGTTGCGCAGACCGTCGATGAAGGTCGGGCGCAGCGGACGGTCGATCAGTCGGCAGGTCAGGATCGCGTCGGTGGAGGGACGGCCCTCGCGACGGAAGAACGAGCCGGGGATGCGGCCCGCGGCGTACATGCGCTCTTCGACGTCGACCGTCAGCGGGAAGAAGTCGAACTGGTCCTTGGGGTGCTTACCGGCGGTGGTCGCCGACAGCAGCATGGTCTCGTCGTCCAGGTAGGCGACGACGGAGCCGGCGGCCTGCTTGGCCAGACGGCCGGTTTCGAAGCGGATGGTGCGGGTGCCGAAGCTACCGTTGTCGATCAGCGCGACCGATTCGAAAACACCGGGTTCTACCTCGACCGCAGTCGATGCACGTTCAGTTGTCTGCGTCATATTTCTCTCTCGACCTCTCGTCTCGCCGATTCGCGCGGCCGATGCCAGGCGTACTCGCCTGATGGGCGCGAACCAGCTTTTCGTCAGCCGTACCGGACACGGACACGCGACAACCCTCCTGGCTGTCACGCGCAGCACCCGGCCGTATCCCCTTGGAAGCGGCGACGCGGTGGCGGTCATCGATCGAAGCCCGACGGCGGTAGAACATCGCCTGCCGAAAGGCCACTACCGAAGACCGACGCCACGTGGACGGATGCACACGGCTGTCACATGTTGTAGTGCACCCGGAAACCCCATGGTCTCCGAATACACGAATAGCCAACAGAAAGAAGTGTACTTCTTCCTGTTGGCTACTCGCCGACCGCCTCAGCGTGGAGGCGTGTCGTAGCAGATCAGCGGCGCAGGCCGAGACGCTCGATGAGCGAACGGTAGCGGTTGATGTCCTTGGCCTGCAGGTACTTCGACAGGCGGCGACGACGACCGATCAGGGCCAGCAGGCCGTGGCGGGTGTGGTGATCGTGCTTGTGCTGCTTGAGGTGCTCGGTCAGGTCCGAGATCCGCTTCGACAGCAGCGCGATCTGCGCCTCCGGCGAACCGGTGTCCTTCTCGTGCAGGCCGTACTCGGCCAGGATGGCCGACTTCTGCTCAGTGGTCAGCGCCATGTGGCTCGACTCCTATTTTTCAGTTCCGCGCTCGAATGTCCGGTCACCCGGGATGGGCGCCACCGCGGACCGCAGCAAACCCGAGGAGCCAGTTTACTTGACCCGTTGTACCACCTTGACTCCGGGCTGACTCAACCCGACAAACGATCGTCAGGCCTCGACAGCGGTGAGGACCTTGCGGGCATTCTCGACGTCGCGGCCCATGGCCTCGACCAGCTCGTCGATGGACTCGAATTTACGCATTCCGCGCAGCTGTTCGACGAAGTCGACCGCCACGTGCTGGCCGTACAGATCGGCCTCACCGTCGAGGACATAGGCCTCGACCGTGCGCGAGCGTCCGGAGAAGGTGGGGTTGGTGCCCACCGAGATCGCCGCCATCGCCCGCTCGCCCGCCTCGACCGTGCCGATCGTCGGACCGGCGCCGAGCACGGTGAACCAGCCCGCGTACACCCCGTCGGCGGGGATCGCGGCGTGCATCGGCGGGGCGACGTTGGCGGTCGGGAAACCGAGTCCACGTCCACGACCGTCGCCGTGCACGACCACGCCCTCCACGCGGTGCGGGCGGCCGAGCGCCTCGGCGGCCGCGGCCATGTCGCCCGCGTCGACGCAGGCGCGGATGTAGGTGGAGGAGAAGGTGACGGCATGCTCACCGAGCAGGGTCACCCCGTCGACCTCGAAACCGAAACGCGCACCGAGCTCACGCATGGTGTCGACGGTGCCCGCGGCCTTCTTGCCGAAGGTGAAGTTGTCGCCGACCACGACCTCGGTGACGTGCAACCGCTCCACGAGCAGGTCGTGCACGTAACCGGCGGGGGTGAGCTTCATGAATTCCTGGGTGAACGGCATCACGCAGAACACGTCGATGCCGAGTTCCTCGGCCAGTTCGGCCCGCCGGGTGAGGGTGGTGAGCTGGGCCGGATGCGAACCGGGGCGCACCACTTCCATCGGGTGCGGGTCGAACGTCATCAGGACCGCGGGCACGCCACGCTTTTTCGCCGCGGCCACCGCACGGCTGATGAGCTGCGCGTGTCCACGATGTACCCCGTCGAACACGCCGATCGTGAGGACGCAACGTCCCCAGTCCGCGGGCACGTCGTCGAGACTTCGCCATCTCTGCACAGAGCGAAGCCTACGCAAAGCGGTGCGCGAACAGAATTCCGGTGTGATGCGATCGTGGCCGGTTCGCCGATGTGTGATTCGGGCCAGGGATGCCTAACATTGACAACGTGCCAGGTAAACGAGAGGCCGGACTCGAGGTCACCGCTACGCTCGCGCCCGAGCTGTCGGCGGTGGCACAGGACTATCTGAAGGTCATCTGGACCGCGCAGGAGTGGTCGCAGGAGAAGGTGTCCACCAAGCTGCTCGCCGAGCGCATCGGCGTGTCGGCCTCGACCGTGTCGGAGGCGGTGCGCAAGCTCGCCGACCAGGGCCTGGTAGAGCACGCCCGCTACGGTGCGATCACGTTGACCGACCACGGCCGTCGTGCCGCCGTGGCCATGGTGCGCCGCCACCGCCTCATCGAGACCTTCCTGGTGAACGAACTCGGCTACGGCTGGGACGAAGTGCACGACGAGGCCGAGGTCCTCGAGCACGCGGTGTCGGAACTGCTGGTCTCCCGGATCGACGCGAAACTCGGCCATCCCGACCGTGATCCGCACGGCGACCCCATCCCCTCGGTCGACGGCGCCGTCCCCACACCTCCGGCCCGCCGTCTCAGCGACTTCGCCGCGGGCGAATCCGGCCGCGTCGCCCGCATCTCCGACTCCGACCCCGAGATGCTGCGCTATTTCGACTCCGTCGGCATCGCCCTCGACACCCCCATCGAGGTAGCCGAACGCCGCGACTTCGCCGGTACCATCGCCGTCCGCATCGCCACCGCCGCCTCCCCCACCGAACTGGGAACCCTTGCGGCCGAGGCCATCTGGCTGACCGCCTGATCAGCAGGTGAAGTAGGGGCGGAGGCGGGCGGGGACGCCGTCGGATTCGGCGGTGCTCCAGCAGGTTTCGTTGGGGAACAGGACGTAGGTGGTCCAGGTGCCGTCGACGCGGCGGATGATGCGCTGGTTGTCGCCGGGGGTGGCGAAGCGGATGACGGCCCAGGTTCCGTCGCAGTCGATGACGGCGGCGTTGTCGAGCATGCCGAGGTCGGCGGAGATGCCGTCGGGGTGGCAGGAGCCCGCGGTGTCCTGGAAGCGCAGCAGGCCCTCGACAGTTGATCCGGCAGTCGTGAGGAAGGCCGAATGCATGCCCTCCGGAACAGGATTCGTCCCGGCGGGGGCGGTCATGCCGAAGTAGTAGCAGCCCACCGGCACGGTGAAGACGGCGCGGCCGTCGCCGTCGGTCACGGCATCGAGCCGCTGGGTCTCACTCGTCTCCCCCACCGGAATGTCGTGGCCCGCCGGATCACACGGTTCCTGACGTGAAAGATGTACCGGCACATCAGGAACCGCGACACCCGACACGGTTTCGGTGCGCAGCACGATGGTTCCCGTCGCCGGTGTCGGCGGCGGACTCGGCCGAGCAGCGGTGGTACGCGTGGCGGACATCCCCGTCGTCGCCTCGATCGGCCGCACGGTGATCGCCGCATCGGGCGGCGTCGCCACCGGAGGCTGAGCCAGAGTGGACGGCACGCGCGAAGAGTTCACCACCCGAGGCTCGTCGGACGCACATCCGGCAAGCAGGACCACCGCCCCGGCGACAACGCCGATCCAGGCTTTCCGTACCGCACCCATGGTCCACCTCTACGACGCCGTCGGCTATATACCGAGGCTATCGAGCGAGGTCGTCGACCCGTTAGTCCTCGTCCAGAGGCCATGACACAGCCGAAATCAGTCACCGAGGCCCTGAGGCGCAAGACTATGAACCAGTCAGGGCGCCGAACGACCGTGCGATCCCGCACAACTAATCAGCGGCGCATGCGGCCAAGGTGGCAGCGAGCTGGGCTGCCAATTCAGCCGTCAGCGGCGCGCGGCGCACACCCAACCGGTACCAGAGCACTCCGAATGCCTGATCGATCAGCAGCTCCGTATCGGTGCCGTCGGCGAGTTCGCGGCGAACGCGGGCAAGATCGAAGATGCGGCGCAGGGCGGCGCGCCGGGTCTCGGCGAAGCCCGCGAGCAGCCGGGCCGTCTCCGGATCACGTTGTGCGTCGGCAAGAATCGCGCACAGCAGATGGTGAGCGGGCGGCGTCGACGCGGCGAGGAAGGTGGCTCGCAGAAACGTGTCGAGGTCCTCCAGCAGGGTTTCGCCGGACGGTTCGGGAACTTCGGCGCCCGCCCACGCGGTGAGCGCGTCGAGCAGCAGCACCCCGCGAGAAGGCCACCAACGGTAGATCGTCTGCTTGCCGACACCCGCCGCGGCGGCGATCTCGGTCATGGTGATGTCGGTGCCGTCGGCGGCCGCCAGCAGAGCAGGCACGGCATCCAGAATCGCCTGCCTCGCCGCGTCATTGCGCTTGCGACCGGTGTGCACGCGACACGGTTTCGAGACCACATCGAGGATTCTACCGTTGACGGAACGCGCAGTCTCGACAACACTATTGTCTAGACATTCCGTCTCGACAAAGTAGGCAACATGACGTATCCGCAGGTCAAGCGCCACATCGTCACATGGGTTCACCGCTATCTCGCCAACCCGTTAGCGAAACCACTGGTCGGCCGCATTCCGGGCAACGCACTACTGGAGACAACCGGCCGTCGCTCAGGACTGGCCAGGCGCACGCCGATCGGTGGACGTCTCGTCGGCTCGACGTTCTGGATGGTCAGCGATCATGGACGCGCCTCGGCCTACGTCCGCAATATCGATGCCGACCCCCGTGTGCGCCTCCAACTACGTTCCCGCTGGTACGCGGGGACAGCTCGACTGCTCCCCGACGACGACGCGCGAGCCCGGCTGCGGAAGTTGCCCCGGGTCAACAGTGCGATGGTTCGCCTGCTCGGTACGAATCTGCTCACCATCCGGATCGACCTGGACTCCACCGGCGAGCCCGATCGCTGATCACCCATCGGCGGCGACAGCGCCGAATCAGTCGCCGATGCCCTGGGGGCGGACGACCATGACCGAGGCGGCGCGTTTGCCGCTCTCCTCGAGGAGGGCGATGGCCCGGCCGGTGGGGTCGATGGCCGCGTAAACGCCCTTGATGCCGACGGGGTCGAGCCAGCGGCCGTTGCGCAGGTCGTTGGCCTGGGCTTCGTCGATGTCGCGGTGCGGGAAGGCGGTGCGGACGGCGGTGTCGATATCGAGGCTGAGCAGCGGTTGCTCGGCTTCGGCCGCGGCGGCCAGTTCGTCGAGGGTGCGGGCGTGTTCGAGGGTGAAGGGGCCGACCCTGGTGCGGCGCAACGCGGTGAGGTGGCCGCCGACGCCGAGGGCGGCGCCGAGGTCGCGGGCGAGGGCGCGGATATAGGTACCCGAGGAGCAGTCGACCTCCACATCGAGGTCGACGAAGTCGCCGGCTTCGCGGCGGGCGAGGACGTCGAAGCGGGAGACGGTCACCGGGCGGGCGGCCAATTGCACGTCCTCGCCCGCACGGGCGCGGGCGTAGGCGCGTTCGCCGTCGATCTTGATGGCGCTGACGGTCGCAGGGACCTGCTGGATGTCGCCGGTGAGCGCGGCGATCCCCGCGGCGATGTCGGCGTCGGTGACGTGCAGTGCGGGCGTCGTCGCGACCACCTCGCCTTCGGCGTCGTCGGTGATCGTCGACTGACCGAGGCGGATCGTCGCCGTGTACGCCTTGGAGGTGAGGATCAGCTGACCGAGCAGTTTCGTCGCCCGCTCGACGCCGAGCACAAGCACCCCGGTCGCCATCGGGTCGAGAGTGCCCGCATGGCCGACCTTCTTGGTGCGCAGCAGTTTCCGGCTGCGCGCCACCACGTCGTGACTGGTCCAACCGCCGTCCTTGTCCACGATCACCAATCCGCCGAGCGGGTCGACGGCCGGAGTACGCGCCGCCATCAGCCGTGCGCGATCGCGGTCAGGATCAGCCCGTCGGCGATCATCCAGCGTCCGTCGAACGTGGTGAGCGGGATTCCACCGTCGGTGGTGAGACCGGGGACGAGCAGCTTGGTGTGGAACGTCCCGGTGGCGGCATCGGCTGTGCGGGAATCGATCTCGAAGGTGATGTGGGCGTCCTCGAAACCGAGCCAGCGCAGGGTCAGCGGGAACCAGGCCTTGTAGGTCGCCTCCTTGGCGCAGAACAGCAGCCGGTCCAGGTGCAGCCCGTCATCGGGTGTGCCCGCTAGCCACTCGCGTTCGGCGGGCAGGCTCACCGAGTCGAGCACCCCCTCGGGCAGCGGGCCGTGCGGCTCGGCGTCGATACCGACCGAGCGGAACCGCAGCGCATGCGCCAGCGCGGCGGCACGGTACCCGTCGCAATGGGTGAGGCTGCCGACGACACCGCGCGGGAACAGCGGCATACCGCGCTCACCCTTGCCGATCGCCACCGGCGGCTCACCGAGTTCCTCGAGCGCCACTCGTGCGCAGTGCCGAGCACCGATGAAATCGCGACGGCGCTTTTCCACCGACTTCGCGATGAGGTGCTCTTCGGCGGGATGCGCCTTCAGGTCCTCCGGATACGCCAGCAGTTCCGAGGTAGCAACCCCCGACGGCAACAGTTTCTCAAGCACGCCCGCCTCCCCGAGTCTCACGGCCGGACCGGGGTGGTCGACCGGCAGGTTCGGCGGCTGGCGGGACGGAAGCGGCGAGTGCGCCCGTACCCGATGAGTTACCCATGTGCATCACCAAATCAGTGGCGGACCTTCTACGCAAATCCGAACTCCCCGGTTCAGATGCCCCGACGGCGGTCGGCCTTCGCGCGCATCTCCTCCGCCGCCGCTTCCATTTCCGGGGTGACCGTGAAGTGACCGCCCCACGCATTGAGGTCGCCCTCGGCGTACACCGGTTCGGGCAGGATCTGACGAAGCAGCGGGTCGGGCATGCCACGGCGTTTCCATTCGCGCGGGTAGCCGAGGGAAACCTCTTCGAAGCGGACGCCGTCGTAATGGGTGGTGCGGGGGATGTGGAGGTGGCCGTACACCGAGCAGACCACGTTGTAGCTGGTGTGCCAGTCGGCGGTGAGGTCGGTGCCGCACCACAGCGAGAACTCGGGGTAGAAGAGGATGTCGGTGGGCTGACGGACCAGGGGGAAGTGGTTGATCATCACCAGCGGGGTCTCCGGCGCCAAGGCGTCGAGGCGGCGCTGGGTGTACTGCACGCGCGCGTGGCACCAGGCATCGCGGGTGAGGTACGGGTCCGGGTGGAGCAGGAATTCGTCGGTGGCGACCACGTTGCGTTCCCGTGCCACCGCGAGCGCCTCGGCCTTGGTACTGGTTCCGGCGGGCCGCCACGAGTAGTCGTAGAGCAGGAACATCGGAGCGAGCGTGACGCTGCCGCCGAACTTCTCCGCACCCGGCCCGTTCCACACCGGGAACGGATCCTCCGGGGTGAGGACGTCGAGATCGCGGCACATCGCCACCAGGTAGTCGTAGCGGGCGGCGCCGTGCATCTGCACCGGGTCCTTGGGCGTGGTCCACAGTTCGTGGTTGCCCGGCACCCAGATCACCTTGGCGAAGCGGGCGCGCAGCAACTCGAGCGCCCACCGCACCTCTTCGGCCTTCTCCCCCACGTCACCGGCGACGATCAACCAGTCCTCCGGCGAGTCGGGCCGGATCTGCTCGACGATCGGCTTGTTGCCCTGGTGCCCCACGTGCACATCGCTGACCGCCCACAACTTCGGATTCACCTGTCCACAGTGACACATCGGCCCTCGACCGGCCCATCCCCATCGGTCACCGGCGTCCGGGTTCTCCGGAACACAGCCTGCCGACGCCGCGCGCAGCGGTTAGGCTTTTCGCACATGGCGTTGTGCCACAAGAGCTTCGGGGGATCTGGTGTTGTTGGCAAAAGGGGGCAACTGTGTGCTGTCCGGCGGGCGTGTCGAGGTTCGGGTCGGTGTGGTCGACGGCCCGCCGCCGCGCGTGCTTGCGGTAGGTCTCGACGCCAACGGTCGCCTCCGCGACGGCCGCGACCTGGTGGTTCCCGGCGCGGACCCGTCTGCTGACGGGGCCGTCGAAGTCACCGAGGGTTCGGTGCGAATCGACCCTGCCCTGGTCGACGCCGGTATCGCGCGGGTCGTCGTGGCCGCGGCCACGGGCAGGCAAGGATTCGCGGGCACCGAGGTGCGCAGCATCGTGCGCGGCGACGGCGCGGAGTTCGTCGCCGTGAGCAGCGGCTTCACGGCCGAGACACTGGTCAGGACGGTGGAGCTCTACCGTCATCAGGGTCGGTGGAAACTTCGCCACCTCGGTGACGGCTACGCAGACGGGATCACCGGTCTCGCGCGGGACATCGGACTCGAGCTGCCGCCGGCGCCCCGCGCTGAGCCGTTGACGCCCGCACCGCAGGCCGAGCCGACGCCACCGAGACCGCACGCCGAGCCGATGCCACCGATGCCGCCTGTCCCGGTCGCGCGTGCATCGGCCACCGCCGAGAGGTCGACTCCGGCGATGCGGGTGATGGGTTTCGTCATCGGTATCGCGATCATGGTGTTCTTCGGCGGTATCGCCTTCATGGGTCTGAGCGAGGACGATTCCGGCGTGCGATGCGGCACCGAGATCATGGACGCCGACGACATCTGCGTCACCAACAACTCGGCCCGCCACAACCGTGACGAACAGGAGGACATCAACGAGCGAGGCGACATAGTCGGCTTCCTCTGCCTGGTCCCGCTCGCACTGGTCGGCGGCGCCATCGCCGTGGGCTCACTGATGAAAGACCCCGACTAGCTCTCGCGGCCCGCCGGTTCACCCGGCGGGACCGGGTCAGGCCAGTAATTCGTCGACGAAGTCGAGCACCCGGTCGCGCGATTCCACGACGATCTCCTCGTGGCCGCCCGGGTACTGGGCGAACTCCACGACGGTACCCGCCGCCCGCATGCGCGACAGCAGTGCGAGGGTCATCGGTAGCGGGACGACCATGTCGGTGGCGCCGTGCGCGATGAGGATCGGCTGCCGGTAGCCGACGGTCGGCACCACCATGTAGTCGCGCAGGGCCGCGCCGATGCCGCCCTCGGTGATCGGCCGGGCCAGCAGCGATCCGAGTGAGGCACCGCCCGCCGCGCGATCGAATTCGCGCACACAGCTGGTCGAGATCGCGTCGACCACTTGGCGGCCGCGCGCGCTCAGTGCGGCGTTCACGTCGAGGTCGGGGCGGGCGGCGCGCAGTCCGGCGAGCATGCCCGCGAACGGGCCGACCAGCCGGTCGACGATCGGAAGGTTCGGGACATTCGAGTCGAGCCGGGACAGGATCTCCTCGAAATGGGATTCCGGTGCCAGGGCGACGGTGCCCCGGAAGTCGAGTTCGGGGGCGTAGTCGGTGGCGAGGTTGCCGGTGGCCAGTGCGGCGTGTCCGCCCTGGGAGCCGCCGACCACGGCCCAGCTGCGCGACAGTGCGGGTTCGGCAGCCTGCGCGGCACGCACCAGGTCGATGGTCGCGGTCGCCTCGGTGCGGGTGTGCAGGTAGGGGTGCACGGTGTCGGCGCCGGCCGACAGTCCGAGGTAGTCGGGGGCGACCACGGCCCAGCCACGGTCGAGGAACGACTGCAGCAGCGCATGTTCGTGAGCCGCCTTGGACGTGGTGAGCCCGCAGTGCGGCGCGAGGCCACTGGTGCCGTGGTCCCAGGCGACAACCGGATACCCGCCCTCCGGGGCGGGCCCATCCGGAAGCAGCAGCAGCCCTGCCGAATTCGTGGTTCCGCCGGTGACCGCCTCGGTGCTGTATTCGACGATCGAAGCCCGCGACCATTCGCCCCACCCGGCGGGCTGAGCGGTGTGCGACACCAGCCGACCCGGTGTCTCGGGTGCCGCCTGTGCCGACGCGGGCAGCCCGACGACCACCGCGACCAGTACGAAGACCACCGCGAGGATCACCCGCCCGGCCTTCGAAATCCACTCCTGCACTCCGGTTTCGCCTCCCATGTCTGCTCGAGTCGTCCACCCGACGGTAGGTCATCGGCGACGAACCGGCACTACCCGCATTTCCGCCGACCAACCCGAATTCGGGTCGAAACGCCCCGACCCAGCTCGACTGATCGGACGGGCTAGGCGGCTTCGCGTGGGAATTCGGCGCCGACCTTGGCCCAGCGTCCGGATCGGGCACGGGCGACGACCGCGAGGAGGCGGGCGAGCATGAAGACGACCAAGCCGGTCCAGATTCCCGCGACGCCCCAGTCGAAGACCAGGGACAACCAGATCAGGGGCAGGAATCCGCCGAGGGCCGCCGCCAGGGTGGCGGTGCGCAGGAAGGCCGCGTCGCCCGCACCGAGGAGTACACCGTCGAGACCGAAGACGACGCCCGCGACCGGGATCATGGCGACGAAGAACCACCAGATCACGTGGGTGCGGTCGAGCACTGCCGCGTCGTCGGTGAACAGCAACGGCAGGAACGGGGCACCGGCGGCGAAGATCGCGGCGAGGATCAGCGCGAACAGCCCCGACCAGGTGGTGACACGGCGGGCGATCCCCTTCGCGCCCGTCACGTCGCCCGCTCCCAGGGCGGCACCGACCAGGGTCTGGGCGGCGATGGCCAGCGAATCCAAGGTGAGCGCAAGGAAATTCCACAATTGCAGCACCAACTGATGGGCGGCGACCGAAGCGGCGCCGAACCTGGCGGCGACGGCGGCCGCGGAAACGAAACACACCTGGAAGGAAAGGCTGCGCACGATGAGGTCGCGGCCGAGGACCAGCTGGGCGCGCATCACCGACGGTAGCGGGCGCAATGAAACCCGTTCGCGCAGTAAGGCGTATGCGAACAAGGCGCCCGATACCGTTTGACCGACCAGGTTGGCGACGGCCGAACCGGCCAGCTCCATGCGTGGCGCCCCGAGTAGGCCGTAGACCAGGACCGGGCACAATACGGCCGAAAGAGCCAGGCCCGCAACCACATACATCAGTGGTCGGCGAACGTCCTGGACGCCGCGCAGCCATCCGTTGCCTGCCATCGACAGCAGGATCAGCGGCACTCCGAACAAGGCGATCCGCACCCAGGTGAGGGCCTCGTCGGCGATTTCGCCACCACCGGCGAGGACCGAACATAGCGGCGCGGCGAACAATTGGATCACCGCGACGATCAGCAGGCCGATACCCAGGCCGACCCAGCTGGCTTGCACGCCTTCTTCCACCGCACCCGCCCGGTCGCCCGAGCCGTGGCGGCGGGCTGCGCGGGCTGTGGTGCCGTAGGACAGGAAGGTGAGTTGGGTGCTCACCGAACCGAGGATGACGCCGCCTACCGCTAGGCCAGCCAGTGCCAGGGCGCCGAGGCGGCCTACGACGGCGATATCGAAGAGGAGGTAGAGAGGTTCTGCGACCAGTACGCCGAGGGTCGGTACCGCGATGCCCAGAATTCTGCGTGGGCCTGCTTGTTCGACTACGTCATTTTCGGACACTGACGACCTCCACCGACCCCTCGACACCCGACCTGGTGATGGTGGCACAGGGGTCCGACAGAGCTGTCATGGGTTGTTCGGTCGAATGATCTGGGGAAGCCTGCGGAGCTAGGGTCGTGCGGAACTGCCTCGGTGTTTTGTGCACCACAAAGGTATTGGGCTGTATTTTTGGAGCGCTGGCGCGCTCGAGCGCGGCCCCTGGAGGGCCGCGAGTTAGGAGCCGTTGCTCGCGCTGCGCGCATGCGCAACGGCTCCTAACTCGCGGCCGGGCCGCTACGCCGCTTCGCGGCGGTCCCTCCTCGAGGTCGGGACGGGCGGGGCTGGGAATGCGGTCATGACGGACTCGAGTGGCTCCACGCGGCTGGGAGCGCGGTAGGTGGCGGACTCGAGTGGCTCCGCGCGGCTGCGAGTGCGGTAGGTGGCGGACTCGAGTCACTCCACATGGGCTGGGAGTGCGGCAGGTGGGGCACCGAATGTCGGCTATTCGAGGGCCGTGAGCAGTGCCTGGACGACCTCGCCCGCATCTCCATAGGTTGTGTACCCGGCTGCGAAACGATGACCTCCACCGCCGAAACTCGCGGCGATCTCGGCTACGTCGATTCCGTCGCACCGGCCGGGGGCCGAGTCTCGGGAGCGTAGGGAGACGGTCCAGCGGTTGTTCTGGCCGCGTGCTTCCTTGAAGACGGCGGCGATGCCTGCCTCGGCGGTGGTTCGGATGACGTCGATGACGCTTTCGACTTCCTCGGGGCCCACGTCGTGGGTATCTGCCGCGCGGACCAGCGCGTACACCAAGCCCACGCCCGCGGTGCCGGGCACGACGACGGCCGAGGACAGCACCTTCGACAGCATGGGGAGCCAGGTGAAGGGGTGGGTGTCAAGCAAAGACCGGGTGATTTCGGAACCGTCGATGCCGGTGGCGAGCAGTCGCTCGGCCAACGCGTGACTGCCCGGCCTGGCCCAGCGGAACGAACCGGTGTCGGTGACCAGGCCCGCGAACAGGCAATGCGCGATGGCGGCGTCGATCGGCACGCCCCACGCGTCGAGCAGGCGGGTGACCAGCTCGGTGGTCGAGGCCGCCGTCTCGTCGATCAGATCCACCGTGCCGAAACCGTCGTTGGCGCGGTGATGGTCGATCACCAGAGTCGTTGCCGCACCGGATAATCGGTCGGCGAGCGCACCGAGGCGGCTGCGGGCACCGCAGTCGACGACCACCAGCAGGTCCACCTCGTGCGGAACCCGCGCGGGCGCGACGAGATGCTGCCCGCCGGGCAGGGTACGCAGCGAGGCGGGCAGTTCGGCCGGTTCGGCGAACGACACGCACACCGGCACGCCACGGCGGTCGAGAGCCAGCGCCAAGGCCAGCCCGCTGCCGACCGTGTCGGCATCGGGCTGCACATGGCACAGGACGGTCACCGAACGGGCGGCCGCCAGCAACGCGACGGCGGCGCCCAGCTCGGTCCCGTCCCGAACACTGGTCACGCGGGTGCCCTACTCGTCCTCGTCGTCGCGTTCGGGCTTGTACGGGTCGGCGTCACCGGCATGCTTGGCGTTGGCGGCCACCTTGGCCACCTCGTCGTCGATGGCGCGAGCCCTGGCCAGCAGCTCTTCCATCTCGCGCGCCGCGTCGGGCACCTTGTCCAGGCTGAACGACAGGATCGGGGTGAACTTCACGCCCGTCCCCGCGCCGACCTTGGACCGCAGTACCCCCTTGGCCGCGTCGAGACCTGCGGCGGCCGCCGGGTAATCGGGTTCGGCATCGAGCGTCTCGCCCATCACCGTGTAGTAAATCGTCGCCTCGCGCAGATCGCCGGTCACCTTGGCGTCGGTGACGGTGACGAACCGCAGCCGCGGATCCTTGATCTCATACTCGATCGCGGTGGCCACGATCGCGGAAATCCGCTTGGCGAGTCGGCGAGCCCTGGCTTGATCCACCATGGGGACACTCCTCTCATCGGCAGGCACCGGGCTGTGACACCCAGGCCGCGCCTGTCAGTCTTCGGGTCCGAAGATCCGGCGGCGTACTGCCAGCAACTCTATCTCCGGACGCGCGGCAACGTGCCGCTCACATTTGTCGAGCACCTCGGTGAGATGTCCCGTTTCCGCACTGACCATGGCCACCCCGAGCAGCGCACGGCGGTGCAGGTCCTGATCACCGGCCTCGGCGGCATTCACGCCGAAGCGTTTCTGCAGCTCGGCGAGGATCGGCCGGATCACCGACCGCTTCTCCTTGAGCGAATGCACGTCACCGAGCAGTAGATCGAATTCGAGCGCACCGATGTACAGCGGTGCTCACCTCCTGGTAGATGGTTCGCACGCATGACCACACGCCGCACCCGAAAGCTCGGGTGCGGCGTGCGGAACGGTGTGCGTTATCAGTCGCGCGGCTTCTCGCGCAGCTCGTACGCCTCGATGATGTCGCCGTCCTTGATGTCGCTGTAGGTCACGGTCATACCGCACTCGAAACCTTCGCGCACCTCGGTGGCGTCGTCCTTCTCCCGCTTGAGCGAGGAGATGGTCATCGTCTCGGCGATCACCCGGCCGTCACGCATCAGGCGCGCCTTGGCGTTGCGCTTGACCGAACCGCTGGTGACCATGCAGCCGGCGATGTTGCCGACCTTCGACGAACGGAAGATCGCGCGGATCTCCGCCCGGCCCAGCTCGACCTCTTCGTAGATCGGCTTGAGCATGCCCTTGAGGGCCTTCTCGATCTCGTCGATCGCCTGGTAGATCACCGAGTAGTACCGGATGTCGACGCCCTCGCGGTTGGCCAGCTCGGTGGCCTTGCCCTCCGCACGGACGTTGAAGCCGATGATGATCGCGTTCGAGGCCGACGCCAGGTTGACGTTGGTCTCGGTGACGCCACCGACACCGCGGTCGATGACGCGCAGGCGCACCTCGTCGTCGATCTCGATACCGAGCAGGGCCTCTTCGAGGGCCTCGACGGTACCGGAGTTGTCGCCCTTGAGGATCAGGTTGAGCTCCGAAGTCTCCTTCAGGGCGGCATCCAGATCTTCCAGGCTGATCCGCTTGCGGCTGCGTGCGGCCAGGGCGTTGCGCTTGCGTGCGTTGCGGCGGTCGGCGATCTGGCGGGCGATGCGGTCTTCCTCGACCACGATCAGGTTGTCACCGGCGCCTGGCACCGAGGTGAAACCGATGACCTGCACCGGGCGCGACGGGAGCGCCGCGTGGACGTCCTCGCCGTGCTCGTCGACCATGCGGCGCACGCGACCGTAGGCGTCGCCCGCCACGATCGAGTCGCCGACACGGAGCGTGCCGCGCTGGATGAGCACGGTGGCCACCGGACCACGGCCGCGGTCGAGGTGCGCCTCGATGGCGACACCCTGGGCGTCCATGTCCGGGTTGGCCCGCAGGTCGAGCGAGGCATCCGCGGTCAGCAGCACCGCTTCGAGCAGCGCGTCGATGTTGGTGCCCTGCTTGGCCGAGATGTCGACGAACATGGTGTCGCCACCGTATTCCTCGGTCACCAGGCCGTATTCGGTCAGCTGCTGCCGGATCTTGTCCGGGTTCGCGCCTTCCTTGTCGATCTTGTTGACCGCCACGACGATCGGCACATCGGCCGCCTGGGCGTGGTTGATCGCTTCCACCGTCTGCGGCATGACGCCGTCGTCGGCCGCGACCACGAGGATCGCGATATCGGTGGCCTTCGCACCACGGGCACGCATGGCGGTGAACGCCTCGTGACCCGGGGTGTCGATGAAGGTGATCAGGCGCTCTTCCTCGTTCAGGTTCGTCAGCACCTGGTAGGCACCGATGTGCTGGGTGATGCCACCGGCCTCGCCCTCACGGACGTTGGCCTTACGGATCGTGTCCAGCAGTCGGGTCTTACCGTGGTCGACGTGACCCATCACGGTCACCACCGGCGGACGCTGCTCGAGGTCTTCCTCGGTGCCGGCGTCCTCGCCGTAGGTGAGGTCGAACGACTCGAGGAGCTCGCGGTCCTCGTCCTCCGGGCTGACCACGTGGACGACGTAGTTCATCTCGCTGCCGAGCAGCTCGAGGGTCTCGTCGTTCACCGACTGGGTAGCGGTGACCATCTCGCCGAGGTTGAACAGGGCCTGCACGAGAGCGGCCGGGTTCGCGTCGATCTTCTCGGCGAAGTCCGACAGCGAGGCGCCACGGGCGAGACGGATGATCTCGCCGTTGCCACGGGGCAGACGCACGCCGCCGACGGCGGGAGCCTGCATGTTCTCGTACTCGGCGCGCTTCGCCCGCTTCGACTTACGGCCACGACGCACGGCACCACCGGGACGACCGAAGGCGCCTGCGGCACCACCACGGCCACCGGGTCCACCGGGACGACCGCCGCCACCACCGGGACGACCACGGAAACCACCGGCCGCGGGAGCACCGGCACCGGGAGCGCCGGGGGCACCGCCACCGCCACCGCGGTAGCCGCCACCGCCGCCACCACCGGGACGGCCTGCGCCGCCACCGGGAGCGCCGCCGGGACGACCCGGACGGCCACCGGCCGCGGGGCCGGGACGTGCGGAACGAGCGGGCATGGCGCCGGGGTTCGGACGCGGCGGCATCGAGCCCGGGTTGGGGCGCGGACCACCGGGACGCGGGGCACCGCCCTGCGCGGCGGCCGGACGCGGACCACCCTGACCCTGACCGGGGCGGGGACCACCCTGACCGGGAGCCGGACGCGGGCCACCCTGACCGGGAGCCGGACGGGGACCGCCCTGACCCGGCGTCGGGCGAGGACCGCCCTGCGGGGCGGGACGCGGCGCCGGACGCTCACGATCGGGAGCCGAGCTGAACGGGTTGTTGCCGACGCGAGGGGTCTTCGGGCCGGGCTTCGGGCCGGGACCGGCCGGACGCGGGGCCTGAGCACCCGGTGCGGGGGTGCCGGGACGCGGCTGCTGCGGCGCCTGACCGGCCTGACCCGGACGCGGGGCGCCGGGGGTCGGACGGGGGCCGGGAGCGGGCGCGTTGGCCGGCTTGGCCGGTGCGCTCTGCGCGGCGGCGGGCGTCGGCTTGGCGGCCGGAGCCGGCTTCACCTCGGGCGCCGGCGCCGAAGCGGGTGCGGGAGTCGCGGCGGCGGCAGGCGCCGGAGCCGGACGCGGGCCCGGACGGGGACCACCGGGGGTGGGCTTGGCGGCCGGACGGGCCGCCGACGACGGACCCGGACGGGCCGCCGGCTTCGCGTCGGCCGCCGGAGCGGACTTCGACGCGAGTGATTCGCGCAGACGACGTGCGACGGGCGCTTCCACCGTCGAGGACGCCGACTTCACGAACTCGCCTTGCTCCTTGAGCTTCGCGAGTAGTTCCTTGCTTGTGACACCGAGTTCCTTGGCCAACTCGTGCACGCGGGCCTTGCCTGCCACTGCTCTCCTCACTGAGAGGTCGAGCAGTGACGCCGCCTAGGTAAGGCGGGCCCGCACGACCTCGGGTTATCTCCGATGGACGTTCATCGTTGGTGCTTCACGGTGTGCTCATGAGTGCTCGTGCCTGTTCTCGAGGTACTGCTCCAGGGCTGAGATATCCAGATTTCCGGACACTCGTAGGGCTCTGCCGAATGCTCGGCGCCGCTCTGCGGAACGCAGACAAGCTGAGACGGGGTGCAACCAGGCACCCCGTCCGGGAAGTCTGCGCCGCGGGTCGGGGACGATGACCACGGGGGCGGCAGTAGCACTGCCCGCCTCCCTTGGCTGCGTCACGATCCGCAACAGGTCGGCAGACGGCTCGCGCTGACGGCATCCGATACAGGTTCGAACGGATTGCGCGGGCCGGTCCTTCACCCACTCTACCGGTGACCCGGTCATAACGACGAACCCCTCCCCTTCCGAAGTTATCAACCTGTCATCCGGTGGTCGATATTCCGACGCGCCCGGGTCAACTCCGGTGCGCCTGCGGGCGTGCCGAGTCGTCGGTTTCCGGGGCAGCGTCGCTGCGGATATCGATGCGCCAGCCCGTCAGGCGGGCAGCCAGGCGGGCATTCTGGCCCTCCTTGCCGATGGCGAGGGAGAGCTGGAAATCGGGCACGATCACCCGCGCGGCGCGCGCCTCCGGATCGACGACAGTGACCGAAACCACTTTCGACGGCGAGAGCGCATTACCGACGAAGGTCGCCGGATCCTCGGCGTAGTCGATGATGTCGATCTTCTCGCCCGCCAGTTCGCTCATCACGTTGCGTACCCGCTGCCCCATCGGGCCGATACAGGCGCCCTTGGCGTTCACGCCGGGCACGGTGGAGCGGACCGCGATCTTGGAGCGGTGGCCCGACTCGCGGGCCACCGCGACGATCTCGACGGAGCCGTCGGCGATCTCGGGCACCTCCAGCGAGAACAGCCGCCGCACCAGGTTGGGGTGGGTGCGCGAGAGCTGGATCTGCGGACCACGCGGACCACGCGACACACCGTAGACGTAGCACTTGATGCGGTCGCCGTGCTCGTAGGTCTCGCCGGGCACCTGCTCGGCGGGCGGGATCAGGCCCTCGGCGCCGTTGGCCTCGCTGCCGATGCGCACCACGACGATGCCGCGCGCGTTGGCCCTGGCGTCGCGCTGGACGACGCCGCCGACGATGTCGCCCTCGTGGGTGGAGAACTCGCCGAAGGACTTCTCGTTCTCGGCGTCACGCAGCCGCTGCAGCACCACCTGACGGGCGGTGGTCGCGGCGATGCGGCCGAAACCCTCAGGGGTGTCGTCCCATTCGGAGACGAGGTTGCCCTCGGCGTCGAGTTCGCGCGCCATCACCCGGACCACACCGGTCTTCTGGTTGATGTCGATGTAGGCGTTGGGCTGATGCCCCTCGGTGTGCCGGTAGGCGGTGAGCAGCGCCGACTCGATCGCCGAGATCACGGTCTCGATCGGGATGCCCTTGTCGGCGACGATCGCGCGCAAGGCTTCGATTTCGATGTTCATTCCGCAACCCCTTCGGTGGGAGTGTCACTGTGTTGGCCTGCTGCGGCGAGGTCGGCGGGTTCGTCGCCCGGCACGGGGCGGCCCGCGGCGATTCCGCCTGCGAGTTCGAGTTCGGCGGCGCCGGGTGCGTTGAATTCGACCTGGACGACCGCGGTGGCGATGTCGGCGAGGGGCACGTGCACCCGGTGCGGCTTGTTCCTGCCGCCGAGCACGAGCGCGATGGTGCCGTCGTCGGCGAGCCGGCCGACGCGCGCCTCGAACTTCTTCTTGCCCTCGACGGGTTCGGCGCCGTCGGCCAGGCTGACCTTCACCTTGCGGCCCTGGGCCCGGCGCCAGTGCCGGTCGGTGGTCAACGGCCGGTCGACGCCGGGGGTGGTCACTTCGAGCAGGTAGGCGGATTCGCCGAAATCACCTGCCGCGTCGAGCGACTCGGACATCTCGCGGCTCAGGTCGGCGATCTTGTCGAGGTCGGCGGGACCGTCGCTGTCCACGGTGACCTTCACCCGAACCGGAGCCAGTTCGTCCTTGCCCGCGGCCGCGATCGCGACGCCCTCGAGGTCGAAACCCCGGCGTGCGACGAGCTCAGCGACGAGCTGGCTCACCCTTTCCTCGGTGGGCATCGGCATATGGGCGGCTCCTGGTTCAGTTGTGACGCGATCGGAAATTTCTACGCCGAAGGTCTAGCGTAACGCGCCACGAGAGTGTAAAGGACCAGCCACCGGGCGGTGCGCACCGGTCCGTGTCGGCGTGCCCGGCGCGATCGCGGCGCGGCGAACCGTCGCCGCGAGATCTGGCACGATGGTCCACGTGCATCACCGCCATACCGTCCCGCCGAGTGCCGGGCGACCTTCCGGCATGCGCCGCGATCTCCACCCCCCGACCACCGGGTTCGACATGCCGACGGCCGTCTCCGCGCGCGCCGCGGAGCCGAGGACCTGGCGTCGTCGCACGATGCTCCGGATGGCCGGGGCGGGGGCCGTCGCGGTACCTGCCGTGGCCGTGCTCGCGGCGTGCGCCGAGGACGACACCGTGCACGCGCCGGATCCCCTTGCCGCACACGAGGTTCTGGCTCGCGCCGATGCCGCCGCCGCGACTGCCGCGATCGCGCTCGCACCGCAGGCGCAGGCCGCGCTGGCGACCGTCGCCACCGAACGCACCGCGCACGCTGATGCCCTGCGCGCCGAGATCGACCGGGTGATCGGCGTCTACGGCGACGGAACCACTCCTGTGCACCGAACCGGCGCCGTCACCGTGCCGGGGTCCGACGGTGCGCCGGTGCCCGCCGCCGACCTCGTATCCGCGGCGCAGCAGCCGATCAGCGTCGAGCAGTTGCGTGCCCGGTTGCTGCATTCCCAGCAGGCCGCAGCGAGCCTGGCCCGCACCGAATCCGGTTACCGCGCAGGGCTTCTGGCCTCGATCAGCGCGGCCTGTGCCACCGAGGCGGGTGTTCTGCTTTCATGACCGATCAACGCGAAGCGCTGCAACGCGCCCTCGACACCGAGTACGCGGCCGTGTACTCCTACGGCCTGATCGCCGCCTACGCCAACAGCGACCGGTCGCGCCTGGTCGCGGAGTTCAGTGCCGCCCACCGCGCCCGCCGGGACGCGACGATCGAACTGCTCGAAGCCGGTGGCTCCGCACCGGAGGCACCCGATGCCGCCTACAACCCGCCGTTCCCGGTCGACGACCCGATCCCGGCCGCACACCTCGCCGTAGCGGTCGAATCCGATTGCGCCGCAGCGTGGTACGCCGTCGTCGAACAGGCCACCGAACCCGCCGTCCGTGCGAGCGCCGTCGAAGCGCTCACCGATGCGGCGATGCGCAGAGCCCGGTGGCAGGCGATCCTCGGCACGAACCCGGTCACCGTCAGCTTCCCCGGACGTACATAGCCGGAAGGCCGCCCGGGTCGCGCGCGCATCCGTGGTGGAATACCGCCCACGCACAGCGACGGTCCGGCCCGCGGAACAGGCCGGACCGTCGCTGTCGGCTACGGACGCATCGCGTAGGCGCCGTCGTAGGACTCCACCTGCTGCCACACCCGATCGAACCGCTCGGCGTCGGCGATCGGCGTGCGCAGGGCACCGACAGCCCAGTCGCGCTGCGCGTCGGTGACCGACGGCTTGCCGAGCAGCGCGGTGGCCTGGGTGTTGAAGTCGCGGATCTGGAAGTCGAAGATCTGGTCGAGCACGTCGCGGTCGAGGCCGGTGAGTTCGGCCTGCTCGAGGATCAGCTGACCGTAGACCACCGTGGAGAAGAGGTGGCCGACGGTGAGCATGAAGTCCAGGTCCTTCTGCTGCGCCTCGTCCGGTGCGGCGGTGAGCAGCAGCTCACGCAGCGCCTTGGCCTGCTCGTAGAAGCGGCCCACGTTCGGCACGTCGGCGGCCGCCTCGTAGGGCGGTGTCCAGTCGGCGAAGCGCACCTTACCCGCGCCGCGGGCCGGGCCCTGCTTCCAGAAGAACTCCTCGTCGCCCGCCTCGAGGCGGGTCGGGACGGCCGGGTACTCGGCCGGGTTGAGCAGGTAGTTCGGCATGAACTTCAGGATCTGGCCCACGTTCACGTGCACCGTGCCCTCGAGCCGGGGCAGGTGGTTGATGTAGCGCGAGGCCTCGTGGAAGTAGGTGTTCTTCTCGAAGCCCTTGGCCGCCAGCACATCCAGCAGCAGGGTCATGGCGACCTCGCCCTCGGAGGTGACCTTGGACTTGGTCATCGGGTTGAACAGCAGGTAGCGGCGGTCCTCGAGGGAGGCGCTGCGGAAGTAGTCGACGGACCGGTCGCTGAACAGCTTCATCGCGATCAGGCGGGCGTAGGCGTCGACGAAATTGCCACGCACGTGGGCGAAGTCGGTGACCGGCTTGCCGTAGAGGATGCGGTTGTTGGAGTGGGTGATGGCCTCGAAGAACGAGTGCTCCACCATGCCGATGCTGCCGTGGCACAGGTTGAACTTGCCGACGTTGACGGTGTTGAGCGCGGCCGAGAACCCTTCGGGCCCTTCGTGCAGCACGTCGGCGGCGGTCACCGGGTAGTTCTCGAGCCGGAAGTGGCTCACATACATCTGACCGTCGATGACGCTCTCGACCAGGTGGTAGTTGTCGTGGCGGGAGTCGGCGGCGAACCAGACGTAACCGTCAGCGCCCTCGATGTCGGCGCGGCGGGAGAACACCGAGACCATCGAGGCGACATTGCCGTTGCCGATGTAGTACTTCTCGCCGTTGGCGCGGAACAGGATTCCCGCTTCGGCGTCGGCGCTGCCCGGCTCGGTGGGGGTCAGGACGAGGTCGGTGTTGTAGATGTCGGCGCCGTGGTCGCGCTCCGACAGCGCGAACGCCATCACCTGGCCGTCGGCGAGGTCGGCGGCGGCCTTGCGCTTGGCGATCTCGTTGTCGCTCTGCCAGATCGGGCCGAGGCCGAGGATGGTCACCTGCTCGGCGTACCAGTAGGCCAGGCCGTAGAAGCCGAAGATCTCCGACAGCGCCGCGTTGCGCGCGGCGTCCCAGCGCTTGTTCGGGTCACCGTCGGCGTAGGCGGCCGGCGTCAGGAAGGTGGCGAACAGCTTCTCCTTCGCCACGAAGTCCAGGAAGTCCTGCACCCACACCGCGTCCCGGTCGTCGGCCAGCAACTGCGCCTTGCCCTTGGACTCGAACCACTCGATGGTGGCGCGCAACAGCCGCCGGGTCTCGGGATCGAAGTGCTGCGGGTCGTAGGTGGCGGGGTTGAACAACAGGCTGGGCGAACTCGTCATGGGTGCCAACTTATCAGCGCGCTACTCACTGGTACCCCGTCTACCAGCAGGTTTCCCCTACGTAAGCGTAAGTTCGACCAGCCGCCGAACACGACGAACGCGCTGCCCCGAATGACGGGACAGCGCGTTCGAGGCAGACGGGTCAGCCGCGGACTCGGGCGGTGACCGCGCTGACGGCGTCTTCGGCCGGAATCTCCTCGGCTTCGCCGGTGAGCCGGTTGCGCAGTTCCACCTTGCCCTCGGCCCAGCCGCGGCCGATGACCAGGATCCAGGGCATGCCGAGGAGCTCGGCGTCCTTGAACTTCACGCCGGGCGAGGCGGTGCGGTCGTCGAAGAGGACCTCGAGGCCTTCGGCATTCAGCCCGGCGACCACGTGTTCGGCGCCGTCGCGGGCGGCGGCGTCCTTGTTGGCGATCACCACGTGCACATCGAAGGGGGCGACCTCGGCGGGCCAGCGCAGGCCCTTCTCGTCGTGCTGCTGTTCGGCGATCACCGCGACCATGCGCGAGATGCCGATGCCGTAGGAGCCCATGGTGAGGCGCACGGGCTTGCCGTTCTCGCCGAGCACGTCCACGTCGAAGGCGTCGGTGTATTTGCGGCCGAGCTGGAAGATGTGGCCGATCTCGATGCCACGCGCCGACACCAGCGGACCGGCACCGTCGGGCGAGGGGTCGCCGTCGCGGACCTCGGCGGCCTCGATGGTGCCGTCGGGGGTGAAGTCACGTCCGGCGACCAGACCGACGACGTGCCTGCCCTGCCGGTCGGCACCGGTGATCCAGGAGGTGCCGTCGACGACGCGGGGATCGACCAGGTAGCGGACACCGTTGGCCTGCAAGCCCTTCGGGCCGATGTAGCCCTTCACCAGGAACGGGTTGGCGGTGAAGTCCGCCTCGGTGAGCAACTCCACCGTCGCGGGTTCGACAGCGGCCTCGAGGCGCTTGTCGTCGACCTCGCGGTCGCCGGGGATGCCGATGCCGACGATCTCGGTCTTGCCGTCGGGGTGGCGCAGTTTCACCATCACGTTCTTCAACGTGTCGGCGGCGGTCACGGCGCGGTCGAGCACCTTCGCCTCGTTGGCCCAGTCGACAAGGGTGGCGATGGTCGGCGTGTTCGGGGTGTCGTGTTCGACGGCGGCGGGCAGTCCGTCGATGGGCAGCGGCGCGGGCGCGGGGGTGACCACGGCTTCCACGTTGGCCGCGTATCCGGACTCCACGCAGCGCACGTAGGTGTCCTCACCCACGGGGCTCTCGGCGAGGAATTCCTCGGACGCGCTACCGCCCATGGCGCCGGAGGTGGCGGCCACGATCACGTACTTCACGCCGAGCCGGTCGAAGATGCGCTGGTAGGCGGCGCGGTGGGTGGCGTAGCTGGCGGCGAGACCGTCGTCGTCGAGGTCGAAGGAGTAGGAGTCCTTCATGATGAACTCGCGGCCGCGCAGGATGCCGGCACGGGGGCGTTCCTCGTCGCGGTACTTGGCCTGGATCTGGTACAGCGTGACCGGCAGGTCCTTGTAGGAGTTGTACTCACCCTTCACGGTGAGCGCGAACAGCTCTTCGTGGGTGGGGCCGAGCAGGTAGTCGCCGCCCTTGCGGTCCTGGAGGCGGAACAGCGCGTCACCGTATTCGGTCCACCGCTTGGTGGTCTCGTAGGGCTCGCGCGGCAGCAGCGCGGGCAGCGAGATCTCCTGGGCGCCGGTGGCGTCCATCTCCTGGCGCACGACGTCCTCGATCTTGCGCAGCGTGCGCAGACCCAGCGGCAACCACGAGTACACGCCAGGAGCGACGCGGCGGACATAGCCGGCACGGACCAGCAGTTTGTGGCTCGGCACCTCGGCGTCGGCGGGATCGTCTCGCAGGGTGCGCAGGAACAGGCGGGAGAGGCGGGTGATCACGGATGCACAGGGTAGTCCCTGGTCCGGTGGGGCCGACAGCCGATTACCACCTGGGCGCGCGGAAGGATCCCGCCGCCGGTCCGCGCCGGAGATCGCAAGGCCGATCATGCCGGACCATCGCCGGTGCGCGGCTCGCGTTCGTCCTGGCCCCGGCGCTCGGTACCGCCGCGCGTTTCCGCTCGCTCGCGCTGGTGCTTCCTCGAAGCGGTGCGCTGACCCGCACCCCGCCGGGGATCGGGGCGCCATTACCGTTGACGATCGTGCTGGTGCTGCTGCCTCCCTCCGAAACCAAGTCCGACGGCGGTTCGGGCGCGCCGCTGAACCTCGACGATCTGGCGATGCCGCAGCTCAGCGCGGTCCGCGACAAGCTGGTGACCGAGGTGGTTCAGCTGGCCGCCGAGCCGGCGACCGCCGCCGCCGTACTCGGGCTGGGCAAGGGCGCCGACGCGGAGATCGCCCGCAACGCGACCCTGCGCACCTCCCCCACCCGGCCCGCGCTCGAGCGCTACACCGGAGTGCTCTACGACGCGCTGGACGCGAAATCGTTCACCAAGGCGCAGCGGGCCAAGGCGTATGCCCGGCTGGGGATCGGTTCGGCCCTGTTCGGTGCCGTCCGCGCCGGCGACCCGATCCCCGCCTACCGCCTCTCCGGCGGCACGAAGCTCCCCGGCCTGCCCACTCTGTCGGCTCTGTGGCGCGACGTCCTACCCGACGCCCTCTACGCCGAGGCCGCGGGCGAACTCGTCATCGACCTGCGCTCGGGCACCTACCAGCAGCTCGGCCGCGTCCCCGACGCGATCACCGCCAACGTCCTCACCGAGCACCCGGACGGTTCCCGCACCGTGGTGAGCCACTTCAACAAACAGCACAAGGGGTTGCTCGCCCGCGCCCTCGTCCTCACCCGCGCCGAGCCCACCGATATCCGCGGCGTGGCCCGGGTCGCGACCAAAGCCGGTTTGCGCGCCGAGATCGCCTCCCCCACAGAACTTCTCGTCATCACCTGAGCTCGGGGTGCGCGCCGGACCGGTTGCCGGTAACGTTCCGCGGTTCGGTCGCGTCCGGCCGGGCATGCGTGATCGAGAGAGTGCTCAATGGGTTTCGGTAGGGGTTTGTTCCGGCGTCGCGAATCTGCTTCGCGAGACGCGATTTTCGGCAAGTGGGCGGTCGACATCCTGCGGGCGTTTCCCGAGGTGGTCTCGGCGGAGTTCGATGCGTCCGAGTTCCACGTCGATGTCGTCTACGCCGACGGCGCGATACAGCAGTACGGCCTGCGGACACCGTTCCGGCTGGCCGAGGGCCTCGACGGCGAGGAAGCGGTCCAGCTGCTCGCCGAGTATGTGCGCCGATCGGTGGCGTCGAGAACCGCGATCACCGATCCCGTCGCGGGCTGGGCGGCGGCCGCGCCGACGCTGCGGTCGGTGTTGCGACCGGCCGGCGACCTGACGATCGAGTTCCAGGGGAAACGAATCGGCGACCACATGCTGTGGCGGCCGCTGCTGCTGCCTCACCGAGCGCGTGGTGATCGACCTGCCGACCTCGATGCGCACGGTGTCCCCGGACGATCTGGTCGAGTGGGGTGTGGATGCCGATACCGTCTTCGCCACCGCCCGCGCCAACATGATCGACTTCGCGGTGGAGACCGTGTCGCTGTTCGACACCGAGGACGGTGTGCTGTTCCTCCCGGACGACGACGGTGATCTCTACGCGGGGTCGCTGCCGCTGGTCGACGGCTGGCTGGCCGGGCTCGGCAACAAAGCGGGCGCGCAGCCGCTGTTCTTCGTGCCGGGTAGTTTCGGCGTCCTTGCCGGGGTGGCCAGCTCACCGGAGCGGGTCTGCGAACTGGTCGCCGCCGGCCGGGAAATGGGCAGGCTGGTGCCGTTCACTGTGCCGATCGACCACCCCGCGTGGGCGGCGATCCGGTCCGCCGAGGCCGCGCTCTCCGCCCCGGTGCATGCCGCGCAGTACCAGAGCCTGCACGCCGAGGCCGAAGCAGGCCGACTCGACGAGCACGCCGCCGAACTGCTGCATGTACGGGCTGCCGACGGAATCGAGGAAACGGTGGCCGCGTGGACCGATACTGTGCCGACACTGCTGCCGCGCGCACACGTCGTCAGCATGGTCGACCCGACGACCGCGTCGCTGTTCCACGTGCCGTGGGAGGTGCTGGATCGCGAAGTCGGCCTTCGGGCCGTGCCCGGCCTGTTCCCGCCCCGCTTCCTGGTCGAACATCACCCCGATCGGGCGACGCTGGCCAGGTTGCGGGCCGCGGGGAGATGGGGAACGGGTTAGATTCGCGCCGCCGCGAGGGCCGCGCGCACCTCGTCGGAACTCGCGGGCTTCGACGCGGGCGGCCAGTTGCTGTCGGCGGCGTACGGGTGGACGTAGACCGGCGTATCCCTTTGGGAGCGGCGGCTTTCCGGGAGGTCACCACCGTCGACAACGTCGTAGCCGAGGCTGTCGACGAACTCGGCGGCCAACTTCTTGGCGTGGGCGTCGTCACCGAAGATCGGCAGGGCGGAACGGTCGGCGGCGCCCGCGGGCCGGGCGAGTTCGGCGAGATTGGCGTAGGCGATGTTGTTGAACGCCTTGACCACCTTCGACTCGGGCAGGTGGCGCTGCAGGAGTTCGCTGGTGGTGGTCTCGTCGGCGTCGAGCTCGGGGAACGCGCCGTCACGCTCGGGGTAGTAGTTGTTGGTGTCGAACACGACCTTGCCCGCCAGCGGCTCGACGGGGACCTCGCGGTAGGCCTTCAGCGGTACGGTGACCACCACGTAGTCACCCGCCTCGGCCGCTTCGGCCGGGGTGGCCGCGCGGGCGCGAGGGCCGAGTTCGGCCACCAGGTCAGCCAGCGTTTCCGGGCCACGCGAATTGCTGAGCACCACGTCGTGACCCGCGTCGACCGCGAGCCGGGCCAGGGTGGAACCGATGAATCCGCTACCGATCAATCCGAGTGTCGTCATGTGCCGGGTCAACCGACGGGGCGCCACGATTGTTCCCCGTGGAAAACTCGGCGACGCCCCGGTGCGCTATTGGCCGACAGGCGAGTTCAGGGAGATGAGATTGCCGCAGGTGTCGTCGAAGACGGCGGAGGTCACCTGGCCCATGGGCTGGGGCGGCTGGGTGAAGAAGACACCCAGGTCGGTCAGGCGGCGATATTCGGCGTCGATGTCGTCGACGGTGAAGATCATCATCGGAATACCGTCGGCGCTCAAGGCCGTCTTGTAGGCCTTCGCGGCAGGGTGCTGATCGGGCTCGAGCAGCAGTTCGATGCCGTCGGGGTCGGCGGGCGAGACCACGGTCAGCCACGAGTACTCGCCAAGGGGCACTTTGTGTTTCACCTGGAAACCGAGCACCTCGGTGTAGAACTTCTCGGCCTTGTCCTGGTCGTCGACGAAGACGCTGGTGACGCCGATGCGGATCATGTGTCCTCCTGGGGGATGGGCCACCGCGCCGTCAGCTCGCGCAGCGGGGTGAAGTCGCGGTAGTGGAATTTGTAGCGGCCGACGCGGCTCGTGCGGACCAGGCCCGCCGCCTCGAGCACACCGAGATGCTGGGTGATCGCCTGCCGCGAGGAGCTGATGCCGTACTTGGTCACGAGCCGGCCGCACAGTTCGAACAGGGTCTGACCGTCACGATCGGCCAGTTCGTCGAGCAGCGCGCGTCGAGTCGAGTCCGCCAGGGCGGTGAAGATATCGCTCACGGCGAGCACTCCTTGTCTCTTCCGCGACCACCATAGGCAAGTAGCAGCTTGCCTGTCAATCGCCTCGTCCGACAGATACCGTGACGCAGCACAAAGACAACGGGGTGCGCCGCCGCCTAGCCTGAACTCGGCCGACCCGACGCCGACGATCACTCGATCTCCAGGAAGTTCGATGACCAACCGCATGCGCGCTCTCGTTGCGGCTGACCGTTTCGGTGCCCGCACTGCTCTCGCCCGGAGCGCACGCCGAACCGGCGAGCGGGGCAGCCGCCGGACAGCGCGGCGTGGCCGACCTCATCGTGACCGCGATCGAATCGAACAACGCGCTCGCGCGCTGAGCGCGGCCCGGATACCGTGGCGGTCATGGTCTCCTGGGGTGCGCTGGCGTCGTTCGCCGGACTGGCGTTGCTGATCGTTCTCGTGCCCGGTCCGAGCGTGTTGTTCACCATCGGACGGGCGCTCACCGCCGGGCGGCGGACCGCGTTGCTGAACGTGGTCGGCAACGCTGTCGGGGTATACCTCCAGGTCGTCGCCGTCGCGTGTGGCGTGGGGGCGGTGGTGACGGCGTCGGCGACGGTGTTCACCGCGATCAAGCTCGTCGGCGCGGGTTACCTTGTGTACCTGGGCATTCAAGCCTTCCGGCACCGCACCCAACTGCACGATGCCATGCGGATCGGGCCCGACGGTCGCGACGACGACGCGGTCGCGGCAGTGCGCGACGGATTCATCGTCGGCCTGGCGAATCCGAAGACCATCGTCCTCTTCGCGGCGCTGCTCCCCCAGTTCGTCGACCCCGCACGCGGTGGCGTAGCGCAGCAGATGTTGATCCTCGGCCTGTGCATCCCCGTGTTCGGCCTCGTGTTCGATTCCCTGTGGGCGCTGGCGGCCGGCTCGGCCAGAACCTGGTTCGCGCGGTCACCGCGACGCCTGGCCGCGGTCGGCGGGACCGGCGGGTTGGTGATGATCGGCCTCGGCGCATCACTCGCGCTGACCGGACGCAAGGACTAGCCGGACAACCCGATGAGTTCGGCCGCGAGGTTGGCGCGAGCGAGCCCCTCGTACCGCTGATATGCCTGCGGCGTGCGGAACAGGCGCGGTTGCTCGGCGAGGTTGCGCAACACCGAGGCACGGCCCGCGCGGAACAGGTCGTCGGGGACGTGGCGGTATTCCTCGCGGATCGCGGCCGCGTAGGCGGCGTACTCCTGGGCTGTCCCACCGAGCACGACCAGGTCGGCGTCGCAGAGCACCGCGCCGTTGGCGTCGCCGGCTTCCGGGTTGTGACCGCGGGTGAGGATCACCAGGCGCATCACCTCGTGCACCAGCTCGGGTGTGGCGCGGAGTGATTCGAGCACGTCGCGAGCCAGATCGGCGCTGCGTTCCTCGTTGTCGGCGCGGTCGACGGCGTAGATCGCGTCGTGAAAGAAGGCCGCGTAGCGCACGGCGTCGATATCGGTTGCGGCATCGGCCAATTCGTCGATTGCGGCGTGCATCACCGACAGGTGGGTGAGGGTGTGGTAGCGGCGGTGTGGTTCGGCGTAGCGACCGATGATGCCGATCCCGATGGCTTCGGAGTCGGTCCCGGCCAAGGCGATCCACCGGTCGAGCAGGTTCTCCGCGAGCACAGACATCCCTCCAGTCTCATGCCGCGTCAACTGTCGGGCAACCCCGTCTTCACCACGAGAACCCGAATGCCGTTCTGCCACAACGGGCCGGAATGCCGTGCACGACCGCCGCGTTCGTACCGGTATGACCCGAACCATCGCGCTGTCCGAAGAGTTGTCCACCTATATCGACAACGAGAAGGCGTATGCCACCGTCGCCACCCTCGGCCCCGACGGGCATCCGCATCTGACTGTCGTCTGGATCAAACGCGACGGCGACGACCTGCTCTTCTCCACCACCGTCGCCCGCCGGCAGGCCAAGAACCTGGCCCGCGACCCCCGCGTCACCGTAATGGTCAACCCGCCCGAGCGCCCGTTCGTCTACGCCGCCATCCGCGGCACCGCCACCCTCGTCCCGGATCCCGATCGTCTGCTGCCCGACGAGTTGTCCCTGAAATACACAGGTCTGCCTTACGCCGAGTTCAACCCGGCCTCGGCAGACGACGCCGAACGGGTGACGGTACGGATCACGCCGTACAAGGTGACCGGCCGCCTCTGACCTCAGGCCTGTTGGGCTTCCTCCTGCGCGTGCTGGGCCTGGGCCAGCTGAGCAGGCGTGAAGCGCAAAGTCAGCGCCACCACGGCGGCCAGCAGCGCCAGACCCGAGCAGACGAGCAGGACCGTGGTGTAGCCGCTGGTGAGCGCGTCGAGCTGGGGTCCGGTCATGGCCGACACCTTGGTATCGGGGCTGCCGCCGAGCGACAGGGTGCGCGACGCCGCGATCGGGCTGAGCAGTCCGATCGCGATCGGCGTCGCCAGGTTCATGAACATCTGCCCCACCGCCGAGAGCGGACCGATATCGGACGGCGGCACGTCGACCAGCACACACAGCGGGGCGAGCACCATCGCCACACCCACCCCGAACCCGATGACGACGAGCAGCGGCAGCAGGGTGGTGAGGTAGCCGATGTGGCGGTCGAGTGTCGACCCGAACAACAGCGCCCCCGAGAGCACGAGCGCGGCGCCGGTCAGCAGCCAACGCGGTGGCACGAGCAACGCCGCCTTGGAGGCCAGCGCGCCGCCGACACCGATGCCGATGGTGAACGGGATACAGGCGATACCGGCGTGCAGCGGGCTGTAGCCGAGCGAGTTCTGCAGCATCTGCGCGACGAAGAACGTCATCGCACCGAGCACCGCGCCCGCCAGGAAGATCAACAGGAAGGTCGAGTTGCGGTCGCGGCTGTCGAACAGCGACCACGGCAGCAGCGGGTCGGCCTCGTTGCGCTCGATGAGCACGAACGCCACGAGCAGCACGACACCGACGATCAGCGAAGTCAGGATGACCGGGCTGCCCCACCCCCAGGACGGTCCCTCGGTGGCGCCGAACACGACCAGCGCGCAGGCGAGAGTGCCCAGCACCGCGCCCTTCACATCGAGGGGCGCCCGGTGGTGGGCGGTGTCGGAGAGCGTGTACATCGCGCCGACCACGATCAGCGCGCCGATCGGCACATTGATGAGGAAGATCATCCGCCACGACATCTCGGTGAGCAGACCACCGATCACCAGGCCGCTCACCGACCCGATCCCGGCCATCGATCCGACGACCGCCACCGCCTGGTTGCGTGCCTTACCCGGCGCGAAAGTAGTGGCGACCAGCGCGAACGCGGTGGGTGCCGCGATGGCCGCGCCCGCACCCTGGAAGGCGCGCGCGATCAGCAGGGCCAGCTCGCCCTGGGCGAGACCGCAGGCCAGCGAGGCGGCGGTGAACAGGCCGACACCGGTGATGAGCATGCGTTTGCGGCCGAAGACGTCACCGAGGCGGCCGCCGAGCAGCATCATGCCCGCGAAGGTGAGACCGTAGGCGGTGACCGTCCACGCGCCGCCCGAGCTGGACAGGCCGAGTTCGTCCTGCAAGCGGGGCAGCGCGAAGATCACGACGGTGCCGTCGAGCACGACCATGAACTGCAGGCCGCTGAGAACGATGATCGCGAGCCCGAAGGCCGACTGCTTCACCGGGGACTGCGTCGAGGCAGCGGGTTTTTCGAGCACAGTCGACCACTGTAAACGACTCCCCGTCCGCGACCTGAGGGTCGAGTCCGGCGCCCGCGCACGACGGTCCCACCGGGTGCGGTGCGGTGGTGGCGCACGGACGACCGAGCGGGTGACTCAGGGCCTGGTGGCGGCCGGATCACCGAAGGCGGCGGTCGGCCCGATGACGATGATCGCGGGCGGGCGGATGCCTTCGTCCTTGACTCGCTGCGCGACCGTGGCGAGGTCGGCGCGCACCACCCGCTGGGTGCGCAGGGTGCCCTCCTGGATGACGGTGGCGGGGGTGTCGGCGGGCTTGCCGCCGTCGAGCAGGGCGGCGGCGAACTTGTCGATGCGTTCCACGGCCATCATCAGCACGAGGGTGCCGCGCAGCTTGGCCAGCGCCGACCAGTCGACCAGCGAGTCCGGGTGATCGGGCGCGACGTGCCCGCTCACCACCACGAATTCGTGGGTGACCCCGCGGTGGGTCACCGGGATTCCGGCGGCACCGGGCACCGAGATCGGGCTGGTGATGCCGGGTACCACCGTCACGGGGATGCCCGCCTCGGCGCACGCCTCGAGCTCCTCGTACCCGCGGCCGAAGACGTACGGATCGCCGCCCTTGAGCCGGACGACGAACTTGCCCGCCTTCACGCCCTCGACGAGGGCGAGGTTGATCGCCTCCTGCGCCATGGACCGGCCGTAGGGGATCTTCGCCGCGTCGACGACCTCGACGTGCGGGCCGAGTTCGGCGAGCAGTTCCGGCGGTGCGAGCCGGTCGGCGACGACCAGGTCGGCGCGGGCGAGCAGGCGGCGGCCGCGCACGGTGATGAGGTCCGGGTCGCCCGGTCCACCACCCACGAGCGCGACGCCGGGCGTCACAGGTTCCGAATCATCGGTCACCACACCGGATTGCAGTGCTTCGAGCAGGCCGTTGCGGACCGCGGCCGAGCGACGGTGCGCGCCACCGGCGAGGACGCCGAGGGTGAGACCGTCGTAGCGCGCGGTCGCCGGGGTGACGGCGGTGCCGTCGCGGGCGATGTCGGCGCGCACGCAGAAGATCCGCTTGGCGGTGGCCTCGGCGACCACGGCGGCATTGGTCTCGGGTTCGTCGGTGCAGGCCATCGCGTACCAGGCCTCGTCGAGGTCGCCGTCGCGGTAGTCGCGCAGTTCCACGGTGAGTTGCCCCGCCGTCGCCATGCCCTCCACGGCGGGGGTCACGGCCCGGCTGATCACGTGCACCCGCGCGCCCGCGGCCACGAGCAGCCCGAGCCGGCGCTGGGCGACGGTGCCGCCGCCGACGACAACCACTCTGCGTCCACGCAGATCGAGCCCGACCAGGTAGTTCGGGTCCCCGGCGGGCTGGGTCGATGCGGTATCAGCGGTGTTCGGCACAAGCTCCGAGCCTAGTTCCTGCTCCGTCGTCCACCGAACGCACCCGGCCGATCACGGTTTCCGCATCGGGCGCAAAGGCACCGCGGGGCAGGACCACCCTGCCCTCGCGCGGTCGGTGGTTGCGAACCACCGACCCTGCCGCTGACAGATCCGTCGCCCCAGCAGGGCGATCACTCGAAGTAGGGCTGATTCTGTACCCAGCGGAAACCGGTGCCGCGCAACGGGAAACCGTCGAGGTCGACGCGGGTGAGTACGACCGTCGTCGGTGCGCCCGCCAGTTCCCCGCGCAGAATCAGCCGGTCGTCGGTGAGGCGTTCGTGGGTAAGCGTGGCGTAGCGAGTGGGTGCGGCTCCGGGCGAGGCCGGCGCGGTGCTGAGGGTGAGCGTCGGACCGTCGACAGCGGCGAGAACCGGCACGATCGTGTCGTCCATCCGCTGATAGCCCGCCGAGCCCTTGTCGATGACGAGGCGCTGCCAGCGTGCGGGATCGGTGGTCAACGGCGGTACCGGCGACTGGGCGACGGTGAACTCCTCGACCTGCCAGATGCCGTACAGCTGCGGCTCCGGCACGCCGCCACCGTACTCACGCCAGCTCTGCGCACCGAGGTAGACGCATCCCGCCACCACCCACAGCGCGGCCGCGATCTGCACGACGGTCGCCCACCGGTTCGCCCGCGGTGAGGTGAACAACGGTGGTTGCGTCATCGGTTCCGAGGGGCGCTGCAGCACAAGCACATTCGCCAGCCGGCGCGCTTGCGGGGCGAGCAGCACCAGACTCATCAGCAGCAGGTGTCCCGACAGCATCTTCACCGGGACGTCATAGGTCATGTTGAGCAGGAACACCTGGGCCATGCTGATCACGCTCACCATGGCGCCGAGCGTGGCGGTGCGCGACCAGAACAGCAGCAGGCCGCCGACCACTTCGGCCGCACCCAGCGCGATCTCGTACGCGGGGGAAGCACCGACCTGGGTCCACAGCATCGCCATCGGGGTCAGGTCGCCCACCCGGGTGAGCAGGGTGTTCAGGGCGGGTTCGGGCATCTGGGTCGGGATCAGTTTGGCGAACCCGTAGAACAGCATCTGCCCGCCGACGGCCAGTCGGAGCGCGGTGAGGAACCAGCTCCACATCCGGGGGTAGGCGCGCCTGCGGCGGTGGAGAATCGACCACACCACGGTGACGAGGAGGGCCAGGACCAGCACCAGCCCGCACTGGATCCAGATGGCGGCTTGGTCACCGCTGCCGTTCATCTCGAGTTCGGCGGCCACCCCGAACACGTGCTCGCCGATCCAGCCGCTCACCGGCGCCAGGGCGATCAGCTGCCAGGCGATGGCGTCCTCGGGGATCCGCAGGGCGATCACGCCGAGAAAAACGTAGGTGATCTGTGCCATCCACAGGCAGAACAGGCCGAAGTAGGCGACGCAGAACCGGAACGCGATCAGGGTGAGCGGGTGCCACCTGGGCTCCGGTGCACGCACCGGCTCCTCGACTGCGCGCTCCGCGACGACTGCGGTCACTACGTACCTCCCTATCGAAAACGGCTGTCCGGCAAGCTTCACCGACGACGACTCGCGCGCGCATCGGGGGAAACCCCGATCTTGGAGGTGTCAACCCTGAATCCCGCTCACCGACGCCCGCCTTACATTCCGGCCGGTCTTCCGGTACGCCGGTACGGAACACGTTTCACCACGCCGACAGGGGACCCCACGTATGTCCGACGACACGGACCACACCGCGCAGCAGTCGCTGACCGTCACCGAGCTCGATCTCGACGCATTCGGCGAGCGGCTTTCGGGGTGGCTGTCGGGCAAGGTCGGCGCCGACGCACCGCCGAGGATCGGCAATCTCAGCAAGCCCGCCACCGGCGGTATGTCGAGCACCACGGTTCTGTTCGATGCCGAATGGTCGGTGAACGGGGTCGCCGGGAGCGGTTCGTTCGTCGCGCGGATGGCGCCCGAGGACTCGTCGTTTCCGGTGTTCCAGTCCTATGACCTGCCGTTGCAGTACCAGGTGATGTCGGGTGTCGCGGCGGTGTCGGAGGTTCCCGTGCCCGCCCTGCGGTGGCTCGAGACCGACGAATCACTGTTCGGCACACCGTTTTTCGTTATGGACAAAGTCGAGGGCCAGGTAGTCGCCGACAATCCGCCGTACGTGTTCTTCGGCTGGGTGTTCGACGCCACCCCCGCCGAGCGAGCGGGCATCACCGCCGAGACCGTCAAGGTGATCGCCCAGGTGCACGCGATCGACGAAGCGGCACAGCGCTTTCCGGCGCTCGACGGCGAAGGGTCCGCGCTGCGCAGGCATTTCGAGGCGCAGCGCGCCTGGTACCGGTGGGCGCTGGCCGACGACGGTGTCGAGATCCCGCTGATCGAGCGGGCATTCGACTGGCTGGAGGCCAACTGGCCCGCCGAGACCGGCACCGAGGTGCTCAACTGGGGTGACGCGCGCCCCGGCAACATCCTGTTCGACGGCTTCACCCCGGCCGCCGTGTTGGACTGGGAGATGGCCACCCTCGGCCCCCGCGAGCTCGACCTGGGCTGGCTGATCTTCATCCACCGGTTCTTCCAGGACATCGCGACCAAGTTCGACCAGCCGGGCCTGGCCGACTTCCTGCGCCGCGACGACGTGGTCGCCGAGTACGAGAAACTGACCGGCCACACTGTCACCGACCTGGACTTCTACATCGTGTACGCGGCCCTGCGCCACGCCATCGTGATGGCGCGGATCAAGCGGCGGATGATCCATTTCGGCGAGGACGTCGTGCCCGACGAGCGCGACGACTACATCATGCACCGGCGCGGACTCGAAGCGCTGCTCGACGGCACCTACGAATGGGACTGACGATGAACGCGATCATGCCCGTCCCCCTGGACGAGTACCCGGTCCATCAGACACCGCTGTCGCTGGCCCGGGTGGCGACCAGCGACCGGAATTTCTACGACCGCTACTACTTCAACGCCTTCGACCCCGCCGGTGACACCATGCTGATCACCGGTTTCGGCGTGTACCCGAACCTGGGGGTCGTCGACGCGTTCGCGTGCGCGCGCCGAGGCGACACGCAGCACAGCGTGCGGTTCTCCGACGCGCTCACCTCGCGTGATCTGCACACGAGCGTCGGTGGTTACCGCATCGAGGTGCTCGAGCCGCTGCAAAAGCTGCGGGTGGTGTGCGAGCACGACGATCTCGGTTTCGACCTCACCTGGACCGGTGCGCAACCGGCGGTGCAGGAACAACCGCACCTGATCCTGTCGGGCACCCGGCCCATCATCGAGGCGTCACGTTTCGCCCAATTGGGTTCGTGGGAAGGCACTCTGGCGGTGCACGGGCGCGACTACACCGTCGACCCGGCGGCGTGGACCGGCAGCCGCGACCGCTCCTGGGGCATCCGCCCCTCCGGTGAACCCGACCCGGCGGGCAGGCCGACGGGTATGGGTGGTTTCTGGTGGTTGTACGCGCCGCTGCGGTTCCCCGATTTCGCCATCGTGGTGATCGTGCAGGAGGAACCCGACGGCACCCGCACCCTCAACAACGCGGTGCGCATCTGGAACGACGGCCGCAAGGAACAACTCGGCTGGCCGCGCATGACCTGGGTCTACGAGCCGGGCACCCGCCACCCTCGCTCGGTTCGCCTGGACATGACGACCCCCGACGGCAAGCCTCTCGAAGTCGAGATCGAGTCCCGTCCCGGCATCGCCCTGCACGTGGGCTGCGGGTACGGCGCCGACCCCGACTGGACCCACGGCCGCTGGATGGGCGAGAACTGGTCGCTGTCGAGCACCTACGACCTCACCGACCCCGGCATCCGAGCCCGCGTCCCCTACGGCGTGATCGACCACATCGGCCACGCCCGCTGTGGCGACGCCGAGGGCTGGGGCCTGTTCGAACACGCCTCCATGGGCCGCCACGACCCCACCGGTTTCGCCGATTGGTCCTCGGTCGCCCTCTGAGGGTGAGGAACTTCCGTGCGAGAAGAAAAGGCGCCGCCGCGACAACGAGGTCGCGGCGGCTCCGTTTCTGCTCTGTGTGAATTTCTATGCGGCCGTGGCGAAGTCGGCAAGCAGCGACGGCACGGCGGCGTCGAAACCGGCGACATCGAGCATGCCCGCGTCGTCGGGATCGGCGATGCTGAAGTTCGTCGCGGTCATGCCGACCACCACCAGCTTGGCTCGCGGGTTCACCTCGCGGCGGTAGCGAGCCAGCGCCTGGTGCGGGTGCACCGAACCCGCCCATGTTTCGTTGTCGGTGAAAACCGAGAACACGTCGACCTCGATGCCCTTGTCCAGCGCGTGCAGGATCGGCAGCGCGCAGTCGGTTCCGCCGAACGGCAGTCCCGACACCGCGCGTACGGCGTCGTCCAGGCGCTGACGCGGTGAGACCGCCAGCTCCGACAGCGCGTTCGACCCCGACCAGCCCTTCCCGCCACCGGTGAACCCGACGATCTGGTGCCGGGGTTCGGTGCGGGCGGTGACCAGGGCGAGCGCGGCCGAAGCCTCGCGTGCCGACAGCGGCAGACCGCCGATCTGCGCGGTCATCGAGCCGGACACGTCGAGTGCGAGCAGATGCCGCAGACCGGTCGGGTTCACCAGCTCGAAGGCCGCGTAGAACGCGGAGTCGAGCGCGTCGACGACCGGAGCCGAAGGCGTCCAGCTCCCCGCGCCACGCGCCGATCGCCCGGAAGCGTAGGTGCGCAACGCGATCAGCACCGACACCGGGTGCACCAGGGCCGCGCGCAGCCGCGCCGGATCGGTGAGCTGGGCACAGACCGCGGCGGTGCGTGCGCCGAGCGGGTCCAGCAGACCGAGCCGGGTAAGACGCGGAAGCTGACGCAGCAGCGCCGTCTGCGGAATCCCGTTGTCCAGCAGCGCCTCCCACACCTCGGGCGTGTTCAGCGCGGCATCGGGCAGCATCTCCCAGCCGAGCCGGTACTCGCGAATCAGCGCGGGCACCTGATCGAGCGGTGCGGTCTGCGCCCGCTGGAAGCCGTCGACGACCGCGAGACCGTCGAGTTCTGGTGCGCGACCGCAGATCCAGTCGAACAGCCTGCGCCGTTCGTCGTCGGTAGCCGCCGGGTGCGACAGGCGAAGCAGGTCGCGGTGCGTCCAGCCTTCACGCTGCCGGTACTTGACCGCCTGGAAGGCGAGCGCGTCGACCGGCTTGTCCAGGTACCAGTTCGCGACCGCCCGCCGCAGCCCGCGACCCCAACCACGGAACTGCTCGATGTATCCGGCGAACAGGAACAGGTGGGTACCGGTGCGCGCGACCTGCGGCAACGCGGCCAGCGCGGCACGACGCCCGTCGACATCACCGACCGATGCGGCGGCGGCCAGCGCGAACAGCGCGGGATTCTGTCGCGGCGCGCGACCGGAGGTGGAGATCTCCACGATCTCGCGCACCAGGTCGGCGGTGTGCTCGGCCGCGTACTCGACGACGAACTCGGCGTTGTCGACAGTGAGCGCCGCGGGGCTCACGTAGTAGGTTCCCGATTCGGTGCCGAGCGTGAGGAAGCGGCGCACCCGGGCCTGCGGCGTGATGTCGAAAACGTAGCCGTCGGCGTTGTTCACGACCTGACGATTGTCGGCCGGTGCGGACTGCGGTGTGCTGCGACGGTTGAACCGCGACAGAATATTCATTGTTCCCCTCCGATACGCACGTTGGCGTTGATATTCGGCCCCGGACCCGACGGGGCGTGTACGCGGAATGGGGCAGGCGTGGTGTTTTCGACCGGAGACGGAAATTGCTTTCCGCCGCGGGGTTCGAACCCGCTCGACTTACGAGGTCACCAGATAACCGACCGAATCCGGCCCGCCCTACTCCGTCGCAATCGCACGGCGGGCGTGTGTGTCCCGACCGGACGCGCCGAGAGCTCTACCAGACTGAGCTACCGCCACCTCGCGGTGGCGGGCAGGATTCGAACCTGCGACCGCTTGGTCCAGAGGTAACCGATCAGTGCCGGCCCGCCGTACGACTGCTGGACCAGACGTTACTGTGCGCGGCCGAACTTGCCCAGTGAATTAATTCGGCTCGGCGTACGCCACTGCCACGACGATTCTGTCGACAATTGTTCGGGCGCATATGAATTCGCCGCTTCCGGCAAGCGATGCCGCGGCCTCCGCGACGGAGGGCGTACCGACTGCGGCGACAGTGCGTGGCGAGCTGTGCGCGACCTTCACGGTGGCCAATTGTTCGGCAGTGAAGCCGAGGAGCGTGGCGCCGAGTGTGGCGGCGGCGACCCGTACGCCTGGTTCGGCTGCACGGATGTCGAGTGTCGCCAGGCCAGTGATTCGGCGACGGCCGACAACCCCTTCGACGGCTCTCACGATGCGGTCCGCCGCGGTACCAGGCCGCACGCCGATGCCGACCACGACAGCTCGTTCAACACCCTCGCCATCGGGTTGTTCCGCACTTCCCGTCATCAGCAGGCCGCCATCAGGATACGAACCCCCTGCGGTGGAGCATGATCGATGCGGCGCCGATCCGGTGAACTTCGCCCGCCACCGGACGCGACGTGCCGCCGAAGGCCGATCCCACTGTGGCGGCCTGGTCGGCGGATCTGCGGGCATCCACGAATCGGCCGCCGACACCGGAACAGCATTCCATCGCGGCGGGCATAGAGCGAGACCGACTATCTGCTGCCATGGTCTGCCAGGGCGAATCTCTGCGCAGCATGGACGAACCGGCCGATCGCGTCAGGGTTGCCCGCGGGGTGGGTGTGCAAATAGGAGGCATGGAGCTGGCCCGTCACAGCCCCCTCGGAGACGGGACCTGTTGTACGCCAACCCCAAGCGGCATTCGCCACCTCTGTACGAATAAGCCGGGTGCGGTGGAATTCGTGACCGCGTACTCGGGCGCCCGCCTGCCACAGCACAGAGTCGTGCAGGGCGACGGCGTCGCGGTAGCCGAGGGTGAGGCGGGGGCCGAATTCGGCGTCGGCGTCGATCACTCCCGCCATGGGGTGTCCGTCGAGGGAGCGGGTGAGGTAGAGCAGTCCGGCGCACTCCGCGTGGATCGGGAGGCCGTGGGTGGCGCCGTCGGCGATCGCGCTGCGCAGGCGTACGTTCGCCGACAGCTGCGCGGCGTGTTCCTCCGGGAAGCCACCGGGAAGCACCAGACCCGCTGTGCCCTCGGGCAATTCGTCGGTCAGCGGATCGAAGACCACGACCTGTGCACCCGCTGCCAGGAGCAGCTCCCGATGCTCGGCGTAGCCGAATGTGAAGGCAGCGCCGCCGGCCATCGCGATAACGGGCCCCCCGTTCCGGGCGGGGCGCTCGCCGGCGGTCGCGTCGGTGATCGTGGTGCTCAGCCCGGTTCCAACAGGCGGCGCCGGTTCGACCGGCCGATCCGCGACGTGCGCGAGCTGGGCCATCCCTGCTGACACTCCGGGGTCGGTCGACGAGTGCAACGCTCGGCCGGACAAGGTGGCTGCGGCCAGTTCGGTCAGCGGATCCCAGGCGGCGCCCCACACCGATCCACCGGCCAGGGCGACGATCGCCGGGAGGTCGACGTGGGCGGCGACCAGGGTGGTCATCGCGTCGACCGCGCGGGTGGCGGCGGTGCCGTGTTCGACGGCGGGGATGAGGCCGAGATGGCGTGAGGGGACTTCCAATTCGGTCATCCGGGGCAGCACGCCGAGGACGGGGATGCCCACGCGGTCACACGCCGAGCGCAGGACCTGTTCGTGACGTTCGCTGCCGACGCGGTTGAGGATCACCCCACCCAGGCGCACCGAGGAGTCGAAGGTGGCGAAGCCGTGGAGCAGAGCGGCCAGGCTTTGCGAATGCCCCCGCGCGTCGACGACCAGCACGACTGGTGCGCCGAGCAGGCCCGCGACCTGCGCAGTGGAACCCTCTGCCACCGCATCCGCCCGATGCTCGTCGATGCGACCGTCGAACAAGCCCATCACGCCCTCGACCACCGCGATATCGCACCCGTGGGCACCGTGCCGGTACAGCGGGACCACCCGATCCTCGCCGACCAGAACAGGATCGAGGTTCCGGCCGGGGCGCCCGGCGGCGAGCCCGTGATATCCGGGATCGATGTAATCGGGGCCGACCTTGAACGGCGCCACCTGGTGCCCAGCCCGCCGCAACGCGCCGATGAGCCCGGTGGCCAGCGTCGTCTTACCGCTACCCGACGCGGGCGCCGCGATCACGATCGCCGGGGCGCTCACAGCCGGCACTTCCGCACAACTAACGGGCCACTCGCCGTTCGATCCATCACGGCCGCCTGGGCGATACCCATCGGATTCCGCACGGCTGTCGAGCCAGTCACCATTCGATACCGCGCTGACCCTTGCGGCCCGCGTCCATCGGGTGCTTCACCTTGGTCATCTCGGTGACCAGGTCGGCGGCGTCGACGAGCGCCTGCGGTGCGTCGCGTCCGGTGATGACAACGTGCTGGTTACCCGGCCGGTTGGTGAGTGTCTCGACGACCTCGTCGATATCGACCCAGCCCCACTTGAGTGGGTAGGTGAACTCGTCGAGCACGTAGAAGCGGTGCTGCTCGGCGGCGAGCCGCCGGGCGATCTCCTGCCAGCCCGCGAGGGCGGCGGCGGCGTGGTCTTCCTCGGTCCCGTGCTTGCGGGTCCACGACCACCCCTCCCCCATCTTGTGCCACTCCACCGCGCCGCCCGCGCCGGTCTCCTCGTGCAGGGTGCCGAGGGTTCGAAACGCCGCTTCCTCGCCGACCTTCCACTTCGCGCTCTTCACGAACTGGAACACGGCAACGTCGAAACCCTGATTCCAGGCCCGCAACGCCATCCCGAACGCGGCCGTCGACTTCCCCTTGCCCGGCCCGGTGTGCACGGCGAGCACGGGCTGATTACGCCGCTGCCGCGTGGTCAGTCCGTCCGCGGGGACGACCTCGGGAACACCCTTGGGCACAGCAATCTCCTTCTTTCACGCTCGGCTGATGCTCAGGCCGCGCGGTTCGTTGGGTGGCCGGACGCGCGGACGACGTCGGCGACGGATTCACCGGTGAGCTCGTCGAGGCGCAGGTAGCGGGCGCGCAGGTCGCGGGCCAGTTCGGCGGCGAGGCCGAGGCGGATCATGCCGCCTTCGCAGTCGATGACCATGGTGGTGTGGCCTTCGCCCGCGAGGAGGCGGGCGGCGGTGCGGGCACGCGGGAGGGGGTCGGTGCCGCCGGTGGCGCGGCCGTCGGTGAGCAGCACGAGCATCGGGCGGCGGCGCGGGTCGCGCACGTGTTCGCGGGCGATCACCTCGCGGGCCTTCAGCAAACCGGCCGCGAGAGGTGTCTTGCCGCCGGTGCGCAGACCGGCCAGGCGGCGCACGGCGATGTCGACCGAGGAGGTCGGCGGCAGGACCAGCTCGGCCTCGCTGCCGCGCACGCTGATCACCGCCACTTTGTCGCGGCGCTGGTAGGCGTCGCGCAGCAGGGTGACGACGGCGCCGGTGACGGCGGTGAGCCGGTCGCGGGCGGCCATCGAACCGGAGGTGTCGACGACGAAGACGACCAGATTGCCTTCGCGCCCTTCGCGATACGCGCCACGCAGGTCTTCGATCGCCAGGGCGAGCGGTCCGGCGAAGCGGCCGCGCTCGACCTGTTTCGGTGCGGCGGCGAAGACGGTGCCGAGCAGGTGCAGGCCGGTGGAGGTGTCGGTGTGGGGGCGAACCATGCGACCGGTGCGGGTCTGGGCGCGGGAGCGGCGGCCGGGGGCGCCTTCACCGATGCCGGGGACTTCCCAGCGGGGGGCAGGCTTGGAAGTGGAACCTGGTGTGCCGGAAAGGCTTTCAGCGGTCGGCCGAGAACCTTTGTCGCCGGGGTCGCTGTTGTTCGAACCGGTATCGTTCGGGCGGTTGCCATTCGGGCCACCACCGGGCCCGCCGTCCGGACCACTGTCGTTCGGGCCACCCGGCCCACCGTCCGGGCCGTCGTCATCCGGCCCGTCGCTGTCGTCAGGGCCGTCCTCGCGCGGGTCGTTGTCACTTCCGAGCCGATCCTCGGACCTGTCGCCGATGGGGCCGTCCGGATCAGCACCCGACTCGCCACTCGCGCGATCATCGACGGCCTGCTCGTCGTTGCGGCCGTCCGCGTTCCGCCCGTCGGGCGCCCGGTCATCGGCCGACCCGAACGAATCGTCGAATTCGTCGTCGTCGGGGGCGTTTTCGACCTCATCGGCCGCCGCCCGCATCGCCTCGTCGAGCTGTTGCTCACTGATCCCCGGCTCGTCGAACGGATCGCGCCGCCGCCGATGCGGCAGGGCCAGCTCGGCGGCGATCCGCACATCGTCCTCGGTGACCCGGTCGCGGCCACGCCAGGCGGCATGCGCGGCCGCGGTCCGGGCGACGACCAGGTCCGCCCGCATCCCGTCGACATCGAACGCCGCACACAGCGCCGCGATCCGGCGCAACTCGGCATTGTCGAGCACCACATCGGGCAGCCGGTCGCGAGCGGTCAGAATGCGTTCGGCGACAACCTGATCGGCGCCGGAGTAGCGGGCGGCGAAGGCGGCGGGATCGGCTTCGTAGTCGAGGCGGCGGCGCACGACGGCCATCCGGGTCGACACGTCACGCGAGGCCGCCACGTCGACGGTGAGGCCGAACCGGTCGAGCAACTGCGGGCGCAGTTCTCCCTCTTCGGGATTCATGGTGCCGACGAGCACGAACCGCGCCGGATGCGAATGCGACACCCCGTCGCGTTCCACGTGCACGCGGCCCATGGCGGCGGCATCGAGCAGCACGTCGACCAGGTGGTCGTGCAGCAGATTCACTTCGTCGACGTAGAGCACGCCGTGATGGGCCGCGGCCAGCAGGCCGGGACGGAACGCCTGCTCTCCGTCGCGCAGCACCCGCTCGAGATCCAGCGAACCGACCACCCGGTCCTCGGTGGCGCCGACCGGCAACTCGACCAGCCGGGCCGGTCGCGCACCGGTCTCGTCGACCACCGGCGGCAGCAACTGCGCCAGCGCACGCACCACAGTCGACTTCGCGGTGCCCTTCTCGCCACGCACCAGCACCCCGCCGATTCCCGGGTGCACCGCCGACAAGATCAACGCCAGCTGCAACCGCTCCTGCCCCACCACAGCGGAGAACGGGAACCCCGCCTCACCCACTCCCCGCGCAGCGGTGTGCGGACCAGCGGCAACATCAGCAAAACCAGGCACGCCCCCACTGTATGCGCGGCCCGTTCGCCCCTGATCCCCGGGCATCACTGCCCGACGAGCGGCGCCCCGCCCTAGTGGCGCGCGCGTCTCCCGACGGACCGGAATACGACGAAGAACGGCACCGTGCCCGCCGCCGCCAGCGGCATGAGCCAACACACTGTTCGCGAACAAGCCACAGAACGCACCCGGCGGCGCAAATCGGGAACGTCGCCGCCCGGCCACCTGATGGTCGGCGAGTCGGCGCCAGATGAGATCCGGTTCGTGTCGCGGTTGGCTCGACCGCCTGGCCTCGCGCGCGACTGCGGGAGGATCAGCCGCGACGCATCGGCACGTGCATGATGCCGTCGTCGTCGTATTCCGGCCCGTCGACGGTGAAGCCGAACTTGGCGTACATGTCGACCAGATGCGATTGGGCATCCAATCGCACTGTCGCCGAACCGGTTTCGGCCAGCGCGGCCTGCATCAGCCGGGTCGTGTAGCCGCGCTTGCGCGCATCCGCCGCGACGCAGACCCGGCCGATGCGGAACCCGTCCGGTTCCTCGAGCAGGCGCAGCGTCGCGGCGATCTCGCCGTCGTCATCGATCCACAGGTGCCGGGTGCCGGGCAGCAGGTCACGCCCGTCCAGTTCGGGGTAGGCGCATTCCTGCTCCACGACGAACACGGCGACGCGCAACGTCAGCAGCCGGTACAGGGTGGCGGAATCGAGGTCCGCCGCCCACGACCGTTTCAGCACGACCGGCACGGCGGGCTAGCGCACCTGGGCGAAGCCGAGCGCGTCTTCCTGGGTGGTGGCGCTGACCTCGTCGAGCTTGAGCGTCTTGTTGGTCCAGTCCCACACTTCCTGGAACAGGGCCTGGTTCTCCGACAGCTTCTGGCCGAGCGAGGGGATCATCTGCTGCAACTGCGGGGTCCACTCGGCGTATTCACGCGGGAAGCAACGCTGCATCACATCGAGCATGGCGGTGACACAGGTCGACGCGCCGGGCGAGGCACCGAGCAGACCGGCGATGCTGCCGTCCTGGGCGGAGATGACCGCGGTACCGAACTCGAGCACGCCACCGGCACCCTTGCGCCGGATCACCTGCACGCGCTGACCGGCGGTGATGAGCTCCCAGTCGCGGCCGTCGGCCCGCGGCAGGAACTCCTCGAGCACACCCACCTTGCCGTTCTGCGACTTCAACAGCTCGCTGATCAGGTACTTGGTGAGACCCATCTCGGTGAGACCGACGCCGACGAGCGAACCGATGTTGTTCGGCTTGATCGACTTGAACAGGTCGGCGTTGGAGCCGTCCTTGAGGAACTTGGGAGTCCAGCCCGCGTAGGGGCCGAACAGCAGGCCCTTCTTGCCGTTGATGACGCGAGTGTCCAAGTGCGGCACCGACATCGGCGGCGCGCCGACGGCGGCCTTGCCGTACACCTTGGCCTCGTGCGCGGCGATCAGGTCGGGGTTGGTCGAGCGCAGGAACTGGCCGCTGATCGGGAACCCGCCGAAGCCCTTGGCCTCCTTGATGCCCGACTTCTGCAGCAGCGGCAGCGCGCCACCACCGGCGCCGACGAACACGAACTTCGCGTTGAGCGTGCGCGACCGGTAGGTGCGCAGATTGCGCACGGTGACATTCCAGGAGCCGTCGGACTGCTTGTCGAGGTCGCGGACCTCGGTGCCGAAGGCGATCTCGCCGCCGGAGTAGCCGACGTAGGCCAGCAGCTGCTTGGTGAGCGCGCCGAAGTCGATATCGGTGCCGCCGTCGGTCCAGTTCAGCGCGATGGGGTCGGAGAAGTCACGGCCCTTGGCCATCAGCGGCAGCCGCGCGGCGAACTCGTCGGGGCTGTCGATGAACTCCATGCCGCGGAACAGCGGGTGCGGCGCCAGCGCCTCGTAGCGCTTACGCAGGTACTCGACGTTGTCGGCACCGTGCACGAAGCTGACGTGCGGAATGGGGTTGATGAAGCGCGACGGGTCACCGAGAACGCCCGCGTCGACCGCCGACGCCCAGAACTGGCGCGAGACCTGGAAGCGTTCGTTGATGTCGATCGCCTTGCTGACATCGACCGAGCCGTCGGCGTTCTGCGGGCTGTAGTTCAGCTCGCACAGCGCCGAGTGACCGGTACCCGCGTTGTTCCACGGGTCGCTGCTCTCGGCGGCGGCGGCGTCGAGCCGTTCGAACACCGAAACCGTCCAGTCCGGCTGCAGCTGCCGCAGCAGCGCGCCCAGCGTGGCACTCATGATGCCTGCGCCGATGAGAACTACATCGGTCTTTTCAATCTTCGCAGCGTTCGGCACGGGTAGATCGACTTCCTTGTCCTTCTCAGCTAACCACCGGCGGGTGAGTTCGCTTGGCGCGGGCGCTTGGCAGTGTTGATGCGACTCGCAGTGAATCGCCGGGGGTAGGTTACCCGTCGTTCACCTGAACTCAATTGTGCACCTCAGCAGATCGCCTCACTGCACCCGACCTGCCGAATGTGATGTAAACCAACCCTGCACGTCGCCGTGACCCCGCGATAGATTGGCGTGTGTGACGAACGAAACGCAAGGGATCGCCGACCGGACCGACGAGCAGTGGCAGGCCGACATCCTCGGCACGGCGTACCAGCAGCGAACCCTGCCGCTCGGCACCGACCCCGACGGCGAGGGCGAGATCGTCGCCACCCTGGTTCGCTACCTGCCCGACGCCACCGCCCCGGCACACGAGCCGACCGTGCTCTACGTGCACGGCTTCACCGACTACTTCTTCCAGGAGCACCTGGCCGAGCATTTCGCCGCACGCGGCCACCGCTTCTACGCGCTCGACCTGCGCAAATGCGGCCGCTCGCGGCGCGAAGGGCAGAGCGCGCACTACGTCAGCGACCTGGCGCTCTACGACGCGGAACTCAGCGAGGCGCTGCGGATCGCCCGTGCGGAGACCGGCAACGATGTGCTGGTCGTCGCGCATTCGACCGGTGGCCTCATCGTGCCGCTGTGGCTCGACCGGCTCGAAGCCGCGGGTGGCAGTGCGGCGGCGGGTGTGGCTGGTGTGGTGCTCAACAGCCCCTGGTTCGACCTGCAGGGACCGTCGTACTACCGCACCGTCGGCACACCCATCATCAACGCCGTCGGCCGGTTCCGGGCGTTCGCGCAGATCCCGGGCATGGGTGTGAGCACCGCCTACGGCGACAGCCTGCACCGCACCCGCTCGGGCGAGTGGGACTACAACCTGGACTGGAAGCCGTTGACCGGCGAACCGGTGCGTCTGGGCTGGTTGCGGGCGATCCGGCAGGGCCAGGCACGGCTGCAGCAGGGGCTCACCATCGGGGTCCCCGCGCTGATCCTGCGTTCGCGGGTCACCAAGTTCGCGCGACAGCACAGTGCCGCCGTCGACGTGGCCGATGCCGTGCTCGACGTCAAACAGATCCAGCGCTGGGCCGGCTGCCTGGGCGAACGCACCACCATCGTTCCCATCGACGGCGCCCGCCACGACGTGTTCCTGTCCTCGGAGGCCGTCCGCGCGGTCGCGTTCGCCGAGACCGACAGCTGGCTCGACTGGCTCGCCGCCTACCGCAAGTCCTGAGCCCGGTTCACCAGAGGCTGGTGCGCAACACGATCTCGGTGGCGAGTTCGTGGCCCGCTTCGGTGGCGATGTTGTCGACTTCCAAAGGGACCACACGGAATTCGCCGTAGACGAAGCGGCCGGAGGCGTCGGCGGTGGCGCGGGGCAGGCTCTTGGTGACCATCATCGTCACCGGGAGTTCGAGGGGCGGACAGGCCGGGTCGGGGATCGTGCCGTCGGCGCCGGGCACGGCGGGGTGGCCGTGGTCGGCGACGACGAGACTCATGAACCGGCCGAAGCGGCCCGCGCACACCCGCCACGCGAGCACCGCCCCCGCACCGCGTCCGGCCACGTTCACGTAGGGCAGTTCGAGTTCGTCGAGAATGGCGTGCACCCCCGCGGGCTCGAGCCCTGCGACGGATTCCACGACGACGGTCTGCAGATCGGATTCGTGCAGCCGCGCGCACACCTTGTCGAACACGTCAGCAGGGTCGTCCGCATCGGGAAGCAACAGCACATTGTGCCGCGAGGAGGGCCCGTCGACCCGCACTGTCCAGGCCTGGTCACCGACCGTGATCTGCCGAGATTTCATGCCGGTTTACGGTACACGCCCACCCTGAACACCACCTGCCGTTCGGCTCCGGCGCTCCGCCCGGCCGAGGCCCGTGTACTGGGCTTTCACTGCCCGGAACCACCGAATTGCCAAACCTGTCACAAGAGGAGCGCCTTTGCGGTGAGGACGAGATCGGTCCCACACCCGCGCGGCCCCGCGACCTGAGGCACGGCCGTGCCACTCGCCATAGGATGGCCATCGAGTTCTATCGACATCATGGGGGGCATGTGAAAAGGATCATTCAGGCTGTGCTGTGCGCGGCAGGCGCCGTCGTCTTCGGGGCAGGGGCACTGACGGGCGTCGTCTATCTGGTCAACGCCACCGCCTACCTCGTCGGCTTCGGTGAAACCGTCACCGTCCGAATCGAGGAAAGCTCCACCTCGGGGATGAGCAGCGGCCACGCGGGCGTCGGAACGACCATCGAGGACGGGCGCAGAGTCCGACTCTTCGACGTCACCGCGGGCGAAACAGTCGACGCTCGAATGGTTCTCATCGATATCGGCAAAGACACCCGGGCCTACACCACTCCTGCCACCGCCGCCAAGGACTACATCTGGATCTTCGGCGTCGTCGTACTCGGCGCCCCGGCCCTCGTGTTCGGCTTCGCCGCATACGTGCTCGGCCGTGGCCGACCGAAACCGGGCAACACCACCGCCGAATCCACGGTGTGAACCCTCCTACTCGTCAGGTACGGCGAGGATTCCACTTCGGATGATCGGGAGGCCGTTCGCGCCGCGCGCTATCAGTTCCTCCAGGGCGGGGATGTCGACGTGCTTCTCGATCAGGTCGGCGAGTAGGTCGAGCTGGGATTCCCGCACGGCGGCGACGGACGTGTCGGGGGCGACGGTGAAGCCGGTGCGTCCCGCTCGAGTGGCGACTTCGGTCAGCCAGGCGCGGCGGAACTCGTCGGACTCGAGCACGCCGTGCACGTGCGTGCCCCAGATCGCTTCTCGTGCACTGCCTTCCGGAGCACCGCCGATGCTGAGCCAGGCAGGATCGCCGGTACGCCGCACCCGGCCGTGATGGATTTCGTAGCCGTGGACAGGGATGCCTGCGGCGGTCCCGGCTACCTGCTGTGCGATCTTCGGCTCCGCGAACTCGATGTCCAAGTCGAACAGCCCGAGGCCGTCGCCCACCCAGGGACTCCCGGACGGAATCCCCTCGTCTGCAGGCGCACCTCCCGGGGCAGCGTCGAACTCGGCCGCACCCACCGAAGCCACACCGCGCTCGGGCAAGCCTGCCGGGGCGGCGCCGCGCTCGGGAACAGCAGCCGTGGGCGACGGAATGCGACCTCCGCCCGCGTATTCCACTCCGTCGACGATGCGGCGGCCGAGCATTTGGTAGCCGCCGCAGATGCCGAGGATGGGGCGTCCGGTGGCGGCACGGGTGCGCAGTGCCTTGTCGATTCCCTTGGCGCGCAACCATTCCAGGTCGGAGACGGTGGACTTGGAACCGGGGACGACCACGAGGTCGGCGGTGGTCAGTTGGTGGGGACTGTCGGCCCAGTGGACCGAGACGCCGGGTTCGCAGGCCAGGGCTTCGATGTCGGTGGAGTTGGAGATGCGGGGCAGGCGGATGGCGGCGACGGTGAGCCAGTCGGTGCCGTGGGGTGGGGCGGGACGGCCGACGGGGGTACCGGCGACGGTGCCGAGGGAGTCTTCGGCGTCGAGCCAGAGGTCCTCGGCGAAGGGCAGGACGCCGAGGGTGGGGCGGCCGGTGAGGGCGGTGAGCTGGTCGAGGCCGGGCTGGAGCAGGGTCACATCGCCGCGGAATTTGTTGACGACGAACCCCGCGATGAGTCGCTGGTCTTCGGGTTCCAGGACGGCGACGGTGCCGAACAGGTGGGCGAGCACTCCGCCCCGGTCGATATCACCGACGACGAGAACCGGAAGATCCGCCGCACGCGCCAGACCCATGTTCGCCAGATCGGTCGCGCGCAGGTTGATTTCGGCAGGAGATCCAGCGCCCTCACAGATCACCACATCGAATTCCGCACGCAGCGAGGCGAGTTCGTCCGCCACCACTTCACGCAATTGCTGACGACGCGTGAAATAGTCTCGCGCACCGACTGTTCCGATCGCCTTCCCACGCACCACCAATTGGGAACGGCGATCACTGCCGGGCTTCAACAGCACGGGGTTGAACCGCACACTCGGTTCGAGCCCACACGCGCGCGCCTGCAGAGCCTGGGCGCGCCCGATCTCCCCACCGTCGAGCGTGACGACGGAATTGTTCGACATGTTCTGCGCCTTGAACGGCGCGACCCGCACCCCGCGCCGCGCCAGCATCCGGCAGATCCCCGCCACCACAACGCTTTTGCCCGCGTCGGAGGTCGTCCCGGCGATCAGCAGTGCCCCGCGCAGCGCACCGCTCACGGCAGGGTCAGGATTTCCGCGCCCGTCTCGGTGACCACCAGGGTGTGCTCGAACTGCGCGGTCCACTTACGGTCCTTGGTGACCACGGTCCAGCCGTCGTCCCAGATGTCGTAGTCGATGCCGCCGAGGTTGATCATCGGCTCGATGGTGAAGGTCATGCCCGGTTCGATGACCGAGTCGATGCTCGGCTGGTCGTAATGCAGGATCACCAGGCCGCTGTGGAAGGTGGGGCCGACACCGTGACCGGTGAAGTCGCGGACCACGCCGTAGCCGAAGCGGTTGGCGTAGGCCTCGATGACACGGCCGATGACATTGAGCGCACGGCCCGGCTTGACCGCCTTGATGGCCCGGTTGGTCGCCTCCTCGGTGCGCTCGACCAGCAGGCGCACCTCCTCGTCGACATCACCGGCGAGGTAGGTCTTGTTGGTGTCGCCGTGCACGCCGTGGATGTAGGCGGTGACGTCGATATTGACGATGTCACCGTCCTCGATCACGGTGGAGTCGGGGATGCCGTGGCAGATCACCTCGTTGAGCGAGGTGCAGCAGGACTTGGGGAAGCCCTTGTAGCCCAGGGTGGAGGGGTAGGCGCCGTGGTCGCACATGTATTCGTGGGCGATGCGGTCGAGTTCGTCGGTGGTGACGCCGGGCGCCACCGCCTTGCCCGCCTCCTCGAGTGCCTGGGCGGCGATCTTGCCCGCGATCCGCATCTTCTCGATGGTCTCGGCCGTCTGCACCCACGGCTCTTTGCCCTCGTTGACCGTCGGTTTCCACACGTATTCGGGGCGCTCGATGGAACGCGGGACATCCCGGATCGGCGATTGGGTGCCGGGGACGAGTGGCTGACGGGTGCGCACGGACATACCGGAAGTGTACTTAGCCGACGTCGGGATCGGCCGCTACGGGTTCGAGGCGGACGACGATCCCCTTCGAGGTCGGGGTGTTGCTGATGTCGGCGACGCTGTCGAGGGGGACCAGGACGTTGGTCTCCGGGTAGTAGGCCGCTGCCGAACCCCGGCTCGCCGGGTAGGCGACGACGACGAACCGCTCGGCGCGCCGTTCGCTGCCGTCGTGCCACACGCTGACGATGTCGACGGTGTCGCCGTCGGCCAGGCCGCGTTCGGCGAGGTCGTCGGGGTTGACCAAGACCACCCGGCGCGCGTTGTGGATGCCGCGATAGCGGTCGTCGTTGCCGTAGGGGATGGTGTTCCACTGGTCGTGGGACCGGAGTGATTGCAGCACAAGATATCCCGGTGGCACATCGAGCGCGGTCACCTCGTTGCGGGTGAACCGCGCTTTGCCCGTCGCGGTGCGGAAGACACCTTCGTTGACCGGGTTGACCAGCCGCAACCCGCCCGGTCGCGCCACCCGTTCGTTGAAGTTCTCGAACCCGGGCACCACTCGCGAGATCCGCTCACGGATGGTGCCGTAATCGTCGACGAACTCCTCCCACGGAATCGCCGAATCGACCAGTGTGCGCCGCGCGAGCCGGGAGATGATGGCCACCTCGCTGAGCAGATGCGGTGAGGCCGGGTCGAGGCGGCCGCGCGAGGCGTGCACCTCACTCATCGAGTCCTCGACGGTGACGAACTGTTCGCCGGTGGCCTGGATATCGCGGTCGCTGCGGCCGAGCGTCGGCAGGATCAGCGCGGTGTCGCCGCACACCGTGTGCGAGCGGTTGAGTTTGGTGGAGATCTGCACGGTGAGCGCACAGCGACGCAATGCCGCCTCGGTGACCTCGCTGTCGGGGGTCGCGCGCACGAAATTGCCTGCGACACCGACGAATACCTTCGCCTGCCCGTCGCGCATGGCACGGATGGCGCCGACCGAATCCAAGCCGTGCTCGGCGGGTGGGGTGAAGGCGAACTCCGCGCCGAGCGCGTCGAGGAACGCCTGCGGCGGCCGTTCCCAGATGCCCATCGTGCGGTCACCCTGAACGTTGCTGTGCCCGCGCACCGGACACACCCCCGCACCGGGGCGGCCGATATTGCCGCGCAGCAACAGGAAGTCGACGATCTCGCGGATGGTCGGCACGCCGTGTTTGTGCTGGGTGAGCCCCATCGCCCAGCACACGATGATCTTCTTGCTCGCCAGCACGCGCTGGTGCGCCTGCTCGATCTCCGCGCGGGTGAGCCCGGTGGCCGCGAGCGCGGTGTCCCAGCTGATTCCGCGCGCCTGCTCCGCGAACTCCGCGAAACCGCTCGTGTTCTCGGCGATGAAGTCGTGGTCGAGCACGGTGCCGGGGGCGGCGTCCTCGGCGTCGAGCAGCAGCCGGTTCAGCATGCGGAACAGGGCGAGGTCGCCGCCGGGGCGGATCTTGAGGAACTGGTCGGCGATGGTGGTGCCGCGCCCGAGCACGCCGCGCGGCTTCTGCGGATTCTTGAACCGGATGAGTCCGGCCTCGGGCAGCGGGTTGACCGCGATGATCGTGCCGCCGTTGCGTTTGGTCTGCTCCAGCGCCGAGAGCATGCGCGGATGGTTGGTGCCGGGGTTCTGGCCGACGACGAAGATCAGGTCGGCCTGGTAGATGTCGTCCAGCGACACGCTGCCCTTGCCGACACCGAGGGTTTCGGTGAGCGCCGACCCGCTGGATTCGTGGCACATGTTCGAGCAGTCGGGCAGGTTGTTGGTGCCGTAGGCGCGCACGAACAGTTGCAGTAGGAACGCGGCCTCGTTGCCGAGTCTGCCCGAGGTGTAGAACACGGCTTCGTCCGGCGAGTCGAGGCCGCGCAGGGTGGTGGCGACGAGGTCGAGGGCGTCGTCCCAGCCGATGGGTTCGTAATGGGTGGCGCCGGGTCGTTTGACCATCGGTTCGGTGAGGCGGCCCTGCTGGTTGAGCCAGTAGTCCGACATCGTGTCGAGTTCGGCGACCGGGTGCTCGCGGAAGAAATCGGCGGTGACGCGACGTGTGGTCGACTCGTCGGCGATGTGGCGTGCGCCGTTCTCGCAGTACTCGTTGGTGGTCCGATGCTTCGGCTCCGGCCACGCGCAACCGGGACAGTCGAAACCGTCGGTCTGATTGATGTTCAGCAAGGTGAGCGCGGTGCGCGGCAGCGTGCTCTGCGACAGGGAGTACTTCAGCGCGTTGGCCACGGCGGGGACACCGACCGCCCACTGCTTCGGTGGCGTGACCGTCAGGTCGTCGGCGGGGTCCTCGATCATGAGGCCAGCATAACGGGAATGATATCGGACCACGGTCCGTTTGGACTGGGAACAGAACGCGACCTGGAAACGAGGTTCACATGGAACTGGGGCTCACCACCTTCGCCGAGCGGTACCCCACGGGCGATCGGCCCGCGCCGACGGCCGCCGAGCGGCTGCGTCAGGTGGTCGACGAGGCAGTGGCCACCGAGGCCGCCGGTCTGGATGTGTACGGCGTCGGCGAGCACCACCGCCAGGATTTCGCCGCCTCCGCACCCGCCGTCGTCCTGGCCGCGGCCGCTGCCCGCACCGAACGGATCCAGCTCACCAGCGCGGTGACCGTGCTCAGCTCCGACGACCCGGTGCGCGTGTATCAGGACTTCGCGACACTGGACGGCCTGTCGAACGGGCGGGCCGAATTGATGGCCGGGCGTGGGTCTTTCACCGAATCCTTCCCGCTGTTCGGTTACGACCTGGGCGACTACGACGCGCTCTTCGAGGAGAAACTCGGCCTGCTGCTTCGGCTGCGCGAGGAAGAGCCGGTCACCTGGTCGGGCCGGTTCCGCGCACCGCTGCACGAGGCCACCGTCTACCCGCGCACCGATGACCGGCCGCTGCCGGTGTGGATCGCGGTCGGCGGTAGCCCCGAATCGGTGATCCGTGCCGGACTGCTCGGCCTGCCGCTGGCGATCGCGATCATCGGGGGGCAGCCCGCGCGGTTCAAGCCGCTGGTGGAGCTGTATCACCGGGCGCTGGCCGAAGGTGGGCACGAGAAGCAGCCGGTCGCGGTGCACGCGCACGGGTACATCGCCGACACCGACGAGCAGGCCGTCGCCGATTTCTACGAGCCGTACGCGATGGCGATGTCGGTGATCGGACGCGAGCGTGGTTGGGGCCCGATGACGCGCCAGCAGTTCGACGCGCTGCGTTCCCAGAGCGGGTCGTTGTTCGTCGGCACCCCCGACTACGTGGGCGCCAAGATCGCCGACGTCCGCGACACCCTCGGCCTGGACCGGTTCATGCTGCACACCAGCGTGGGCACACTACCGCCGGAGAAGGTGCTGCACACCATCGATCTGCTCGGTTCGAAGGTGGCGCCGCAGGTGCGGTGATCAGCGGGGTCCTACTCGAGTCCGTCGACCGCCCGCGTCTCGCGCCGTTCTCTTCGCCGGCGCAGGTAGCGGCGGATCCGGCTGGCGCACAGGTACACGACCCACAACCCGATCGCCAGCAGGATCGCGGCGATGACGGCCGCCAAGACCGGAAAGAACACCGCGAGCGTGATGATGCCGCCGACGCTCAAGTCCTCGGCGGTACTCATCGCGATATTGGTGACCGGTTCCGGTGAGGTATTGATGGCCATCCGGGTACCAGCTTTGACGATGTGACTGGCCAGCGCGGTCGTGCCGCCCACGGCGGCGGCGAACAGCGTCGGCAGCGAATCGTCTTGTCCGGCGATCAGAGCCGACACCACCGCACCGGAGGCCGGACGCACGACCGTGTGCACCGCATCCCAGAAGGAATCCAGGTACGGGATCTTGTCGGCCACGGCTTCGATGAGGAACAGCACGCCCGCCGCGACGAGCACATCGGTGCGCTCCAAGCCCGCGGGCACGTCGTCGGTCCACCCGATCCGCCCGAACAAGCCGAGCAGGAACACCACCGCGTACGCGTTGATCCCGCTGGCCCAGCCAGCGGTGAAAATCAGAGGCAGCACCGACACGTCATCAGCCTAAGCCCATACGCTGGGGCGGACCGGGACGCCGCAGGGTCATGCCGAGAGCACCTCACCCCCGCCGGAATGCTGCAGCCCGCGCCCTACCCCCACGTGGCTGTGGGCACCGGATCGCGGCGCGTACACGTCAGCGGGCAGGTCGCCCGTCTCGCCGACGGAACGCCCGTCGCACCGGGCGACCTCGCCGGACAGGTCGCCCAAGCCTTCCGCAATACCGCCGTCGGTCTGGCCGGAGCAGGTGCCACCTTCGCCGACGTGCTCCGCCTGACCTTCTACGTCACCGGATGGACCCCAGACAGGGCGAGCGCCTTCATGTCCGGCGTGGAATCGGTCACCACTGAAATCGGCCTGCCGGACCCGATGCCGCCCGCTTCACTCATCGGCGTGGACGCGCTGTTCGAGGTGGACATGATGTATAGGTGTCCAGGTGTGTCCGTCGGTGGACTGCGCCTTCGCGTCGACGTCGATCAGACGGTTTCCCTCACCACAACCGACAGTGAGTATCCGCCCGCCATCGAGCGACATCTCATGCCCGACGTCGTACAGCTCACCCGAATACGCGGTGAGACCGAGCTCGAAGTCGCGGTCACCGAGGTACAGCGGTTCCACGCGGATCGCCCCGTCCTGCTCCGCCTTTCGGACATGCCATTCGAGGTTCCCCTTGTACAGCCACGCCAGCACTCCACGCCGGTGCCATACGATCGCGTCGGGCACGAAAGCTTCATCGTGGTCACGGCTGCTGAGCCCCCACTCGAAGGCGACAAGCTCCCACCGCTGGTGCGCGTCCAGTTGCAGCACCATGACAAATCCTTGTCTGCTGCCGAGGGAACCGTAATCGTCGTAGGGCTGACCGGTATTCAAGGCGAGCACGAGCTGGTCGTTGCCGAGAAACTCGGCGTAGGTCCACCTTTCGAACCAATCGACGTCGGGAACAACTGCTCGCGTGGTTCCGGTGTGCAGCACACCGTCGGTGAATCGCCAGCTGTTGTCCGGCGATTCGGCGTAGACCCCGTCGGTGGTCTTCTCCGATGTCATAACTTGCCCCTCCAGCGACGATACTTCCGTGGCACACAGCGCAATCGCCTCTCGCGACGCCGTCGATCGAGCGCTCGGATGATCATGGTTCGATCTCGCGGACAACACAGAGGTGACGCTAGGATCGCCTGGCCGTGCACATCGCGGCACACCCAGTTCGCCATTCTCAGATCGGGACCCGTTGCCCTCGACCGGTTTTCAACTTCTCAAACCGCCGATCCGCTGCCGTCATTGCGGCGCGGTTCCGGCTGTGCGGGCCACGCTACGCGGGCACCGCGGGATGCTCCTCGCGTCGCACAACATCAAGGTCGACGGTCCGTTCTGCCGAGACTGTGGAGTGAGCACTTGTCGTGATCTCATTGCGGACAGTCTGTGGCGCGGATGGTGGGGCAAATACTAGTTGGTGATCAACCCGGTCATGATGCTCGCGAATCTGTACCACCGGATCAGGATCGGTACGCTCGACGCACCCGCGGATCATCCGTGGCCGCCGATGTCACCGGGAAAACCGCTCTATCGACGCTGGCAGATCGTCGGCTTCGCGGTCCCGGTCGCCGTCACGGCGTTCGTGATCTCGGCGATCACGATCGGTATCGATCCGCAGCTGCCCGCGCCACCCAAAGAGCCCATTCCGGCATGGGCGCTCGGACCGACAACGACCTCGGCACCACCGGCGTGGTGGGTGGGCAGCGCGAAGGCGGGGGAATGCGTGTACAACACGAAGTCCGAAACCTGGGGCGACGACCCGAACCCCGACCTCCAACCGGCCGCGTGCACCGATCCGAGAGCTCAGGTCGAGGTCTTGGGAACCGCCTCGTTCCTCGGATGCCAGCCGGACTTTCCCACCGCCGACGCCGTCATCCACATCGATCACACCGGCCCGATGACGTCCTTCAGCAGAACGACGTTGTGTGTGCGCGTCCTCAGATGACACCGCACTCCCGCAGTCCGACCTCGGCTCCGCGGTCAGCGCGGCACCGGCGCAGGTGACTACGTTGGAGTGATGGTCGGTGCGGCATCGGTTCGGCGGCGAGAACAATTGCGCGAGTTTCTGCGGGCTCGGCGGGAGCGGATATCTCCCGGTGAGGTGGGGTTGCCCGTGGGTGGGCGGCGGCGGACGCCCGGGTTGCGGCGCGAGGAGGTCGCGATGCTGGCGGGGGTGAGATGCTCGTTACGCACTCCTCAAATCCGCACGAGAGACAACATCATCTCTCTCTCCGCCCGCGAATCGGTCTTCGACCACATCGCTACCGCTGAGCCGGTCTGAGCATCCTGAACGCCGATGAGTGCACTGCCTCAACGCGCCCGGCCGGTGCTGTCATATCGGAGGGCTGCTCAGACCGAGGACGGCCACTTCGGGGTTACGGCCGTCGAGTTGATCGTTCCAAACCTCGACGGTCAACTCCGAAGGCGAGTTGATTCCCAGCACATTTCGCATCACCTCGGTGGCACGGCTCGCGGTCTGCTCACAGGCCGACCTACCGATCGGGAATTCGCAGTGCCAATTCGGCGCTGTCGACGGGGGGATGCCAACCTGCGGCCACCAACAACCGCTCCTGCTCGGGAGTCATCGACCCACCGACAGAGCAGATCCATCCCTGCAGAAACTGCAAGCACTGATTCGCGCCAGCAGCCAAGGTGACGACCGCGCCCTCGGGCATCCCGATCAACACCGTCGCTAGCCGCGGGGTGAACTCCGCCCAGTCCCCCGGCACCGAGACAGGCACCGCAGCGGCAGCCGAGGCTTGCTCCGCTTCCTGATCGGGGAAGCCCCATTCGAACGACACCGTTGCACCCGCCGCCAACTCGGCTATCTGATCCTGCAACCGCTCCTCGAAGCTCTCCCGCCAGGAATAGAAGCGGCTGAAGCTCACCGGCTCCGGCGAGCTGACTCCCACGTCGACGGTTCCGTCTTCGTTGTTGTTTCGCGCCAGCGCGACCTCATAATGCAGTCCCTCGTCCCGCACCACTTGCCCGAACAACGCCGCCACCGCATCCGCCTGAGCGGGACCCAGACCACGGGCCATGAAACAAACACTGATACTCGTAGACAGGAACCGGACCATACAGCCGACCTCTGACTTCGCATCACCAGCCGCGCACTGTAATGCCGCGACCCGCGCGTTTCGAACCGGCCAGGGCGGGCGCGTGGAAAATCAACAGGTCGAGGACTTCTGGCGTCGGCACCGAAACGGGCACCGAGCGCCACGGCTGGTTCCCGCCAGCACACGGTAAGGTCTCGGCACCATCATGACCGTCATGACTCCATCGGCAACGACAGCCAAGTCCGTCCTGCAAAACATGTACGTGGCCGAGGCGGCGTACCTCGCGAGCGGCGGTCCCGGCTCGGCATCGTTCTCCTTGCTGGCGCCATTCTTCGCACCGGATGTCGTGCTGTACCAGGCCGACAATCTTCCCTATGGCGGAACCTGGCGCGGCCACGACGGTTTGGAGCGCTTCTTCCTCGCGATGAGTGAGGTGTGGGATCGCTTCGAGATGGCCGAGCAAACCTTCCTGGCTGATGAGAGTCCGCTCGTTGTTCTCACACACGTGCGAGCCCGCGCTCGCAGCACCGGCCGCGACCTCGACTTCCCGATCTTGCAGACGATCACCGTCGATGCTGGACGGATCAGCGAGATTCGCCCGTTCTACTGGGACACCGCCGCTGTCGCCGACGCTTGCTCGCGGGTTCAAGCGCCAGACGCACTGTAATGCCGCCTACCGTGTTACCGGCCAGCCTCTCCGTACGCCAGCCCTGATCGGCTGACCGGCTCCGGTGGTCGCTGAGCGAGAAATTCCGAACTGTTCTTTGCGCTGCTCAGTCGACGTGAGTTACGCAGGGTGCGCATCTGGCTGGGGCGACATGTTGATTACGTACTCCCAAGAATGTCCGCTTGCGGGAAAGCGACTACAAGGTCACCTATCGCGCCCGCGGATCGGTCTTCAACCACATAGCTACAGGGAGTGGGTCTGAGCACCTTGTAATGCCGAGTTCCGCGGGAACCCAGCGACTGGCATGGTCTTGTGAATGGGTAGCTGGACGGACCAATTCCTCGCCCCGTACGAGGCATACCTGCCGCAGGTGGCGGACTTCGCCGAGCTGTCAGCTGGCATGATTCGACACGGTGTGGCGTGCGCGCCCTGGACGTTGGTCGCGGGGGAACTGTCCGCCAATGCCGCACTGCCCTGTGTCGGGATCCTCGGCGATATCCGATGGAGTGTCCGCGACGGTTCGCTGACTGTGGGCGGCGCGCGGGCAACCGAACGCATCGAATGGGAGGCGGACCAATTGCCGCCGTGGGGTGAGCCCGAGGAGTCGGGCCGGGTGCTGGCTACAGGAAGCAACCCGGCGGATATCGCGACCGCACTCGCCGCCGCCCCGTACGGGCAAGAGGACATCGCTATCGTCTTCGACCAGCTCGACTTCAGCAATCACGAGATCCAGAGCCATTTCCAATGGGAAGACAGTCGAATCCAGTTGACCTGTTTCGCACTCGCCCACCCGCAACACCGGCCGTTGTTCGCCGATACGCTCGCTGATCCGGACGACGGCCCTGCACACCCGGTACAAGCATTCGTGTCGGTCGGTTACAAGCTCGGCGGAGGCCGCTACCCTTGCCCGGCGATTGCGGATGCCGTAGTGCGAGTCCTGGGTCCAGGGCTGGTGGTAGGCCAGATGATCGGTTGAACTGCCCGGGCAATTTCTTCGGTGCGGCAGGCACAGTGCGAAAGACCAACGCGGCCAGTCGATCCGGCGCAAAAACCTGGACGCTACAGTCTTCCTGTAACACTCGCCCAGCGTGATCGGTGATCGGTATGAAGCATGGCTTGCCGTTGATGGATCTTCTGACCGAAGAGCTGACCGAGCCTGGTGAGGTCGAGTGGTGGCGCGAGCACGAGAGGACAGCTGACGCGCTGGTTGTCTGCTTCCGGATTCCCGCTGGCCGAATGCTCCTCACCTATTGGCACGGGCAGTTGCACGAGGTCATTTATCAGACCCCGGAGGAATCCGGTGAGGCTGCCGCGGCGCGGAATGCCTACCTGTTCGCGCACTATGGGCAGGAACAGAACTGGATCGAGGTGCTCGACAACGGGTTCGGGAAGACTTACTTTCGCTCCGACGACCGCCTCTACGCTCTATGGAGCTATGCGATGGACTACACGACGGTCGGCACGAGGGCCTTCCTCGAGGGCGTAGGCATTTGACAGACGTTCCCCCACCGCTGCGGCTTGACGGACCGCCACTGTGCTACCCGTCCACTACCGAGATGTTCAGATCACCGCCTGTCACGGCCGATCTAGCTATCCGCAGGAAGCGCAGCTCAATCGCTCCACGAGCCACCATCCAGACATTTTCGAATTCCTCGGCTGTTATTTGTTCGAGGGCACTGACCTCCTCGACATTCCAATCATCGGGGACGGCCTCAGCGAGCACTCCGTATTTGCGCCTGCACCGCCGTCGGACTCAACATGAGGGCCAGACCGCACGCATCGAACTGGCGGCAGCGCTGGAGCGGAGCGATGCGGCGGGCTGACTGCTGTCAGCCCATGGTTCGATCACCGACCGTCTGACGTGCTCGAACTCGAAGGTGCCTCACCACGTTGATACCTTGGCTTCATGGTGAGTGCGGCATCTGCTCAGCGGCGTGAACAATTGCGTGACTTCCTGCGGTCGCGGCGGGAGCGGATCAGTCCAGCTCAGGTAGGGCTGCCGATGGTGGGGCGGCGGCGGACTCCGGGCCTGCGGCGGGAAGAAGTGGCGATGCTGGCCGGGGTCGGGGTGTCTTGGTATACGTGGCTCGAGCAAGGGCGCGATATTTCGGTCTCCGGTGATGTTCTCGATGCCGTCGCGAGGGTTCTGCGAATGAACGAGTCCGAACGCGCGCACCTGTATTTGCTCGCCGGACTCAACCCGCCGCCTGCGAATGGATCGGGGACGGAGGTGACCGCGGAAATCCGGGCGCTTCTCGACGGGTGGGAGCGTGGGCCCGCCGTGGTGCGCGACCGCTACTGGAACATCTTGGCGTTCAACACTCTTGCCGGTCGGATCTTCGGCTGCGACGACGGGGAGTCACACAACTGCCTCGTCACGTTCTTCACCAGCCCCCGCTATCGCGGTCTGCCCGAGATCTGGGCCGCTGCGGCGCCGGGTGTTGTCGCGGCCTACCGTGCCGACGCGGCGCTCGCGCCGCACGACGACCAATTCGACCGTGTGGCAGAAGAACTCGTGGCATCGTCACCCGAATTCGCCCGACTGTGGGACCGGCACGAGGTGGGAGTCCCGGCGCAGGCAGTCAACGCCCTACTCCACCCCGAAGCCGGCGAACTGTTCTTCGACGCGACAACCCTCACCGTCGCCGACAACCCGAACTGGTCCGTGGTCCTCTACAACCCGAAACCGGGCACGGCCACCCACGCCCGCCTGACCACCCTCCCCCACCTGCACCTCACCGAATCCGCCTGAGCCAGACCAGCAATGGCGTCGCCTGTGCGCACTGTGGCATCGACCACTCACGTGGCCGGGGGTCGCCGAATCACCTCGGCGTTCAGGCCGACGGTCCTAGCGTCCGAGGATGGACTACACGCTGCCCAACCACTGGAGTCTCGCCGAGGAACGTCTGAGCTTGCTCGGCGCGGCGTACGACCCAGGGAGTATCGCGCTGGCGCAACAGCTCGGCGTGTCTGCCGGCTGGCGGTGCCTCGAAGCCGGAGCTGGTGGTGGGTCTTTCGCACGCTGGCTGTGCACCGTCGCGCTGCCCGGTGGCCGTGTTCTGGCAGTGGACACCGATCCGCGTCATCTCACCGACTTGCCGGACCTCGGTGGTGAAACCGTCCGGATGGACCTCGTCACCGATCCTCTCCCCGCAGGCTTCTTCGATTTCGTCCATACCCGGGTCGTGCTGCTCCACATCGCCGAAAGACAAGTCGTGGTGGAGAGATTGACTCGGGCATTGGCACCGGGTGGGGTGCTCGTGCTCGAGGAAGGCGATGGGCTCGGTGTGCTCGGTGAGATGCCAGGAGCATTCGGGGAAGTCTGGCGGGCCTTCGCTCGGTCTACCGCATGTGGAGCCTCACCTGGGCGCAGGCGCACGAAGCTCTGGTAGCCCACGGAGTCTCACGCGAGACGATCGCGATGGCGCGTTCCGCAAGTCTCGCGCCGAGCATCCTCCGTTTCTGTGCCGTCAGGGTGGTGGTGGCACACCCCTGATAAACGCGCACTGTTTACCTTTTCAGCGGAGGCGCAGGGTGAGTGCATGACGCACAACAGCTTTCGGTTCGACGGCAAGATCGCTCTGGTTACCGGGGGGAGCAGTGGGATGGGGTCGGCTGCCGCTCGGCGGTTGATCGAGGAGGGTGGGCGGGTTGTGGTGACCGGCCGGGACAAGGGGCGGCTCGATGCGGCGGTCGAGGAGTTGGGTGATCGAGCGGTCGGGATCGCCGGGGACATGGCTGACCTCGACGACCTGGATGCTGTGATGGGGACGATCTCCGAGCGGTTCGGGCGGCTCGATGTGGTGTTCGCCAATGCGGGGATCGGGTCGTTCCAGTCGATCGAGCAGGTGGGCGACCAGCTGTTCGGGCAGGTGATCGACAGCAACTTCAAAGGGGCGTTCTTCACGATTCAGAAGGCGCTCCCCGTGCTGGTCGACCACGGTGCCATCGTCATCAACGCGTCGTTCGGCCTGCACCGCGGTGTGCCGGGTGCGGCGTTGTATTCGGCGAGCAAGGCGGCCGTGCACAATCTGACGCGCACGCTCGCAGCGGAATTGGCGCCGAGACGAATTCGGGTCAATTCGGTGAGCCCCGGCTACATCGACACACCGGCCTTCCGCGCCGAACTCTCCGAGTCCGCCCAGGCGGGGGTCGCGGCCCTCTCCCCCGCAGGCCGCGTCGGCACCGTGGACGACATCGCCGCCGCCGTCGCCTTCCTCGCCTCCGCCGAGGCTTCCTACATCAACGGCCACGACCTGCGCATCGACGGCGGCCTCACCGCGGTAGACGCCGCCGCACTGCTCTAGCTCCGGGGCCACCGAGGCAGCGCCGTCGCCGCCCCGCTCAGCGTACGGCGGCGCGGCCGCGCAACCGACCGAGGACGACCAGTACCACGAGCGTCACCGTGACGAGGATCGTTGTCGCGGCGGCGGCGTCGAAGACTTCTCCTCGGTCGGTCTGGGCGAAGATGCTGACCGGCAGGGTTTTCCAGGTGGCGGGGTACACCATGATGGTGGCGCCCAGTTCGCCCATGGACAGGGCGATCGAGAGGCCCGCGGCGGCGCCGAGGGCGGGGAGCAGCAGGGGCAGGGTGATCCGAGTCAGGACGCGCAGGGGGCCTGCGCCGAGGGATTCGGCCGCTTGGCGGTACGCGGGGTCGAGGCGGTCGAGGGCGGCGGAGATGGCGCTGAAGGCGTAGGCGAGGACCAGGACGGTGTGGGCCAGGATGACGATCCACTTCGTGCCGCCCAGTAGCAGCGGACGTTCGTTGAAGGCGATGAGGACGCCGAGGCCGATGGCCACCGAGGGCACCGCGACCGGCAGGTGGAACACGGCGTCGGTGAGGCGGCGCAACCAGGTAGGGGCTTCACGGGCAGCGAGGGCGGCCCAGGTGCCGACGATCAGGGCGACCGCGCCCGAGATCAAAGCGGTCTGCAGGCTCACCGACAGGCTCGCCGCCTGTTCACCGCTCACAGCGCTGCCGAGATTGGCGAAACCGAGGTCCGCCGGGAGCGGGCCGGTCCAGCTGCCCGCGAGCGCGGCGAGGACGACCGTCGCGATCGGGGCGACGAAGACCACCGTCACCACGAGCCCGAAGATGGTGAGGACCAACAGTTTCCCGCGCGGAGTCCAGACGAGCACGATCAGTCCTCCTTCGGACGGGCGATGAGCCGGGCGAACACGAGCCGGTAGGTGACATAGAGGCTGAGTGACAGGACCACTTGCACGGTGGCGAGGACAGCGGCGCCGGGCAGGTCGAAGGTGACGATGCCGCGGGTGTAGATCAGTGCGGGCAAGGTGATGACACCTTTGGCACCGGTGAACAGCACGATGCCGAACTCGTTGAGCGTCAGCAGCAACACCAGGCTGCCGCCCGCCGCCAGCGCGGGCCACGCTTCGGGCAGCACCACCTGGCGCAGCACCCGCCACGGCGAGGCGCCGAGACTGGCCGCCACATCGAGCTGTTCGCGCGGCAGTTGCGCGAACGCGGCGAGCACGGGTCGCACCACGAACGGGGTGAAGAAGGTGATCTCGGCGAGGATCACGCCCAGCGGTGTGGTGAGGAAATCGAGCACAGGCGTTGTCGCTCCGGTCAATTCGGCGATCAGCGCGTTCACCGCCCCCGCCGTGCCGTAGAGGAAGGTGAAGGCCAGGGTGATGAGGAACGACGGCAGCGTGAGGATGGTGTCGATGAGTCGGCCGACGACCCCCGACCCGGCAAACGGCACGAACGCGAGCACGATCGCCAGGAACGTGCCGAGCACCAGGCAGCCGAGTGTCGAGCACACGGCGATGGAGATGGTGCGCCACAACGCATCCCGGAACGCCGTCGAGCCGAGAACCGTCGACCACACCTCGGTGCCGCGTCCGGTCGGTGTGCGCGTCGACTCGGTGAGAACTCGCAGAATCGGATAACCGGCGACACCGAGCACGATGAGTACGGGCGGCAACGTCCAGAGGACAGGCACCCACGAGCGCTGCGCACCAGCGGATTTCGGCTTCACAACGGCGGGTGGATCGAGGACCGGCGCACTCACCGCCGCACAGAATTCAACCGACTTCACTGCGCGTCCTCCTCGTCGCGCGAACCGGCCCCGACCGTGTTCGCGATCAGGACACCGGCAGGATCGGGCAAGACGACCCCGACTACCGAACCCACCGCAGCGGTGAAATGTCCGGGCACGTCGGCGGCGAGTGCGGACGACAACCCGTCGACATCCAACTCGACCCGGGTCGACGCCCCACGCCAGACCGCGCTGCGCACCGTGGCACGCAACGCGTCACGATCCGAGGTCTTGCCGAGGGTAATGGTGTGCGGGCGCACGCACAGCAGCGCGGCGTCGTCCGGCTTCCACTCGTCCTGCCCGACACCGGGCACCGGCGCCTGGGCCCGCAGCGTCGAGGCGCCCGCGGTGACCAGCGCCGCCGCCCCGGTGACGTGCTTCACCGTGCACGGCACCAGGTTCGCCCCACCGATGAATCCGGCGGTGAAGTCGGAAGGCGGTCGCTGCCAGAGGTTTTCGGCGGTGTCGATGTCGACGAGGCGGGAATCACGCATCACCGCGATCCGGTCGGCCAGGGCGAGCGCCTCGGCCTGATCGTGAGTGACGTACAGCATCGCCGTGTCGGGCAGCGCTTTCCGCAACTCCTGCAGTTCGCCGAGCATCGAGTGCCGCAACTGCGCGTCGAGGGCGGCGAGTGGTTCGTCGAGCAGCAACACCCTCGGCCGGATGGCCAGCGCACGGGCGATCGCCACCCGCTGCTGCTGACCACCAGACAGTTCCCTCGGCAGACGCTCGGCATAGCCACCCATGCCGACCATCTCCAAGGCCTCGGTGACGCGTGGCCCGATCTCGGCGCGCGGCACTCGCTGCGATTTCAACCCGAACGCCACATTGCTGTGCACGCTCATGTGTGGGAACAGCGCATACGACTGCACGACCACGCCGATCCCCCGCTTGGCGGGCGACAACGCGGTGACATCGCGTCCGGCCAACCGCACCGAACCCGCGGTGGGACGGACGAATCCGGCCAGCGCCTTGAGCGCTGTCGACTTGCCCGACCCACTCGGGCCGAGCAACGCCACCGTCTCGCCGACGGCGACGCGCAGGCTGAAGTCGGCCAGCGCGACAGCGGCCTTGGGGCCCCCGCCGTAGCTGACACCGACCCGGTCGAACACGATCGCCGGTTCCGTCGTGGTGGCACCGGCCGAAACGACGGACCCCGTGCGCACGTCACCATCGGACATTGTCGACTCCTTTTACAGGGGATTTCAGCTGCCGGTTGCCTTCTGGTATGCCGCGAGATCGGCATCCAGCTCGGTGAGCACCGTGTTCCAGTCGACCGGGACCACCTTGACACCACGCATCGCCGCGGCGGGACCGCCCTCGGCGGGCGCGGGCACATCGGTCCGCGGCGACACCGCGAACGCCTCGGGTCCGAGCGCTGCCTGCGCCTCGGGCGCCAGCAGGAAACGCATCAGCTCGGTGGCGTCGTCCTTGTGCGGCGCGCCCTTGGCAAGACCCATCATGTACGGCACCGCCACGGTGGAGCGCTTGCCGTCGGCGGCGGGGAAGAAGACGTTGAACTTCGAACCCTTCTCCTTCACCGTGGTCAGGTTCATCTGCACGTCGCCGTTGGCGATGAGCAGCTCACCCTTGTCGACCTTGGCCTGCAGCTTGCCGGTCGACGACGACGGGCCGACATTGTTGGCCTGCAACGCCGCCAGGTAGTCCAGCGCACCCTGCTTGCCGCGCAACTGCTGAAGCAGCACGAGCACCGCCGTGCCGTCACCGGCCTGGCCGGGCGTCGAGTACTGCAGCTTGCCCTTGAACTCCGGTTTCAGCAGGTCGTCCCAGGTGAGCGCGGCGGCATCGACCGACGGGTTGGCGATGAAGCACAGGAAGTTGTTGGCCATCGTCACGTAGTTGCCGTCGGGATCCTTGTCGGCGGCGGGAATCGCGGCGGTGTCGATTCCGCTTGGCTGCAGCAGACCCGACTGCTCGGCCTTCTGGATGAACGGCGGCAGGGTGACCACGATGTCGGCCTGCGGGTTGGACTGTTCCTTGTCGACCCGGTTGACCACCTCGCCCGACCCGGCCTCGACCAGGTTCACCGCGATCCCGGTCTGCTTCGTGAACTCGTCGAAGCGGTTCTTGTACCAGCCGCCGACGCCGTCGGCGGAGTACACGGTGACGGTGCGGCCGTCGGCCGACTCGGTTCCGGTGCCGCCACACGCCGAGGAGAACGCGACGGCGGTGACGCCTGCCAGCAGCAACGCGGTGCGCGCGAGGCGGCGTCTGGTGAGGGACGTACGCACGATGACAGCAACTTTCGTTTCACGGAGGTGCATTCGCCGCGGCGGTCGCCGCGACGGAAGTTCAGGCCAGCAGCAGGGCGGGGAAGTCGGCGACGGAGTCGATGACGTGGGTCGCGCCCGCCTCTCGTAGCTGTGCCGCGCTGTGCGCGCCGGTCAGGGTGCCCGCGACGATGCTCGCCCCGGCCGCCAGCCCCGTCGCGATATCGCTGGTGGTGTCGCCGAGGACGGCGATCCGGTCGACCGCGTCGACCCGCAGGCGCAGGGCCGCGGTGAGCACCATGTCCGGGTAGGGACGGCCACGACCGGCGTCGGACGGGGCGAGGGTGAGGTCGGCCAGTTCGGCCCAGCCGAGCACGGACAGCAGCTTGTCCTGGGTGCCGCGGCTGAACCCGGTGGTGAGCGCCACCCGGACACCCGCGTCGCGCAGGGCCGTGATCGCCGCTACCGCACCGGGTATGGGCGCGATGTCGGCCTCGCCGACGAGCGCGTCGTAGGCCGCCTCGAAGGCGCGATTACCTGTCTGGGCCGCGTCCTCGTCACCGAGCAGCGCGCGGAAGACCTCGATCTTGGACTGCCCCATGGTGTCGAGCACGTATCGGCGGGCCGCCTCGCGACGTGGGCCGTCGGACTCGATCCCGACCGCGGTCGCCGCCTCCTCGAAGGCGCGAAGCACCAATCCGCCGTCGGCGACGGTGGTGCCTGCCATGTCGAGCACGGCGAGCTGAATATTGTTGTGGTGCATGGTCGTCCTCACAGTCCGATCTCGTCGGCGGTTTGTTCGCCGAGGGCGGGGCCGAGCGTCATTCCGCGACCACCGGGGCCGGTCACCACCCACACGTTGGTGTCGGCCCGCACGCGGGTGACGATGGCGTCCGGGTCGACGCTCTGGCTGTAGACACCCGCCCAGCGGCGCACCACCCGTGGCAGCTTGCGGCCGAGCAGTTCCTCGGTCACCTCGGTGAGATGGTCGTAGGGCGCTTCGTCGACGTCGAAGGCGAACGGTTCGGTGTATTCGTGGGTGTCGCCGATGGTCAGCCCGCCGTGCAACCGCTGCACACACAGCAGTTGCATCTTGTGCTCGGCGGCGGTGGCGGTCTGCGACTGTTCACGCGTGAGCGAATCCACCTGCGGGCCCGCGAATCCCGGGTAGTAGCGGAAGCTGTCGCCGTCGGCGATCGCCGTGGTGAGTTCTTCGCCGAGCGGCTCGGTCTGCATCATCTGCAACCGCACCCGGCGCACCGGCAGCACACCGGCCAGTTCCCGGGTGAGCCCGGAATGCGCCGCGCCGGGGCAGTGCACGACCAGGTCGGCCTCGTGACGGCGGCCCTGATCGTCGAGCACCACCGCACCGGCGCCGGTATCGGTGACCGCCCGGGCCTCGGTCGACTCGTGGAAGGTATAGCGACCGCTGGCGGCCATGTGGGCACGCAACGCCGGCAGCGCCTGCCGCGACTCCACCGCCGCGTCGGTCGAGCAGTGCAGGCCGGCAAGGTATTTGCCGCGCAGCGCCGGGTTGTGCGCCAGCACCTGCTCGGGTTCGAGCAGCGCGAAACCGCGATCGGCCGCGGTCGGCCCCGCCACGGCGGCCTCGGCTACGGCCAGCTCCGCCGGGGTGCGGACCAGGGTGATCGACCCGGCGGGCCGGAAACCGACGCCCGCGACCCGACCGCCGATCTCCTCCCACAGCTCGCGCGAACGCAGCGTGAGTTCCAGTTCACCCGCCGACCGGCCGGATACCCAGACCAGGCCGAAGTTGCGGACCGTCGCGCCACGCGCCTCGCGTTCGCGTTCCAGGTGGACGACCTCGTGGCCGCGGGCTATCGCGGCCCAGGCGTGCGCCGTGCCGAGAATCCCACCACCGATGATGACCAATCGCATGGCACCGATAGTGACAAATGGTCTAGACCGATAGGTGTGGCCAGAGCGAACACCGCGTTAACTTTTGGTATAGACCAATCCGGGTACGCTGAGCGGCATGGATTCACCGCACACCACGCGCGTCCCGAAGGTGTTCCGCGTCCGCACCCAGATCGACGCGATCCTCGCCGAACTCGACGAGGGCGACCCGGTGCCGTCGGAACGCGATCTCGCCACCCGCTTCGGAGTGGCGCGCGAGACGGTGCGCCACGCGCTGCGGGAACTGCTGGTGGAGGGCAGGATTCGCCGACGCGGACGCGGAACGGTGGTGTCGCGGCCGAAACTCACCCAGCCGCTGTCGCTGCGCTCCTACACCGAGGGTGCGATCAGTCTCGGCCGCGTACCCGGCCGCATAGTCGTCGCTTGGGAAGACGTTCCCGCCGACGCGCAGACCGCGACCGATCTCGAGGTGGAACCCGGCACGCCGGTGATGCACCTCGAACGCGTCCTGTTCGCCGACGGTGAACGCATCGGCCTGGAGAGCACCTATCTGCCACTGCATCGTTTCGGCGGGCTTCGTGGCAGTTACGACCCGACCACGTCGCTCTACGCCGCGATCCGCGCCACCGGCGTGAGCTTCGCCGGTGCGCGGGAACGCATCGAGACCGTTCTCGCCTCGCCACGGGAGGCGGGCCTGCTCGAAAGCACGACCGCACTACCGATGTTGCTGCTGCACAGGCGAAGTGTCGATGCGGACGGCGCACCTATCGAACGGGTGCGCTCGCTCTATCGTGGTGACCGCGTCGCCTTCGAGGCGAGGCTGTCACCGGAACCCGTGTAGCCGCCTACTGCTCGGGCAGCCTTCGCCTGCCACCGATCACATCGGTGACGAGGTCGGTGTAGCCGTCGACCAGTTCGGCCAGGTGATACCAGTGCTTGTGCGTGCTGTCGCTTCGCGCGCCGTCCAGGTCGATGGCCTGGTTGGCATCCACCCAGCTGCGCGCCATCCGGTCGACGACGGCGCCGAGACTTTCGGTGTGCAGCGAGGCACCCGTCCGGTTCACCGGAATCTCGGCGACAATCCAGTCGTTGATGTCGTCGACGAGTTCTCCTCGACGGCAATCTATTTCGGCGATCAATGCGGCGTCACGCACCTGTGCCCGCCGTTCGTGCAGCTCAGCGAGCGCGTGTGCCGATCGCAGCAATTCGCGATCCTGGAAACGCCGCCCCTGAAAGGCGCACAACAATTGTGGCGCCGTCGGCAGTACCCCACCCATCACCGGCGCGCTCATCGCAACGCCCCGAATTCACCCGACACCCAAGATTTGTCTACCAACATGATTGGCTCTCGATTCGGTTATCCCGGTCTTCTGTTCGGCTTGCTCGCAACCAGGCTAACTGGATCATGCTCGCTCACAACGGGAAACGCAAGATTGCGTTGTCACTCCTGCAGTAAAGCCGCCCTGACAGAATCGCGGGTCACTTGACCACCGACGAACAGGCCGACCGGCATTCTTTCCCGAACCCGTGACAGCATGGACGAGCAGCGCAATAATGCGATTCACGTGACGCGCCACAGGCGAAGGGGCACCCATGGCAGGCAAGCGAACCACACTCACCGTCCGGCTTCGCAGGCTCGCCGCGATGCTCCGTGAGCTGCGCGAATCCGCCCAGCTCAGCAAAGAGGACGTGAGCGCGCGCACGGGCATCAATGTGACAACCCTGTACCGCATCGAAATGGCGCAGGCGCGCCCACAGCGGCGCACTCTCAGCGCGATGCTCGACCTGTACCAGGTGAGCGACAAAATGCGCGAGGAGGCCATGAGCCTGCTCAGTGACGCGCTCAAACCAGGTATGTCACATGCGTACGAAGGCGCGTTGTCCGATGTCTACGCCACCTACATCAACTTCGAGGCGGAAGCACTTTCGGCACGTCAGTACCAGACCTCCACTGTGCCCGGCCTGTTGCAGACCTTCGAATACGCGGCGGCGGTGATCGATACGTCGATGCCGCGCCTCGATGCCTCTGTGATGGAGAGCCGGGCCAAGGCGCGCATGGACCGCGCGGTCAACCTGACGAAGGACGATCCGCTCGAGCTGTGGGTGGTGATGGACGAGGCCGCCATCCGCCGGGTGGTCGGCGGTCCGGTGACCATGGTCGGCCAGCTCGACCGGCTACTGGAGGAGACCAAGCGCAAGAACGTGATCCTGCAGGTCCTGCCGTTCGAGGCGGGCGCGCATCCCGGCATGGCCGGGTCGTTCACGCTGCTCGACTTCCGCAATCCGGTCGACCCCGAGCTGGTGTACGTGGAGAGCATGTCCGTGCACGACCTGGTCGAAGGTCATTCGGAGATCCGCCGATTCGGCGTGATCTTCGACCAGTTGCGGGCCATGGCGCTGAGCCCACGTGATTCCGCCGCGCTGATTCAGCGGGCACGCGACGAGATCGCTGCCGGGGTGGATCGGGCACGGTAGCCGCGCCTCATGTGGTGAGCAGGCCGGCGATCCGGGCGAGGGCCTCGGGTGCGAGAAGGTCGTCGAGGGTCGCGTCGACGGCATGGGCCGTCACGTTGCCCGTCACCAGGCGTCGCCAGTCCACCAGCACGGCAGTCGCATCGGGTCGATCGCGCTCGGGGACGACCACGACGAGGTCACCGGGCAGGCTTTGTGGGCGATGGGTCGACGCTGCGCGTGCGAGCGCGTCGCAGTGATCGATCAGGTGCCGCAATTCGTCGCCCGTCATGGCGATCGTGCCCGCCAGCCGGTCGGTCAATTCAGCCGCTGACGTGTCAATGCCCGTTTCCGGGTCGGGCGGACGAGATCCGTTGTCCGCGATACCGACGAGCCGCTCGACAAAACCGCCCGGCGTGGTCGGCGACAGCGGTCCGGCACCGGCATCCGTGCCAAGGAGGACAACCCGGACAACCTGCTTGTCCTCCCCCAGCCGTACCGCCATCTCCTGAGCGACGAGGCCGCCCGTCGACCATCCGAGCAACCGATACGGCCCCCGCGGAGCGATCCGGCGGATCTCGGTCAGGAAGTGCTGCGCGTAAGCGCCGATCGTCGGCAGGTCGACAAGCGTCTGCAGCCCGTAGACGGGTACCTCCGGCTCGAGGTGAGCGAGCAGGCAGGCGAACGGCCAGGCCAGGCCCGCCTCACCGGCGAGACAGAACAGCGGTGCGCCGTCGGCCGAATCCGAGCGCGGACGGATCGGCAGCACGGTCGACACCGCGGCAGCGGGTCGCGGTTCGGCGAACACCTCGCGGGACCACTCGCAGGTCTGCGCCTGCTCCTCGTCTGTGCGCACAACAAATGGTACGTCGTACGAAAGTTCTACCGAGCCAACGATTCCGGGGGCATCGGTCAGTGGACGACCGAGGGAAGACAGCGGGAACCGGCCCACAAATCGTCGATGAGGCGCTGGTAGCTCTCGGCGAGGTCGTCGAGCCGGGCCCACTCGTCGTAGAACTGCGCGTCGGTGGCGTCGGCCATGGTGACGAACAGCCGCGCGCTGTGCGCGGCGAGCCGGTCGACGAGCATGCCGAGGGTTTCGCAGTGCTCGGCCGCGGTGGCCGAGGGCAGCGGGGCGGCCAGGATCACCCAGCGGTCGATCGCGCGCATCAGCTGCCCCCGGCGACGGTCGAGGCCGGGCGCCTCGAAAGCCGGCGTGCGGTCGCGCACCTGGTGCAGCACGGCGAGCTCGGCCGCCGCATGCAGCACCGGGTGGTAGTCCTCGGTCAGCCCACGGAACGCGGCGAGCATCAGCTCACGCCCGGGCAACCTGGTCCGGTCGACCGAAAACCGCGTCTCACAGCGCATCACCGTCATCTGGCACCTCCGGCTCGGCCACCCGGCAAACACTCCGCCACCACTGTCCCCTACCACGATGCCAGACGGAAGCGAACAGGCCTGCGGACATTCAGGTTGTCCTGTTCGCCTGGCGTGTGCCCGCCGCGCTACAGCGCGCGCAGACTGCCGAACAGGCCGTCCTTCTCCTCACGTGGGCCCGCGGTGAAGTACAGCGCGTCGGCGTCGCCCGCGCTCTCACCGTTGCCGAACGTCAACGCCCACAATCCCTCGATCTGCACCGGCTTGCCGTCGCTGTCACGCAGGTAGTCGACAAAGGTTCCGGTGGTGTCGTCGAAGGCGAGCACCCGGCCGAGGCCACCGGAGTTGCCGATCAGCAACTTGCCCGAGAGTGCACCGAAATTCGACGGCGCGATCGTCACCGCCCACGGTGCGTTGAGGCGCCCGCCGTCGTCGATGATGCGCACCAGCTTGCCCGCGGCGTCGAATTCGGCGACCTTGCCCTTGTCCGGAGTGCCGTCGGCCGCTTCGTCGGCCTTGGCGTCGAGCGAGACCTCCTCGCCCTTGTCGAAGGCCTCGGGGTCCTTCTTGTCGGCCTTGGTCACGGCGTAGGAGACGAAAACTCGGCTGCCGACCGTGGTGATGTTGAACGGTGCCGGGTCGCCGGGAACGGCCTTGTTGCCCTTCTCCGGACTGGCGGGGTCGATGGGCTTGCCGGTGGCGAACGGGTTGGCGAAGCCGGTGGTCGCCACCGGCTGCCAGAACTTGTCGAAGGTGCGGATCTGCGGGTCGGCGCCGAAGTCGGCAGCCAGCAGTTTGTCACCGGAGGGTGCGAGCGCGAGCCCGAGGAACGACATGCCCTGGGCCGAACCGTCGAAAACCTGGTTGGCGACGCCGTTGCGGCGGATGACGGCTCCGTCCGGCGCCTGCTCGGTCCAGGCGTTGATCCTGCCGGAATCGGTGCCGACGATGAACCGTGCCGAACCGCCGAGCGGGACCGGCATTCCGTTCAGATCGACCCATTGGTCGCGCACCGCGAACAGATCGGAATTGATCGGGGCCGGGTTGAACACCACACCGGTCGTCTTGCCCGCCGACTTGTCGGACGGGTCGGCATCGGTACCGGGAATCGCGACGGATTCGAACTGGTCCCTGGTGAGTTTCTGCAGTGCCGGATCCGTCGACTCGCTGACATCGCCGAGGAACTGGAACGACTTACCACCCGCGCCCACCCAGAAATGTCCGCCCGCGCCCTTGGGCCGATTCGCCAGACCCCAGGCGTCGACCATCTCGGCGATGGTGAATTGGGCGTGATAGGAGTCGGAGCTGGCGGCCAGATCGGTTTGGCTGTACCGGTTGCCGTCGAGGGCGGCGACACCGTCGCCCGCCGAGTCGGTGCCCGAGCACGCGGCAGCGACCAGTAGCACCGCGCCGAGAACCGCACCGCGCACCGGCCCGGACAGCACCCGGCGGGTGCCCCTCACATGTCCGTTCAACGTTCATTCCTTTCGACCTCCGCCGGACGGCGTTCAGGCGACGCTGACCTTATCCCGACCTGTGTGACGGTGTGCCGTGAACATGGCTGTGGCGGCAGGTCTAGGCTGTCGCGCGTGGTCGAACCAAGCGCGCCCATCGCCCCGCATCCCGCCGTCGCCGCCCTCGCACCGCTGCTCGGTACCTGGCGCGGGCGAGGTCACGGTGAGTACCCGACCATCGACCCCTTCGACTACGTCGAGGAGATCACCTTCGGTCATCTCGGCCGGCCGTTCCTGACCTACCGCCAGCGGACCAAGGCCGCCGACGACGGGCGCCCGCTGCACGCGGAGACGGGCTATCTGCGGTTGCCCGCGCCCGGCAAGGTCGAACTGGTGCTCGCCCATCCCACGGGAATCACCGAGATCTGCGAGGGAACACTCACCGAAACCGTCGACGGAATTCGGCTCGAATTGAATTCGACGAATATCGGGGTGAGCGGGTCGGCGAAATCGGTGACCGCCGTTGGCCGTTCCTTCCATGTGACCGGCGACACCATCGAGTACACGCTGCGGATGGCCGCCGTCGGCGAATCCCTGCAACATCATCTGAGCGCGACCCTGCAACGTGCGTGACAATGCAATTTCATTTGCACGTACCCCCTGAGCAGCGTGTTCGATCGCGACAGCGGATCGTCACGGTCGCATAGCGATTACGTTCGAACACGCCCGCACATATGGCAACAATTGTGTGTCGCTTACTGCCGCCGCCTGTTGCCGAGCGCTTCCGCGTTCTACGGTTCTCCCATTCGGAACACGTCGAAACCCTGGACGAGGGAGACGAATATGAGCCGTTCCACCCTGATTTTGACCACCGCCGGAATGATTCTCGGGGGTGCCATGGCCATCGATCTGCTCGACGCCCGAGTCCAATCCGCGCCGCCCAAACCGGCGCCCGGCTATGAAGTGGTCCATCGCGACGCGGTCGAGCACACCGACAAAGACGCCTACGTCGTTCCGCCGTATCGCGCTCAGTAGCCGGGCGGCAGCGCCGCGAACATGTCACGGGTGACGGCGACCGCGTTGTCGGAACTGCCACCCTTGACCAGCAATGTCGCGAAGGCCATGTCGCCGCGATAGCCGACGAACCACGAGTGCGATCCGCCGTCGACCTCCGCCTCACCGGTCTTGCCGTACACCTCGCCCTGATCGCGGATGCGTTCGGCGGTGCCGCCGGTGACGACCATCCGCATCATCTCGCGCAGCCCCGCTACCACTTCGGGCGCGAGTTCGGGCCGCTCACCGACGATCTCGGTGGGCCTGCCCGCGATCAGATACGGCACCGGCGCCGACCCGTGCGCCACCGCCGCGGCCATCAGCGCCATCCCGAACGGGCTCGTCACCACCCGTCCCTGGCCGATGCCGTCCTCGGCGCGCTGGACCAGCCCGTCGGCGGGCGGCACCGACCCCGACAGCGTCGGCAACCCGGCCACCCGGTAGTCCTGGCCGATGCCGAGGCGGGCGGCGGCCTCGGTGAGCGCGTCGGGTTCGAGCCGGCTGGCCAGCCCCGCGAAGGTCGTGTTGCAAGAGCGTTCGTAGGCGGTGGCCATCGGCACATCACCCACCGAGAAGAGGTTGTAGTTGGGAATCGTCCGCTCGCCGATGGTTGTCCGGCTCGGGCAGGGCAGCACTGTCTCGGGCGTCGCGATACCCGCCGCCATCGCCGCCGACGCCGTGACCGTCTTGAAGATCGAGCCGGGCGGGTACTGACCGCTCGTGGCCACCGGTCCGTCACGGTCGGCGGCCTTGTTCTGGGCCACCGCGAGAATCGCGCCGGTGGAGGGCCGGATCACCACCATCATCGTCTGCTCGGTGCGCAGGTCGACTGCGTGCTGCGCCGAATTCTGCACGAAACGGTCGATACTGAGCGCGAACGACGGTGCCGGCTGGGCCGGGACCTCGTGCAGCACATCGAGATCCGCGCCGTTGGCGTTGCGGGTGACCACGCTCCAGCCCGCCTTGCCGTCGACCTCGGCGATCACGGTCTTGCGCACCTGGGTGAGCAGGTCGGGGGCGAACTTGCGATCGGTGGGCACCATGTCCCACTCCTGGGTGAGCGTCACTCCGGGCAGACCGATCAGGTGACCGCCGAGCGTCTCGGCCTCGTACTCGCTGAGCAGGATGACCGTGTACGCCCCATCGGCTTTGCGCGCGGCCGACAGAATGGCCTGCGGGGTGTAGGCCACCGGATCGATGCGGCTCAGCGCAGCGGCCAAGGCGCCCGCGACCCGGTCGGGGTCCGGGGCGTCGGCGACCGTGAACCGCACCCGTGACACCTTGCCAGGCACGAGCACATCGCTGCCCGCCGACTCGTTGACCCGCGCGCGCGGCGCGGGTTGTGTTCGCAACTCCAGGCTTTGGGTGTCGCCGAGCTTGGGATGGATGTCGGTGGAGGTCCAGCGCACCAGCCAGCGGCCGTCGCTGCGGCCCATCTGCAGTTCACCCGAATAGGTCCAGTGGCGGCCCTTGGGCAGGGTCCACTCGTAGGTGTAGTCGACGGTGGCGGTATCGCCCTGCACGCGCGCGTCGCCGGTGCGGACGGTGAGCTTCTCGGCCTGCAGGGCGTCCCAGGTGGAAGTGAGCGCGGCCGTGGCCTTCTCGGGCGCGGTCGTGAGACCACCCGCGGTGACCAGATCACGGTCGGCCAGGGCCTCGGCGAAATCCTGGGCGGCGGGCACCGGTCCCTGCGGACCCGTCGAACACGCGCCCGAGGAGAGCGCGAGCGCGAGCACCGCACAGGTGGTGAACATCCGAGTCCTCATCGGCACAGATGGTAACGGCGAACCGGACGCCGACGACGCAACAACGCCGGGTCAGCGGCGGAAAACTAATCGACGAGGACGGTCGCGAAGGTGGCGATCTGACGGAAACCCACACGGCTGTAAGCACGTCGGGCGATCTGGTTGTAATCGTTCACGTACAGACTGGCCGTACGGCCGGTCGACACAACGGCATTCGCGACAGCGGCCGTTCCCGCCGTCCCCACCCCGGCACCGCGATGCTCGGGATGCACCCACACGCCCTGGATCTGACCGGTGCGCCGGGACAACGACCCGATCTCGGCCTTGTACACCACTTCGCCGTCGTCGAAACGTGCCCAGGCCCGGCCGGATTCGATGAGACTCTTGATGCGGCGGCGGTAACCGCGACCACCGTCGCCGGCGCGCGGGTCGACGCCGACCTCCTCGATGAACATGGAGATCGCGGCAGTGAGGTAGCGGTCGATCTCGTCGGGCCGCACTCGTCGCACCGCGCTGTCCGGGCGGGCGAGGGCAGGCTGGGCCAGGGCGAGCAGCGGCTGGTCGGCACGTAACTCCCGAGCCGGACCCCAACTCGGCGCCAGCATCTCCCACAGCGGCAGCGCCAGCTCCTGCCTGCCGACCACGGAGGAACACACGCGCGGCCACCTGGTCGCCCGATCGGCGAACGCGCGCAGGGCCTGCTGATCGCCGCGCAGCGGAACCAGGTTCGCACCGGAGAAGCACAGGGAGTCGGCCGGACCGCCGCGACTCCACAACTCACCGACGCCGGAACGGGTGTCGAGCCCGAATTCCTGGACACGGGCCGCGATCATGCACGAGGCGACCGGATCGGCATCGAGTACCCGTAGCACCTCGGCCAGGTCCCGCACGGTCACCGGACGCGCGGGGGTGGCCTTGGACCGTCGCGTCGGCTCCAGCAGACTCCGCACGGCACCAGCCTGCCACGAAAGCGGGCGCAGTGGTACGGGTCGAGGTGAATCCGTCGCCGGACCGTGAGGGATCAGCCCGCCGTGACCACCGGCTGCGCGCCCGGCTCGGTGCCCATCTCCTCGGCGATCCGCATCGCCTCCTCGATCAGAGTCTCCACGATCTGCGCTTCCGGCACGGTCTTGATGACCTCGCCCTTGACGAAGATCTGTCCCTTGCCGTTGCCGGAGGCCACCCCGAGATCGGCTTCGCGCGCCTCGCCCGGCCCGTTCACCACGCAACCCATCACGGCCACGCGCAGCGGCACCTCGAGGCCGTCGAGACCGGCCGCGACCGCGTCGGCCAGCGTGTACACATCCACCTGGGCGCGCCCACACGACGGGCACGACACGATCTCGAGCTTGCGCGGACGCAGGTTCAGCGACTGCAGGATCTGGCCGCCGACCTTCACCTCTTCGGCGGGCGGCGCCGACAGCGAGACGCGGATCGTGTCACCGATACCCTCGCTGAGCAGGGCGCCGAACGCGACCGCCGACTTGATGGTGCCCTGGAACGCCGGGCCCGCCTCGGTGACTCCGAGGTGCAGCGGGTAGTCGCTGCGCGCGGCGAGCTGCCGGTAGGCCTCGACCATCACGACCGGGTCGTTGTGCTTGACCGAGATCTTGATATCGCCGAAGCCGTGGTCCTCGAACAGGCTCGCCTCCCACAGCGCCGACTCGACCAGCGCCTCGGGGGTGGCCTTGCCGTACTTCTCCATCATCCGCTTGTCCAGCGATCCGGCGTTCACGCCGATACGGATCGGGATGCCCGCCGCCCCTGCGGCTTTGGCGACCTCGCCGACGCGGCCGTCGAATTCCTTGATGTTGCCCGGGTTCACCCGCACAGCGGCGCAGCCGGCGTCGATGGCGGCGAAGATGTAGCGGGGCTGGAAGTGGATGTCGGCGATCACCGGGATCTGTGACTTCTTGGCGATGGTCGCCAGGGCGTCGGCGTCTTCCTGCCTCGGACACGCCACGCGCACGATGTCGCAGCCCGAGGCGGTGAGTTCGGCGATCTGCTGGAGGGTGGCGTTCACGTCGTGGGTCTTGGTGGTCGTCATCGACTGCACCGAGATGGGATGGTCACTGCCCACGCCGACGTTGCCGACCATGAGCTGACGGGTCTTGCGCCGTGGTGCGAGAACAGCAGCGGGAGCGGCGGGCATCCCCAATCCGATAGTGCTGGTCACGGTCGGCTGCCTTCTTTCCTACGGATCTCGAATCGACCTGGGCTGATTGCTTCCGAGCTTAGTCGCGCACGCCACCGCCGCACCCTGTGAGGGGCGCGACAGCGGGCGTACGCGGATCAGGGTAGGCGGATGGGGTTGACGATGTCGGCGGCGAGGGTGAGCAGCATGAACGCACCGCCGATCACGACGGCCACATACGTCACCGGGAGCAGTTTCAGATAGTCGACCGGGCCCGCGGGGGCCTTGCCGCGCCAGGACCGCACCACATCGCGCACCTTCTCGTAGAGCACCACCGCGATGTGCCCGCCGTCGAGCGGGAGCAACGGCAGCAGGTTGAACGCGCCGAGGAAGAAGTTCAGGCTGGCCAGTACCAGGATGAACATGCCCCACAGACCACGCTCGGCGGTCTCGCCACCGATCCGGCTCGCGCCGTAGACGCTGACCGGCGTCTCCGGGTCGCGCTCACCACCGGTGACGGCCTCCCACAGCGCCGACACCTTCTGCGGCATCTTGGCCAGCGACTTCACCGTCTCGACGAAGAAGTCCCCGGTGAACACGATGGTCGCCGGAATCGCCTCGACCACGCCGTACTGCTGCGGTTCGGCGTAATCGGGGCCCACACCGACCGCGGACACCTCGCGGGCCGGACCCTCCTTGGGCGAGCGCATCACCCGCTCGGGGGTCACGGGCACGGTGAGGGTGTCGCCGTCGCGTTCGATGGTGTAGGTGAACGTGCCGGACTGCTTCTGGGTTTCGGCCTGGAACTGCGCCCAGGTGGTCACCTCGACGCCGTTGACCGCCTTCACCACGTCGCCACGCCGTAAACCGGCGCGCTGAGCCGGACCGTCACCCGTGCACGGAGCGAGCTTCTTGTCCAGCGTCTCCTGCGCGACGCAGCTCATGGTGCCGAGCGCGGTGGCGGGCGGCTGCTCGAGCTGCGGCAGACCCCAGCCCACCGCCAGCACGACCAGAAGGATGAAGCCGAGCAGGAAGTTCATGGCGATGCCACCGAACATCACCACCAGCCGCTTCCAGGTGGACTGGCGATACATCGCCCGGTCCATCTCTTCGGGCTCCAGCTCGTCCAGGGCGGTCATGCCCGCGATATCGCAGAAACCGCCGAGCGGCAGCGCCTTGAGGCCGTATTCGGTCTCACCACGACGGAACGAGAAGACACGGGGCCCGAAACCGATGAAGTAGCGGCGCACCTTCATGCCGGTCGCCTGCGCGGCCCACATGTGCCCGCATTCGTGCAACGCGATCGAGATCGTGATACCGACGGCGAACAAGGCAAACCCGAACGCGAATACCATCTGGCCCTTTCTCTGTTCTCGGCGGCTGGCGCCGCGGTTTTTCGGCCTCGTAACCCCGAATCCGAAAAACGTGGGGGTCCCGTTGAGTCGGTCAGGTCAGGGCGTCGGTACTTCGGCGATGGCCTCGGCGGCGAACTGCCTTGCCCAGCGGTCGGCCGCGAGGACGTCGTCCAGGGTATCGGGTTCGGCACGCCAGCGGTCCGCGGCCTCGACCGCGCGGGTGACGGTGCGCACGATGGCCGGGAAGCTGATCGTGCCGGCCAGGAATGCCGAGACCGCGACTTCGTTGGCGGCGTTGTAGACGGCGGTGACGCTGCCGCCCGCCTCCCCGGCTTGTCTGGCCAGACGTACAGCGGGGAAGACCGCGTCGTCGACGGGCTCGAACGTCCAGGTCGAGGCCGTACCGAAATCGCAGGGCGTGGCCGCGCCGGGAAGGCGGTCGGGCCAGCCGAGAGCCAAGGCGATGGGCAGCTTCATATCCGGTGGGCTCGCCTGGGCCAGGGTGGAACCGTCGGTGAACGTGACGAGCGAATGCACGATCGACTGCGGGTGCACGGTGACATCGATGCGGTCGTAGGGCACGCCGAACAGCAGGTGGGTCTCGATCAGTTCCAGGCCCTTGTTCACCAGCGAGGCCGAGTTCAGCGTGTTCATCGGCCCCATCGACCAGGTCGGATGTGTTTTCGCCTCGTCGGGGTTCACCGATTCGAGCATCTCGGTGGTCCAACCGCGGAACGGACCGCCCGAGGCGGTGAGTACCAGCCGGTCGACTTCCTCGGCGCGGCCGCCGCGCAGACATTGGGCGAGGGCGGAGTGTTCGGAATCGACGGGGACGATCTGGCCGGGTGCGGCCGCCCGCGTCACCAGCGAACCGCCCGCGACGAGGGACTCCTTGTTGGCCAGCGCCAACCGGGTGCCCGCCTCGAGGGTGGCCAGCGTCGGTTCCAGACCGAGCGAACCGACCAGGGCGTTGAGCACCACGTCGGCCTCGGTGCGGCGTACGAGTTCGGTCACCGCCCCCGGCCCGCCGAGGTCGAGATCGAGTTGCCGGGCGGCGGCGGGATCGGCCACGGCGACATTGCGGGTGCCGGTGGCGGCCATCTGCTCGGCCAGCAGCGCGGGATTGCCGCCGCGCGCGGCCAGCCCGACCACCTCGAAGCGGTCCGGGTTGGCGGCGATCACCTCGAGCGCCTGGGTGCCGATCGAACCGGTACTGCCCAGGAGCAGCACCTTCACCCGGTCGGTCGACGTCGTATTGCCGTGCGCGGCACGGGGTGCGTGGTGGGACACGGGCCCATTGTGGCAGGGCTGCTGGCTACGACGAACGGTCGTATGCCACGATATGCACACTCGCCCAAACAGAACTCGAGCCCTAAGGAGCGATCGTGGCCGCCACGGACCTCGAAAAAGCCAGCACCGAGCGCGCCGTCGCCACCAGCGTCGACCCCGCCGAGGTGCCCTCGGCAGCGTGGGGCTGGAGCGGCGAGTCGCCCAAGACCTTCCGCATCGCCGGCTGGTTCGTCGTGATCGCGCTGCTCGGCATGACCATCGGTAACCACCAGGGCCACGTCGAGGACATCTTCCTCATCGGGTTCGCCGGTCTGCTCGCGGCGATCCTCGTCCTCGATTCGCTCACCAAGCGCATCCCGAGGTAGACACCCCGCACCGATGCCTGCGGCCGCGATTCGATCGCGCCGCAGGCATCGTCGTGTCAGCGGCCGCGTCGTGCGCCGGGCTTGCGGCCGGTCTTGGCAGGTTTGCGTTGCGCGGTCGGCTTCTTCGGCGCCTGCTTCTTCGGCGCACGCTCGGGCGCGGGCCGGGCCGGTTCCGCGCCGCGTGAACTGTTGGCCGAACGGCCGCGCACGATGCCGACGAATTCCTCGACCAGTTCCGAATCCCCGTCGGTGGGCCAGGCCAGCGCGATCCGGGTGAACTCGGTGTCGCTGATCGGGCGGTACACCAGGTCGCGCCGATGGTGCAGTCGGGCGATCGACTGCGGCACGATCGTCACTCCCCCCACGGCGGCGACCATCGCCAGGGCGTCCGCGGCCTGATCCAGATCGCCGCTGTCGTGGTGCTGTTCGCCGACCAGATCGGCCGGGCTCACCGCATCGAGCAGCGACAGCGCGTCGTCCTTCTGTACGACCGCGACCGGCGTCTCCTCCCACAGCGGGATCGCGTTCATTCCGGACCGGTCCATCGGCAAGCGCACGAAGCACAGGTCCACCCGGCCCTCGCGCAGCGCGCTCTCCTGCTCGCGTTGCGCGACACCGAGCACCTCGAGCGGATGGTCGGGCAGCCGCTCGCCCCACACGCGCGCCCACTTCGACACCGTCACCCCCGGCACGAAACCGACGCGCAGGCTCGCGGGCCCCTCCGGCTTCTGTTCGCGCTGTGCCTGCTCGTCGGCACGGATCAGCTCCCGCGCGTGTTCGAGCAGGGTCGCGCCGTCCTCGGACAGCTGGGTCGGCGACGCACCTGGCACGAACAGCCGCGTGCCGAGTTCACCCTCGAGCTCGATCACGGTGGCGCTCAAGGCTTGACGCGGAATCCGCAACGCCTTCGCGGCGCGCGCGAAATGCAGTTCCTCGGCCACGGCGACGAACCGACGCAGCCGGACGAGGTCGATGGAGTCGGCGGCGGTGACGTCGAAGTCGCTCATTCGGATCAGAATATGGCACGCACCGAACAGGTCGGCGCGCCGATCACAGGTTCGTCAGCACGGCGATGAGCACCGCGATGCCGATCACGATGGCGAACACCACCAGCAGCACCCCGAACGTCGACCCCCAACCGCCCCGCGCGGGCGGTGGTGGCGGCATGGGCGCGCGCATCGCGGGCTGGGGCCAGGCAGCGGGCGTCGCCGGTCGCGGCGCCATCGGCGGAACCGGTGCGACCGGGATCGCGGCACCGGAGGTATTCACCGGCCGCATCGGCTGCATCCCCATGAACGGCTGAGCGTGCGCCCCGGACGGCGGGCGGGCGATCGGGCGGGCACCTGTGGTCCCCGTGCGCATGGCCCGCTGGGCGGCCTCGACGAACTCCTCGCAGGAGGAGAACCGGTCGGCTGGTCGCTTGGCCAGCGCCCGCGCCATCACGGCATCCAGATTCGGCGGCAGCCCGGCCCGGCGCGGGCTCACCGGCGGTGGCGGCGACTGCAGGTGCCCGGTGATGACGGCGGCCGGGCTCGGCGCCTCGAACGGCGCGGTGCCGGTGAGCAGGGTGTAGAGCGTGCAGGCCAGCGAATACTGGTCGGCGCGATGATCGAGCGGGACACCGGTGAGTTGCTCGGGAGCCGCGTAGGCCAGGGTGGCGGTGAACGAGCCGGTCTCGGTGAGGTGACCGGAATCGTCACGCAGGCGCGCGATGCCGAAGTCGGTGAGATACACCCGCTCCTGGCTGTTGGACCTGGCCAGCAGGATATTGGCCGGTTTCACATCGCGGTGCAGCACGCCCGCCCGGTGCGCGAAGTCCAGGGCGGCGGCGGTCTCCCGGATGATCTGCAACGCCCGATCCGGTGGCAACGTCGCCGGATCGAGCATCGACGCGTCGATCCCGTCGATGTATTGCATGCTGATCCACAGCTGGTCGTTCTCCACACCGCGGTCGAACACCGTCACGATATTGGGGTGGTCGAGCTGGGCGACCAGATCGGCTTCCCGTTCGAACCTGGCCCGGATCTCGGCGTCGGAGAACAGCTCCTGGTTCAGCAGTTTCAGCGCGGTCCACCTCGGCAGCCGAGGGTGCCTGGCCAGATACACCGAACCCATCCCGCCGCGACCCAACTGCCGGTCGATCGTGTATCCGGCGAATACCGTCCCGTCAGAAACCACTCTGACCCCCGAATCTCGCTCGTCGTCCGACGCGCTGGACCCTACCAAAACGGTGTTCGTGCCGTCGCGGGCATCCGCTAGCTCATCGGGAAGGTGGTCAGTTCCTTCAGCAGTTCGGGCAGGTCCTCGGCCAGCACGTCCGAATCCCGGGAGAACAGGAATACCCAGCGTTCTCGGCCGGGGTCACTGAAAGTGGAGACGACCACGGTCATGTTGTAGCTGTCTCTGCCGTACTGGTCCTTGACGAAGCGGGCCCGGTGGTCGTCGGTGCGTGTGCCGGACGAGCCGCTGCCCACATCTTTGGTCTCGCGCTCGAATCGGGCGACCGCCGTCTTCGCCGACTCCTCGGAGGGGAATGCGTAGAAGGCGAATCTGGTCGCGTTGATGTCGGCGGGTTTGCAGGACCATTTGGCATGCGCCTCTTGAAATGTCAGTTCCCACTGGAGTTCGCCGCGTGTGGTCGTATTGACATAGGCCTCACAGGAGCGGCCACCAGCACCGACTCCGGTGAGGTAGGGGTTCGACAGCGATGTTCCATCGGCTTCACCGGGCGGCAGCATCTGCGGGAACGCCGCCGACATCGCGGCGATGTCGCGATGGGCACGGGAACGATTGAGGATCTGCGACACCCAGGTGCTGTCGTCCTGCCACACCCAGTACGAAGCGCCCGCGATCGCGGCGAACACCGTCAGCAGAATCAGCGGTACGACGCCACGCCCGCGCCGGGCCGGAACGGGGCGAGCGGAATGAACCGGCGCCGGTCGCGGGGGCGGCGGCGCGGCCATCGATGGGCGTGAATACTGCTGGTGCACAGGGGGTGCGAATGCCGTCGGTTGCCCGCTCGTCCCGGTGAGAGCATGGCGGGCGGCGGATGCGAATTCCGCACACGAATCGAAGCGGTCCGCCGGGCGCTTGGCCAGCGCCCGCGCCAGGACCGCGTCCAACGCGGCGGGGAGGTCCGGTCGGCGCCTGCGTACCGAGGGCGGTGGGGATTGCAGATGACCTTGAATGACGAGCACCGGATTCGCCGCCTCGTACGGAGCCTGTCCTGTGAGCAACGAGTACAGCGTGCAGGCGAGGGAGTACTGATCGGCGCGATGGTCGAGCGGCGCGCCGGTGAGCTGTTCGGGAGACGCGAAAGCCAAGGTGGCGGTAAAGGTTCCGGTCTGGGTGAGGTGGTGGACGTCGTCGCGGGGGCGGGCGATACCGAAATCGGTGAGCAGCACGCGCTCCGGGCCGTTCGCGGCGGCCAGCAGAATATTGGCCGGTTTCACGTCGCGATGCAGCACGCCGTTGCCGTGCGCGTGGTCGAGTGCGGCGGCGGTGCCCTCGACGATGTGCAGGGCACGCCCCGCGGGAACAGGATGCTCGATGGCGGCGGCGTCGACACCGTCGACGAACTGCATGCTGATCCACAGCCGCCCGTCGTCGACGCCCCGGTCGTACACAGTGACGATATTCGGGTGTTCGAGCTGTGCGGCCAGATCGGCCTCCCGCTCGAACCTGGCCCGGATCTCGTTGTCCGAGAACAATTCCGGATTCAGCAATTTGAGCGCGGTCTGGCGCGGCAGCCGAGGATGCCTGGCCAGATACACCGAACCCATCCCGCCACGACCCAGCTGTCGTTCGATCGCGTACCCGGCGAAAACATCCCCCGTCGCAAGCATGATCCCCCGTTGTCGAACCGATCGATTACCGATCCAACTTAGTGCAGGCCACACCACCCCATCAGGGTCCGGGTCACTCTTCGACCCGCACCCCCATCGACCGAGCCGTACCCGCCACGATGCGCATCGCCGCGTCGGCTTCGGTGGTGTTGAGATCGGGCAACTTACGAATCGCGATGCGCCGCAACTGATCACGGCTGAGCGCACCGACCGCCTTGTGCCCCGGCTGCGGCGAACCCGCCCGCCCGAGCGCGGCCCGGATGAGAGAGGCGGTCGTAACCCGCTTCGAGCTCGACAGTGACTGTGACAGAAGCTGTTTCGCGCGCCATAGTCAACGATCTCGGACCGAGGCATCATTGCGGTCCCGCGACGATAACGCCTGGGCCGCAACAGTTCAGTGTCAGCCTTCGGCGGCGAGCTGACCGCAGGCGGCGGCGATCTCCTGGCCGCGGGTATCGCGCACCGTGCAGGACACACCCTGGGCGATCACGCGGCGTACGAATTCCTTCTCGACCGGCTTCGGGCTGGCATCCCACTCGCTGCCCGGGGTCGGGTTGAGGGGGATCAGGTTCACGTGGACCAAGGGGCCGAGGGCCTTGTGGAGCTTCTTGCCGAGCATGTCGGCGCGCCAGGGCTGGTCGTTCACGTCGCGGATCAGGGCGTATTCGATCGATACCCGGCGGCCGGACTTGTCGGCGTAGTAGCGGGCGGCGTCGAGGACCTCGGAGATGGGCCAGCGGTTGTTCACCGGGACCAGGGTGTCGCGCAGTTCGTCGTCGGGGGTGTGCAGCGAGACGGCCAAGCGCACCGACATGTTCTGGTCGGCCAGCTTGCGGATCGCGGGCGCCAGCCCGACGGTCGAGACCGTCACCGAACGTTGCGAGATCCCGAGACCGTCGGGTGCGGGGGCGGTGATGCGGCGGACCGCGTTCACCACCCGCTTGTAGTTGGCCAGCGGCTCACCCATGCCCATGAACACGATGTTGGACAACCGGCCGGGCCCACCGTGCACCTCGCCGTCGCGCAGGGCGGCGGCCGCGGCGCGCACCTGGTCGACGATCTCGGCGGTCGACAGATTGCGGGTGAGGCCCGCCTGCCCGGTCGCACAGAACGGGCAGGCCATGCCGCAGCCCGCCTGACTGGAGATGCACAGCGTATTGCGGTCCGGGTAGCGCATGAGCACGCTCTCGAGCAGCGTGCCGTCGTGGGCGCGCCAGAGCGTTTTGCGGGTGTCGCCCTCGTCGCAGGCCAGGTGACGCACCACGTCGAGCAGCGGCGGGAACAGCGTCTCGCCCACCTTCTCGCGCACGTCGGCGGGCAGATCGGTCATCTGCGCCGGATCGGACTGCAAGCGGCCGTAGTACTGGCGCGCCAGCTGATCGGCGCGGAACTTCGGCAGGCCAAGCTCCTGCACCGCGGCCTTGCGCTCGTCCGCGTCGAGATCGGCGAGGTGGCGCGGCGGCATACCGCGACGCGGGGCATCGAACACGAGGGGCAGGGAGGTGGCCATAATTCCACCATTGTCCCAAACGCCGCGTCGGGGCCGCCACGCCGGTCGCCGTTATCGAGAAGATGCGTGCGGCGATGATAGCGGTCCGCCATGATCGAAGTATGTCCACGAACGCAGAATCAGGCACGCCACCGGCGCGCGAGCCTGAGGCAGGCCCGGTCGCCGGTCGAGAACCCGAGCCTGTGCCGGCCGGGCACGCGCCCACCAAGCGACCGAAGCCGGACGCGCTGGTGCGGTCCCGCACCGGCTACACGTGGATGGCGCTGCTCGCCGCCGCGATCTTCGGGATCGTTCTGCTGATCTTCATCCTGCAGAACCTCGACAAGGTGCAGGTGACGCTGCTGTTCTGGAGCTTCTCGCTACCGCTGGGAGTCATGGTGCTGCTGTCGGTGATCCTCGGCGCACTGGTGATGGGTCTGGTCGGCGGCATCCGCATCCTGCAGTTGCGTCATGCCGCCCGGCAACCCTGAGAACCTCAGACCAACGCGCTGAGCACCAGCCACGACACGAACGCCGAGGGCAGCATCGAGTCGAGCCGGTCCATGATCCCGCCGTGCCCCGGCAGCAACGTGCCCATGTCCTTGATGCCGAGTTCGCGCTTGATCTGCGACTCGATCAGGTCGCCGAGGGTCGCCACGACCACCAGGCCGACGCCGAGCACCACACCGATCATCGAGTTGGCCTCGAGCAGCAGCGTGACGGTGAGCAGACCACCGATCACGCTGAACACCAGCGAACCGCAGAACCCTTCCCACGACTTCTTCGGGCTGATCGCGGGCACCATCGGATGCCTGCCGAACAGCACGCCTGCGACGTAACCGCCGACATCGGAGCAGACGACGAGGATCATGAACGTGAGCACCCGCAGGTTGCCGTCGGGTTCGAGCAGCAACAGCGTCGAGAACGCCGCGAGCAGTGGGATCCAGGACAGCGTGAAGATCGCGATCGCGGTGTCGCGCAGGAAGTTCCGTGGCGCGGTACTCAGGCCGTGATCGAACAGGCGCCAGACCATGCAGGTCAGCGCGGTCGCGGCGAACGCGCCGAGCACCCCGCTCGCACCCCACGGCCAGCCGAGCCAGAACACCGCCTGCCCGCCGACGAGCAACGGGATGCGCGGCACCAGGACGTCGGCCTCGCGCAGCCGCTTGGTGACCTCCCACATGGCCACGCCGACACCGACACCGGCGACACCGATGAACACCTTCGGGACGAACAACAGGATCGCGATCAGCGACAACCCGAGGCCCAACCCGACCGCCAGCGCCGCGGGCAGGTTGCGACCTGCCCGCGATGCCGGAGCCTTCGGCTGTTCCTGCGGCACGGCCGCGCCGGGTTCGTCCCGTGCCACGGCCGCGCCGGTCGGCTCGACCGTGTCCGGCGGCGATTCCGGTTCCGGTGCCGCACCTGTGGCGGCGGCGTCTTCGGCCACGATTGTCCCGTCGCTCAACTCGTCGTTCCGTTCATCCCCCGCACGAGCGGGACTGGCGAGATCTGCGCTCAGACCTCGAGCAGTTCGGCTTCCTTGTGCTTGACCAGTTCGTCGATCTGGCCCACGTACTTGGCGGTGGTCTTGTCGAGCTCCTTCTCGGCGCGCCCGACCTCGTCCTCGCCCGCTTCACCATCTTTCTGGATCCGGCCGAGTTCTTCCATCGCCTTGCGACGGACGTTGCGGATCGAGACCTTGGCGTCCTCGCCCTTGCCCTTGGCCATCTTGACCATCTCGCGGCGCCGCTCCTCGGTGAGCTGCGGGACCGTGATGCGCAGGATGTCACCGTTGTTGGTGGGGTTCACGCCGAGATCGGAGTTGCGGATGGCGTTCTCGATCGGACCGAGCTGGCTCTGCTCGTAGGGCTTGATCACCACCATGCGCGGCTCCGGCACGGAGATGCTGGACATCTGGGTGATCGGCGTCGGCGTGCCGTAGTAGTCGACCAGGACCCGGGTGAACATGCCCGGGTTGGCGCGCCCGGTGCGGATGCTGCCCAGATCGTCCTTCGCTACCGAGACGGCCTTCTCCATTTTCTCCTCGGCATCGAAGAGCGCTTCATCAATCACGACCGGTTCCTCCACAGCGTCGTCATCGTCATCGTCCGCGAGTGCGGGGTCAGGACCGAACCAAGGTGCCGATGGGTTCACCGGCGACCGCACGAGCAATATTGCCCTTGATCAACAGATTGAACACCAGCATCGGCATCTGGTTGTCCATGCAAAGGCTGAAAGCGGTGGCATCGGCCACCTTCAGACCCTTCTCGATCACTTCCTTGTGGGTGATCTCGGTGAACATGCTGGCGTTGTCGTCGACCCGTGGGTCGGCGTCGAACACACCGTCGACGGCCTTGGCCATCAGCACCACGTCGGCGCCGATCTCGAGCGCACGCTGGGCCGCGGTCGTGTCGGTGGAGAAGTAGGGCATGCCCATGCCCGCGCCGAAGATCACCACGCGCCCCTTCTCCAGGTGTCGCTTGGCGCGCAGCGGGAGGTACGGCTCGGCGACCTGGCCCATCGTGATGGCGGTCTGCACGCGCGTATCCACCCCCTGCTGCTGCAGGAAGTCTTGTAGCGCAAGGCTGTTCATCACGGTGCCGAGCATGCCCATGTAGTCGGAGCGGGCGCGTTCCATGCCGCGCTCCTCGAGCTCGGCGCCCCGGAAGAAGTTGCCGCCACCGATCACCACGGCCACCTGGACGCCGGTCTCGACGATTTCGGCGATCTGTTCGGCCACGGTCTGCACGACATCGGGATCGAGCCCGACACCACCGCCACCGAACATCTCCCCACCCAGCTTCAGCAGCACCCGGCGATATCCAGGGCGGTCGTTACCCGGGTCGGTCATGGGTGTTCGTCTCCTTCGGCGAGGTGAGATCGGTTCGAACTGCGGGCGCGCGGAGCAGGCCGCACAGCAAGGCAGAGCGGCATCCATCCTGCCTTATCCGGTTACCGCCACCACACAAGACCCCCTCGCGCGCGGCCCGCGCCGGGTCGGTCCGCGCGTCGGCGGCGCACGGCAAAACGCCCCCGATGCTGAGCGCATCGGGGGCGTCTGATGGCCTGATCAGGCCTGGCCGACCTCGAAGCGCGCGAAACGCTTCACGGTCACGCCCGCGTCCTCCAGAAGGGCCTTGACAGTCTTCTTGGAGTCGGTGACGGCGGCCTGCTCGAGCAGGACGACATCCTTGAAGAAGCCGTTGACCCGGCCTTCGACGATCTTGGGCAGTGCGGCGTCGGGCTTGCCCTCTTCGCGCGCGGTCTGCTCGGCGATGCGGCGCTCGTTCTCGACGGTCTCGGCGGGCACCTCGTCGCGGGTCAGGTACTTGGCCTTGAGCGCGGCGACCTGCATGCCCGCGGCGCGAGCGGCCTCGGCGGCGGCGTCGCCTTCACCCTCGTACTCGACCAGCACGCCGACGGCGGGCGGCAGGTCCGAGGCACGCTTGTGCAGGTAGGTGGCGACCGGGCCGTCGAAGGACACGACGCGGCGCAGTTCCAGCTTCTCGCCGATCTTGGCGGCCAGCGCCTGCACGGCCTCGTCGACGGTGCTGTTGTCCAGCTTCAGCGCCTTGAGGGCGTCCAGATCGGCCGGCTTGGCAGCGGCGGCCGCGGTGACGATCGCGTCGGCCAGCTCCTGGAACTCGGCGTTCTTGGCGACGAAGTCGGTCTCGGAGTTGATCTCGATCATGACGCCGTCCTTGGCGATGACCAGACCCTCGGCGGTGGCGCGCTCGGCACGCTTGCCGACATCCTTGGCGCCCTTGATGCGCAGCACCTCGACGGCCTTGTCGAAGTCGCCGTCGGACTCGGCCAGCGCGTTCTTGCAGTCCATCATGCCGGAGCCGGTGAGCTCCCGGAGCCGCTTCACATCAGCAGCGGTGTAGTTCGCCATCGGGGGCGAGCCTCCTCGTGTGTGGGGTGCTTGGGTGTTAACACCACCTTGCCGACCGCTTCTGAACTCAGAAGGGCCGGCAAGGTGAACGTAGAGCTAGGAGATCAGCTCAGAAGTCGGCCGGGGTGTGCTGGGCCGGGTCGGCCTTCACCTCGGCAGCGGCTTCGGCCGGGGTCTCGGCGGCCGGGGCCTCGGCGGCGGGGGCTTCAGCGGCCGGGGTCGCCTGAGCCAGCAGCTCCTGCTCCCATTCGGCGAGGGGCTCGCCTGCGCCGGCTTCGGGCTTCGAATCGCCGGAAGCACGGCCCGCGCGGGCCTGCACGCCCTCGGCCACCGCGGAGGCGACGACCTTGGTGAGCAGAGCGGCGGAACGGATCGCGTCGTCGTTACCCGGGATCGGGTAGTCGACCAGGTCAGGATCGCAGTTGGTGTCCAGGATCGCGATGACCGGGATGTTCAGCTTGCGAGCCTCACCGACGGCGATGTGCTCCTTGTTGGTGTCGACGACCCAGATGGCCGAGGGCACCTTGGCCATGTCGCGGATACCACCGAGGGTGCGATCCAGCTTGGTCATCTCACGCGTGAGCATGAGGATTTCCTTCTTGGTGCGACCCTCGAAGCCACCGGTCTGCTCCATGGCCTCGAGCTCCTTCAGGCGCTGCAGGCGCTTGTGGACGGTCGAGAAGTTGGTGAGCATGCCACCCAGCCAGCGCTGGTTGACATACGGCATACCGACGCGAGTCGCCTCGGCCGCGATCGACTCCTGGGCCTGCTTCTTGGTGCCGACGAAGAGAACGGTGCCACCGTGGGCGACGGTCTCCTTGACGAACTCGTAGGCCTTGTCGATGTAGGTCAGCGTCTGCTGCAGGTCGATGATGTAGATGCCGTTGCGGTCGGTGAAGATGAACCGCTTCATCTTCGGGTTCCACCGACGAGTCTGGTGCCCGAAGTGCGCGCCGCTGTCGAGCAGCTGCTTCATAGTTACGACAGCCATAGCTCCCGTACCCTCTTTCGTTGCCGGTTGACGCAGCCGATCGGCGATCGACTGCCCTGGCGCCACCGAAACCACCGGACCCGATCGACGTGATCGGGACCAGCCGGCGATTTCACTGTTCATCCGCTGGAGAACTCGCGCTGACATGCCCTCGCGGACCGTCTGCGTTGCGAGCGACGACCGGATGGACGAGCACGGGTGGCGCGCGAAGTCGGTCCGTACCGAGCACACGTGTTGCTGCTGAGCACAAACCGCTCGTTCAGTCTACGCGGCGACGGGCCAGGGCCGAAATCGCCCCCGCTCGCCGACCGGGGATTTTCGTGGTGAAGTGCGCGATATCCACATGTGCCGAAGTTGTCCCCAATCGGGAAATCGTTGTCCCGCTCGGGGATTGCGGGGCCGACAGTTGTGCCATGAACACATTGACGCGTGTCCTGATCACCACCTTTCCCCTCTTCTGCGCCGTGGGTGTAGCGGCGCCGGCGGCCGGTCATCCCGCTCCGGGGTGTGCGCTCCTCGCGCAGCCACCGGGTGACGGGGAGGTCGTCTCCCCACCGTCTCGGGCGGCGGCACCGGGCTCGGTGCCGGCTGCGCCACCACCGCCTGGTGAGAGAGCCGCGCCTGGGCCGGTCGTTGTGATCGTGGTGCCGGGGCCGATCGCGCCACGGCCTTCCGGGGTCGACGCCGCCGGCAGCCCGTGTGCCGCGGCGGGCACTGACGGAGAAGTTGGTTCCGGGATTCCGGCGGGGTGTGGCGGTGGCGAAGGTCCGGGCGACGACGGCGAGCGGGTGCCGGTGCGGCGGCCCGGTCCCTGTGGCAAGGCTCCGATTCTGCGGCCCGGGGAGATGCCGAAGGGGTCGCTGGTTCCGGCGCCGGTTCCGGTTCGGGTGAGCGTGCACGATCTCGGATCGGCGGCGCCTGCCCAGCAGCGGGCCCGGCCGGAGAAGGATCGCGGTTCCGGGCCGGAGCTCGAGATTCGGGTGCGCGGCGGGAGCGGTTCGGCGGCCGACCTGCCTGCCGCGTTGCGCGAACTCATGCGCGTGCTGGTGCCTCAGCGCGTGCCTGCGCCGCGGCCCCATCGCTGAGGCGATCGACGATGGCGAGCCGGGTTCGTCCGTACGCCTGGATTTCGGGTGCCGTCCTCGTGCTGACGGTGATCGCGGGTGGGGTGGCGCCGGTCGGGGCGGTGGAATCCGGACCGTTCGGCTGGCCGCTGCGTCCACGACCGACGGTGGAACGGCGGTTCGACAAACCGGAGCGCGATTGGTTGCCGGGCCATCGCGGGGTCGACCTGGCAGGCGTCGAAGGTCAATCGGTTCTCGCGGCGGGCGAGGGAATCGTCGTCTTCGCGGGCACGGTCGCCGGGAAACCTGTGGTGTCGATCGACCACGAGGGCGGCCTGCGCACCACATACGAACCCGTGCAGGCGCAGGTGGAAGTGGGAGCCCGGATAGGTCGCGGCACCCCGATCGGCACCCTGGTCGCCGGACATGAGGGCTGCCCGGTACCGGCCTGCCTGCACTGGGGTGTCCGCCGCGAATCCAGCATCCACAACCGACGCGAATACATCGACCCCTTGGGTCTGCTGCACGAAGTCCCGGTACGCCTCGAGCCGTTGAACCCGGCGCTGTGACCTCGACGACCCGGCACGAAGCCGCAGAGAATACCGGCCACAATCGGTACTGTGCCCGCAGAATCAACGCCCTTCACCTATCCCGATGTCGGCGCGACCCGCGCGACCACGCTGCCTGCCGGTTACCACCGGTTCCGGCTCCGGCGACCGATAGGGCGCGGTCGCGAGCTTTTCGATCGAGCGGGGGCTCACATCCTCGCCTTCGGGATGCAGAAGGGAGTCGGCATCTTCCAGCGGGCCGATTCCGAAACAGCCGGGGAGGGGACCGAATTGACGGTTCGTCTCGGCGCCGGACCGCTCGGCATCAACGCGCCGTGCCGGGTGGTTTATGTGCTCGACGAACCGAACCGCCGCGGGTTCGCCTACGGCACGTTGCCGGGGCATCCCGAACGGGGCGAGGAGTTGTTCGCGGTCGAATACGACCCGGCCGACGACACGGTGTACGGGCTGGTCACCGCGTTTTCGACACCCGCCGCGTGGTACACCCGCCTGGGTGGACCGGTCGCGCGACTGCTGCAACACTGGTTCGCCCACCGCTACCTTCGGACATTGCCGAGCAATACCGGAAGCTGACCCGAGCGGGCAGGTCGTCAGAGGAAGGCGCTCAGCACGTCGGCCTCCGCGGTCACCTGGTCGCGCTGGTCCACCGCACCGAGGCGGTCGTACTCCCCTGCGGTGATGCGCCTTTCGTTGATCTCGTGGCGGACGATCTCGACGATGTCGTCCTCGGTGAGTTCCCGGCGGCGGGCTTCGGCGGCGCCGAGGCCGACGGCACTGTCTTCCAGCGCACCGGCTTTCGCGTCGCCGACGTCGACCGCCTCGGCGTTGTCGATCGCGGCCAGGGCTGATCGCAGCGCCGAGATCGCGCTGCGATCCCTGGCTTTCATCGCGGGCTTCAGTGCGGTGCGCAGGCGATCCCGCAACGCGGTGAGGGGCTGGTCCGGTGATCCTGCGGTCATGAGCGTCGACTCTAATTGCCTGCTCGGTGCCCGTCGATCGAGTTCCGGTGGCCGACTGGGCGGTTGTTCGATCGGCGTCATGATGGGTATCGGCTGCCGAGCAGGACCTCGGCTACGGCGATGAGGATCACCAGCGTGACCACGAGGGTGGTGATCGACACCAGCCGGTGTCCGCCCGCCGAGCGGCCCCGACCGAGCGACCGACCGCGATACCAGCCCAGACCGGAGAGCAGTACGGCCGCGGTGGCGGCGGCGCAGGGAAGAACGATCCACATGCCGTCCTCGGTGGTCGCCTCGTGCGCGAAGAGCAGCGCACAGACAGCAGCGCCGAGGGCGGTGCGCCGCCACGCGAGCGCGGTGCGTTCCATGGCAAGGGTCGGCGCGGTCACGACAGTACGACCGCCACACAGACGAGTACGGCGATCACCGCGACGCCGACCGACAACACCGGCACCAGCACCGTGCCCGGCAACGGCCCACCGGCCAGCATCGCCCGATTCACCCGACGCCAGTGCCCATACGCGCCCACCGCGACGGCCAGGGACATCACCAGGCAGGCCAGCGTGATCACACCGGCGAACCCCGCCAATCGCGGTGGCTGAACCAGGGTGTGCACCGCGACGCCGCCGGCGAGCAGGCCGAGTGCGGTCCTGATCCACGCCAGAAATGTCCGCTCGTTGGCGAGCGTGAACCGATAGTCGACCTCACCCTCCCCGTCCTCGGATTCGGCCCCGACCTCGGGCAATGTCATCCCATCACCTCCGCCACCCATCATGCGCCCCCGACAGCCCATCCCCGATCAACCTCGTACAACCGACGCGTCGACCCACAACTCGCCAACGATCCACGTTGTCTCCTCGACAGCCTCTCGTATTCGACGAGCTGACCAATCGGGTCGAGGTGTGGCGTGCCCGGGTTGCGCGGTGCAATCGGTCGAGTTCGGTCTCCCCCGAAGCCGATCAGTGTGGCCTGACAAGCTTTACGTCCTCGAGTCCGTGCAGTGCGCCATCGATGGTGTCTAGCTCACCGACGTGCTTCCTTTCGGTGCCCGGCAACGGCGCTGGATCGCCGACGACGAGCTCATCGTCCTCACACAATGCGCAACCTGCTCGCGGCAACGGCGATCCGGCTGAGAGTCGGCAACCGACAGGCCAAGCATCGGCTCGAATAGGTCGTTCACCACGGTTGTCGCGTCGGCGTGGCATCGCGCGGATGCGGCGCCGCCGTAGCGATCATGCGCGGGGATGGGCTTGGTCGTGGACTCGTTTGAGGCGTTCGACGGAGACGTGGGTGTAGAGCTGGGTGGTCGCCATGCTGGCGTGGCCGAGGAGCTCCTGGACCACGCGCAGGTCGGCGCCGCCTTCGAGGAGGTGGGTGGCGGCGGTGTGGCGCAGGCCGTGGGGGCCCATGTCGGGTGCACCGGGGATGGCTGCGACGACCTCGTGGACGACGGTCCGCGCCTGGCGTTGGTCGAGGCGGCGGCCACGCTGGCCTAGGAACAGTGCGCGACCGGAACGCTCGTTGGCCAGGGCGGGGCGGCCGGCACGCAGCCAGGCGACGAGGGCTGCCTCGGCCGGGGCACCGAAGGGCACCGAGCGCTCCTTGTTGCCTTTGCCGAGTACCCGGACGAGTTGGCGTTCACGGTCGATGTCGTCGAGGTCGAGACCGCACAGTTCGCTCACCCGGATGCCAGTGGCATACAGCAGTTCCACGATCAACCGGTCACGCAAGGCCATCGGGTCGTGCTGTGCCGCACCGGATTCCGCCGCGCCCATTGCCTGTGCGGCCTGCTCACGACCGAGCACCGCAGGCAGCACACGGTGTGCCTTGGGGGCCTGCAACCGCAGCCCCGGATCGATATCCAGCCGCCCCGTCTCGGTGAGCCACGCGGTGAAAGTCCGTGCCGCCGAGGCTCTTCGCGACAGTGTCGTCCGCGCGGCCCCACCCGCCGCCAGCTCGGCCAGCCACGACCGCAACACTCCCAGATCGAGTTCCCGCAAAGCCGCATCCGCCGACCGCGCGTACAGATGCTCGAGCAGAGACCGCACATCCCCCACATAAGCCCGCACCGTATGCGCCGACCGATTCCGACCCAGCCGCAGATGCCGCCCGAACTCCCCGAGCAATGCAGTCAAATCCTCGGGCAAAGCGTCCATCCCCCAACCGTCGCCCCTCCCCCTCCTTCACGCAACCCACCACGCCGCACACCCTCACGCACCACCTACACCGCTGAGTCGACGAGTGGCAGCGGCGGTGACCCGAGCGATCACACCGCCGACAAGCACCGCCTCCTCAGACACGTCGCTCTCGCGCTTTCACATTCCGCCCGCGCCCACACGTCCACCAGGCACCGCCGCTATCCCGATAGGGGGATCGGCGCCTAGGACGCTGCGGTCACCTGGCCGACGAGGCGGCAGTACCGCCCTCGCCCTCGATGCCCTGCAATGGCACCAGCGCCCATCCATCCAGGCATGGACTGGCGCCCTCCCGCTCAACAGCCGCACCGCCCCGGTCCGCCGGATACCCGAATGGCGAGACCACCAACGCCCAGCTGTCCGCTACCGGACGTACAGCCCTATTCCTCGCAAATCAGGGTCGCTCGGCTGGGCCGGCGGGTAGTGCTGTTCGTCACGGGCGAAGCTCGACGAACCGGTTACCCTGGGCGCCGGGTGCGGAACCACCCCTCGGAATCGCAGCCGACCAGGTCGGCTAGTTCCAGGCTGGGGAGGACGGCACGGACGGTAGCAAGGTCGAGGCCGCACTGGCCGGCCAGGTCACGGGGTTGGCGGGAGCCGATGGCAGGAAGAGCGGCGTAGACCTCGGCTTCGGCGCCGCGTAGGTGGTGGGCGGGGTCGGTGGGGTTGCCTTCGCCGACGGGAAGGCGCAGGGGGCCCGCTTCCTCGACGACGTCTTCGGCGCCGGTGACCAGCAACGCCTCGCCTTCGCGGATCATGCGATGGCATCCCACCGATGACGCCGACCCGACCGGGCCGGGAACCGCCATGGCCGGGCGACCGAGGCGGCGCGCCCATTTCACTGTATTCCTTGCACCGCTGCGCAATCCGGCTTCCACCACGAGCACGCCGTCTCCCAAGGTGGCGATGAGCCGGTTGCGGGCCAGGAACTGATGCTTCTGGGCCGCGACGCCGGGTGGGTATTCGCTGACGACCAGACCGCTGTCGGCGATGGCGGCGAGCAGCCGGTCGTGCTGAGCGGGGTAGGGGCGGTCGACGCCGCAGGCCAGAACCGCGACGGTGGGCCCGCCGACGGCGAGTGCGGCCCGGTGGGCGGCCGCGTCGATACCGAAGGCCGCACCGGACACGATGGTCCAGCCGCGCCCGGCCAGATCACAGGCGATCTCACTGGCCACCTGCATCCCGTACCCGCTGCTGCATCGTGAACCGACCACTGCCACAGCGCGTTCCGATGCGGTACGCAGCGACAGCGGTCCGCGCGCCCACAGCACGAGCGGCACGGCGGCTTCCCGATCACGGTCGGTGTCGAGCTGGTCGAGGCCGAGCATTCGCCAGCCTGGCCACTCGTCGTCATCAGGCGTGATGACCCGACCACCGATTCGCTGTATAGCCTCGAGATCCCTGGCAGCGGAGTCTATTTCACGCCGCGCGGCGGTGGGGCCGCGCAATGCGGCGGGCAACTCGTGCTCGCGCACCGCCCGCGCCGCCTCGCAGACCCCGACCGAGGCGATCAGCGCCGACAAAGGCGCACACGGACCCTGCACCACCCGAGACAGGTACACCCACGCCAGCCTGCGTTCATCGACGTCGAGGTCGACGGTGCCCACCGCGCCCAGCCCCGTCACTGCCCACCCCGCTGACGGAAGTTCAACGACGACAGCACATCCTGCACGCTCGGCAGCTCCCCACCGCGCAGGTCGCAGACCGTCCAGGCCACGCGCACCGCCCGGTCGGCACCGCGCGCCGACATCCGCCCCAAGCGCAGCGCGGTCTCGATCGGCGCGATCGCCTCCGCGGGCAACCGGAACCGCTGACGCAGAATGTGCCCCGGCACTTCGGCATTGGTCGCCCAACCGTCCGCGCTCCACCGCTGCGCGGCACGTGCCCGAGCTTCGGCAACCCGTGCCGCGACGACAGCACTGGTCTCGGTCTGCTGGTCACCGAATGCGGCCCCCGCCTGACCACGCATCTGCACCCAGATGTCGATGCGATCGAGCAGCGGACCCGACAGCTTGCCGAGGTATCGGCGACGAGCGAGGGGCGCGCAGATGCAGTCGACATCACGGGCGGGCGCACACGGACACGGATTCGCCGCGAGCACCAGCTGGAACCGCGCCGGATAGCGAGCCACACCGTCACGCCGGGCGATCCGCACCTCGCCCTCTTCCAGCGGAGTACGCAGTGCCTCCAGCACTTTGGTGCCGATCTCGGCGCATTCGTCGAGAAACAGCACTCCCCGATGCGCCCGGCTGACCGCACCGGGCCGGGCCATGCCGGAGCCACCGCCGATCATGGCGGTCACCGAAGTCGAGTGATGGGGCGCGACGAACGGCGCGAGCGTCATCAACGGTTGTTCGGCCGTCAACGAGCCCGCCATCGAATGAATTGCCGTCACCTCGAGCGACTCGGCCTCCGAGAGCGGCGGCAGCAATCCCGGGAGACGTTGCGCCAGCATGGTTTTCCCGATCCCCGGTGGCCCGGTGAGCAGCAGGTGGTGGCCACCCGCCGCGGCCACCTCCAGCGCCCAGCGCGCCTCGTCCTGGCCGACGACATCGCTGAGATCCCCACACGGCACCTGGACGCTCGGCACCACACCGTCGGGTTCCAGCAGTGTCCCTTCACCGCGCAACCAGGCGACCACAGCGCGCAGACTCGTCGCACCGAGCACCTCGACGCCCTCGACCAGTCCGGCTTCGGCCACCGCGTCGGCGGGCACCACGACGGCCGGGCAGCCCGCATTGCGTGCCGCGATCACCGCGGGCAGCACGCCGCGAACCCGGCGTACCCGCCCGTCGAGGGCGAGTTCGCCCAGCAGCACGGTTTTCACGAGCCTGTCGCCCGGCACCGCTCCGGAGGCGTCCAGCACCGCCACAGCGAGCGCCAGATCGTAAACCGAGCCGACCTTGGGCAGCGTCGCGGGAGACAGCGCCAGAATCACGCGCCCGTCGGGCCATTTCTCCCCCGTGTTGGCCACCGCGGAGCGCACTCTGTTGCGTGACTCCTGCAGGGCCGTGTCGGGCAGCCCGACAAGATTCACCGAGGGTAGGCCTTGGCCTATATCGGCCTCGATCTCCACCAGCTGTCCGTCGACACCGGTCACCGCGACCGACAGCGCACGTCCGAGAGCCATCAGAACGCCCCCGTCAGATGGTCGATCACCGGTTTGCGGCCGCGCGGGACGAGCACCGACACCACATCGAACCGGATGCGCCGCCACGGCCCCTCCTGCTCGGCCAGCCACAGCAACGCCAATCGCCTGATCCGCTGTTGCTTACCGAAGGTGACCGACTCGGCCGGGCTGCCGAAGCCGAGGCCGGACCGTGTCTTCACTTCCACGAAGGCCGTCACCGACGGGTCCTGGACGATCAGGTCCAGCTCCCCGTACCGGCATCGCCAGTTGCGGGCGACGATCTGCATCCCGGCCTCGCACAGATATTGCGCGGCCAGCTTCTCCCCGTATGCGCCGAGCGCCTGTTTGTCCGTCACGGGTGCAAGCGTGCTCCCGGCGCCGAACTACGCCGGGAGCACGACCTGCGGAAACACTAACCCTGTGGACAACTCACCCCCTGGGGACAACTCCCCTTATTCGGGCAAACGGAGGTCGGGCTTCTCCAGCTCCTCGATATTGACGTCCTTGAACGTGATCACCCGAACGTGCTTGACGAAGCGGGCGGGACGGTACATGTCCCACACCCAGGCATCGCTCATCCGCACTTCGAAGTAGACCTCGCCGTCGGCGTTCTGTGGCCGCAGCTCGACGGAATTGGCCAGGTAGAAGCGCCGTTCTGTCTCCACCACGTACGAGAACTGGCCGACGATGTCCTTGTACTCGCGGTACAACGACAGTTCCATCTCGGTTTCGTACTTCTCGAGGTCCTCAGCACTCATCGGGTGGGACATCCTCCTGCTAGCAGCGCCGCGTTCATTGGTCCCATCATCGCGCATGAGCCGCGCGGGTAGCCACCCGGCTACCGTCCGGCACCTCGAGTTCGCGCACATTCCGCCAAGATCGGCGGTGTTCGGTGCTCGGACCGAGCGCGCGCAGGGCCGCGGTGTGCTCGGGGGTGTTGTAGCCCTTGTGCGCGGCGAAACCGTAGCCGGGCAGCTCGGCGTCGAGCTCGACCATCATGCGGTCCCTGGTGACCTTGGCCAGGATGCTGGCCGCCGCGATGCACGCCGCCGACGCGTCGCCACCGATCACGGGCAGCGAGGGCGCGGGCAGACCGGGGACCTTGAATCCGTCGGTCAGGATGTAGCCGGGGGTGCGGCCGAGATGGGCGACAGCACGTCGCATCCCCTCGATATTGGCGACGTGGATGCCGATGGCGTCGATCTCCCAAGCGGGAACCACCACCACACTCCAGGCCAGCGCGAGACGCTTGACCACCGGGAACAGTTCCTCGCGGGCCGCCTCGGTGAGTTTCTTGGAGTCGTCGAGCCCGGCCAGTTTGTCGTAGGCCTTGGGCGCGAGCAGGCACGCGGCGACCACCAGCGGTCCCGCGCAGGGCCCGCGCCCGGCCTCGTCGACACCGGCCACCGGGCCGAGGCGGCCGCGGATGAGTGCCGCCTCGAGCGTGCGTAGGCCACCCGCCCGGCGCATCACCACCCGCGGCGGCCAGCTGGTCCGATCCTGCCCCACAGTTCGATTGTCCCCGTGTCTAGTTGTCCTGCGGATTCTGTGAGCTCACCGGGCCCATCCGGCCGGGCGGCCAGATCTTGAACACCGTCTTGCCACGCACGTTGTCGACCGGGACGGTGCCCTGCAGATCGTCGCTCACATGAGCGCGCGAATCGGCCGACTCGTTGCGATTGTCACCCATCACCCACAGATGCCCCTCGGGCACCTTCACCGGCCCGAACATCCGCCCGGCCGGGTACACGGCGTTCGGACGGTCGGTGAACCAGGGATAGTCCTTCTTGATGTAGGGCTCGTCGAGCGGTTTCCCGTCGACCATCACCCGGCCCTGCGGGTCACAGCACTGCACGGTCTGCCCGCCGACAGCGATCACGCGCTTGACGAGATCGTTCTCGTCGGGCGGAACCAGGCCGAAGTAGGACAGGAAGTTCTGCACGCCGCGGATGGCCGCGTTGTCGGAGCGGATGGACTTGTAGTGCCCGTTCCACGATTCGGGGCCCACGAACACCACCACATCGCCCGGACCCGGCTCGGAACCGTAGTAGCTGATCTTCTGCACGTAGATGCGGTCGCCGATCTGGAGGGTGTCCTCCATCGACTGCGACGGGATCACGTAGGGCCGCCCGACGAAAGTGACCATCAGGGCGGCGATCACCGCCGCGATCACGACCAGTATCGGCAGTTCCTGCCAGAACGGCCGTTGCTTCTTGTCGTCGGCCTTTTTCCTGCGCCGCTTGCCCTCGTCACCCGAATCGGACACCGACACCGACCCACTTTCGTCTGCCACGCCGAACAGAGTAGCCCGGCACCCCGACGTGAGTCGGGTGCCGGGCTACTGTCAAAGATTCTGTGCCGGAAAGAGCTACCGGAAGATCAGCGCTTTTCCTTGATCTTGGCGGCCTTGCCGCGCAGGTCGCGCAGGTAGTACAGCTTGGCGCGACGCACGTCACCACGGGTCACGACATCGATGTGGTCGATGTTGGGGCTGTGCACGGGGAAGGTGCGCTCGACACCCACACCGAAGGACACCTTGCGGACCGTGAAGGTCTCGCCGATGCCGCCGCCCTGACGCCGGATCACGACGCCCTTGAAGACCTGGATGCGCTCCTTCGAGCCTTCGATGACCTTCACGTGCACGTTCAGGGTGTCACCGGGACGGAAGTCGGGGACATCGCTACGCAGCGACTTCTCGTCGACGAAATCAAGGGTGTTCATTTTCCACCTTTTCGGATTCTTCGCGCGAACAGAGGAACCTGGCGGCTCGCGCTCGACCGGTTCGTGCTCAGTACAGGGGTGCTCCCGGACATGACTCGCCCAAGGCAACCGGTTCATTGTGCCAGACGGGGTGGTCACGACTGAAATCGGCCGGCGCCGGTCACTCGTCGGCGGGCTTACCGGGACCGGCTTCGGCCCGTCGACGCGGCAGCAGGTGCGGGTGCGGTGGCGGCGCGGGCGGGGCCGCGACGACCTTGCGCCGCAACTCGACCTCGGCGGCGGTGCGTGCGTGTTCGACGTCGGGCTTCCCGGCGATCAGATCCTGGATGAAGATCTTGGCCCGGATCACCGGACGACGGTAGCGCCGCTCCCGGGCGATCGCGCGTGACATCGTCTTGGGCCGGTGCCCGTAGCGCCACCGCGCCCACGGCGCTCCCGGGCGGCTCAGCCGGATCGCACCCACCAGCAGCAATGGGGTGAAGAACATGCCGAACAACCCGGTCCAGATCTTGCCCTTGGCGATCACCACGGCAGCCAGGACGAGATTGATCGCCACGGTGACGACGATGCCGACGCGCACCCCCACACCGGCCGACTCCCGGAAATCGTCGTAGTCGAGGAAGGTCGCCGGCTGCACCCCGAGCAGTAGCAGCCCCGTCACGGCCAACGCGACGAACACCGCGTCCACCGAGGTCCGGCCCTGCTCCTCCCAGTACACATCGCGCAGGTAGAAGATCAGCGCGAACTCGTCGAGCACCAGCGCCGCGCCGATGCCGAAGAACGCGGCGAGCACACTCGAGGTGACCTGGGTGGAGTCCTCGGCGGTGGCGATCAGGCCGATGCCCGAGAGCAGCACCGTGATGACGCCGAACACCATGTGGTGGATGTGGGTGTCACCGGCCTTGAGATTGCCCGGCCACCACTTCACCTGCGCGCGGATCAAGCGCACGCTGACCCGGATCACCACGAAGCCGAGGATGAACCCCAGCAGGAAACAGAGCAGGGGCAGGCGGCCGTGCGCGATCACATCGTCTTCGAGCCACCGTCGCATGCCGCCCGCCCTGTCGTCGACCTACTTGCCGAAACCGGCCCTGCGCAGTGCCTCGGCCATCGAGCCGGTGGGTTCGGCAGCCGGCTTGCGCTGATTGCCGCCGCGCGGTTGCGCCTGACCCCGGCCCTGCGCGCGGCCACCGCCCTGGCCACGACCACCCTGGGGACGACCTTGGCCACGCGGCGCACCGCCCCCACGATTGTCCCCCGTGGCGGGCTTGCCCGGTTCGTCATCGAGCCGAAGGGTGAGCCCGATGCGCTGACGCGCGACATCGACTTCGAGGACCTTCACCTTCACCACGTCACCGGACTTGACCACTTCGCGCGGATCCTTGACGAAGGTGTGCGACAGCGCCGAGACGTGCACGAGGCCGTCCTGGTGCACACCGACATCGACGAACGCACCGAACGCGGCCACATTGGTGACGACGCCCTCGAGCACCATGCCCGGCTTCAGATCGGCGACTTTCTCGATCCCGGCGGCGAATTCGGCGGTCTTGAACTCCGGACGCGGGTCGCGGCCGGGCTTCTCGAGTTCGGCGATGATGTCGCTGACGGTGGGCACACCGAACTTCTCGTCGGTGAACTCGACCGGCTTCAGCGAGCGCAGCACCGAGGTGTTGCCGATGACCTCGGCGATCGGCTTACCGGTTCGCTCGAGAATCCGGCGGACCACCGGGTAGGCCTCGGGGTGCACCGCGGAGGTGTCGAGCGGGTCCTCACCCCCGCGGATGCGCAGGAAGCCCGCGCACTGCTCGAAGGCCTTGGGCCCCAGCCGCGGCACCTCGAGCAGCGCGGTGCGGCTGCGGAACGGGCCGTTGTGATCACGGTGGGCCACAATGCTTTCCGCGACCGAGGAGGACACACCGGAGACGCGGGCCAGCAGCGGCACCGAGGCGGTGTTCACGTCGACACCGACCGCGTTCACCGCGTCTTCGACGACGGCGCCCAGCGAGCGCGCCAGCAGTGTTTCGGACACGTCGTGCTGGTACTGGCCGACACCGATCGACTTGGGATCGATCTTCACCAGCTCGGCCAGCGGGTCCTGCAGGCGGCGCGCGATCGACACCGCACCGCGCAGCGACACGTCCATGTCGGGCAGTTCCGCCGAGGCGTAGGCCGAGGCGGAGTACACCGACGCGCCCGCTTCCGAGACCACGATCTTGGTCGGCTTGTTCTCGGGGATGCGCGAGATCAGTTCGGTGGCAAGGGCATCGGTTTCGCGGGAGGCGGTGCCGTTACCGATGGCGATGAGCTCGACGTCGAACCGGGCGACCAGCGCGGCGAGCACGGCGAGGGACTTCTCGGTCTGCCCCTGCGGCTTGTGCGGGTAGATGACCTCGGTCGCGACGGCCTTCCCGGTGGCGTCGACGACGGCGACCTTCACGCCGGTGCGGTAACCGGGGTCCAGGCCCATCGTGGTGCGGGTACCCGCGGGCGCGGCGAGCAGCAGGTCGCGCAGGTTGGCGGCGAAGACGTCGACGGCGTCCTTCTCGGCGGCCTGACGCAACCGCATCCTGGTGTCGATACCGAGGCTCACCTGCAGTTTTGTCCGCCAGGCCCAGCGCACGGTGTCGAGCAGCCAGGTGTCGGCGGGGCGGCCCTGGTCGGCGATGCCGAAGGCCTTGGCGATGCGACCCTCGTAGACGGTGCGCGTCCCGGGTTCGGGTTCTTCGGTGTCGGGTTCGAGGTGCAGGGTGAGCACCTCTTCCTTCTCCCCGCGCAGCAGCGCGAGGATCCGGTGCGAGGGCAGCTTGTGGAACGGTTCGCTGAACTCGAAGTAGTCGGCGAACTTGGCGCCGGCCTCTTCCTTGCCCGCACGCACCGTCGAGGTGACCTGGCCCCGGTTCCACATCATTTCGCGCAGCTCACCGACCAGGTCGGCGTCTTCGGCGAAACGTTCGACCAGGATCGCGCGGGCACCGTCGAGCTGCTCGGCGGTGTAGTTCGCCGGGTCGGTGGTCGGGTCCGTGATGAGCGCGTCGGCCACCGGTTCGTGCCCGGCCTCGCGTGCGATCTGGGCCTTGGTCCGGCGCTTGGGCTTATAGGGCAGGTAGATGTCTTCGAGACGGGCCTTGGTCTCGGCGAGCATGATCTGCTCGTGCAGGGCCGGATCGAGTTTGCCCTGGCCGCGGATGGATTCGATGATGGCGCCGCGTCGCTCGTCGAGCTCGCGCAGGTAGCCGAGCCGTTCTTCGAGCTGACGCAACTGGGCATCGTCGAGGCCGCCGGTGACCTCCTTGCGGTAGCGCGCGATGAACGGGACCGTCGAACCACCGTCGAGCAGTTCGACGGCGGCGCGGACCTGCGTCTCACGCACCCCCAATTCGTCGGCGATCCGCCTGCCTACGCTGGCCAGGATGGTCGTGCTGTCGGTCGGAGTGCCGTTCGACGTCGAACGGGCGATCTCGGGCGCTGTCGTCACAGCCGCAGAGACTACAGCTCCCCGCCGACACGCGGCTCGACCGCAGGTCAGCGCACCGTGGAGAGCTCCGGATCGGTGATCGGGCGATCCAGGAGCGTGTCGGGCCGGTCGAGCAGGAACTTGTCGAACATTGCGGCGACATAGCCGTGGACGAGGGTGGCCATCCGACCGGAGTCGATCGCACCGACATAGCGGGCGGCGGCGGGTCTGGCCGCGGCGGGAACGAGGGCCGACATGTCGGTGAAGTCGTAGTGGGCCGAATTCGCCACGGCCAGATGGCGTTTCCACCCGGTGCCGCTGCGCCAGAACGCGTCGAACGAGGGGTTGCCGTCGCCGACTTCCTCGATCTGGCTGCTGGTGAGCACCAGCGTCGGCCGGTCCGTGCCCTCGGTGACCGCGCGACCGAACGCGGCGTCCACGCCGATCTGGCCGTCGAGGTCGACGGCCGCGTCGATGCGCCGGTCGGTATGCATGGCCTCGACTGCGGTATAGCCGCCGGAGGAATGGCCGACGGTACCGACCCTCTCCATGTCGAGCACCGGGCCCAGATCGCCAGGCAGCGGGTCCTGTTCGGCATCCGGATTCTCGCCTGCCGCGAGGCGGGTGAGCGAATCGAGAACGAAGCGGAAGTCGAGCAACCGTGCGGCGATGTATTTCTCGCGGATGGCGGTGTCGAAACCGTTGGGCGCCTCGGCGGGTCGCACGAGTCTACCGCCGGGGAACTCGACGGCCGGACCGGTTTCGTAGGTGTGGTCGACGGTGACCACCACGTAGCCCCGGGAAGCGAGGTCCTCGGCCAGCCCGGTTCCGAGGATCCGCGACACGCCCGCGCCCGGCGAGTACAACACCACCGGATACCGGCTGCCCGCACGAGCGGGTGCGTCACGGCGGGCATGGGTCAGGATGCCGGGAAGTTCGACGCCGAGACGCTGCTCGAGACCCACGATCAGCTCGGTCGAGAGGTAGTGCGCCGGTGGATGAGCCTCGGTGCCGGTGGCCGGGTAGAACACCGAAACCATCAGTTCCCGGATCCGGTCGGGCACGAACGGGTCGGGTCTTGCCGTGTCGACCAGGTGCAGGGTGGTGGTGCCGACCGGCAGTGCACCGCCGGGAGCGGGCAGCACGCTCCCGGCGGGCACGGCGGCGCCGGGCGCACCACTTGCCACGACCAGCGCGCACGTCATCGCCAAGAGCATCGATACGCGACGGATCACACTGTCCCCCAGGCTCTTACGCGGCGGGAAGGAGCACCCGGCCGTCGCGTCACGCTAGCAAAGGATGCGTCAACCGAGGAGATCCTTGGCCAGTTCGCGCATCTCGGCCTTGCGGACCTTGCCGGTGACCGTCATCGGGAACTCGTCGACGACGTGGACGTACCGGGGAATCTTGTAGTGCGCGAGACGGCCGGTGCAGAAATCGCGCAGGGTGTCGGCGTCGAGCCGGTCCGAGCCCTCCCGCAGACGCACCCAGACCATGAGTTCTTCGCCGTATTTGTCGTCGGGGACGCCGATCACCTGGGCGTCGACGATGTCGGGGTGGGTGTAGAGGAACTCCTCGATCTCGCGGGGGTAGATGTTCTCGCCGCCGCGGATCACCATGTCCTTGATCCGGCCGGTGACCGAAAGGTAGCCGTCGTCGTCCATCACGCCGATGTCGCCGGTGTGCATCCAGCGGGCGGCGTCGATCGCCTCGGCCGTCTTGTCCGGCTGGTCCCAGTAGCCCAGCATCACCGAGTAACCGCGGGTGCACAGCTCGCCGGGTTCGCCGCGCGCCACGGTGCGGCCCGTGTCGGGGTCGACCACCTTCACCTCGAGGTGCGGTCCGACGCGGCCGACGGTCGCGGTTCGGCGTTCGATGCTGTCGTCGCGGCGGGTCTGGGTGGACACGGGGCTGGTCTCGGTCATGCCGTAACAGATCGACACCTCGGCCATCCCCATCCGGTCGATCACCCACTTCATCACCTCCACCGGACACGGCGAACCGGCCATGATGCCGGTGCGCAGGCTCGAAAGGTCTTGGGACGCACCGTTGTCGAGCTCGGCGAGCATGGCGATGAACATCGTCGGCACACCGTAGAGCGAGGTGCATCGTTCGGCGGCCACAGCGGCCAGTGTGGCGGCCGGATCGAACGACGGCGCCGGAATCACCACCGCCGCACCGTGTGAGGTGGCCGCGAGATTGCCCATGACCATGCCGAAGCAGTGGTAGTAGGGCACCGGCACACAGATCCGGTCGGTGCTGGTGTAACCGCACAGTTCGCCGACGAAGAAGCCGTTGTTGAGGATGTTGTGGTGGCTCAGTGTGGCGCCCTTGGGGAAACCGGTTGTCCCCGAGGTGTATTGGATGTTGATCGGGTCGTCCGCGGACAAGGTGTCCGCCGCCGTCGCCAGCCGTTCGGAATCGGGTTCGGTCTCGGCCAGCCGCTGCCACTGCGGCGAACCGAGGATCAGCACCTGTTCCAACGCGGGACACGACGGGCGCACCTGCTCGATCATCGCCACATAGTTCGAGGTCTTGAACTCCGGTGCGGCGATCAACAGCGTCACCCCCGCCTGCCGCAGGACGTATTCGAGTTCGCTGCTGCGGTACGCGGGATTGATCGTCACCAGAATCGCGCCGAGCCTGGCCGTGGCGTACTGCACGAAGAACCACTCGGGGCAGTTCGGCGCCCAGATGCCCACCCGGTCCCCCGCACCGATCCCGGCGTCCGCCAGACCGGTCGCGACGGCGTCGACGGCCGCGCCGAGTTCACGATAGGTCCAGCGACGGCCGGACGGCCGGTCGATCAACGCGTCGTTGCCGGGATACGTGGCCACGGTGCGGTCGAGGTTCGCACCGATGGTGTCACCGAGCAGTGGGGTGTCGGCGGGGCAGTGGCTGTAGCTGAGTTCGGGCATCACCGGTTCTCCTGTCCGCGCAGCACGAAACGCTGCACCTTGCCGCTCGGCGTCTTGGGCAGACTCGGCACGAAATGAATCGAGCGCGGATAGGCGTGCGCGGCGAACTTGTCCTTGACCAGCTGCTGGAGTTCACCGACCAGCTCGGCGTCGCCCTCGACACCCGCACGCAACACCACGAATGCCTCGAGCACCTCGCCGCGCAGTTCGTCGGGCTTGCCGACCACGGCGGCCTCCACGACCTGATCGTGCAGCACGAGCACGCTCTCGACCTCGAACGGGCCGATCCGGTACCCGGCCATGATGATGACGTCGTCGTCGCGCGCGCTGAAGCGGAAGAAGCCGTCGGCGTCGCGGGAACCGACGTCACCGGTGAGGTACCAGCGGCCGTCGGCGGTGTATCGGCTCGCGGTGCGTTCGGGCGCGTCGAGGTATCCGGAGAACCACAGCAGTGGGCTGTGGTCGGTGTCGATGGCGACCCGGCCGATCTCGCCGGGCGCGGCCTCGGTGTCGGTGTCCTCGGCCAGCACCGCACAGTGCCAACCGGGCAGTTGGGTGCCCATCGAGCCCAGCGGCGCGGTACGGTCGAGCGCGGGGTGCCAGCCGTGGCAGATGACCATGCCGTGCTCGGTCTGCCCGTAGTGATCGCGCACCGCGACGCCGAGTTCCCGCGCGGACCAGGACACGACGTCCGGGGTCAGCGGCTCGCCCGCCGAGGATGCGCGCCGCAGCTCGATCGGCTCGGCGATGCCGTGCGCGCGCAACGCCCGATAGACGGTCGGCGCTGCCGCGAAGTTGGTGACACCGAAGCGGCGCAGCACCTCCACGGTGAGCGGGGCAGAGAACGCCGCGTGCAGCAGCAGGCTGCGCGTACCGGCCGCCAGCGGCCCGAGGATCGCGTAGTACAACCCGTAGGCCCAGCCCGGGTCGGCCGCGTTCCAGAAGACATCCTCGGCGCGCACGTCCAAGGCGAACTCCTGGTAGGCGTGGAAGGAAGCCAGTGCGCGCACGGGGACCGGTACACCCTTGGGCGTGCCGGTGGTGCCGCTGGTGAACAGCTGAACCAGCAGGCCGTCGCCACCGACCACGGCTGCGTCGGCACGCGGATCGTCGGTGCGGTGCGCGGCCAGCAGCTCGTCGAACAGCAGCGGGTCGAGGACATTCGCGGAATGTCGCGGGTCGTGGCCCTCGGCCGTCGCCGCGCCGCCTCCGGGACACTGGGTAGTGGAGCCGTCGACCACACCTGCGACGATCTCGCGACCCTGCGGGCCAGTGCTACCGGCCGCGTCGGCGCCGATTCCGCGACGTTGCGGATCGGAGCCGTCGACCCCGCCGACGATGATCGTGCGACGCTGCGGATCGACCGGAAGGTCGGGACCCGCAGCGAGTTTCGGTGCCTGGTCGGCATCGACCACGACCACCTTCGCGCGGCTCGCCGCCAATCGGAAACCGATGGCAGGCGGTGCGAACGCGGTGAACAACGGCACATGCACCGCGCCGCGGCGCCAGATGCCGAGCAGCGCGACGACCAGGTCGGCCGACTTCGCCATCAAGGTGGCGACGCGATCGCCGGGGCCGACGCCGAGTTCGGCCAGCGCGACGGCGAACCGGGACGAACGTTCGCGCAACTCGCCGTAGGTGAGGTCACGGGCGCTCAGATCGGGCTCGATCACGGTGAACGCGACCCGCTCGGCCGGGTGCCGGTCACACAGCAGGTCGGCCGCGCAGGCTTCGGGTCCGTCGTAGCGGTCGAGCAGGTCACGCACGCGCGCATCCAGGTCGGTACTCATCGCAGTTCTCCTCAACACCTGGACCGGGCCGCCAGGTCTTCCCCTAGAATGTGGCACACCTCACGTTCGCCACTACCCCCGAAAAGGGGTGACCGGATTGCCTGTTTCCTCCCTGCTGCGCCCGCGCGACAGCGACGCCTTGCGGGCCGAGGTCCGCTGGGTGGCGCGCCGGGCGAATGTCCCGGTGGTCTTCGGCGGCGAGGTCGACGACGACACGCTGCTGCTCAGCGAGTTCGTCGGCACAATCACAACGGGACTGCGCGGACTGACCGTGCTGCGCTCGTCCGGGCTGGGCGGGCAGGTCATGGAGCACCACCGGCCCGCGGCGGTCGCCGACTATCGCGGCGCGTCCTCGATCACCCACCACTACGACGGACCTGTCAGCGGCGAAGGGTTGCGTTCGGTGATCGCGGTGCCGGTGGTGGTGGCCGACCGCCCACGCGCCGTCCTCTACGCGGCCACGCGAGGCGCCGCTCCGCTCGGTGACCGCACCACCGAGGTGGTGATGCAGGCAGGCCGACGACTCGCCGGCGAGATCGCGATCCGCGACGAGGTGGATCGGCGGGTCAGGATGCTCGAACTAACCGCTCCTGTCCCCTCCGTCGTGCCCGCCGCCGAGGAATTGCGCCAGATCCACGCCGACCTGCGCGCCCTGGCCACCACCACCGACGACGCGGTGCTGCGCGACCGGTTGAGCGGGGTGTGTGCCCGGCTGACGGGGGTACTCACCGGGGAACCGGCCGGGCAGACACCCCGGTTGTCGCGCCGCGAACTCGACGTGCTCGCCCAGATCGCGCTCGGGTGCACCAACCAGGAAGCGGCGCTGCGCTTGTCGCTCGGCCCGGAGACGGTGAAGAGCTACCTGCGGCAGGCGATGAGCAAGCTCGACGCCCGTACCCGGCACGAGGCTGTGGCGATCGCCCGGCGGCACGGACTGTTGCCCTGATGTGGAATTCGTCACGCGGGCAGTGACCGGTGCGGCGTCGCCATCGGTCGCCTCCGCCGCTCGGGTGGGGTGCCGCCGTGGCTGCCGTCCGATTGCTCGCGACGGGTCGTCGAAGGCGCGGTGCGCGAATTGTCAACGTGCGCAGCGACTGTCCGGTGACGGGACGGTATTCGCCGGATACCCGGCGCCGAACGTTCTCGCGCACAACCGATTCCGAACGGAACCAGCAACCCCCGCCTTGGACGATTACACAACGAATGAGCGGAAATAATACCCAGATCTCTTTGCCGCAAAACAATCTGGACACCGCCACCGACCGGTACCGTCGGTCCGATGACGGAGCCTTTTCAGCTGGCCGGCCTCTCCCTGGACTGTGCCGACCCCGAGTCTCTCGCCCGTTTCTACCTGGGGCTGCTCGGCGGCCGCGTCCTGTGGAACGACGAGCACAGCGTCGGTATCCGCATACCGTCGGGACTGACGATCGCGGCACAGTACGTGGAGGGCTACTACCCGCCGCAATGGCCCGGCACGCCCGCGGTGTACCTGGACCTCGCGGCCGACGCCGACCTGGATCTGTGCGAACAGCACGCGCTGGCGGTGGGCGCCACACCCGCACCGGTACAACAGGATCCACGCTGGCGGGTGCTACTCGACCCGGCCGGGCATCCGTTCTGCATCACCACGCGGGTGATGGCGACCTAGTCGGGCAGCAGATCCGGCCTGCGCTCGCGGGTCCGCCGCAGCGACTGCTCACGACGCCAGGCGGCGATCTTCGCGTGATCGCCCGACAGCAGGATCGGCGGCACCTCGAGATCGCGCCAGGACACCGGGCGGGTGTAGCTGGGCCCCTCGAGGAGGCCGTCGGAAAACGAATCCTCTTGGTGTGACTGCTGATTGCCGAGTACACCGGGGATCAGCCGGACCACGGCCTCGGTCATCACCAGTACCGCGGCCTCGCCGCCGATGAGCACGTAGTCACCGATGCTCACCTCTTCCACACGCACGCGGCGGGCGGCGTCGTCGAAAACGCGCTGGTCGATGCCCTCGTAGCGGCCACAGGCGAAAACCAGGTGCTTTTCGGTGGACCAGCGTTGGGCGGTGGCCTGGGTGAAAGGCACCCCGGCCGGAGTGGGGACGACGAGCAGCGCGTCGTCGGGGCATACCTCGTCGAGCGCGTCGCCCCAGACGGTGGGCTTCATGACCATGCCGGGGCCGCCGCCGTAGGGCGAATCGTCGACCGACTTGTGCACGTCATGGGTCCAGCGGCGCAGGTCGTGCACACCGATCGAGATCAGGCCCTTGTCGACGGCCTTGCCGAGCAGCGCTGTGCGCAGCGGCTCGAGATATTCCGGGAAGATCGTGACGACATCGAGTTGCACGAATTACTCCGGATCGAGCAGGCCCTCGGGCGGGGTGATGACCACCAGACCGTCGGCGACCGACACGGTCGGCACGATGGCGGTGACGAAGGGAATCAGAATTTCGCGGCCGTCGTCCGCGGCGCGTACCGACAGCAATTCGCCTGCGGCGGAATGCAATACCTCGGTGACCTTGCCGACGACGGTGCCGTCTGCGAGTTCGACGCGCAGACCTTCGAGCTCGTGGTCGTAGAAGGCGTCGTCATCGTCGGACGGAGGCAGGGTTTCGCTGTCGACTACGAACAGCAGCCCGCGCAGGGCGTCGGCGGCGGTGCGGTCGTCGACGCCGTCGACGAACACCAGAAGCCGGCCCGAGTGCTCGCGAGCCGACTTCACGGTGAACTCACGGGTCGCCGAGGACTTCGGCATGCGGCCGTGCAGGGTGGCACCGGGGGCGAACCGGAGGTCCGGCTCATCGGTGCGCACCTCGACGACGAGTTCGCCGCGCACGCCGTGCGACTTGGCGACCCGACCTACGACGAGTTCCATCTAGGCGTCGGTGTCGACCACGTCGACCCGGATGCCCCGGCCACCGATACCGGCGACCAGGGTGCGCAGCGCGGTCGCGGTGCGACCACCGCGCCCGATCACCTTGCCCAGGTCTTCAGGATGGACATGCACCTCGACGGTGCGTCCGCGACGGCCGGTGAGCAGCTCGACGCGGACATCGTCCGGGTTGGCGACGATGCCACGAACCAGATGTTCGACGGCGTCGGCAACAACGGCAGTCATTACTCGGCAGCCTCGGTGGCCGGGGTCTCCTCGGCGGCAGCCTCGTCCTTCTTGGCTGCCTTCTTCTTCGGGGTGACGGCCTCGGCGACGGGCTCGTTGTCGGCGGCGGCCAGCGCGGCGTTGAACAGGTCGAGCTTGGACGGCTTGGCGGCCTTCACCTTGAGGGTGCCCTCGGTGCCCGGCAGGCCCTTGAACTTCTGCCAGTCGCCGGTGATCTCCAGCAGACGCTGCACGGACTCGGTCGGCTGCGCGCCGACGGACAGCCAGTACTGCACGCGCTCGGAATCGATCTCGATCAGCGAGGGCTCTTCCTTCGGGTGGTACTTGCCGACCGACTCGATGGCCCGGCCGTCACGACGGGTGCGGGCGTCGGCGACGACGACGCGGTACTGGGGGTTGCGGATCTTGCCCAGACGGGTGAGCTTGATGCGAACAGCCATGCTGATCTGCCTCTTTCGATAGTTTGGTCACCACGCGATTCGGCGACCCACATGGTCTGCGGGTCCGGTTTCGCGCATGAAGTGCGTGACCGCCGCGCGGTACGTAACCGGAGACGGGCTGACACTGTCCAGGGAGGACGGTGGTCCATTGTGCCAGACGGGTCGAGCCCAGCTGAAATCGGCTCGACCGGCGCCGCCTCAGCGCAACTGTGAGGTATCTACGACGACCGGCACCGGTCCGGGCGCTTTCACCGTTTCCCCGTTGTCGGCGAAGACTTCCTGCCGGTATCCGCTCTCACCCAGGCTGTAGCCCCAGAATCGAGGCGGTTTTCCGATCGGCAACTCGACAATCCACAGATTCGGGATCCTCGCCGACGCGTAGGACGCGATCTTCGTGTCCCGCTCCTCACGAGAGTTGCCGGGCGACCAGACCTCGACCGCGAGGAGCACGTCCTCTGCCGCGAAGCTGACATGACCGATCTCTCCCGCGCGATAACGGAAATATCGGGGAGGACGGCGGTCCGCAGCGGCGTGCTGATGCGAACGCCCACGGCGGGCAGAACATGGAGATCGGACCGTTCGGCTGCCCGCAGCGCATCCCGCAACATCACCCCGGCGGCGGCGTCATGTGCAGATACCCCCAGATGAGTTCGAGTCGCGATCCATCTTCTGGCTGCTCTTCGACGAGCCAATCTTCCACAGTCTTCGGGCCCAGCGGGTGAAACATCGAAACCTCGGCGCTCATGGTCATAGCTGTCCGATCTGCCGTGTACCTTCTCGCGACCACTTGAGCGAACTCGTTGCCGCCCTATGACGAAACCGCACTGTGGTTTGTCTATTTCTCACTCTATAACTCATCGACCACTAGATATGAATATCTAGTGGCTGGGCTGCAGCCGGCAGTTCTACCGAATACCGATCAGCGGTGGCCGGTGACCGGGTCGGGAGTTTTGACGACCATGCCCCGGAGGACGACCCAGAGGGGGTCGGTGAGGGCGGCGGGGGTGGTACGGGGGTCGTGGGCGTAGACCACGAAGTCGGCGGGGGCGCCTTCGGTGACGGATTCGCGGCCGAGCCAGGTGCGGGCGTTCCAGGAGGCGGCGCCGAGGGCGTCGTGGGGGGACAGGCCCGCGCCGGTGAGGGCGGCGATCTCGTCGGCGATGCGACCGTGGCGGATGGAACCGCCCGCGTCGGTGCCCGCGTAGATCGGGACGCCCGCCTCGTGGGCTTTGCCGACGGTGTCGCGGACGCGACGGTGCAGGTCGCGCATGTGGGCGGCGTAGACGGGGAATTTGGTCGCCGAGTCGGCGATGCCGGGGAAGGTGTCGATATTGATGAGGGTGGGGACCAGCGCGGTGCCGTTGGCCAGCATCAGTTCGATGGTGTCGTCGGTGAGGCCGGTGCCGTGCTCGAGGCAGTCGATGCCGGCGTTGACGAGGCCGGGCAGGGCGTCCTCGCCGAACACGTGGGCGGTGACGCGGGCGCCGTTGGCGTGCGCGGCGTCGATCGCTTGTTTCAGGATGTCGTCACTCCACAGCGGGCGCAGGTCGCCCACGGAGCGGTCGATCCAGTCGCCGACGATCTTGACCCAGCCGTCACCGAAGCGGGCCTGCTCGGCGACGATCTCGGGGAGGTCGCGTTCGTCGTCGAGTTCGATGCCGAGTTCACGGATGTAGCGCTTGGGCCGGGCGATGTGGCGGCCCGCGCGGATGATGCGCGGCAGTTCGGCGTGCTCGTCGATGAAGCGGGTGTCGATCGGTGAGCCCGCGTCGCGCAGCAGCAGGGCGCCCGCGTCGCGTTCGGTCTCGGCCTGCTCGATGGCGCCCTCGCGCGTCTCGTCACCGCCCCCGTAGCGAATGCCGACATGGCAGTGCGCGTCGACCAGGCCGGGCACGATCCAGCCTGTGCGACACAGAGTTTCGGCGCCGGCCACCGGTTCGAAGGTCACCGTACCGTCGACGACCCACAGATCACGTTCCTCGTCCCCGGGGAGAACCACACCACGCAGATGCACACGAACCTCCAGACGTCGGCCTGTCTGTCGAACCTACCGCCCGGCCCGCTGCGACGCACCCGAAAGCCGGCGCCGTCGAACGCTAGGACTCGAGGGAGCCGTCGAGGAAGACCGTCACCGCGATGATCCGGTTCGCGTCCGCGGCGAAGTCGACGAACGCCACGCCCGCGGCCCCGCCGACGCGCACGCTCGCGCTCACCGTCCGGCCCGCGGCGATCAGCTTGGACCACTCCATGCCACGCGCGCGGTCGGCGAATTCCTCGAGCCCCAACGCGTGCCCGGCGGGCAGTTCGACCTCCGCTTGCGTTCCCAGCAGGGTCCGCACCGCCACGGCATCGCCCCGAGCGGTCGCCGCGAACAATTCCTCGACGGCCCGCTTACCCGCGGCGCCGACCCCGCGCAGGGCGCGCATCATGCCGAGCGCCCCGCCGAAGCCGAGTTCCGAGATCAGTTGCGGGCCGAGTTTCACACCCGCGAGCACACCGGCAGGACCGGTCCGCAACAGCCGCCCGACCATCACGCCCAACTCCCAGTGCGCGGCAAGTCGGGTGATCCGCCAACCACCGTCCGTCGCCACCAGGTCGTAGCGCAGATGCATCGGCACGACAACGGTCGCACCCGTCGACATGGTCGTCTCGATGTGCAGGTCGCGCACCACCGTATGCCCGGCGACGATGTCGCGCTCGACACGAAAGGCGATGGTGTTGGGCGCGATGAAGACGTTGTAGAAGCGCGAGATCGCCTCGGGCCCGATGTGCGCACGCGAGCCGTAGGGATCGTGCACCGCCGCCTGCTCGGCGAACAACCCGACCCAGGCGGTCTTGTCGTGGGCAGCAACGGCGCGCGGGGATGCCAGCACCGCCGCCAGCAGGTCTTCAGCGGTCCGGTCCACCGGCATCTGCGTCCTCCATTGTCGCGTTCCCCCTGCGCGATCCATGATAGAACGTGTTCTAGTTTTGCGTCGGCGATCGTGCCGGACGCCTGGACAGAGGATCTCGATGGACTGGTACACCGGGAAAACGACCTACGACACGGTGCTGACCATCGCGTTCGGCTTCGCCGCGTTCGTCATCGTGGGCGGGCTGTTCGCGCAGAGCCCGTACGGCCGCTTCGCCTCGAACGCGGTGGGCTTCAATCTGAACCCGAAGCTGGGCTGGTGGCTGATGGAGTTGCCCGCGACCGTGGTGTTCGCGGTGTGCTATCTGAGCGGACCCGACCGCTTCGAGCCCGTCCCGCTGGTGCTGGCCGCCATCTGGGTGCTGCACTACGGCAATCGCGGCTGGTTCTTCCCGCTGTCGATCCGGCAGGTGCCGGGCAAGAAGAGCACCTTCAATGTGTCGGTGGTCGGAGCGGGCGTGTTCGTGACGGCGCTGCACGGCTACCTCAACGGCGCCTTCTTCAGCAACGACTACAAGAACCAGTACGGCACCGCCTGGCTCACCGACCCGCGTTTCCTGATCGGGCTGGTCGTGTACCTGGGCGGGTTCGCGCTGCTGGTGCGGTCGGAGTCGATCGTGCGGAATCTGCGGGACAAGAACGACCCGGGCGCCGCCGAGTACCGCGTCCCGCACGGCGGCGGCTTCCGTTTCGTCAGCAGCCCGGCCTATCTCGGCGAGCTGATCGCGTGGGCCGGATTCGCGCTGCTCACCTGGTCGTTGGCGGGCGTGGCGATCTTCCTGATCACCGCGGGCAACCTGGTGCCACGCGCCTTCGCGACGCACCGCTGGTACCGCGAGAAGTTCGCCGACTACCCGGCGAACCGGAAGGCCTTGATCCCCAAGCTGCTCTGACCAAACCGGCCCCCGCACTCCCCGACCCTGAGGAGGGGACGCCGCGAAGCGGCGGTCGGCGGCCGTCCCGACGATCAGGCGCCGTGGCGTAGGCGACGAAGGAGCAAGCCACGGTGCCTGATCGTCGGGACCTCAGGGGCCGCCGACTCGAGCGCGCCAGCGCTCCGAAAACACAGCTCAGTTCTTGGGGAACTTCAGCTGGGACAGGTCGATTCCTTCGAGACCGGGTGGCAGCTGGTCGAGACCGGGCGGCATCTGCGAGAGATCCATCCCCGGCGGCATACCGGCGGGCATACCGGGGAACCCACCGCGCATCTTCGGCGGCGTCGGGCCACGCCCGCCCTTCTTGCCCTTCTTGCCCTTCTTGGTATTGCCGCGGCGCGCGCCGGGCAGTCCCATCTGACGGCCCATCATGGCCATCATCTTCTTGGCCTCGAAGAACCGGTCGACGAGCTGGTTGACCTCGGAGACCTGCACGCCCGAGCCGTTGGCGATGCGCAGCCGACGGGAGGCGTTGATGATCTTCGGGTTGTCGCGCTCGGCGGGGGTCATACCGCGGATGATGGCCTGCACGCGGTCGAGCTGCTTGTCGTCGACCGCCGCGAGCGCGTCCTTCATCTGACCCGCGCCGGGCAGCATGCCGAGCAGGTTGCCGATCGGGCCCATCTTGCGGATGGCGAGCATCTGGTCGAGGAAGTCCTCGAGGGTGAGCTCACCGCTGCCGATCTTGCGGGCGGTCTCCTCGGCCTGCTTGGCGTCGTAGACCTGTTCGGCCTGCTCGATAAGGGTCAGCACGTCGCCCATGCCGAGGATGCGCGAGGCCATCCGGTCGGGGTGGAAGACGTCGAAGTCCTCGAGCTTCTCACCGGTGGAGGCGAACATGATGGGCGCGCCGGTGACGTTGCGCACCGACAGCGCCGCACCACCGCGCGCGTCACCGTCGAGCTTGGTGAGCACCACACCGGTGAAGCCGACACCGTCGCGGAAGGCCTCGGCGGTGCTCACCGCGTCCTGGCCGATCATCGCGTCGAGCACGAAGAGGGTCTCGTCGGGTTTCACGGCATCGCGGATGCCCGCGGCCTGGCGCATCAGTTCTTCGTCGATGCCGAGGCGACCGGCGGTGTCGACGATGACCACGTCGTACTGCTTGGCCTTGGCCTCTTCGATACCGCCCGCCGCGACCGCGACCGGGTCGGCGGCGGTGATGCCGAGCGGGTTCTCGCCACCGCCGATGGAGGTGCCGCCGTGCGGGGCGAACACGGGCACGCCCGCGCGCTCACCGACGACCTGTAGCTGAGTGACGGCGCCGGGGCGCTGGAGGTCACAGGCCACGAGCAGCGGCTGGTGTCCCTGACCCTTGAGCCATTTGGCGAGCTTGCCCGCGAGGGTGGTCTTACCGGCACCCTGCAGACCGGCCAGCATGATGACCGTCGGCGGGTTCTTGGCCAGGTTGAGGCGCCGGGTCTCACCACCGAGGATGGCGACGAGTTCCTCGTTGACGATCTTGACGACCTGCTGGGCCGGGTTGAGCGCCGCCGAGACCTCCGCGCCCTTGGCGCGTTCCTTGACATTGGCGATGAACCCGCGCACCACGGGCAGCGCCACGTCGGCTTCGAGGAGGGCGAGGCGGATCTCGCGCGCGGTGGCGTCGATGTCGGCCGGTGACAGCCGCCCCTTACCGCGCAGATCCTGCAGTGCACCGGTAAGCCGGTCGGACAGGGATTCGAACACCGATCGCGCTCCTGATCTGAAAGGGACCTCTATTGCCCTCCCAGGGTAATGGGTGTTATTCCCCGGAGCGCACGTGCGGTGGCGCGGTGCGGCGCAATTCGTGGTTCTCGATGTTGACCAGGTACACCGCCTCGCGCCCGGTGAGGCCGAGCTCACGCGAGAGCGCCTCGATCCGGTTCCACTCGGATTCGGCGGAATCGGTGTGGTGGGCGGTGGTCGAGGCGATGGTCATCGCGGCCAGGGCCTGAGCACCGGTGAGGGTGCGGCCCGGCAACCACGAAACCACCCACAGGTCACCGCCGACGCAGCGCGCGATGTGCGCGGTCGCGTCGCTGGTCATCATCGATGCGGAGACGACTTCGATAGCCACGGATCAGCTCCCCTCGAACGAGTGACAGCCGGACCTTTCGAATGCTATAGGTCGTGTTTCGACTTATCGGGCAGCGAGTAACCAATACGTAGCAACCCGATAGCAATCGGTGAGTAAACCGTGTCCTAACGTTTCAGGCGTCCGAACCGATGTCGGTGGACTGCGGTGGGGGTGCCGGGCGGGGAACCACGTCCAGAACGGCCTTTTCGATCCGTTCGCGCAGGGCGGGGCTGTCGGCGTCACCGAGTTCGAGGCAGAACGCGTCGACCACGGCCGTGCCCATCGTGACCACCTTGGCCCAGCGCACATTCGCGCCCGCCGCAGCGAACGCGCCCGCGAGCCTGCTGAGCAGCCCGACCCGGTCCTCGGCGCGCAATTCCAGGATCACCTGTCCCGGTGTGGGTGCGGACTGCCAGATCAGGCGCGGCTGGGCGCGCGCGTAGCGGCCGACGGTCTCGGTCTCGCGTTTCGCCAGCGCCGCTTGCAGATCCAGCGCACCGCTGACTGCCCGGATCAGTTCCTGGCGGAGCAGACCCGCGTCGGGTGGGTCGCCGAACTTCGGGGTGACGACGAAGGTGTTGATCGCCGATTCGCCCACGCCGCCGAGCGAGGCCGACAGCACCCGGAGCGAATGCAGCGCCAGCACGCCCGCCGCGTCGGCGAGCAGGCCCGGCTCGTCGGGCGCGATGACGGTGACCACGTGGGTGTGTTTGCCCTCCCCCGCGCTCAGCGTCACATGCACCCCGCCGGCTTCCGCCTTGGCGACCAGGTCGGGGTCGATCGGTTCCGGTTGCGGCAGCGGCTCTCCCGCCATCACCAGCCGGCACCGGCGAACCAGTTCGCCGATCAGCGAGGCCTTCCAATCACCCCACACACCGGGACCGGTCGCCATCGAGTCGGCTTCGGCCAGGGCGTGCAGCAATTCGAGCAGACCCACGTCGCCACCGAGCGCGTCGACGACGTGGCCGACGGTGGCCGGGTCGTCGAGGTCGCGCCGCGTCGCGGTGTCGGGCAGCAGCAGGTGGTGGCGCACAATGGCGCTCAGGGTTCGCACGTCCGAGGGCCACAGGCCGAGCCTGCGCCCGATGTGGGTGGCCAGTTCGGCGCCGACCACGCTGTGGTCGCCGGTGCGCCCCTTGCCGATGTCGTGCATCAGGGCGCCGAGGATCAACAGATCGGGGCGGGCCACGCGGGTGCTGAGACCGGTGGCGTAGGCGACGGTTTCCATGAGGTGGCGGTCGACGGTCCAGGTGTGCAGCGCGTCGCGCGGTGGCAGGTCACGTACCGCGCCCCACTCGGGAAAGAGCCTGCCCCACAAGCCTGTTCGGTCCAGGGCCTCCACCGCGTCGATGGCGCCGCGGCCCGCGCCGAGCAGCACGAGCAGGTCGTCGAGCGCGTCCTTGGGCCAGGGTTCGCGCAGTTCGGGGGCGTCTTCGGAGAGCCGGTTGAGGGTGGTCGCCGACATCGGCAGCCCGGTCTGGGCCGAGGCTGCGGCGACACGCAGGATCAGGCCGGGGTCGCGTTGCGGGCGCGCGTCGCGGGCGAGCACCACCTCACCGGCGTGCTCGACCACGTCCTCGTCGAGCGGGCGGCGCACCGGCAGGCGACGCAGCCGGGCCAGCCCGCGCCGTGGCAGCGCGTTGGCGGCGGTGCGCAGGCCGACGTCGGTCGAATAGCTCACCGTGCGTGCGGAATCGGTGAGGGTGCGGGCCAGGTCGAAACGGTCGCCGATACGCAGAGCGGCACCGATCTCGTCGGCGTCCTGCGCGCGTAACTGGTCGCGGGCGCGACCGGCCACGCGGTGCAGCTCGGTGCGCACGTCGAGCAGGCGGCGATGCGCCTGTTTCAGGCCACCCCCGGGCACCTCGGGCCCCAAACCCGGTACGGCGTCGGTCAATTGGGCGATGGCGAGGGCATCGAGCAGCTGGATGTCGCGCAGTCCGCCCCGGCCGTTCTTCAGATCGGGTTCGGCGCGGTGGGCGATTTCGCCACTGCGCTGCCAGCGGGCGTTCGCCTGCGCGATGAGATCGTCGAAGCGGGAACGGATGCCGGTGCGCCATTCCCGGCGCACCCCGCCGATCAGCAGATTGCTCAGATCCTCGTCGCCGACGATGTGGCGGGCCTCGAGCAGGCCTAGCGCGGCGATGGTGTCGTCGGCGGCTACCCGCAGCGCCTGCGGCACCGTGCGCACACTGTGGTCGAGTTTGATGTGGGCGTCCCAGAGGGGGTACCAGAGCTGGTCGGCCACCTCGGCGACCACGGACTGGTCGACGCCGTCGTGTAGTAGTACGAGATCGAGATCGGAATAAGGCAGCATCTCGCGCCTGCCGAGCCCGCCGACGGCCACCAGGGCCAGTCCGCTGTCGGGGGTGATGCCGAGTTCGTTGCCCTTGCTGGTGAGCCACAGGTCGAACAGGTCGACCAGCGCCGCCCGCAACGCCTGTGGGTCGAGCCGCGGATTGCGGGTGCCCGCTCCCTCGAGCAGCGCCGCTCTGGCCTTCACCAGATCGGCCGCCGCGTTGTTCTGTGTTCCACCCTTGCGCTGTTCCACTGCCCCACCACCCATTCATGCGGGCGGCCCCGCCCCGACCGAATCCGGTAGGAGCGGGGCCGCTCGATCGTTTGCCGTGCGACTGCGGCGAATTACAGTGCGTCGGTACCGCGTTCGCCCGTGCGGACCCGGATGATCGTGTCGACCGGGGTCACCCACACCTTGCCGTCACCGATCTTGCCGGTGCGCGAGGCCTCGACGATCACCTCGACGACCTTCTCCACCGAGGCGTCGTCGACGACGACCTCCACGCGCACCTTCGGCACGAAGTCGACGGAGTACTCCGCACCGCGGTAGACCTCGGTGTGGCCCTTCTGCCTGCCGTAACCCTGGACCTCGCTGACGGTCATGCCGAGCACGCCTGCCTGTTCCAGCCCGGTCTTGACGTCTTCGAGCGTGAACGGTTTGACGATTGCCGTAACCAGTTTCATGTTCGTCATGCCTCCTTGACGAGCGAGCGTGCCGTGCCACCCACAGCAGCGAAATCGTAAGCGGTTTCCGCGTGCTCGGACTCGTCGAGGCCCGCGGCCTCGGACTCTTCACTGGCGCGCAGGCCGATCGTGAACTTGATCGCGTACGCGATGACGGCCGTGGCGACCAGCGAGTAGGCCAGAACCACGAAGGCACCGACAGCCTGCAGCTTCAACTGCTCGACCCCACCACCGTAGAACAAGCCGGCGACGCCCGCCGGGGCTTCGCTGGTAGCGACGAGACCGACCATCAGGGTGCCGACCAGACCACCGACCAGGTGGACGCCGACCACGTCGAGCGAGTCGTCGAAGCCGAAGCGGAACTTCAGGCCGACAGCGAGGGCACACAGCGCACCGGAGACGACGCCGATGGCCAGGGCGCCGATCACGTTCACCGAGGAACACGCCGGGGTGATGGCGACCAGACCCGCGACGATGCCCGAGGCGGCACCGAGGGAGGTGGGGTGACCGTCGCGGATCTTCTCCACGAGCAGCCAGGCCATCATCGCGGCGGCGGTGGCGATGGTCGTGGTGAGGAAGGTGGCACCGGCGATGCCGTTGGCGCCGAGGGCCGAACCGGCGTTGAAGCCGTACCAGCCGAACCACAGCAGACCGGCGCCGAGCATCACGAACGGCAGGTTGTGCGGACGGAACGGGGTCTTGGGCCAGCCCTTGCGCTTGCCGAGGATCAGGCACAGCACCAGACCGGCGGCGCCGGCGTTGATGTGGACCGCGGTGCCACCGGCGAAGTCGATGGCCTTGAGGTTGTTGGCGATCCAGCCGCCGGCCTCGGCGGTGTAGCCGTCGAAGGCGAACACCCAGTGCGCGACAGGGAAGTAGACGACGGTGGCCCAGATTCCGGCAAATACGAGCCACGAACCGAACTTCAGGCGGTCGGCGACCGCACCCGAGATGAGGGCGACCGTGATGATCGCGAACATGAGCTGGAAGGCCACGAAGACCGTGAGCGGGATACCCGAGGTGATCGGGGCCGTCGGGTCCTCCGGAGTCGCGGTGAACAGCGGGATGCCCGGGGAATCGGCGGCGGTGCCACCGAAGATGCTCTTCAGACCGAAGTACTGGAGCGGGTCACCGACCAGGTTGCCCTTGTCCTCGCCGAACGCCATGGAGAACCCGTATAGACACCACAGGACGGTGACCAGCCCCATGGCCGAGACGCTCATCATGATCATGTTCAGCACGTTCTTGCCACGGACCATGCCGCCGTAGAAGAACGCCAAACCCGGCGTCATCAACAGCACGAGCGCTGCCGACGCCAGCATCCAAGCGGTATCACCGGTATCCGGTGTACCGATCAATGGAAATGCCACCTTGTCTTCCTCCTCATCTCGGGCCTCGCCGATGACGGCAAAAAGGACCTGTACAGAAGGGTCGCGACTTGGTGTTTCATCCGTTGAGCTGTGGTGTTTCACCTGCGTGAACGGATCGGCCACTTGTGTTGCCACCAGGTTTCGCGAGTTTCGCCACAGCTTGGCAGCTCACCGTGAGGTCGGGACGCAGGTGCGGTTTGCCGCCCGTTCGCGCGGCGGGTCGCCGGTGCGTACCTGCCCTGGACACAGCGCTGCCCGCCCGGTTCGCGGTGACCGGGCGGGCAGTGTCGTAGTGCTAGGAAGCGCCGCCGAGCAGGGCGTCGACGAAAGCGCTCGGTTCGAACGGCGCCAGATGGTCGGCGCCCTCGCCCAAGCCGACGAGCTTCACCGGAACGCCGAGTTCGTGCTGCACCTGGAACACGATGCCACCCTTGGCGGTGCCGTCGAGTTTGGTGAGCACCACACCGGTGATGTCGACGACGTCGGCGAAGACCCGCGCCTGCATCAGGCCGTTCTGGCCGACGGTGGCGTCGAGGACCAGCAGCACCTCGTCCACCTCGGCCTTCTTCTCCACCACCCGCTTGACCTTGCCCAGCTCGTCCATCAGGCCGGTCTTGGTGTGCAGACGACCCGCGGTGTCGATGAGCACCGCGTCGACACCGCGATCGATGCCCGCGGTCACCGCGTCGAAGGCGACGGCGGCGGGGTCGGCGGCTTCCTTGCCGCGCACGGTCTCGGCCCCGACCCGTTCACCCCAGGTCTGCAGCTGGTCGGCGGCGGCGGCGCGGAAGGTGTCGGCGGCGCCGAGCAGGACCCGGCGGCCGTCGGCGACGAGCACGCGGGCGAGCTTGCCGGTGGTGGTGGTCTTGCCGGTGCCGTTCACGCCGACGACCAGCAGGATGGCCGGTTTGTCGCCGTGCGGCAGCGCGTGGATGGAACGATCGAGTTCGGGGCGCAGCGCCTCGATGAGCACGTCACGCAGGGCGGCGCGGGCCTGTTCGGGGGTGCGCACGCTGCGGGCGGCCATCTCCTCGCGCAGGCGGGTGACGATGGCGGCGGTGCTCGCGGTGCCGATGTCGGCGAGGACGAGGGTGTCCTCGATCTCCTCCCAGGAGTCCTCGTCGAGGTCGCCGCCGCCGAGCAGGCCGAGCAGGCTCTTGCCCACGGCGTTCTGCGAGCGGGCGAGACGGCCGCGCAGGCGGACGAGGCGACCGGTTGTCGGGTCGATCTCCTCGATCTCGGTGGTGACCTCGGGCTCCGCGGTGCTCGGCGCTTCGGGTGCCGGGGCAGGAGTGACAGGTGGCGCGGTGTCCGCCGGGGTGGTCTTCGGCGTCTCGGTCGGCGCGACCTCGGTAGGCGCCTCCGTGGTCGGCGCGGTGTCCGTGGGCGCGGTCTCGGCGGGCGGAGCCGTCGTGGGTGTGGTGTCGGGCGCGGGTTCGGTGGGCGCTACCGGAGTCGTGAGCGAAGAGGCGTCGTCCGGGACGACGACCGGCTCCTCGACCGACACGTCACCCTCGGGTAGCGGCACATCGGTGATGTTGCGGCGCGGGGCGTCGCGAGGGACGGCGGCGTCGTCACCGACGTGCGGTTGCCCCTCGGTGTCGGTGCGCTCGACGCGCGGCAGGGGTTCCGGACGCGGCGCGGTAGCCGTCGACCCACCCTGGGTGAAACTGAATCCGCCGGATGCCGTGTAACCACCGGAGCGGTCCGTCAACTCCTTGTCCGGCTCGGGCGGCGCCAGCGAAATCTGGCGGCGCTTGTACAGGACGAAACCCGCGACGAGCGCCACCAGCAGCACGGCGGCGATCGCGGCGATCAGGATCCACGCTTGCGAACTCACTCGGCCGAGTCTATTCGGCTGCCTCGTCGCGGCACGTCGGCGGCGTCGTCCCGGCGGGTCGGGCGCGGGTTTCGGCGGTGTTCGCCGATCGGCGGAAACACTACAGATTCGTTGTCCTGCGGAACTTCTGGCGTTTCACCCATAGGATCGGCGGAGTGACCGATCGAAACGTGCTTGGGGGGCCGCTGGAAGAGTGCGGCACCGATCCTCTCACGGGCTTCTACCGGGACGGCTGCTGCAGCACCGGTCCGGAGGATCTCGGCAGCCACACCGTGTGCACCGTGGTGACGGCGGAATTCCTGGAACATCAGGCATCCATCGGCAACGACCTCAGCACCCCGCGCCCGGAGAACAACTTCCCCGGCCTGCAGCCGGGCGACCGCTGGTGCGTGGTCGCGGTCCGGTGGCTGCACGCCCACGAGGACGGTGTCGCCGCGCCGGTGGTCCTGGCCGCGACCCACGAGAACGCCCTCGAGGTCATCTCGATGGACATCCTGCGCAAATACGCCGTCGACGTCCCCGACGACGTCAGCGACCTGCTGTAGCAGGGGTCAGACCGAAGTGGACGCCTCGGCCCGGCCGGCGGGGGCTGGGGCGCGGGTGAGTCGCTGGGAGATCACCTGGGTGATGCCGTCGCCGCGCATGCTCACGCCGTAGAGGGCGTCGGCGATCTCCATGGTCGGCTTCTGGTGGGTGATGACGATCAGCTGGCTCTTCTCCCGCAGCTGATCGAACAGGCCGATGAGGCGGCGCAGGTTGGTGTCGTCCAGGGCGGCCTCCACCTCGTCCATCACATAGAACGGGGACGGGCGGGCGCGGAAGATCGCGACCAGCAGCGCCACGGCGGTCAGCGACTTCTCGCCACCGGAGAGCAGCGACAGCCGCTTGACCTTCTTGCCCGGCGGCCTGGCCTCGACCTCGATGCCGGTGGTGAGCATGTCGGACGGGTCGGTGAGCACGAGCCGGCCCTCACCACCGGGGAACAGCTTGGCGAACACCCCGACGAATTCGCGCTCCACATCGGCGTAGGCCTCGGTGAACACCTGCAGGATGCGGGCGTCGACCTCGGCGACCACATCCAGGAGGTCCTTGCGGGCGTTCTTGACGTCCTCGAGCTGGGTGGCCAGGAAGTTGTAGCGTTCCTCGAGCGCCGCGAACTCTTCCAGTGCGAGCGGATTGACCTTGCCGAGAGTGGCGAGGTCCTTCTCGGCGCGTTTGGCACGACGCTCCTGGGTGGCGCGGTCGTAGGGCATCGGCTGCGGCGCGGTGACCTGCTCGCCGCGCTCCTTGGCGTCCTCGTATTCCTGCATCTCCAGCGCCGACGGCGGCAACGGCACATCGGGACCGTATTCGGCGACCAGATCGGCCAGCGCGATGCCGAACTGCTCGGAGATGGTGGTCTCGAGCTGTTCGATGCGCAGCGCCGCTTGGGCTTTGGCCACCTCGTCGCGGTGCACGGCGTCGGTGAGCTGGGCCAGCTGGGTATTCAGGGCACGCGCCCGCTCCTTGACCTGCTCCACGGCCGACGCCACTTCCCCACGGCGCCGAACCAATTCGTCGCGCCGGGCGGCGGCCGCGGCGACGACCTGCTCGAGTTCCTTCGCGATCTTGGCACCGGACTCGGCCACCGCCGCCGCGACCGCGGCCGCCTGCCTGCGTGCGGCCTGTGCCCGCTCCGCCCGCGCCCGCGCCTCCCGCTCGGCACGTGCGGCGCGACGCAACGAATCCGCTTTGCCCCGAACGGATTCCGCGCGCTCCTCGGCGGTGCGCACCGCCAGCCGGGCTTCGACCTCCATGGTCCGTGCCTCGGCGAGCGCGGCGGCGGCCTCCTCGCGGGCCCGTCCGGCGGTCTCGGTGCCTGCGGTGCCGTAGCTGTCGTCGCTGTCGTCGTGCTCGGTTTCGGCGTGGCGCAGCCGATCCTCGAGTTCGGCGAGGGAGGCGAGGGACTTCTCCCGGGTGGCTTCGGCCTCGGCGCGCTGGGCGGTGAGTCGTTCGCCCTCGGTCTGCGCGGCGCGCGCGGTCTGTCCCACCCGGGCGAGCCGGTCGTAGATGGCCAGCAGCGCCTGATCGGATTCGTGCAGCGCCATCAGCGCGTGGTCGGCGGCCTCTTTCCGGTCGTTCTGCTCGGCGAGCGCACCTGCCAGCGCGGCCTCGAGTTCTTCGGCTCGGCGCTGCGCGGCGGCCAATTCGGCGGTGGCGGCGTCGATGTCGGCCTGGATCTCGAGCTGACTCGGCATCCGCTCGGAACCACCGACAACCCAGCCCGACCCGGCCAGATCACCGTCACGGGTGACGACCCGCAACTCCGGGCGCTCGGCGGCCAGAGCGGTGGCGGCCGCCAGATCGTCGACGACGACAACGCCTGCGGTGAGCGCGGCCAACGCGGGCCGCACCTGCGCGGCACCGTCCACGACATCGGCGAGCCATCGGGCTCCGGCCGGAAGAGACGCACGCCCGGCACCCGCGGACGGCATCGCCTGCGAGCCATCGCCGGCACGTGTGGCAGCCTCCCCTGCCGCTGACGAACCAGCCCTCGCGGTACCACGGCCCGCATCCAGCGAGGCTCCCCCAGCCGAGGCGGACTGCGTCACCTGTCCCGCGTCGGTCGGTGCCCACGCCTCTTCCGTGGCCGACGTGCCACTCCCGACGTCGGCAGGAGCGCGCATAGCAGGCCGGCCCGCGTTCCCGGTGGCGAACACGAACGCCACGCGACCACCGTCGCCCGCCCGCAACTCACGCACGGCGGCATCGGCGGCCTCGGCCGTATCAGCGGTGATCGCGTCGGCCAATGGGCCGAGCAGTGCGGCGAGGGCGGCTTCGAATCCCGCCTCGACGCGCAGTAGGCCCGACAGCCGGTCGCCGACGCCGCTCACCCCGTGTTCGAGCAACCAGGCGGCGCCGTCCTTACGGGCCAGGTTCATCTCGAGCGCTTCGATGCGGGCACCGAGCCGAGCGACGAGTTTGCTCGCCTCGCGGTCCTGTTCGCGCAGCTCACGCACCCGCTCGTCGGCCAATTCCAAGGCGGCGACCGCGTGTTCGTGCTGGGCGTCGAGCCCCTTCTCCCCCGCGTCGAGTTCGCCGAGTTCGTCCTGCACGGTGTCGTATTCGGCCTGGGCGGCCTCGCCGCGGTGCCGCGCATCGGCGATGGCGACCGACAGCCGCGCGATCTCCGCATCCACGGACTGCGCCCGGGTGCGCAGGTTCTCCACCTGGCCCGACAGCCTGGCCAGCCCTTCGCGGCGGTCGGCGATGGCCCGCACGGCGGCCAGATGCGCCTGCTCGGCGGCCTTGGCGGCGTGTTCGCGGTCGGCCAGCGCTTCGCGGGCAGCCTCGAGCGTCTCGGCCGCCATTTCCACGGCGTAGCGCAGTTCGGCTTCCTCGGCCTCGATCCGGTCGGCCTCGGCCTCGAGCTGTTCGGGGTCGCGGCCGGTGCCAACGGGTGCCTCGGTGTGCAGGTTGCGGGCACGGTCGGCCGCGATGCGGATGGTCGCGTTGACGCGCTCGGCCAGTGCGGAGAGCTGGAACCAGGTCTGCGCGGCCGCCTCGGCGCTCGGGCTCAGCCGCGACAACTGGAACTCCTGCTGGGCAAGCGCGGCATTGGCGGCGTCGAGCTCGGACTGGACGTTGATCTGCTGTTCGCGCGCGTAGGCCTCTTTGCTCAGCTGCGACTCGAGTTCGCCGCGCCGGGTCACGAGGTCGTCGGCGGCCAGGCGCAGCCGGGCATCGCGCAGGTCGGCCTGCACGGTCTGGGCGCGCCGCGCCACCTCGGCCTGCCTGCTGAGCGGTTTGAGCTGGCGGCGCAGTTCGGTGGTGAGGTCGGTGAGGCGGGCGAGATTGGCCTGCATCGCGTCGAGCTTGCGGACCGCCTTCTCCTTGCGCCTGCGGTGCTTGAGCACGCCCGCGGCCTCTTCGACGAACGCGCGCCGGTCCTCGGGCCGCGACTCGAGAATCGCCGAGAGCTGACCCTGCCCGACGATCACGTGCATCTCGCGCCCGATACCGGAGTCCGACAGCAGTTCCTGCACATCCATCAGACGGCAACTGCTGCCGTTGATCTCGTATTCGCCCGCGCCGTCGCGGAACATGCGGCGAGTGATGGACACCTCGGCGTAGTCGATGGGCAGCGCGCCGTCGGAGTTGTCGATCGTCAGCGTCACCTCGGCACGCCCGAGGGGCGCACGTCCGCTGGTCCCGGCGAAGATGACGTCCTGCATCTTGCCGCCGCGCAGTGCCTTGGCGCCCTGCTCGCCCATCACCCAGGTGAGGGCGTCGACGACATTGGATTTGCCCGACCCGTTGGGCCCGACGACGCAGGTGATGCCGGGTTCGAAGCGCAGCGTGGTCGCGGACGCGAAGGACTTGAACCCCTTCAACGTCAAACTCTTCAGATACATATCCGCCTCTCCGCGATTTTTGGCCAGACCTAGGTGCGGGGGGACCACGGCAGGCGGCCGGCGGTGGGTGGTCGGGGGCGTCAGCCCGTACCCGACGAGTTACCCATGTGCTTGCGAGAGCCTATCGGATGGGCGTGGTGGCGCTGTGTACCTCTGAGCGGTCACGCGCTCGAGGGTTGACATTACACAGTGGAGGGTGGACGCTTGGTACCAGCAGATCACTGTGTTTGGTGAACGAGAGGTTGTCGGTATGGACATCACCCCCGGCACGCGCGCGTCCGATGCCGAGCGCAATGCGATCGTGGCCCAGCTGAGCACCCACCTGGCCGACGGCAGACTCGATCTGGCCGAGTACGACCAGCGCGTCGCGAAGGTCTACGCGACCACCACCCGCGACGACCTCGCCCTCGTCCTGTCGGACCTCCCGGCCCTGCCAGACAAGCAGCCCGCCACCCCGCCGAAGCAGGCGCCGCGCATCCCCGTGTGGCAGCGCATCGAAGCGGGCAGCTGGCTCGGTGTGAGCATCATCGTGCTGGTCATCTGGGGCCTGATCTCGCTGACCGCAGGCGAACTCACCTACTTCTGGCCCATGTGGGTGATCGGCCCCTGGGGTGCGGTCCTACTGTTCCGCGTGGTCACCGGCTGGGAGGCCGAGCCGGGCTCGGCCACCCACCTGCGTCAGTTGCAAAAGCAGATGAAGCACATCAACCCGCACTAGAGGATGGCGAAGGCCACCACCAAGCCGAGGGCGAAGTGGGCGGCGGCCACGACGAGCACCTCGGGGGTGTAGGTGTCGGCGTGCAGGGTGCGGCCGATGTCGATGCCGGTGACCTTCTCGACCACGCGCACGGAGATCACCTGCGCGACGATGCCGACCAGGCCGAACACGACCGCCGTGATCAGCCCCTGCGTCAGTTTGGCGCCCGGATCGGTTGCCAAGACCGCGAACACGACGATGAACGCCATGCTGATCATGCCGGCGGCCGAGACGATGATGGCGTTGGGCTTGCCCGCGATCACCAGGTCGCGCAGCTTGCCGGGTGTGGTCAGGTCGATGGCGAAGAAGCCGATCAGCATCAGTATCAGGCCGATCAGGCAGTACAGGATGATGGCGCCGACGCCTTCACCGAGCGCACTCCAATAACCCGATTCCAGGGCGAGGGCGGTCATCGTGGTCCTTTCGAAACAGTGTTGTGGTCAGTCGACGATGCGGTGCGGGACGAACGCGGCGCCGTCATCGGTGATGAGGCCCGCGGTCTCGCGGATACCGAGCCCGGCGGCGTTGTCACCGACGACCCACGCACCGAGCACGGGACGCATACCGTCGAATTCCGGGAGCGGGTCGAGCAATTGGTAGACGAAGCCCTCGGCGCCGTACACGCCACCGGTCGCGGTCTCCATGCCGGGACCGACGATGGTCATGTTGGCGCCTTCACGACCGAGCTTGGGTTTGCGGATGTATTCGGTGAGCTCGTGCGGGTCGTCGAGGTAGGCGGGCAACAGGTTCGGGTGACCGGGATACATCTCCCACAGGATCGCCAGCAGCGCCTTGTTGCTCAGCAGGGTGGTCCACAGTGGTTCGATCCAGGCGGTCTGCGGGATGCTCGCGACGACACGTCTGCCGAAGTCGTCGTCGAGGATCCATTCCCAGGGGTACAGCTTGAAGATCGATTCGATCGGCGCCTCGGCCAGGTCGACGAAGCGGCCGAGTTCGGTGTCGAAGCCGACCTCCTCGATCGGCAGCGCGACGGTGTCGAAGCCCGCTTCGGCCGCGGTTTCCTGCATGTAGGCGGTGGTGACGTTGTCCTCGCCGGTGGCGTCGGCGCCCGACCAGGTGAAGTGCAGTTCGGTGCCGGGCAGCACGTCACGCAGCTCGCCCCAGCGCTCAACCAGCTTCTCGTGCAGTGAATTCCACTGGTCGCCACCGGGATACATCTGCTGCAACCAGTGCCATTGGATGATGGCCGCCTCGAGCAGCGAGGTGGGGGTGTCGGCGTTGTATTCGAGCAGTTTGGCAGGACGGCGCGCGTCGTAGCGCAGATCGAACCGGCCGTACACGTAAGGGTCGCTGCGCCGCCAGGATTCGGCGATCGGGCCCCAACTCCATTCGGGCAGTCCGAAATCGGCGTACCGCTCGGTGAGCACCACGTGTTCGGCCGCGTGCAGACACATCGACTGCAGCAGTTCCACATCGGCTTCCAGCGCGAGGATCTCGTCCATCGAGAACTCGTAGTGCACCGATTCGTCCCAGTAGGGCCGCGGCTGACCGCTGGCATCGCGGCCGGGCACGCCGTAGACGAGCCCCTGGCTTTCGATGATCTCCTGCCAGCCCGGCCGGGGCGTACTCGCGACACGTCGCACTAAGACCCACTCCCGCCGGACTTGCTGCCCAGACCACCACGCTGAACGGTGGTGCCGGACTTGGTCTTGATCTCGGCGTTGCGCGGTTTCACCGAGGTCCCCCCGCTCGGCGGCCTGCCGATGGTGGCGTTGCCGCCGTAGTGGTAGCGGTACTGTGGCCAGCCGAGCAGGATCAGGCTGCCCATGCCACCGGAGCTGTCGCTGCGGAAGTTGGTCTTGCCGTCGCCGCAGTGCTCGTCCGGGACGACGACCTCCTGGCCGTTCTGGTCGATCTGCACGCAGGAGGCGGTGACCTGTTCGGGCGCGTTGATCGCCCGGTAGGCGAGGTAGCCGCCGCCGACGAGGGCGGCGACACCGACCACGGCGACACCGCCGATCATCACCCGTTTCCTGGTGCGGCGCTTGGCTTCCGCGGCTTCGGCGGCGGCGCGTTCGGCCTGCTCGGCCTGTTTGCGCGCCTTCTCGCGCGCCCGTGCCTCGGCGACCGTCGGCGGGCGGGGCTGGGTGCGGCCCGGTTCCTGCCTGGCCACCCGGCCGGGACGCGGTTGCGGCGGTTGTTGTGGTGGTGGGGGCCAGGTGGGCTGCGTGCCCGCGGGTGGTTCCGGCGGGGTCGGGGCCGCGCCGGAGTCGGGCGGGGTCCAGGGCGAGGATCCGCCCGGCTCGTCCGGCTGGTCGGGCGTACCAGGGTTGTGTGTGCTCACTGCCGCCTAACCCCCGAAGTCACTTCTACCGCTCCTCGAATCCGGTCATGTCACCGCGCGCGGGTTCCCAGCTTTCCACAACCAGGTCTACCCGCCCAGGCGCCTTGCCGGACCGTAGCAGTTCCAGCAACTTCTCGCCCGAGGTTCGTTGTCCCTCGGCCACCACGTGGACCCGTCCGTCGGCGTGGTTGCGCGCGTACCCGGTGAGACCGAGTTCCAGTGCACGCGAGCGTGTCCACCAGCGGAAACCCACGCCCTGGACGTACCCGTGGACCCACGCGGACAGTCGGACAGGTTCGGTCACAGCGGCTCCTCGCCGGTCAGGCGTCGATGTCGAAGTTCAAGGTCACCTTGGTGCCCGCCTTGAGTGTGCGGCCGACGGTGCACACCTTGTCGACGGCGCGCTGCACGGTGACGAGCAGCCGTTCGCGGGCCTCTTCGTCGAGTTCGGACAGGTCGAGCTCGAACACCTCGTCGAGCTGCGGGTACAGCTCGTTCTCGCGGTCGGCGTCGCCGGAGACACGGATGGTCGCGTCGAAGTCGTCGCCGAGGCGACGCGAGAGCGGCAGGTCGGAACTGAGCCCGGTGCACGCGGCGAGGGCGATCTTCAGCAGCTCGCCGGGGGTGAACGCGCCGGGCACACCCTGCGAGGCGATCAGTACTTCGGCGCCACGGTTGCTGCGTCCGGTGTAGGCCCGGGTTCCGGTGCGCTCGACCCACAGTTCGACGGGCGCGGTGCTCACGGGTGCGTTCTGCTCAACTGCCATGGAACTGATCCTGGCATGCCGGCCCGCCTCCCCGGAAACCCAGGCTCACCTGCCCCCGCGACTTCGGCCGGCCTCGGGTGCGAAGCGAGGTGGAGACGCGGCATGCAGTAGGGAGGTGGGCGGGTCAGCTCGTACCCGGCGAGTTACCCAGGTGCTCACAAAAGCAGTGGCTGGGCTTTCATTCGTGGAAGCGGTAGCCCATGCCCGGCTCGGTGAGCAGGTGGCGGGGGTGGGCGGGGTCGTCTTCGAGTTTGCGGCGGAGTTGGGCGAGGTAGACCCGCAGGTAGTGGGTTTCGGTGGCATACGCCGGGCCCCACACCTCGCGCAGCAATTCCTTGCGGCCCACCAGTTTTCCGCGATGGCGCACCAGCATCTCGAGCATCCCCCATTCGGTGGGGGTGAGGTGGACGGGTGCGCCGTTCTTGGTGACCTGTTTGGCGGCCAGGTCGACGGTGAAGGAGTCGGTGACGACCACCGGTTCCGCCTCGTCGGCCGCCCCCGCACCGCGCCGGACCGCCGCCCGCAGCCGGGCCAGCAGTTCGTCCATCCCGAACGGCTTGGTGACGTAGTCGTCGGCGCCCGCGTCGAGCGCCTCCACCTTGTCGGCCGAATCGGTGCGCGCCGAGAGCACGATCACCGGTGCCGAGGTCCACCCGCGCAGCCCGGCGAGCACCTCGATTCCGTCCAGATCGGGCAGGCCGAGGTCGAGGATCACCACGTGCGGCTGCTTCTCCGCGGCCACGCGCAACGCGGCGGCGCCGTTGCCGGCGGTGAACACTTCGTACCCGCGCACCGACAGGTTGATCCGCAGCGCGCGCACGATCTGCGGTTCGTCGTCGACCACGAGCACGCGGGTGGCGGACCCGGCCGACCGGGAATCGCCGGGCTGCGGCGCGTCCGTCCCCGATGAGTTGCTCATGTCCTCACATTCCTGGTCGGGCGGCGGGGGCGGTCGAGGCAGACACACCGGCAGGCAGCTCGAGCAGCACCGTCAGTCCGCCGCCGGGCGTGGGTTCGGCGTGGACGGTACCGCCCATGGCCTCGGCGAAGCCGCGGACCACCGACAATCCCAGGCCGACGCCGGTGGTGTTGTCGCGGTCCCCGAGCCGTTGGAACGGCGCGAACAGGTGCTCCTCGCTGCCCGCGGGGACACCCGGCCCGGTGTCGACGACCGCGACGACGACCCGGTCGCCGACGCGGTCGGCGGTCACGCGCACAGGCGTGTCGCGTCCGGCGTGGCGAAGCGCGTTGTCCAGCAGATTCGCCAGTACTCGTTCGAGCAATCCGCTGTCGGCCGACACCGAGATCTCCCCCACCTCCACCGTCACCCGGTCCATCGCCGCGCGCCGCAGCCCCCTCGTACCCATTCCCACGCTGACCAGCGCCCGATGCACGGCCTCGTCCAGATACACCTGCCGCGTCTGCGGGGTGACCACCCCGACCGCCAGTCGCGAGGAATCGAGCAGGTTGCCGACGAGGGCGGTGAGCTGGTCGACGGATTCCTCGATGGCCTCGAGCAGTTCGCCGGTGTCCTCGGGCGAGAACTCCACGTCGTCGCTGCGCAGACTCGACACCGCCGCCTTGGCCCCGGCCAGCGGTGTGCGCAGGTCGTGGCTCACCGCCGACAGCAACGCGCGTCGCAACCGGTCGGCTTCGAGCAGCGCGGCCGCCGCCCCCGCCTCTTCGGTGAGGCGCTGCTGGCGCACCAAGCCGACGGCCTGGTTCGCCACCGCGTTGAGCACGGGCCGCTCCCCCGGATCGAGCGGATGCCCGGCCAGCAGCAGCAGACTGGTCGTGTCGCCGGCTTCGATCGCGGTCTCCGCGTCGGCGACCCGATGCGGCGGGTCGGCTCCGACCGAGGTGATCACTTCGTCACCGCAGCGCAGGCTCACCGCGCGTTGCCCGTAGACCTCGCGGACCTGTTCGAGCAGATGCGGCAGATCGGCGCCGTGCAGCACGGCCCCCGCGAACAGGGTGAGCAGCTCGGCCTGGCGGGATGCCTTACGCGCCTGCCTGGTTCGCTTCGCGGCGAGGTCGACGAGCGCCGCCACCGCCACCGCGACGATCAACAGCACGACCACGGTGACGAAGTTGTCCGGTTCGGCGATGGTGAGGCTGTAGCGCGGCGTGGTGAAGAACCAGTTCAGCAGCAGTCCCGACAGCAGGGCCGAGGCGATCGCGGGCAGCACCCCACCGAGCAACGCGACCGCGACGACCCCGACGAAGAACATCGCGCTGAGCCCACCGAGTTGCAGATGCCGGTCGAGCACCGCCCAGCAGAGCACGCTCACCAGCGTGGGCACGAGCAGGGCAGCCACCCAGGCCACAACCGGTTGGCGCGTTCGCAGCGGATTGCGCCGGACCCCACGGTTGGCTTCCTCGTGGGTCACCATGTGCACGTCGATCTTGCCGGAGCGTTGCACCACGGTGGAGCCGATGCCCTCGTCGAGCATCCGCGCCCAGCGCGAGCGCCGCGAGGTGCCGAGTACCAGCTGCGTGGCGTTGACCTCGCGCGCGAATTCCAGCAGGGCGGTCGGCACGTCGTCGCCGGTGACGGTGTGCAGCGAGGCGCCGAGCGCGGCGGCGAGTTCGCGCAGCCGCGCCAGCCGTTGCGTGGACACTCCGGCCAGACCGTCGCCGCGGACCACATGCACCACCACGAGTTCCGCGCTGGATTTCGAGGCGATCCGCCCGGCCCGGCGCACCACGGTCTCCGATTCGGGACCACCGGTCACCGCGACCACCACGCGTTCGCGCGCCTCCCACAGCTCGGTGATGTCGTGGTCGGCCCGGTACTTCGCGAGTGCCGCGTCGACCTGATCGGCCAGCCACAGCAGCGCGAGTTCGCGCAGGGCCGTGAGGTTTCCCGGACGGAAGTAGTTCCGCAGGGCCGCGTCGACTTTGTCCGCGGCGTAGACGTTGCCGTGGGAAAGTCTGCGCCGCAGCGCTTCCGGCGTCAGATCGACGAGTTCTACCTGATCCGCTCCGCGTACCACCGCGTCGGGTACGGTCTCGCGCTGTTCGATGCCGGTGATCTGGGCGACCACATCGTTGAGGCTCTCGAGGTGCTGCACGTTCACCGTGGAGATGACGTCGATTCCCGCGTCCAGAATCGCCTCCACGTCCTGCCAGCGTTTCTCGTGCGCGCTGCCCGGCGCGTTGGTGTGGGCGAGTTCGTCGACGAGCACCACGGCGGGCTTGCGCGCCAGTACCGCGTCGACATCGAGTTCGGGCAGTTCGGTGCCTCGGTAACGCACCGCCTTCGGTGGGATCCGCTCGATCCCGTCGAGCAGCTCGGCGGTCTTCGCCCGCCCGTGGGTCTCCACCACACCCGCCACCACATCGCGGCCACGCTCGAGCCGCCGGTGTGCCTCACCGAGCATGGCGTAGGTCTTGCCGACGCCGGGTGCGGCACCCAGGTAGATGCGTAGTCGACCGCGTTTCACCGGTTCATCATCGCGCGGGGCACCGTCAACAACCCGCAAAGGCGGCGCCGCGGTGCGCTAAGGATCCGTAAGGAATGCCCGCGCCACCCATCCGAAGGCCTTGACTCGGAGTGGCGCCCCACGGTGGGGCGCGAGGAGGTCGGACATGTCTGTGGTGGTGTTCACGGTGCTCACCGTGGCGGTCTTCGCGCTGCTTGGCCTGATCCAGCGCGGGCTGGAGAAGCTGTGATCGCGAATCTGGTCGGTCTGGTGCTCGCCGCGGGTGTCGCCGTGTTCATGGTGGCGGCCCTGCTCTTCCCCGAGAGGTTCTAGTGACCACGACAACAGCGGGGATCGTCTTCCTCGCGGCCCTTGTACTCGCGTTGGCACTGGCACATGTGCCGCTCGGTGACTACATGTACCGGGTGTTCAACGGCGAGCGGCATTCCCGTGCCGAGCGGTTGATCTACCGCGCGATCGGCGCGCACCCCGACGTCGAGCAGACCTGGCCGGTGTACGCCCGCAGTGTGCTGGCCTTCTCCGCCGTCGGCGTGCTCGGTTTGTTCTTCTTCCAGCTGGTCCAGGGCGCGCTGCCGCTGCACCTGAACGATCCGGGCACCGAGATGACCCCGGCGCTGGCGTGGAACACCGCCGCCAGTTTCGTCACCAACACCAACTGGCAGAACTATTCCGGCGAGTCGACCCAGGGGCATCTGGTCCAGATGGCCGGGCTGGCCGTACAGAACTTCGTGTCGGCGGCGGTGGGTATGGCGGTGGCCGTCGCGCTGGTCCGTGGTTTCGCCCGCCACCGCACCGGTGAGCTCGGCAATTTCTGGGTCGACCTGGTGCGCGGCACCGTGCGCATCCTGCTGCCGCTCGCGTTCGTCGTCGCGGTCGTGCTGGTGGCCGGCGGGGTGATCCAGAACTTCCACCTGCACGACCAGGTGGCGCGGACACTCGGCGGCGCCGCGCAGACGATCACCGGCGGTCCCGTCGCGAGCCAGGAGGCGATCAAGGAACTCGGCACCAACGGCGGCGGTTTCTACAACGCCAATGCCGCGCACCCGTTCGAGAACCCGACCACGTGGACGAACTTCGTGGAGATCTTCGCGCTGATGCTGATCGCGTTCTCGCTGCCGCGCACCTTCGGGCGCATGGTCGGCAGCAGGAGGCAGGGCTACGCCATCGTCGCGGTAATGGGAACTATTGCACTGGTGAGTGTTTCGTTGCTCACCGGGTTCCAGTCGCAACACCACGGAACCGTTCCCACCGCCGTCGGTGCGTCGATGGAAGGGGTGGAAACCCGCTTCGGCGTGGCCGATTCGGCCGTGTTCGCCGGGGCGACGACCCTCACCTCGACCGGCGCGGTGAATTCCTCCCACGACTCCTACACCAGCCTCGGTGGCCTGGTGACCATGGTGAACATGCAGCTGGGCGAGGTCGCGCCCGGCGGGGTGGGTTCGGGCCTCTACGGCATGCTGATCCTGGCCGTCGTCACGGTGTTCGTCGCGGGCCTGATGGTCGGGCGCACACCGGAATACCTCGGCAAGAAGATCACGCCGCGCGAAATCAAGCTCGCCGCCACGTATTTCCTGGTGAGCCCGCTGATCGTGCTGGTCGGGACTTCGGTCTCGACGGCCCTGCCCGGGCCGCGCGACAGCATGCTCAACAGCGGACCGCACGGCTTGTCGGAAGTGCTGTACGCCTTCACCTCCGCAGCCAACAACAACGGTTCGGCCTTCGCCGGACTGGCCGGCAACACCACCTGGTTCAACACCGCGCTCGGGCTGGCCATGCTGCTCGGCCGGTTCGTCCCGATCATCGTCGTGCTCGCGCTGGCCGGTTCGCTGGCCGCGCAGGGCCACACGCCCGCCTCGGTCGGCACCCTGCCCACCCACCGGCCACAGTTCGTCGGCCTGGTGGTCGGGGTGACGGTGATCCTGGTCGCGCTCACCTTCCTGCCCGCCCTCGCGCTCGGGCCGCTCGCCGAAGGAATCCACTGACATGTCCGTTCCCAGTCTCGCTTCCCCGCGCACCGAGCGACCCACCCGTGGCGTCCTCGACCCGACGCTGTTGCGCACGGCGCTGCCCGAGGCGATCCGCAAACTCGACCCGCGCACCCTCTGGAAGAACCCGGTCGTGCTGATCGTGGAGATCGGCGCGGCGTGGTCGACCGTGCTGGCGGTCGCCGAACCGTCGTTGTTCGCCTGGGCCGTCGTCGCCTGGCTGTGGCTCACGGTGGTCTTCGCGAATCTGGCCGAGGCCGTCGCCGAGGGGCGCGGCAAGGCGCAGGCCGAGAGCCTGCGAAAAGCCAAGACCGACACCGTCGCCCGTCGGCTCACCGACTGGCGGCCGGGCGCCCCGATCGTCGAGCAGCGGGTCGCCGCACCCGAACTGCGCCGCGGTGACTTCGTGGTGGTGGAGGCAGGTCAGGTGATCCCCGGTGACGGCGATGTGGTCGAGGGCATCGCGTCGGTGGACGAATCAGCGATCACCGGTGAATCGGCGCCGGTCATCCGCGAATCCGGTGGCGACCGTTCGGCGGTCACCGGCGGCACCACCGTGCTCTCGGACCGCATCGTCGTCCGCATCACCCAGGAACCCGGTGCCAGTTTCATCGACAAGATGATCGCCCTGGTGGAAGGCGCGAACCGGCAGCGCACGCCCAACGAGATCGCGCTGAACATCCTGCTCGCCGCATTGACGATCATCTTCGTGTTCGCGGTCGCGACCTTGCAGCCGCTGGCGATCTTCTCGAAGTCGAACAATCCGGGCGTGGCCGACACCCTGGCGCTCGACGGCGACGGCATCACCGGCATCGTGCTGGTGTCGCTACTGGTCTGCCTGATCCCCACCACCATCGGCGCGCTGCTCTCGGCCATCGGCATCGCCGGGATGGACCGGCTGGTGCAGCGCAATGTGCTCGCCATGTCGGGACGTGCGGTGGAGGCGGCGGGTGATGTGAACACGCTGCTGCTCGACAAGACCGGAACCATCACTCTCGGTAACCGCCAGGCCGCTGAATTCCTCACCGTGCCAGGCATTCTCGATGACGAACTGGCCGATGCGGCGCAGTTGTCGAGCCTGGCCGACGAAACCCCGGAAGGCCGCTCGATCGTCGTTCTCGCCAAGGAAGTGTTCAACCTGCGCGAGCGCGGCGCGGGGGAACTGCCGGGCGCCGTCTGGGTCGAGTTCACCGCCCAGACGCGCATGTCCGGTGTCGACCTGGCCGACGGGCGCCGCCTGCGCAAGGGCGCGGCCGGTGCCGTGGCCGAATGGGTCCGCGCGCAGGGCGGTTCGGTACCGGCCGAAGCGTCCACCCTCGTCGACGGTATTTCCGCGGCAGGCGGAACACCGCTGATGGTCGGTGAGGTCGACGGCGGCACCGCCCGCATGCTCGGCGTCGTCCACCTCAAAGACGTGGTCAAACAGGGCATGCGAGAACGCTTCGACGAAATGCGGCGGATGGGCATCCGCACGGTGATGATCACCGGCGACAACCCCCTGACCGCCAAGGCGATCGCCGACGAAGCGGGCGTCGACGACTTCCTCGCCGAGGCGACACCGGAGGACAAACTCGCTCTCATCAAGAAGGAACAGAACGGTGGCCGACTGGTCGCGATGACCGGCGACGGCACCAACGATGCCCCCGCGCTGGCCCAGGCCGATGTCGGCGTGGCCATGAACACCGGCACCTCGGCGGCCAAAGAGGCGGGCAACATGGTCGATCTGGACTCGGATCCGACCAAGCTGATCGAGATCGTGGAAATCGGCAAACAGCTGCTCATCACCCGTGGGGCGCTCACCACGTTCTCCATCGCCAACGACATCGCCAAGTACTTCGCGATCATCCCGGCCCTGTTCGTGCCGCTGTTCCCCGGCCTGGACGCGCTGAACATCATGCGGCTGGCCAGTCCGCAGTCGGCGATCCTGTCGGCGGTGATCTTCAACGCGATCGTCATCGTCGCACTGATCCCGTTGGCACTGCGCGGTGTCGGATACCGGCCGAGCAGCGCCTCGGACTTGTTGCGCCGCAACCTGACCGTCTACGGGCTGGGTGGCATCGTCGCGCCGTTCCTCGGCATCAAAGTCATCGATCTGTTCGTCCAACTCCTTCCCGGGATGTCCTGATATGCGTACTTCGACCTGGTTCCGCCAGCACCTGGCCGCCCTGCGTGCTCTGCTGGTACTCACCGCGATCACCGGAATCGTCTATCCCCTGGCGGTTTTCACGATCGCCCAGCTGCCCGGTCTGGATCACCGAGCCGCCGGATCGCTCGTCGAGCGGAACGGGAGGCTGGTGGGCTCGAGCCTGATCGGGCAGTCGTTCACCGATGCCGACGGCACCGCGCTCGGGCAGTACTTCCAGAGCCGCCCGTCCGCGGCGGGCGAGGGCTACGACTCGCTCGCCTCCGCCGCGAGCAATCTCGGCCCGGAGGACATCGTCGACACGACCGACCGGACCAGTCTGCTCACCGCCGTCTGCGCGCGTTCCGTGGAGGTCGGCGACCGTGAGGGGGTCGACGGCCGTCGCCGGTTCTGCACGGAAAGCGGTGTGGGCGCGGTTGTCTCGGTGCTCGGTCCGCGTGACGCCGACGGTGACGTGTCGCGGCCGGAGCGGGTGGTCAGCGTCAACGAGCCGTGTCCGACGCGCCCCTTCACCCCAACCTTTCGTGGTGTCGCGGTGGAATGCGCGCGAACCGGCGAGGACTACTCGACGGGCGTGCTCGTTCCCGTCCCCGGCGACGCACCGGCTCACCCGGCGGTGCCCGCCGACGCGGTGACGGCGAGCGGCAGCGGCCTCGACCCGCACATCTCCCCCGAATACGCCGCCATCCAGGTCGACCGGGTGGCCCGGGCGCGCGGCATTTCCCCCGAGCAGGTGCGGGCGGTACTCAGCGAGCACACCCACGGTCGCACGCTGGGCTTCCTCGGTGAACCGCGGGTGCACGTCCTCGAGCTCAATCTCGCACTGGACGAACAGTTCCCGCTGTCGCGCTGAACGGATGCGCCGGGTACCAGGGGGTTCCCGGCGCATCGCCGCGCTATTCGATCACCAGTTCCCAACCCTCGGGCAGGCTCGCGGTGAGTATCTCGGTGCCACGCACTTCCATGTCGATCGTGTCGGTGCCGAGCCGGAAATCGGCCAGGCGAACGATGCCCCACGAGGCCGGGACGCGCGGACGGACCGTCAGGGTCTTGGCGGGGACGTCCGGGTCGATGCCGACGAAGGAACGGATGAGCAGCAGCGGCGCGGCGCTGGCCCAGGCCTGCGGGGAGCAGGAGGTGGGGTACGGCACGGGTGCGGCGAAGCGTCCGCGGGGGAAACCGCAGAACAGCTCCGGCAGGCGGCCGTCGAAAGCCGCTGCCGCGTCGAGCAGCCCGGCCGAGAGCTGGGTGGCCAGTTCGATCGCGCCCGGCACGTGCTGGTACCGCATGAGCCCGGCCACCGCGATCGCCGTGTCGTGCGGCCACACCGAACCGCAGTGGTAACTCATCGGGTTGTAGGCACCCATGTTGGAAGCCAGGGTGCGCAGACCGAATCCGGAGTCCATCTCCGGCGAGGACAGGTTCCGGATCAGGATCTCGGCGTGCTCGTCGGTGGCGATTCCCGACCACAGGCAGTGTGCCGCGTTGCTGGTGAGGGCGTCGACCTGGCGCTTGTTGCCGTCCAGAGCCACGGCGTACCAACCACACTGGGGTAGCCAGAACTGCTCGGCGAATTTCGTGCGCAAGGCGACGGCGCGTTCGCGCATCTTGCGGGCCAGCGGTTCGTCGTCGAAGGCGTCGGCGAGTTCGGCGCGCGCCAGCAGCGCCGCGTAGACGTACCCCTGCACCTCGCACAGCGCGATCGGCGCCTGCGCGAGCTGGCCGCTGGCGAAATTGATGCCGTCGAAGCTGTCTTTCCAGCCCTGGTTGATGAGTCCGCGGTCGGTGGCGCGCACGTATTCGACGAAACCGTCGTCGTCGCGGTCACCGAAATCGGTGATCCAGCCGATGGCGGCGTCGGCGGCGGGCAGCAGGGTGGCGATCGACGCGGGATCGGCGCCCCAGCGCAGACATTCGGCGAGCAGCATCACGAACAGCGGGGTGGCGTCGACCGTGCCGTAGTAGATCTGGCCGCCGAGGACCTGCCCGACGGCCGGGCCACGCCGCATCTCGTGCATGATGCGGCCCGGTTCCTCCTCGACCAGCGGATCCACTGTCTCGCCCTGCAATTCGGCCAGCTGCTGCAGCGTGCCGAGGGCGAGATCGGTTTCCAGCGGCAGCGACATCCAGGCGGTGAGCAACGAGTCGCGACCGAACAGGGTCATGAACCAGGGCGCGCCCGCCGCGACGAACGGCCGGCCGGTCCCGGAATCGCTGTGGATCTGCAGTGCGCCGAGATCGCTTTCGCTGCGTCGCAGTATCCGGTTGAGCATCAGGGAATCGCTGGTGATGTCGGTGGCCGTCGCCCGCCAGGCCTGGATCTTCTTCACCGGTTCGCTCGCCCGGTAGCGTTCACCCACCGAACCCTGCATCGGCGGGCGCTGGGCCGCGCCTGCGGGCAGGGCCGCGATCTCGGTCTGCCAGCGACCGCCCGCGGGCACGACGATGCGCCAGATCATGGTGCCGGGCAGCACCATCGGCTCCACCGTCGAGGTGAGGGCGAGCCCGCGCGCCAGGTCGGCGCGGTCGTGCAGCAGCAGTTCGCCGTCGGCGGTTGTCATCTCCGCGCGGCGCCCGCCCGCACGGCCCTCCTTCACCGAGAACAGGTCGACGAAGTCGGCGTCGACGTGCACCTCGAGCACGACCGCGGTGGCTTCGCGGCTCATGTTCTCGAGGGTGATCACCTCGTGCATACCCTCGGCGACGAGCCGGTCGCGCACCACGAGCAGGGTGCTGTCGGCCATGCCCGCCTGGGGCGGCCTGCGCAACACGAAACGCGCCGCGAAGGCCTCCGGGCTCAGCACCGACAGCGGCTCGGGCTTCTTGCCGTCGACGAGCAGTTCCCAGCGCGAGATGACCCGGGCGTCACGGAAGAACAAACCCTGCGGTTTGCCCGGCTCCACGTCGCCGAGCCGGTCCGAGAGGCAGAAGGTGCCGCCCTCGACCAGGGTCACATTGCCGCCGTGGCCGCCGAGCCCGGCCGGTTCACCCGCGTTCAGCGGAGTCGGGCTCGGCTGCGCGTCGCTGTGGCTCATGCGCGCCCGGTGGTCGCCGCGACGGACGGCATCGTGAAGGCGCCGCCGTATCCGATCGTGGTGCGCGCCAGAATTTCCCGGTACACCTGTTCGTAGCCACGGCCGAGGGTGTCGGCGCCGAAGTGCGCCTCCACGTGCGCCCGGCAGGCGGCCGGGTCGTAGGTGGCGACCTCGTGGATCGCGGCGGGCAGTTCGGCGGGATCCTCGCAGATGCGCGCGGTGACACCGTCGACCAGCACCTCGCTCACCGCGCCGCCGCGCAGGGCGACAACCGGTGTGCCACAGACCATTGCCTCGATCATCACCATGCCGAACGGCTCCTCCCAGCGAATGGGGAACAGCAGACACCGAGCTCCGGCCAACAGTTTACGCTTGGCGGTCGCGTCGGCGAGGCCGAATACATGATCGTCCGCGGTGAGCCGGGGGCGCACGTATTCCTCGAAGTAGGCCTTTTCCGGCGGTTCGGAGCACTTGCCCGCCAGGATCAGCGGGATACCGGCCTCGTGGGCGGCGTCGAGGGCCAGGTGCGGGCCCTTGTCCATCGAGAAGCGGCCGAGGAAGAGCGCGTAGTTGTCCTTCTCCGGCTGGAAGGGCCACTGATCCGGGCGAAGCGCGTTGTGCACGCGACCGGCCCAGCCCAGATCCGGCGCCAGCTCGCGCTGCCGATCGCTGATGGCGATCAGCGAGCACTCCTCGCCGAGTTCGCGGTAGTAGCGGTAGCAGTCGTCCTGGACGGGGCCGTGGACGGTGACCACGGTCGGCAGGCCGAGATTGGCGTAGGCGGGGGCGTTGAGCGGTCCGGCGAACGTGTGGTCGTGCACGAGGTCGATGCCCTCGGTGTCGGCCAGTCGCTCGATCGCGCGGCGTACGCGCAGCGCGTGGACCACCTCCGGGAACGGGTCACCGAGCCGCTCGGGCACGATCCGATCCCACAGCGGGACGAAATTCGCTTTCGTACCGGCCTCGCCCGCACCGAACAGGGTGACGTGATGGCCGCGCTCACACAGGGAATCGACCAATTCGGCGACAACGGCTTCCACCCCGCCGTACGCCTTGGGGGGAACATCGAAATACGGTGGCACGACCATCGCAATTCGCAGTGGGCCACCATTGTGCTCGATCGAATAGAGATCAGAACTGGAGAACCCGGTCGGCGACATTGCCGACATATCTGTACTCATGACCTTCCTTCCAGGGACACAACCTCGCAACACTTGCGCGAACAAGAGATGGCCGCCTCGGCGGGGTGGAGACCGAGAGCTTCACCGCCGTCCATGGGGCATGGTTGGCCTGGCCAGGCGCGGAGCGCACCGCTGGGGTGCCCGCCTGATCAGAGGGGCCGTCAAGGAACGTACCCCGCTACCGGAAAGTAAACCAGCATGTTGCTGGTTTTGTTGTACGCGATTCCCTGCCGCGACAGCAGATTCCGCCGTCACGGCCGGTCTACGCCGTACAGAGAATTGTCACGGTCGAGTCGCGCCGCGGACTACCCGCCGCCGTAGCGCATCGAGCGACCGATCAGCACACTTCGATCACGGTTCGCATTCTGATCGCTTGGCCAACTCCAGGCAGGCGATGCCACCGAATTCCGCGACGACGAGCCGCCCGTCACCATAGACGAGATAGTCGACGAATTTCGCGGCGAGCGAATCGGCGGGCATGTTGCCGCCCGGGTAGTCGTGAAAGGCGAATTCCACCGAGTAGAACGGGTAGCTACGGTCGGCCACATGGTTTTTGGTCGCCGTCCGGTCGTCGATGGTCACCGCGCGCAGCCCTTCCCCGACGGTCGTCGCCTCGAGATAGCCCACCGCGCCCGGCGTCGCGGCGACGACTTCGGCCATCTCCGCGGTGGAGCCGACCTCGCAGTGGACAAGCCGCGATCTGCCCGCACAGAATTCGGGCTGGTAGAGCGGGCGCTGCCAGTCGAGCAGCCGGGCTTCGAGGGCGAACCGCGACCCCGACCCGTGCTGGCGATCCACCACGACCACGGGTAGATCCGGACCACCGAGCATTGCCCAATTGTCGATCTCGCCGCGGAACAGGCGCTGGATCTGCGGGGTCGACAGGTCGGCGATGCCGAGGTCCGGGTGGGTGACGACCGCGAACGGCGCCACCGCGAACGGTGTTTCGAACAGGTCGGGAAAAGTGTCGCGCTTGGGGCCCTCACCGATGGCGACGGTGTTCGGTGCTTGCTCCGGTTTGTCAAGGACACGCAGACCGTCGCTGGTACCGGCGAAATCGAAGGTGAAGTCGGCACCGGAACAGTGCGTTTCGTAGTTTTCGGCGACCTCGCGGACCATCTTCTCCATGGCGGTGGAGCCGACGAGGGTGAGGTTGCCGTCAGCGCAGTAACTCGGTGGTGGGTCGGTGCGCGTCAAGGCGACGCCGAGTTGAACCAGGACGAGTATCAGCAGGAAGACGCTGAGGCCGATCAGGGGCCAGGACCGTGAGCTGCTGCGTGTCGGGTACGCCTTGAGACTGCGCAGGCCGGTCAGCTCCGCGTCTTTGAACGTGGTGAGGTTGTTCTTGTTGTTCAGGACGGCGAGGATCTTGTAGTGGCCCTTGCGGTCCATCGGCACCTTCGGCAGGTCGACGACGCCTTTGAAGGTGTCGCCTTCGCCTTCGGTGCGCCGAGCGATACCGGAGTTGGGTCCGAGATCGTCCGGATCGACGCCCTGCAACTCCGTGACCGCGACGGCGATCACCTCCCGCCCCGGAAAGCTCAGGCGCAAACCGATATTGGGGTCGGTCGAGGTGTAGTCCTGCCAGACGATGGGCAAGGACCCGGCATTTTCGATACGCACCAGGGCCAGCGACAGGTTGCGCAAGGTCAGCGGTTCACCGTTCGGCGTCGCCGCGGTCTGTAGATTGCGCAGTGCGCCGGTGACATCGGCATCCGGGTCGGCGGCCGCGGGAAACTGGATCTGACCGGTCACCGGGGTGTCCATCTGCACCCGGAACCCGATGCGTTTGTAGCCGGGGAACACGAACTGCCGCAGGAAGGTCGCGACCGCGACCACCACGCCGAGCACCGACAGCACGATCTCGATCGGAAAGTTCACCAGTCCCCCACACCACTCGTCCGAATCGAGTTGTATCAGAGGAGAACCCGCTGCCCGGCGGCCGACATCAGCTGTTGGGCAAACCTTCACCCACCGGATTCCGCCGTCCAGGCGAGCAGGTCGTCCAGCGGCCACGTATTGACGACCCGATCCGCCGTCACCCCGTGCGCGACGGCACGTTCGCATCCGTAGCCCTGCCAGGACAACTGGCCCGGTGCGTGGGCGTCGGTGTCGATACTGAAGTAGCAGCCGACCTCGACGGCGAGGTCGATCAGCCGACCGGGTGGGTCGCGGCGTTCGGGGCGGCTGTTGATCTCCACGGCCGTGCCGTACTTGCGGCAGGCCTCGAAGACCAGTTCGGCGTCGAACCGGGATTCGGGGCGGGTGCCGCGCCCGCCTTCCACGAGTCGGCCGGTGCAGTGGCCGAGCACATCGACATTCGGGTCGGCCACGGCGTAGACCATGCGTTTGGTCATGGTCGCGCTGTCGTCACGCAGGTGCGAGTGCACGCTGGCGACCACGATGTCGAGCCGTTCGAGCAGGTCGGCGCGCTGGTCGAGGGTGCCGTCGTCGAGGATGTCGACCTCGATGCCGGTGAGGATACGGAAGGGGGCGAGTTCGTCGTTGAGTTCGGCGATCACGTCGAGCTGACGAAGTAGCCGTTCGGCCGACAACCCGTTGGCGACCTTCAGTCGCGGGGAGTGGTCGGTGAGTGCGCAGTACTGGTGGCCGAGTGCGGCGGCCATGCGCATCATCTCGCCGATCGGGCTGCCGCCGTCGGACCAGTCGGAGTGGGTGTGCAGGTCACCGCGCAGCACGGTGCGCAGGGGTTCGCCCGCGGGGCCGATGGGTTCGGCCGCGGCGCGCAGGTCGGCCAGGTAGGCGGGGATCTCACCGGCACAGGCCTGTTCGATGACCGTGGCGGTCTTGGGTCCGATGCCGGGCAGATCCTGCCAGCTGTGTTCGGCCGCGCGCGAGGATCTTTCGCCCTCCGACAGCCCCTCGACGACGTCGGCGGCTCGGCGGTAGGCCTTCACCCGATGGGTCTGGGCGCGCGATCGCTCTAGCCAGAACGCGATCTCGCGCAGGGCGGCAACCGGATCGAGGCCCGTCATCGCTACCGGATCCGGCCGTACTTGAGGAAGGCGACACCGTCGGCGTACACCCGGCTGGTGATCACCCGGAAGCGTTCGGGCTCGGGCAGTTTCATGCCCCCACCGAACAGCGGCCTGCCGGTGCCGAGCAGGACCGGATACAGCTTCAGGAACACCTGGTCGATCTCGGGCAGCAGGGTCTGGGCGAGTTCACCGCCACCGCAGAGCCAGATGCCCAGTCCTGCTTGCTTTTTGAGATCGCGCACCGCCGCGACCGGGTCGCCCGAGATCACCTCGACACCGGGCGCGGGCGGCTCGGGCATCGTGGTCGACACGACGAACTGGCGCAGATGCTCGTACGGGCTCGCGGTGCCGGTGCGTACCCCGAAGTCGTGGGCCTTGCGCCCCATGATGACGGTGTCGAAGTAGATATTGCCCGCCGCCACCCCGCGCGCTTCGCGCACCTTGGTGGGCAGCGTCTCCGGGTATTGCGAGATGATCGATGGCACGTGATCACCGCCCACCGGGAAGAAGTCCACCGACCCGTCCTCGGCGGCGATGAAGCCGTCGATCGTCGATGCCACGAAATACGTCAGCTTGCGCATACCCGTCCTCCTGGGGACCCCACCTGCGGCAGATCTGTCAGGGAAACGGTATCGCGCGGCGATCAGCGCCGACGCGGCTTCCGCTGACACGTCGGACAGGAAAACGACGAGCGATTCATGAATTGCTCACGGATCAGCAGCGCTCCGCACCGGTCGCACGGTTCGTTCTCACGGCCGTAGGCGGCCAGTGACCGGGAGAAATACCCGGATTCACCGTTCACGTTCACATACAGCGCGTCGAAGGAGGTGCCGCCGACGGCCAGTGCCTCGGTCATCACGGCGGTGACGGCGTCGAGCAGGGTGCGCAGCGCGGGACGGGTCAGGCCGGCAGCGATGCGGGTGCCGTGCAGTCCGGCACGCCACAGCGCCTCGTCGGCGTAGATATTGCCGATGCCCGACACCACGGTCTGATCGAGCAGCACCCGTTTGATCTCGGTGTTCTTGGCCCGGATGGCGGCGACGACCGCTTCGCGATCGAAACGCGGATCGAGCGGATCGCGGGCGATGTGGGCGACGGTGTCGGGGACGACGCTCCCGTCGACCTCGACGAGACCGGCCAGCGACCACCCGCCGAACGTGCGCTGGTCGACGAACCGCAATTCGGCACCGTCGTCGAGGACCGCCCGGATATGGGCGTGCTTCTCGACCGGCGCCGCGGCGGGCTGCACCAGCATCTGACCGCTCATTCCCAGATGCACGACCAGGGCCAGGTCCATCGCGGCTGCCGATGCGGGGTCGCCGCCGCCGATCCGGTGCGGCCGGGCCTCGTCGAAGGTGAGCCAGAGGTACTTGCCGCGACGGTGGGCGGCGTCGATTCGCAGCCCGGTGAGCTGCGCGGAGAGGTCGGCCGGACCCGCCACATGCCTGCGCACAGCACGCGGATGGGTGACGGTCACGTCCTTGATGACCCGGCCGACGGCGTGCTCGGCCAGACCACGCCGCACCACTTCGACTTCGGGAAGTTCGGGCACGTCAGGCTTGGGCGGCTTCGTCCGCGGCGGTGGTCTTCTCGGTGAGCGCCTTGTAGGCGGCACCGGCGGCCTTCTGCTCGGCTTCCTTCTTGGAGCGGCCGACACCCGAACCGTACGGATTCCCGGCGATCACCGTGGTGGCGGTGAACTCCTTGTTGTGATCCGGGCCGGTGGAGGTGATCTCGTAGGCGGGAACGCCGAGACCGCGTTCGGCGGTGAGTTCCTGCAAGCTGGTCTTCCAGTCGAGGCCCGCGCCCATGCGCGGACCGCGCTCGAGGAGATCGGCGAACAGGCGAAGCACCACACCACGCGCCACCTCGATGCCGTGCTCGAGGTGCACCGCACCGAGCAGCGACTCCATGCCGTCGGCGAGGATGCTCGGCTTGTCGCGGCCGCCGGTGAGCTCTTCGCCCTTGCCGAGCAGCAGGTATTGACCGAGTCCGCCGTCACCGAGGCCACGCGCCACTTCGGCGAGCGCGTGCATGTTCACCACACTGGCGCGCAGCTTCGCGAGTTCACCCTCGGACTTCTCCGGGTGCTCGGTGTAGAGGCGTTCGGTGATGCTCAGGCCGAGCACCGAGTCGCCGAGGAATTCCAGGCGCTCGTTGGTCGGCAGGCCACCGTTCTCGTACGCGTACGACCGGTGCGTCAGCGCGAGGCGCAGAAGCTCCGGTCGTACGTCGACACCGAGGGCGGCGAGGAGACTGGCGTGATCGGTCACGTCGCTACGTTTGATCGGACGATCAGACAGCAGCGGTGACCTGGCGGCCCTTGTAGGTACCGCAGGACGGGCACGCGATGTGCGGGAGGGTCTTCTCACCGCAGGCACGGTTCGGGCAGGTGACCAGGGTCGGCGCGACGGCCTTCCACTGGCTGCGCCGCGACCGGGTGTTGGAACGGGACATCCGGCGCTTGGGAACAGCCACGGCTACTTCTCCTCTTGGTTTTCGCTGACCACACGGGCGTCGTCTGCCCCGGGAGCGGATCGGTCTTGGGGGGTGGAACCCTCGGCGGGATCGCCGGTGCCGGGCGCCTCGGTGGCGAACGATGCCAACTTGGCCCAGCGGGGATCCAGTATCTCATGCCCATGATCGGGACCGGCAATCGCCATCCGCACACCGCATTCGGGGCACAGGCCCGCGCAGTCCGGGGTGCACAGCGGCTGCAGCGGAAGCTCCAGCCCGATGGCGTCGAGAATCACCGGCTCGAGGTCGATGAGGTCGTCTTCCATGCGGTAGACCTCGGCGTCCTCGGTCGTCTGCTCGGTCTTGCTGTCCGGATACGCGAACAGTTCCGTCAGACGAACCTCGACCCGGTCCTCGAACGGCTCGAGGCAGCGCGAACACTCCCCGACCGTCGGCCCGGACACCGTGCCGGTGACCAGCACACCCTCCGAGACGGCCTGCAATTGCAGGTCCAAGTCCACCTCGGCGTCGGCCGGGATGGCGATCAGGTCGAGACCCATCCGCTCGTGCTCGGTGGCGGTGCGCCGCACCTCCCGCATGGTTCCCGGCCGACGGCCGAGATTGCGGACATCCAGCACGAAACCCGCGTCGGACACAGGACCGTTGCTGGTCTTGTGCGGACGCGAAGGCGAACCGGAACGGGCGGACATCACAAACTCACTTCTGCTGAGGGGATCGTGGGCAACCACTCAACAGTAATGCAGGACCCCGCCCGAATTCAAAACGTCACCGGCGGTGCTCGGCGGCGTATTCGGGATAGTCGGGCGCCGGAGCGCCGCGCATGTGCCTGCGGCCCCGGGTGATCGTGCGCCGGGTGGTGGTGAGCGTCTCCTCGAGTGCGGCGAGTTTGCCGTCGAATTCGGCCATCCGCTGATCGACGTATTCGTCGCATTCGGCGCGGACCCGGTCGGACTCGGCCTGCGCCTCGTCGATCAGGCGCGCGGACTCGGCGTGCGCGGCCCGCACGACCTCGGTCTGCGAGACCAGTCGGGCCTGCTCGGCCTCACCGTCGGCGACCGAGCGTTCGTAGGAGGCCTTGCCCGCCTCGATGGCGCGGTCGGCGTCGATCTGCGCGCGGCCGGTGAGTTCGTCGTATTCGGCGTTGCCGTCGGCGACCACCTGGTCGGCCTCTGCCTGCGCGGCGGCGACCAGGCGGTCGGCGTGCGCGGTGGCCTCGGCGACCATGCGATCGGCGTGGGCTTTGGCGTCGGCCAGGATCCGGTCGGCCTCGGCGCGGGCGTCCTCGACGGTGGTGCGGGCCTGCTCGTTGGCCGAGGTGATGGTGGTCTCGGCGCCGGCGCGGGCGTCGCCGACGATCTTGTCGCGGTGGTCGAGCACGTCCTGGGCGTCGTCGAGTTCGCCGGGCAGGGCGTCGCGGACGTCGTCGAGGAGCTCGAGGACGTCACCTCGGGGCACGATGCAGCTGCGGGTCGGCGGGATGCCGCGCGCCTCCTCGACGATGGCGACGAGCTCGTCGAGTGCTTCGAATACGCGATACATGCTCACTACCCTCCTGCGGACTCACGGCGAAAACGGCTACCGCCGTGCCCAGTCTGCCCGTGATCGGCCGGTGCGCCGAATGTCGGCGCGGTGTGTCGCGACAGTGTCCGAGATCGCACAGATATCAAGTGGAGTGCAACCCTCCACTTCGCTACGATCGAAGGGCACGACAACGGCGTCGACGCCTGTACCGCGATCGGAGCGATCATGACCGTCCTGGAAACACCGAAGTATCCGGTGACGAGTGTTTTCACACCCTGGTTCGCCCCGTACCCGACGACGATGCCCGCCGCACCCGCGGCCCGCCCCCGGCTCGACCGCACCCTCGAGTACCTGCGCGGCGACCGCGCCTTCCCCCAGCTCATCCGATTCGCCCTGGTCGGCGGCGCCAGCAACATCGCCTACGTCCTGCTGTTCTTCGCGATGATCGGCACCGGCCCCCTGGTGGCCAATGTCGTCGGCTCGATCGTGAGCACCGTGATCGCCAACGAACTGCACCGCCAGCTCACCTTTCACGCCGCCGACCGCGTCGGCTGGTTCACCGCGCAGTGGGAAGGTGGTGGGCTCGCCCTGCTCGGGCTGGTGATCACGACGGCGAGCCTCGGCGCGCTCGGCGTCTGGGCCCCCGGTCTCGGCGATGTCGCACAGGCACTGGCTGTGCTCACCATCACCGCCGCCGTCGGCGGTCTGCGCTTCCTGGCGCTCAGAGGCTTCGTCTTCTAGCCGCGCCGCTCGGCCAGGCGGTCGAGGAGGCGCTTGTGGACGGCCGGGGGGAGCATGTCGGTGACGTCGCCGCCGTAGGCCGCTACTTCCTTCACCAGGGAGCTGGACAGGAAGCTCAGTGACGGGTTGGTGGCGATGAAGAAGGTGTCGACGCCCGCCAGTTTGTGGTTCATCTGGGCCATCTGCAGTTCGTAGCCGAAGTCGCCCGCGTCGCGCAGACCCTTGACGATCGCGCTGACGCCCTCCTGCTTGGCGAAGTCCACCAGCAGCCCTTGCCATGACCCGACGCGCACGTTGGGCAGGTGGGCCACCGATTCGCGCAGCAGTTCCATGCGCTCCTCGACGGTGAACATGCCCTGCTTCTTGGGGTTCACCATCACGGTGACGATCACCTCGTCGAATTGCGCGGCGGCGCGGGTGAACACGTCGAGGTGACCGTTGGTGACCGGGTCGAAGGAACCGGGGCACAGTGCTGCAGCAGCCATAGCTCAGACGCTAGCACCGAACTCGGCGAGCTCGATCCTCGTCTCTCCGTATTTACGTGCTTTCAGCACCGAATACCCTGCGGGCCAGGCGATTTCGGGTGATCGGATGGATCGTTCCACCACCACCAGCGCCTCGGGCGCGAGCCAGCCGTGTTCGGCGAGGGCACGCAGGTCGGCGGTGACGTCGTCGGTGCTCACGTCGTAGGGCGGGTCGGAGAACACCACGTCGTAGGCCGCGGGAGCCGGCCGCGCCAGCACCGAGGCGACGCTGCCCAGACGCAGTTCGGCGCCGGGCAGGTTCAGCTCGGCGATATTGGCGCGCACCACCGCGCCCGCCTTGCGGTCGGCTTCGATCAGTAGCGCCTGGGACGCGCCCCGCGAGAGGGCTTCCAGCCCGAGCGCGCCCGACCCGGCGTACAGGTCGAGTACCCGTGCGCCGTCGAGATCGAGCCGGGCATCGATCGCGCTGAACAACGCCTCACGCACCCGGTCGGAGGTGGGCCGGGTACCCGTGGGCGGCACCGCGAGGCGCCGCCCACCGGCCACACCGGCGATGATGCGGGTCATTCCGACTCGCGCGCGGCCAGTTCCACCAGCAGATCCCCACCTTCGACCTGCTGCACCTTGGCGGTGGCGATGCGCCGGACCACACCGGCGCGCGGCGCGGTGATGGCCGCTTCCATCTTCATCGCCTCGATGGTGCCGACGGTGTCACCGGCGTTGATCGTGTCGCCCTCGGTCACCGCGAGGGTCACCACACCGGCGAACGGTGCCGCGATGTGACCGGGGTTGTTCTTGTCGGCCTTCTCGGCGGCGGGCACCTCGGAGGCGACCGACCGGTCGCGCACCGCGATCGGGCGCAGCTGCCCGTTCATGATGCACATGACCGTGCGCATGCCCTTCTCGTCCGGCTCGGAGATGGCTTCGAGCCCGATGAGCAGGGTGACGCCCTTCTCCAGTTGCACCCGGTGCTCCTCGCCGCGGCGCAGACCGTAGAAGAACTGGTTCTCCGACAGGCCGGTGGTGTCGCCGTACTTGTCGCGGTGGGCCAGGAACTCGGCGGTCGGGCCGGGGAACAGCAGCCGGTTGAGGGTGGCGCGCCGTTCTTCGGAGGTGCCGTCGAGCCCGGCCTGATCGGCCGGGGTGAGCGGGGTTTCCGGCTTGGGTTCGTTGCGACCGGCCAGGGCCTTGCTGCGGAACGGTTCGGGCCAGCCACCAGCCGGTTCGCCGAGTTCACCGCGCAGGAACCCGATCACCGAGTCGGGGATGTCGTAGCGGCCGGGGTCGGCGGCGAAGTCCTCGATGTCGACGCCGGAACCGACCAGGGCCAGGGCCAGGTCGCCGACGACCTTCGACGACGGCGTCACCTTGATGAGGCGGCCCAGCAGCCGGTCGGCCGCCGCGTACTTGGCCTCGACCTCCTCGAACCGGTCGCCGAGGCCGAGCGCGATCGCCTGCTGACGCAGGTTCGACAGCTGACCGCCGGGGATCTCGTGGGTGTACACGCGTCCGGTCGGTGCGGGCAGACCCGACTCGAACGGCGCGTACACCTTGCGCAGCGCCTCCCAGTACGGCTCGAGATCGCACACGTTCTGCAGGTTCAGACCGGTATCGCGCTCGGTGTGCGCGGCCGCGGCGACGATCGCCGACAGCGCAGGCTGCGACGTGGTACCCGCCATCGCGGCGCTCGCACCGTCGACCGCGTCGGCACCGGCCTGCCAGGCGGCGAGGTAGGTGGCGAGCTGACCGCCGGGTGTGTCGTGGGTGTGCACGTGCACCGGCAGATCGAAGTTGCTCCGCAGCGCGGTGACCAGCTTCGCGGCGGCAGGCGCGCGCAACAGACCGGCCATGTCCTTGATGGCAAGGACATGGGCGCCCGCGTCGACGATCTGCTCGGCCAGCTTCAGGTAGTAATCGAGCGTGTAGAGCTGCTCGTCGGGGTTCAGCAGGTCGCCGGTGTAGGACATGGCGACCTCGGCGATCGACGTGCCGGTCGCACGGACCGCGTCGATGGCCGGGCGCATCTGGTCGACATTGTTGAGCGCGTCGAAGATACGGAAGATGTCGATACCGGTGGTGGCGGCCTCGGACACGAACGCCCGCGTCACCTGCTCCGGGTACGGGGTGTAGCCGACGGTGTTGCGGCCGCGCAGCAGCATCTGCAGACAGATGTTCGGCACCGCCTCGCGCAGCGCGGCGAGGCGCTCCCACGGGTCCTCGTGCAGGAAGCGAAGCGCCACATCGTAAGTCGCGCCGCCCCACGCCTCGATCGACAGCAACTCGGGCGTGAGCCGGGCGACGTGGCCCGCCACACCGAGCAGGCCGTTGGTACGCACCCGGGTGGCGAGCAGCGACTGATGCGCGTCGCGGAAGGTGGTGTCGGTGACACCGACGGCCTTCTGCTCGCGCAGGGCCTTGGCGAAACCTTCCGGTCCGAGGGCGAGCAGCCGCTGCCGCGAACCGTCCGGCGGCGGCACCGTCAGGTCGACGGCGGGCAGCTTGTCGTAGGGGTACACCGTGGTCGGGCGGTCACCGTTGGGCTTGTTGACGGTGACATCGGCCAGGTAGGTCAGGATCTTGGTGCCACGGTCGGCCGACCCGCGCGAGGTGAGCAGCTCGGGGCGCTCGTCGATGAACGAGGTGGTCACCCGGCCCGCCTGGAAGTCGGGGTCGTCGAGCACCGACAGCAGGAACGGGATGTTGGTCGTCACGCCACGGATGCGGAACTCGGCCAGCGCGCGGCGGGCACGAGCGGCGGCGGCGGGCAGGTCGCGACCGCGGCAGGTGAGCTTGACCAGCATGGAGTCGAAGTAGGCGCCGATCTCCGCGCCCAGGTTCGCGCCGCCGTCGAGCCGGATGCCCGCGCCACCGGGCGTGCGGTAGGCGGTGATGCGACCGGTGTCGGGACGGAAACCGTTGGCCGGGTCCTCGGTGGTGATGCGGCACTGCAGCGCGGCGCCGCGGATCGCCACCGTGTCCTGGCTCAGGCCCAGATCGGCGAGGGTTTCCCCGGCCGCGATGCGCAACTGCGACTGCACCAGGTCGACATCGGTGATCTCCTCGGTCACCGTGTGCTCCACCTGGATGCGCGGGTTCATTTCGATGAACACGTGGTTGCCGCGCTCGTCGAGCAGGAATTCGACGGTGCCCGCGTTGCTGTACCCGATCTGGCGGGCGAAGGCGACGGCGTCGGCGCAGATCCGCTCGCGCAGCGCCGGGTCGAGGTTCGGGGCGGGCGCGAGCTCGATGACCTTCTGGTGGCGGCGCTGCAGCGAACAGTCGCGCTCGAACAGGTGCATCACATTGCCGTGCTGGTCGGCAAGGATCTGCACCTCGATGTGGCGCGGGTTCACCACCGCCTGCTCGAGGAACACCGTGGGGTCACCGAAGGCCGACTCGGCCTCGCGCGAGGCCGCCTCGATCGACTCGCGCAGCTGCTCCGGCGCGGCGACCCGGCGCATACCGCGTCCGCCACCACCGGCCACGGCCTTGACGAAGATCGGGTACTCGAGCTGCTCCGACGCGGCGAGCAGTTCGTCGATGTCGGCACTCGGTTCGCTCGACTTCAGCACCGGCAGACCGGCGGCCCGGGCGGCCTCGATCGCGGTCGCCTTGTTGCCCGCCATCTCCAGCACCTGGGCCGACGGGCCGATGAAGGTGATGCCCTCGCGTGCGCAGGCCGCGGCGAGGTCGGGGTTTTCCGAGAGGAACCCGTATCCGGGGTAGATGGCGTCGGCACCCGCGCTCTTGGCCGCGTCGATGATCGCCTCGATCGAGAGGTACGCCCGGACCGGGTGCCCCTCCTCGCCGATCTGATACGACTCGGCCGCCTTCAGCCGGTGGACGGAGTTGCGGTCCTCGTGCGGGAAGACCGCGACCGTTCCGATGCCGAGTTCGTAGGCCGCGCGGAAGGCACGGATAGCGATCTCGCCGCGATTGGCGACCAAGACTTTCGAGAACATTGGACCACGGTACCCGGCCGCACCGACCCGTCCGGCACGCAAGGTGGGTTCGCAGCATTCTTCACCGCCGCCCCCGCCCACCTGCGAACCGGCGGTTACGCGGCCGTCACATCTCACCGCCGCGCCCCGCCTCCGGTGCGATCGGCACCCACGCTCGCTTCGCATGTTACGCACGAGTAATCCACGGCAGAATCCCTTGCGGGACTGCACTTCTCCTAGGGCATTCCACACTTTCAGCGAACATTGCGAACCAGCGGCGCTAGGATCCTGGCGTGCGGAAGATGTACGCGGGGGCCAGACTTCGACGGCTACGCGAAGAACGACGGATGACCCAGGCCGCGCTGGCCAAATCGCTCGATCTCTCGCCGAGTTACCTCAACCAGCTCGAGCGCGATCAGCGTCCGCTCACCATTCCCGTTCTGCTGAAACTGAATTCGACCTTCGACCTTGACGTGCAGTTCTTCGCCGCCGACTCCGACGCGCGGCTGGTCTCGGACCTGCACGAGGTGCTCGTCGAGGCGGCGGGCGGCGGCGACACCGCACCGATCACCGAGGTGGAGGAGCTGGCCACCCGGCTACCGGAGGTGGCGCGGATCGTCATCGCCATGCACCGGCGGCTACGCGCGGCCACCGATCAGCTCGACCTGCTCTCCTCCCGCGTCGACACCCCGACCGGCGCACCGGGCACCCCGCTGCCCTACGAGGACGTCCGGGACTTCTTCTACGACCACCGCAATCACATCGCCACCCTCGATCACGCCGCGGAGCAGCTGTTCGAGGAGTCGGGGCTGAGCATCGGTTCGCTGGACCGGCAGCTGGCGCGCATCGCCGAGGAACGCGCGGGCGTCACCGTGCTCGTGCGGGGCGACGGCGCCGACCCGTCCATCCCCAAACGCCACTACGACCCGGATACCCGCACGCTCACCCTGGCCCGGCGGCTGCGGCCCGGGCAGCGCGCGTTCCAGATCGCGTCCACTCTCGGCCTGCTGCTCTACGGCCGCGAGATCGACAATGTGCTCGCCGAATCCCGGGCCCTGGTCGGGGAGTCGCGCACGCTGGCGCGGGTGGGGCTGGCCAACTACTTCGCCGGGGCGCTGATCCTGCCCTACGGGCGGTTCCTGCGGTCGGCCGAGGAACTGCGCTACGACGTCGACCTGCTCGGGTTGCGATTCGAGGTGGGGTTCGAGACGGTCTGTCATCGGCTGGCGACGTTGCAGCGGCAGGGTCAGCGTGGGGTCCCGTTCTTCCTCGTCCGCACCGACCGGGCGGGCAACATCTCGAAACGCCAGTCCGCCACGGCTTTCCACTTCTCGCGCGTGGGAGGCAACTGCCCGCTGTGGGTCACCCACGAGGCTTTCGCCCACCCCGGGCGCATCCTCACCCAGATCGCGGAGATGCCCGACGGCAGACGCTACCTGTGGATCGCGCGCACCACACCCGCCACGGCGCAGGGGTACGGGACAGCGGCGAAGAACTTCGTCGTCGCGCTCGGCTGCGATATCGAGTACGCCGATCGGCTGGTGTACTCGCAGGGGATGCAGGTGGACGACCCGAATATCGCGGTGCCGATCGGGGCCGGGTGCAAGGTGTGCGAGCGGCCCGCGTGCCCACAGCGCGCGTTCCCGCAGATCGGGCGGCCGTTGGCGGTCGCCGAACACACCGCGACGGATCTGCCGTATCCGCGATTGCCACGCTGAGACACGGCCTGCTCGAGCGGCGATGGATCAGGCGATCGGCGTGCGTCCCGCCTGATCGCCCAGCCGCTTCCGCCCAGGGGCCACGAAGCAGGCGCGCAGCGCACGACGAGCCATCCATGACCGCGCCGCCCACCCCTACGATTTGGCGAGGTACTCCAGGCGTTCGCCGTCGACGGCGGCATTCATCATGCCCGCGAGGCCGGGGTGTTCCACCAGGCCGGGGTCCTCGGCGACGATCCGGCGGGCCAGGTCCTGGGCGGCGGTGATGACCTCGAGGTCGTCGAGCAGGGACAGCAGGCGCAGCGAGCGCGCGGTGCCGGACTGAGCCGAGCCGAGTACGTCGCCCTCCCGGCGCTGACGCAGGTCCAGTACCGACAGTTCGAAGCCGTCGGTGGTGGCGGCGACCGCTTCCAGCCGGGCCATCGCGGTGCCGCCGGGTGCGGCATCGGTGACCAGCAGGCACAGGCCGGGGTGCTTGCCGCGGCCGATGCGTCCGCGCAACTGGTGCAGCTGGCTCACACCGAACCGGTCGGCGTCGACGATCACCATCACGGTGGCGTTCGGCACGTCGACACCGACCTCGACGACGGTGGTGCACACCAGCACGTCGATCGCGCCGTCGTTGAACTGGCGCATCACGTGGTCTTTCTCGTCGGACGGCAACCGCCCGTGCAGCAGTCCCACGCGCACACCCGCGAGCGGCCCGGTACTCAGCGTCTCGTACATGTCGACCGCGGCCTGGGTGGTCGGGCCTTCCTTCTCCTCTGCCTTCTTACCCTTGGCCGGTGGCGCGTCCGGATCCTCGCCGATGCGCGAGCACACCACATAGGCCTGCCTGCCCTGGCCGACCTCTTCCACGATGCGCTCCCATGCCCGCTCGACCCAGGCCGGATGCAGTTTGCGCGCAACGACTTTCGACGTGATCGGCGAACGGCCCCTGGGCAACTGGGTGAGCGTGGAGGTTTCCAGGTCACCCACGGTCGTCATCGCGATCGTGCGCGGGATGGGGGTGGCGGTCATGACCAGCAGATGCGGACTCACACCGCCTTTCGCCTTGGCGCGCAGCGCGTCTCGCTGCTCCACGCCGAAGCGATGCTGTTCGTCGACCACCACGAGACCGAGGTCGAAGAACTCGACCGCGTCCTGGATGAGGGCATGGGTGCCGATGACGATGCCCGCCTCGCCGGTCACCGCGTCGAGCAGCGCGGACTTCTTCGCCGCCGCCGACATGGAGCCGGTGAGCAACACCACCTTGGTGGAATTCTCGGCGGCGCCGAGTTCGCCCGCGGTGCCGAGATCGCCGAGCATCGCCCGCAGCGACCGGTAGTGCTGTGCGGCAAGAACTTCGGTCGGCGCGAGCAGGGCGCACTGGCGACCGGCGTCCACCGCTTGGAGCATGGCGTGCAGGGCGACGATCGTCTTGCCCGAACCCACCTCACCCTGCAGCAGGCGGTGCATGGGGCGGGTGCGCGACAGGTCGTCGGAGATCTCGTCGATCACCTGCCGCTGCCCTTCGGTGAGTTCGAAGGGCAGCCGCTGGTCGAAGTCGGCGGCGATGCCGTCGGTGCGTGGCGGGCACGCGGGCGCGGTGCGGCCCTCCACCTCGTGACGGCGTTCGGCCAGCACAAGCTGCAGGGCGAGGGCTTCGTCGAAACGTAAACGGTCCCTCGCCCGCTCGATATCGAGCTTGTGTTCGGGTAGGTGGATCAGGCGCAGCGCGTCCGACACCTCGAGCAGGTTGCGTTCCTCGCGCAGCTGCGCCGGGAGCGGGTCGTCGATCGGGTCGAGCTGGTCGAGGACCTGCCGGATACAGGCCAGCAGATCCCAGCTCTGCACCTTCGCCGTCGCCGGATACACCGGGACGAACTCCCGCTCGAAGAACGAAGCGTCCACTCCCCCGGCACCTTTGGCGCTCTGAGCCAGCCCGCGCAACGCACCGCTGCCGCGCACCGACGTGAGCTGCTCCACGCCCGCCTCGGCCTTGTCGGGCAGGATCAGATAGTCGGGGTGCGAGAGGTTCCAGCGGTCGGGGCGCCACCAGTGCACGGTGCCCGACATCATCGCCCGCACACCGTCTTTCACGAGATAGCGCACCTTGTCGCCATTGAAGAAGGTGGCCTCGATCGGGCGGGCCGCGCCGGTGTCGAGCTGCACTTTGAGCAGCGAGCCGCGGCGGTTCTTCATCGGGCGCAGTTCGGTTTTCGTGATCCGGCCGATCACGGTGATGTGCGCGCCCTCCTCCGGTTCCTCCTCCGTCAGCGGTTGCCCCTGGGTGGCGTAGCGCGCCGGGTAGTGGCGCAGCAGGTCTTCGACGGTGGTCATGTCGAAGGCTTCGGCCAGGCGGTCGGCGGCCTTCACGCCGAGTACGTGGTCGAGCCGGTCGCTCAGTGTCGTCATCGTCTACTCGACCCCAATCTGCACCAGATCCGCTTGCTGCCCACCGGAATACACCACCACATCCACGCCGGGGAATCCGGCGCGCACATGATCGGCGAGAATCTGCCCCAGTTCGTGCCCGGCGCCCGCGCCCATCAGCAAGGTCACCAATTCCCCACCGAGACCGAGCATCCGGTCGAGCAGGATGCGTCCCGCGCCGACCACGTCCGGGTCGATCACCACCACATCCTCGCCTACCAGGCCCAAACCGTCACCGGGAGAACAGGTTCCGACCATCGTCAGCGCACGCACCCGGGCCGCCCGCAGCGCACCCCAGCGGGTGGTCGCCGCCGCCTCGGACATGGCGAAGGCGTCGTCGACGGCGATCCGTCCCCGATCGTGCACCGCGAGCGCGGCGAGCCCCTGCACCATCGACGCGCTCGGCAACAACAGCACGTCGCGCGAACCGTCACGCGCGGCCACACCGACGGCGACCAGTTCCTGCGCGGGCAGCGCACCGTTGGGCAGCACCAGCACCTCGCGGTGCGGCATCGCCCGGATCGTCCGCAGGAGGATGTCGGCGTCGAAGGCCTCGTCCTCGCGCAGCACCACCGCGCCCGCGTCCTCGAAAAGCTCCGCCGCATCAGCGCCGGCCACGACGGCGACGACCCCTCGGTCAGCGAGCCCATCGGTGGCAAGGGTGGTTCGCCCCACCGAGCCCGCGTCGACCGGAGCCGACTCCGGATGGTCGCCGACGCCGTTGTGCGCTGTGACGGCGAAGCTTTCGACCCGGATGGCGCTCAACGCCCCGACCGCGAGCCCCGCCTCGATCGCCGCACCCGCGTCACGGCAGTGCACATGCGCCGACCAGGTGGTATCGCCGTCGCCGACCACGACGACGGAATCACCGAGCACCGCCAACCGCTCCCGCAGTATCCCCGCGCCCGCGTCGTCGGTGCCGGAGATCACATACATGACCTCGAAATGCGGGTCGGCGCCGCGGCCCCGGTCCTCGTCCGCCCGTAGACCGTCGCGGTCTCCGCGCACCTCGTCACGGCCACGGAACGACTCGTCCTGGTCGCTGCCCCGCCCTTCGTCAACCCTGCGCGCCTCAGCCCAGCGCCTCGGCGCCTCGTCGTTCCAGCACCCCGGCGCATCGTCGTGGTCACCGCACGTCCCGGCGTGTCCGCCGAGGTCACGACCACCGAGCGACGCACCACGATCGCGACGGGCATCGGACCCGACCGGAGGCGCGCCGACCGATCTCGGCAGCTGCCCGCCACCGCGTCCGCGCTCGGAGGCGCTGATCGACTGCCCGTGCCGACGCTGCGCACCCGTAGCCGGCGTCGCGCCGCCACCTCGCTCACGGGCGTAGGTATGGCGTTCGGGAGCCACACCACACACCTCGGTGACGAGGCAGTCCAGCAGTACCAGCAGACCGCGCGCACCGGCGTCGACCACGCCCGCGGCCCGCAGCACACCGAGTTGGGCGGGCGTCTCGTTCAGCGCACGTGCGGCACCATCGGCCGCTGCCTTCGCCACACCCTCGAGCGAGGAATCGCCGGACTCGGCGGCAGCGACGGCGGCCCGATCCAGCACCGTGAGAATCGTGCCCTCCACCGGCGCACTCAACCCTTGCCGCACCAGCACCGCCGCCCGCCGCAACGCCACCCGCAGCCGCTCCCCGGTCAACGGCCCATCGACGGCTGCCTCGGCGATTCCCCGCAGCACCTGCGACAGGATGATCCCCGAGTTCCCCCGCGCCCCGGCCGTGGCGCCACGCGCCAGCGCTTTCGCCACCTCCCCGGCCCGACCATCGCCCAGCGCGCCGCCCGAATCGGTCGCATAACGCGCCTGCCCCAGCTCGGGCTGCACATGCGACCGCTCCTGGGCTCCGCCGTCGGCCTCGGCGGCAGCGAGAGCGGCCCGCATCGTGGCCAGCAGGTTGGTTCCGGTGTCGGAATCGGCGATGGGGAAGACGTTGAGGGCGTCGATCTCGGATCGGCGGGACTCGAGGCCCGCACAGCAGGACCTGGCCCACGACAGCAGCGCGGCGCCGTCGAGCGCCTCGGGCACCTGCGTCACCGTCACCTCGTTCCCCGTCGGCCGTGCTCGCCCGCCGAGCATCGCAGCCAGGTTAGCGCCAGCGACCGACAGCAGTACCCTGACCACGGACGCACCCCGTGTTCGCGCCGACGAGCAGGGCACCCGGTTTGGAAGTTCCCGGCCGGGCCCGCTACGCTTGCAGGGTTGCCTCGTGCGGCCTCGACAGGTCTGCGCTGGCCGATGCAAGTCGGCAAGGCATTTGACGACATCAGTTTCCGGTTCAGCGGCACACGTGCGCGCTGACCGCTTATGACATGAAGGAGCTCGCGACATGGCTGCCGTTTGCGACGTCTGCGCCAAGGGCCCCGGTTTCGGGAAGTCGGTCTCGCACTCGCACCGGCGCACCAACCGTCGCTGGAACCCGAACATCCAGACCGTGCGTGCGCAGGTTGCCCCTGGCAACACCCGCCGGATGAACGTGTGCACCTCCTGCCTGAAGGCGGGCAAGGTCGTCCGCGGCTGATTTCCGGCCCGTACATTCTGCCGACAGTGCCCCGGCACCCTTCATGGGTTGTCCGGGGTTTTGTCGTCGAACGGGCGATTCGTGGTTGAGTGGCGGATCGTCCCGGCGAGCGCCACGCACATCACCGCGCTCGCGGCCTGCCACATCGCCAGCTGGCAGGAGGCCTATGACTCGCTGGTCCCCGCCCACCTGCTCGCCGCGTTCGATCTCGACAGTTCGGCGATCACCTGGGAACGCCGCCGCACCGACGACCGCTATCGGCTGCTCGTCGCCTGGCACGGTGACGACCTGATCGGCTTCGCCGCCGCGTCGCGACAGCCCACCGGTAGCGAGCTGGAAGCGCTGTACGTGCGCGCCGCCTGGCACGGCACCGGCGTCGCCGACGACCTGCTCGCGGCCACCGTTCCCGATGCGCCCTGCCAGTTGTGGGTGCTCGGCGACTATCCGCGCGCGCACGCCTTCTACCGCAGGCACGGTTTCGCCGACACGGGTCTGCGCCGCACCGACCCGTTCACGCTGCTGCCCGAACAACAGTGGCGGCGCGCTCCTCGCTAATGTGACGGGCATGAGTAGCGAACCGGTCGTCGTCGACGGCGTACTGCACCTGACCATCGCGACCGCGGCCGCGGGCACCTCCCTCGATTTCGAGCTGATCAACGCGGGCACCGCCGCCCTGCGTTCGCTCGGCGACGAGGTCGGCGCGATCCTGATCACCGGTGCGGGCGCCAACTTCTGCGCAGGCGGCAATGTCCGCCACTTCGCCGGTGCCGACGACCGAGGCGCCTTCCTGCACGAGCTGGCCACCCAGCTGCACGACTTCGTGCGTGCCCTGACCGCCGCCCCCGTACCCGTCGTCGCGGCGGTGCACGGCTGGGCCGCCGGTGCGGGCATGAGCCTGGTGTGCGCGGCCGACATCGCCATCGGCGGTCCGTCGACCCAGATGCGTCCCGCCTACCCCGGCATCGGCTTCACCCCCGACGGCGGGATGTCGTGGTCGCTGCCGCGCATCGTCGGCGCCGGCCGGGCCCGCGAGATCCTGTTGACCGACGCCGTGATCGGCGCCGAGCAGGCCGAACGACTCGGGCTGCTCAGCCGGATCGTCCCCGACGACGAGATCCGCACCGAGGCCCTTCGCGTGGCCACCGGCTTCACCACCGGCCCCCGCGCCGCCTACACGGCCATGAAAAAGCTGCTGGCCCAGTCGCCGACGGCAACATTGGACCAGCAGCTCGACGCGGAACGCGACAGCATCGCCGCCGCCGCGAACAGCAGCACCGGGCGCGAAGGGGTGGACGCCTTCGTCGCCAAGCGCAAGCCGGACTACGCGAACCTCGCCTGACCGGCGCTCACGCCGCAACTCCGCCACCACGGATTTTCGGCCCTCAGGGCCGAAAATCCCGCGGCGCCAGCCGCTTTAACACACAGCGCCGAGGGCGCTGAAGGTGTTCTGCAGGATGCAGGTGATCTTGGCGTTGACGCCGGAGGAGATGGTCGAGGTGCCGGTGGAGGTCCATTCCTCACCGACGGGGCTGGTCTGCACCGGGGTCGCCTGCTCGTTGTAGGGCTCGAGCTGCAGGCCCGCGGCCGAGGCCGAGCCCGCACCCGCGGTGATCGCGGCGGCGACGGCGGCGGTCGCCAGTGCGGCGCGAACGGTTGTGGTGTGCATCCGGTTGTGCTCCTTCATCATTTTCTTCTCGTGCGGCGGCACCCCGGGTCAGGGCAACCGCCAGTCGACAGGATCGGCGCCGAGTTCGTCGAGCAGTTCGTTGACCCGGGAGAAGGGTCGCGACCCGAAGAACCCGCGCGAGGCGGACAGCGGCGAAGGGTGTGCCGATTCGATGTAGGGGACCTCGGCGGCGACCAGGGTCGGCTTCAGCGAGCCCGCGTCCCGGCCCCACAGCACGGCGACGAGTGGTTCGTCACGGTCGACGAGCGCGCGAATCGCCTGCTCGGTCACCGCTTCCCAGCCCTTACCACGATGTGAGGCCGGGGTGCCGGGGGTGACGGTGAGCACTCGGTTCAGCAGCAGCACACCCTGATCCGACCACGGGCTCAGGTCGCCGCACTTGGGCGTATCGAAGCCGAGATCCTTGGTGTACTCGGCGAAGATGTTGGACAGGCTGCGCGGGATCGGCGAAACATCCGGCGCGACAGAGAAACTCAGTCCCATCGCGTGGCCGGGAGTCGGGTAGGGGTCCTGGCCGACGATCAGCACGCGCACCGCGTCGAACGGGCGCCGGAACGCGCGCAGCACGTTCTCCCCGGCGGGTAGATATCCGCGTCCGGCGGCGTTCTCCGCGCGCAGGAATTCGCCCATCTCGCTGATGCGGTCGGCGACCGGTTCCAGGGCCCGGGCCCAGCCCGGATCGATGATCTCCGACAGTGGTTTGGCACCCATGACCGCACAACCTATCGTTTGCCGGGCTCGACCGTGGCGTCCGCCCCACGGAACGATTCCCAGCCGGTGGTTCCGGTCGGCCGCGCACCGTCGACGGTGACGCCGCTGCCTGCGGTAACGACCCCGACAGGCCGCCAGCCGGGCGGCAGCGCGGTCTCGGGCGACCAGGTGCCGACGAATGCGTGGTCTTCGCCGCCGGCCAGGATCCATTGCCCCGCATCGGCTTCGAGCCGGGCGGCGACAGCGTCGAGGGCGGGGTCGGTGAGCGCGGCGGCATGCACGTCGATCGCGACGCCCGATGCCGCGGCCAGGTGGCCGAGGTCGGCGAGCAGACCGTCGGACACATCGGTGAGCGCGTTGGGCACGTGCACCCCGAACAGGTCGATCACCTCGGAGTACGGTGGCTGCGGAACCCGGTGTGTGGCAAGCGCGTGCGCGAACGCCGGATCGGAAAGGTCTGCCCCGCTGGACAATACGGTCAGCCCGGCGGCCGACCAGCCGAGTTTGCCTGCGGCAGCGACGATATCGCCTTCCACCGCGCCGGAACGGGTGAGCGCCGCCTGCCCGCCCAGATCACCGAAAGCCGTCACCGAGATCACCAGCTGGTCGCTGTGCACCAGGTCGCCACCCGCGATGGAACCGCCCGCGCGGGTCGCCTCGGCCCACATGCCGTCGGCGATGGCCTCCACGACGCGCACCGGGGTATCGGCCGGGCAACCGATCGCGACGACGAAACCGGTCGGCCGCGCCCCCATCGCCACCACGTCGGCGGCGTTCTGCGCGATCGCCTTGCGCCCGATATCGGACGGCGACGACCAGTCGAGCCGGAAATGCCTGCCCTCCACGAGCATGTCGGTGCTCACCACGAACCGGCCGTCGGGCGCGGCGAGCAACGCGGCGTCGTCGCCCGGGCCGAGCAACACGTGCGCGGCCTGCTCGCGACCGGCGTTGATCCGGTCGATCACCGCGAATTCACCCAGCTCACGCACCGTCTGCGAACGGCTGTCCTCGCTGATGACCGACTCCTTCCCGCTGTGCTGCCGACCTGACGAAACCGCCCCGACGGTACCCTTTCGGAGGCGATCGGGCACCACCGACGGTGCGCGGCGCAGGCGACGAGGAAAGGACCACGCGGCTATGGCGGAATCGTCGGACCCGACAGCGGACGATCGCGACGAGGCGACCGGGCCCGAGGGCACTGCCGAACCGTCAGCCCTCCGCAAAGCCACTCCAGGAGCGGAACCGGCCGACGACCCTGACGACGAGAGCGCCGACGACACACCGGCCGCCGACAGCCAGTACTCCCCCGCGTTGATCGCCACCGCTGTCGCCCTACCCATCGTGCTGATCGTGGGCGTGCTCGTGGCCGCCTTCCTGATCCTGCGCGCCCCCGTCGAACGCGAACCGCTCGCGCTGGGACCGGTCCCCGCCCCCGCCGCCGACGGCCCCGCCTGCGCGGCCCTGCTGCCTGCCCTGCCCGCCGACCTGGGCGACTACACCAAATCCACCCTCGCCGAACCGGCCCCGCCCGCCACCCGCGCCTGGCAACTGCCCGAGGGTGGGGAGCCGATCGTGCTGCGCTGCGGCCTGGACCGGCCACTCGAATTCAACCGTGCCTCACCGCTGCAGGAGGTCGACGGGGTGAAGTGGTTCCAGGTTCGCGACGAGACGGCCAAGACGGGCACATGGTTCGCCGTCGATCGCGAAACCTACATCGCCCTGACGGTCCCCGACGGGTCGGGCACAGCCGCGGTGCAAACGGTCTCCGACACGATCACCGCGACCCTCCCCGCCCAACCGATCAACCCTGGCGAGCTGTGACATTGGCGGCTGGCGCCGCGGGATTTTCGGCCCGGAAGGCCTCGAATCCGAGGGGCGATACTTCGGCTTCGCCGTTACGTCTCGCCCCTCGGATTCGAGGCGGCCGAAAATCCGTGGTTGTTCCGCCGCCGGGTCAGCGCAGGCCGGTGCCTCGGGCTACGGCGGTTTCGATGAGGGTCGACACCAACGTCGGGTAGTCGATGCCGGTTGCTTCCCACATGCGGGGGTATTGGGAGATGGGGGTGAAGCCGGGCATGGTGTTGATCTCGTTGATGACCGGGCCGTCGGCGGTGAGGAAGAAGTCGACGCGGGCCAGGCCCTGGCAGTCCAGGGCGCGGAAGGCACGCACCGACAGCGCGCGGATCTCGTCGGCGACGGCGTCGTCGAGCTTGGCGGGCACGTCGAATTCGCACACGTCGTCGAGGTATTTGGTGGCGAAGTCGTAGAACTCGGGGGCGGCGGCGTCGGCGTCGGGCATGCGGATCTCGGAGACGACGCTGCCGCGCACGTCGCCGTCGGCGAATTCGAGGACACCGCATTCGACTTCACGCCCGACGATGCCCGCCTCGACGATCACCTTGGGGTCGTGGGCGCGGGCGGTGGCGACGGCGTCGTCGAGGGCCGACCAGTCGGTGATCTTGGTGATGCCGATGGACGAACCGCCGCGCGCGGGTTTCACGAAGGCGGGCAGGCCGATGCGGTCGCGTTCCTCGGCGGTCAGCGTCTGCGTGCCGGGACGTAACACCACCTGCACACCGACCGGAAGCGATTCGGCGGCCAGCAGTTTCTTGGTGAATTCCTTGTCCATCCCGGCCGCGCTGGCCAGCACACCAGCGCCCACATAGGGCACCCCGGCCAGCTCGAGCATGCCCTGCAGGGTGCCGTCCTCGCCGAACGGGCCGTGCAGGATGGGGAACACCACATCGACGGTGCCGAGCGTGGCGGTCGGATCGTCCAGGGCGACGAGCGCGCCGGAACGGCCGGGGTCGGCGGCCAGGGTGAGCGCGGTGCCCGCGGCATCGACGGCGGGCAGTTCGCCGTGGCTGAGCGTGAGTTCGCCGATCCCCTCGGCAAGCACCCAGCTGCCGGTGGTGGTGATCCCGATGGGCACCACCTCGTAGCGCCGCGGATCGAGGTTGCGCAGGACGCTGCTCGCGGACACACACGAGACGGCGTGCTCGCTGCTGCGCCCGCCGAACACCACAGCTACCCTGATCCGTTCCGTCATGAACGTCACCGTAGTAGGTTCGCGCCGCCGCGGCGGCATCGGCCTTATTCGGGTTTCATGCGCCTGCCGAGCAGGCTGCCGACGGCCTCGTTCACCGAAAGTCCCTCGTGGCACACCTTGTGCACCGCGTCGGTCAACGGCATCTCGACCTGGTGTTCGGCCGCGAGCGCCCGCACCGATGTGCACGACTTCACACCCTCGGCGACCTGACCGTTGGTCGCCTCCTGCGCGGCCTGCATCGACCCGCCCTGTCCGAGCACATACCCGAAGGACCGGTTGCGCGACAGCGGCGAGGTGCAGGTGGCGACGAGGTCACCCACGCCGGCGAGCCCGGCCAGCGTCACCGGCTGCGCGCCGAGCGCCACCCCGAGCCGCATCACCTCGGCCAGCCCACGGGTGATGAGACTGGCCACGGAGTTGTCGCCGAGTCCCATGCCCGAGGCGATACCGCAGGCCAGGGCGATGACGTTCTTACAGGCGCCGCCGATCTCGCAGCCCACCACATCGGTATTGGTGTAGGGCCGGAAATAGCCGGTGGCACAGGCATGTTGGGCCTGCTGTGCGCGTTCGGTGTCGGTGCAGGCGATCACGGTGGCCGCGGGCTGGCGTTCGACGATCTCGTGGGCGAGATTGGGCCCCGACAGCACCGCGATGCGGCCCTGTTCGGCGCCGGTCACCTCCGCGATCACCTGGCTCATCCGCAGCAGCGTCCCGGTCTCGATGCCCTTGGCCAGGCTCATCAGCGTGGCGTCGGCGCCGACATCGTCCTTCCAATGGCCCAGATTGGCCCGCAGGGACTGCGACGGCACCGCGAGCACGACCAGATCCGCGCCGTCGAGCGCGATCCGGTGATCGTGGGTGGCCCGCACGGGCGGCAACTGCACGCCCGGCAGGTAGAACGGATTCTGATGCTCGGTGTCGAGCGCGCGAGCCACCTCTTCGCGCCTGGCCCAGATCGTCACCTCGGTACCCGCTTCGGCCAACACCTTCGCGAATGCCGTACCCCACGACCCAGCACCCATAACCGCAGCCCTCGTCATCAGCCCAATATGCCATGCAAGGATCGAGACCATGCACACCGTGCACGCCGTGATGGCGGTCAAGCACCGAGACCGGGCCAAGAGCCGGTTGTCGGCCGTGCTCAGCGCCGACCAGCGCGCTCGGCTGGTGCTCGCCATGTTCGCCGACACCGTCGAGGCGGCCGCCGCCGTGCCCGCGATCGCTTCGCTGACCGTTGTCACCCCCGACGACGTCGTGGCCGCCCGCGCACGCGAACTCGGCGCGCACGTCCTGGCCGAGCCGCCCGCCGACCGCGACCCCCTCAACACCGCCCTCACCGCCGCGGCCGACGACGTGCGCCACCGCAGTGGTCCGGTTCGCCTGCTCGCCCTGCAGGCCGACCTGCCTGCCCTGCGCACCGCCGAACTCACCGGCTTCCTCGCTGTCGCGCCCGCCACCCGCGCGGTGGTGATCGATCACACGGGGACCGGCACTTCGGCATTGCTGGCCGGTACCGCACCGGATGCGCTGGCACCACGTTTCGGCCCCGATTCGGCCCGCGCCCACCGTGAATACGGCGCCGTCGTCGTGCCCGGCCACTGGCCGGGCCTGCGCTGCGACGTCGACACACCCGAGGATCTGGACGCCGTGCGCGCGCTCGGCGTCGGCGTCCACACCGCCGACGCGCTGCGGGAGTTCGGAATCACCGCCCACCGAAGCGATCCCGTCCGTACGGTGTGCTAGCCGGTCGCCGCACCAGGAGTTCACCCGATGTCATGCTGCGGACCACGCGGTCGGTAGGGGATGATTGACAGCGTGAGCGACACGGAAACCATCAAGTCCCTGCCCCCGATTTCCCCGCCACCTGCGGCCGCCATCGCCTCGGGCGCCGACGGCAGTTCGCAGCGATTGCCACGCGATCGCTACCTCAACCGGGAACTGAGCTGGCTGGACTTCAATGCCCGGGTGCTCGCCCTCGCCGAGGATGCCTCCCTGCCGTTGCTGGAGCGCGCGAAGTTCCTCGCGATCTTCGCCTCCAACCTCGACGAGTTCTACATGGTCCGGGTCGCCGGGCTCAAACGCCGCGCCGAGACCGGGCTCTCGGTGCGTTCCGCCGACGGCCGCTCACCGTCCGAACAGCTCGAGATGATCACCGCCCGCGCACAGGAACTCGCCGAGCGGCACGCGAAGGTCTTCATCGATTCGGTGAACCCGGCGCTGGCAGGCGCGGGCATCGACATCATCGGCTGGTCGGGCCTCGACGAAGCCGAACGGCAACGCCTTTCGAGCTATTTCACCGATCAGGTCTTCCCGGTCCTCACACCGCTGGCCGTCGACCCGGCCCACCCGTTCCCCTACATCTCCGGCCTGAGCCTCAATCTCGCCGTGACGGTGAAGGACGCGGGCACCGGCGGCGAGCACTTCGCCCGCGTGAAGGTGCCCGACAACGTCGACCGGTTCGTCCGCGTGCGCCGCACCGGCGCGCCGTCGGCCATCGCGGCCTTCCTGCCGATGGAAGAACTCATCGCCGCCCACCTCGATCTGCTGTTCCCCGGCCTGACAGTGGTGGAGACCCATTCGTTCCGGATCACCCGCAACGCCGATTTCGAGGTCGACGAGGACCGAGACGAGGACCTGCTGCAGGCGATGGAACGCGAACTGGCGCGTCGCCGTTTCGGCAAGCCGGTGCGGCTCGAGGTCTCCGACGACATGACCGAGCACATGCTGGAGTTGCTACTACGTGAGTTAGAGGTCGACCCCGCCGATGTGATCCAGGTGCCCGGCCTGCTCGACCTGTCGTGCCTGTGGCAGGTCTACGGCGTCGACCGGCCCGAACTCAAGGACGCGCCCTACGTACCGGCCACCCCCGCCGCGTTCGGTGAGCGCGAGACCCCGCGCAATGTCTTCAGCGCGCTGCGCGAGGGCGACGTGCTGGTGCACCACCCCTACGACTCGTTCTCCACCAGCGTGCAGCGGTTCATCGAGCAGGCCGCCGCCGACCCGCAGGTGCTGGCGATCAAGCAGACCCTGTACCGCACCTCCGGTGACTCCCCCATCATCAACGCCCTGATCGAGGCCGCCGAGGCGGGCAAGCAGGTGGTGGCCCTGGTGGAGATCAAGGCACGTTTCGACGAGCAGGCCAACATCAAATGGGCGCGGGCGCTGGAACAGGCGGGTGTGCACGTGGTCTACGGCCTCGTCGGCCTCAAGACCCACTGCAAGACGTGCCTGGTGGTGCGCCGCGAGGGTTCGACCATCCGCCGCTACTGCCACATCGGCACCGGCAACTACAACCCCAAGACCGCGCGCCTGTACGAGGACGTCGGATTGTTCACCGCGGCACCGGAGATCGGCGCCGACCTGACCGACCTGTTCAACTCGCTCACCGGCTACTCCCGCAAGGAGGACTACCGCAATCTGATGGTCGCCCCGCTCGGTGTCCGGGCAGGCATCATCGAGCGGATCGACCGCGAGATCGAGCTGGCACGTGAGGGTTTCGACGCGCGCATCCGGCTCAAGGCCAACGCGATCGTCGACGAGCAGATCATCGACGCTCTCTACCGCGCCTCCCAGGCCGGCGTACCGGTGCAGATCGTGGTGCGCGGCATCTGCGGCCTGCGTGCGGGGGTGCCGGGCCTGAGCGAGAACATCGAGGTGCGCTCGATCCTCGGCCGCTTCCTCGAGCACTCGCGGGTGCTGCAGTTCCAGGCACAGGAACAGACCTGGATCGGCAGCGCCGACATGATGCACCGCAATCTCGACCGCCGGGTGGAGGTCATGGTGCAGGTGAAGGATCCGCGCCTGACCGAGCAGCTCGGCACGGTCTTCGATTCCGCGCTCGACCCCATGACCCGCTGCTGGGTGCTGCTGCCCGACGGGTCCTGGCAGGCGAGTCCGACCGACGCCGACGCCAACCAGGTGCGCGACCACCAGGAATTCCTCATGCGGTTGCGTCGTCCCGAACAGCCGTGAGCAAGCACGCACAGGAGAAGCCCGAACCGATGCGCGACCCGCGGGTCCGGCCCAATATTCATGCCGCGGGAGCGGTTCTGTGGCGTGCGGGCGCCACCGGACCGGAGATCGCGGTGATCCACCGGCCCAAGTACGGCGACTGGTCACTACCCAAGGGCAAGCTCGATCCCGGGGAAAGCCCGGTGGTCGCGGCCGTGCGCGAGGTCGGCGAGGAGACCGGCCTGCCGTGCACGCTCGGGCGTTATCTCGGCCGCGTCACCTATCCCATCCCGGGGCATCGCCAGCTCAAGCGGGTGGACTACTGGGCCGCCGAGGCGGCCGAGGGCGAGTTCACCGAGAACTCCGAAGTCGACCAGCTGCGCTGGATTCCGCTCGACGACGTGATGGACGAACTGTCGTACCCGATGGACCGCCAGATCGTGCGTGTCTTCGCCCGTCACCCACCGAAAACGGCCACCGTGCTGCTCGTCCGCCACGCCAAGGCGGGCAAGCGCGCCGAGTTCGACGGTCCGGACGACCAGCGCCCGCTCGAGGCCGCCGGGCGACGGCAGGCGAAGGCTCTCGTCCCGAATCTGCTGGCGTTCGGAGCATCCCGGATCTATTCGGCCGATCCCCTGCGCTGTATCCAAACCGTTACCCCGTTGGCGGAGCGGCTGAACGCCGAAATCAATTGCGAGCCAATGTTTTCCGAGCAAGGTTACGATTCAGCGAAAGATGCCGCGCGGCAACGATTTCTGTCGTTGGTAACAGATCGGGGTGTACCGGTGGTCTGCAGTCAGGGCGGCGTGATTCCCGATCTGACACAGTGGCTGGCTCAGCGCGACGGACTCACCCTGCCGCCCGCGCGTAATCGCAAGGGCAGCGTCTGGGCTTTGTCGTTCATCGGGGACCGATTAGTCGCGGCGAACCATATGGATCGTGCGTTGTCTACGGGAATCGTCACCGGCTGAACAAAAGTTACCCCGCACAGCCGAAACGGCCCCGGAATTCCGGGGCCGTTCTCGGTCCAGTGGTGGGTGATGCGGCTTTACGTGCACATTCCCCGACCTGATCCCGCTGCGGCAGGATCAACGAGCACGACGGGTGGCTGTCTTCTTCGCAGCAGTCTTCTTAGCAGGAGCCTTCTTAGCAGCGGTGGTCTTCTTGGCCGCCGTGGTCTTGGCGGCGGTGGCCTTGGTGGCAGTCTTCTTGGCCGGAGCCTTCTTTGCCGCCGTGGTCTTCTTGGCGGCGGTGGCCTTGGCCGCCGTCGTCTTCTTGGCGGCGGGAGCCTTGGTCGCGGCCTTGCGGGCCGTGGTCTTGGCCGGACCCTTCGACGGCGTGGCCTTCTTGGCCGCGGTCTTCTTCGCCGCGGTCTTCTTGGCTGCCGCCTTCTTCGCCGCCACGGGCGCATTCACGCCACGCTTCACGGCGGGGCCGGACGCGGCCAGCTTCTGCTTACCCGCGATCACCGCTTTGAACTGAGCGCCCGGGCGGAAGGCAGGCACCGAAGTCGCCTTCACCTTCACGGTTTCACCGGTACGCGGGTTACGGGCAACCCTGGGAGCACGCTTGCGCTGTTCGAACACACCGAATCCGGTGATGGTGACGCTTTGACCTTTGTGCACGGCACGAACGATGGTGTCGACCACGTTCTCGACAGCCGCAGTAGCCGTGCGCCTGTCCGTACCCAACTTTTCGGTCAGAACGTCGATCAGTTCCGCCTTGTTCATTGAATCCTCCGCAGACTAATGGCCCGTCGTCGGACCGACTAGGTACCACGGTAAACCCAGTTTGAGCAAGAGTCTATGTGCCACGCCAAAATTCATGTGGTTTAGCACACGTCCAGCTACCGCTCCCAGGGAAGCGCCCCTAAGCGCCCCAGCTGATTACGCCGGTGAAATAGGCTCCGGCAGCGTCACGGGTTTCCATGACGGCCTTCCCTTTTCGAACTCGGTGATCGCGTCGCCTTGCCGCAGCGTGAGGCCGATGTCGTCCAAACCCTCCAGCAGACGCCAGCGGGTGTAGTCGTCAATATCGAACGGCAACACGATGGTTCCCGCCGTGACGGTGCGCGCCGACAGATCGACAACCAATTCGAGGCCGGGTTGTTCCTCGATGAGCTTCCAGAGCATTTCGACATCGTTCTGTGACATCTGCGCGGCCAGCAGACCACCCTTGCCCGCATTCCCCCGGAAGATGTCGGCGAAACGCGAGGAGATCACCACTCGAAAGCCGTAGTCCGACAGCGCCCACACCGCGTGCTCACGCGAGGAACCGGTGCCGAAATCCGGCCCGGCCACCAGAACGCTGCCGCTGCGGTACGGCTCGGTGTTGAGAATGAAGTCCGGATCGGTACGCCAACCGGCGAACAGGCCGTCCTCGAAACCGGTACGAGTCACGCGCTTCAGGTAAACGGCGGGGATGATCTGATCGGTGTCGACATTGGACCGGCGCAGCGGTACCCCGATGCCTTTGTGAACAGTGAAGGCTTCCATAACGATTCTCCTTCGATCGTGGTGGTTCGGGGCCGCTCAGGCCAGGTCGGCGGGCGAGGACAGGGTGCCGCGCACCGCCGTGGCGGCGGCGACCAGCGGCGAGACCAGGTGGGTACGCCCGCCCTTGCCCTGTCGGCCTTCGAAATTGCGGTTGGAGGTGGAGGCGCAGCGCTGACCCGGTTCCAGCTGATCCGGATTCATCCCGAGGCACATCGAACAGCCCGCCTGGCGCCATTCCGCACCGGCCGCGGTGAAAATCTCGCCGAGTCCTTCTTTTTCCGCCTGGGCGCGCACCCGCATCGAGCCGGGTACGACCAGCATTCGCACGCCGTCGGCGACGCGGCGGCCCTTCAAAACATCGGCGACGGCACGCAGATCCTCGATCCGGCCATTGGTGCAGGAACCCACGAAAACGGTATCCACGCTCACCTCACGCAGCGGCATTCCCGGCGTCAGGTCCATGTAGCGCAACGCCTTCTCGGCTGCCTCGCGTTCGGACTCGTCGGCGATCTGGGCCGGGTCGGGCACGTTCGCACCCAGCGGCAGGCCCTGACCGGGGTTGGTACCCCAGGTGACGAACGGGGTCAGCTGGTTGGCGTCGATGTGCACCTCGGCGTCGAAAACCGCGTCGTCGTCGGTCTTCAGCGCCTCCCAGGCGGCCACGGCGGCGTCCCAGTCGGCGCCCTGTGGTGCGTGCGGGCGGCCCTTCAGGAATTCGTAGGTCACCTCGTCGGGGGCGATCATGCCCGCGCGGGCGCCCGCCTCGATCGACATGTTGCAGATCGTCATCCGCGCTTCCATCGACAGCTTGCGAATGGCCTCGCCGCGATATTCGAGCACATACCCCTGGCCACCGCCGGTGCCGATTTCGGCGATCACGGCCAGGATCAGGTCCTTACTCGTGACGCCGGGCGCCAATTCGCCGTCGACGGTGATGGCCATCGTCTTGAACGGGCGCAGCGACAGCGTCTGGGTGGCCAGCACGTGCTCCACCTCGCTGGTGCCGATGCCCATGGCCAGCGCGCCGAACGCGCCGTGGGTGGAGGTGTGGCTGTCGCCGCACACCACGGTCATGCCCGGCTGGGTCAGACCGAGCTGCGGACCGACCACGTGCACGATGCCCTGTTCGGCATCGCCCATCGGGTGCAGGCGCACGCCGAACTCGGCGCAGTTGCGGCGCAGCGTCTCCACCTGGATGCGCGAGATCGGATCGGCGATCGGCTTGTCGATGTCGGCCGTGGGGACGTTGTGGTCCTCGGTGGCGATGGTGAGGTCGGGCCGGCGGACCGGCCGTCCGGCCGCGCGGAGCCCGTCGAAGGCCTGCGGGCTGGTCACCTCGTGCACGAGGTGCAGATCGATGTAGATCAGGTCGGGTTCGCGGGAAGTACCGTCACCGTCACCGGGGACGACGACGTGCTGTTCCCACACCTTCTCGGCCAGTGTGCGGGCGCGCTCGGCCATTGCTTGATCACCTTTCGACGGGCATACTTGGTATCTCAACATATGAGAAGTTAGTATCGTTCTATGAGACAGCATAGCGGTATCGGTGTTCTCGACAAAGCCGTGGCGGTGCTCTACGCCGTCGCCGACGAACCTTGCGGTCTCAACGACCTGTGCACCCGAACCGGCCTGCCCCGTGCCACCGCGCACCGCTTGGCGGTCGGGCTGGAGACACATCGGCTGCTGGCGCGCGACGCCAACGGGCTGTGGCGGCCGGGCCCCGCGCTCAGCGAGTTGTCGGCAGGGGCCGCCGATCCGTTGGTCGAGGCGGCGGGAGCCATTCTGCCCCGGCTGCGCGAGATCACCGGCGAGAGCGTCCAGCTGTACTGCCGCGACGGCAACGCGCGCGTGTGTGTGGCCGCGCTGGAGCCGCCCGTGGGCCTGCGCGACACGGTGCCCGTCGGTTCACGGCTACCGCTCACCGCGGGCTCGGCGGCCAAGGTGTTGCTGGCCTGGGCCGACCCGGAGCTGCAGCGCACCGTCCTGGCCGACGCCGTGTTCGGCGAGCGCGCGCTGGCCGAGGTGCGCAGGCGGGGCTGGGCGCAGAGCGCGGCAGAACGCGCACAGGGTGTGGCGAGCGTCTCGGCCCCGGTGCGTGACGCCTCGGGCGTGCTGGTGGCGGCGGTGTCGGTGTCGGGCCCGATCGACCGGATGGGCCGCAGGCCGGGCGCGCGCTGGGCGGCCGATCTGGTGGCGGCGGCGGAGGCGCTGCACAAACGATTGTGAAACGAAGAAGGCCCCCGGTCGGATTCGACCGGGGGCCTTTCTTGGTAGCCCCGACGGGATTCGAACCCGCGCTACCGCCTTGAGAGGGCGGCGTCCTAGGCCGCTAGACGACGGGGCCAGGACGATTTCACCGAAGTGAAACCTTGCTGGGGTACCAGGACTCGAACCTAGAATGGCTGAACCAGAATCAGCTGTGTTGCCAATTACACCATACCCCAAGGATGGAAACGCTCGGCCCTGCGCTCACCGAGTGGTTGTCGGTGTTGCGAGGCCGTGTTCCGCGGCGATGAGAAGATTACCAAACAGCAGGGGGTAAACTACAAATCGCCTGGTCAGCGGCCGGTTTTCGAGCGATTTCCGGCCGCAGGGCGGGCGCGGCGCGTGCCGCACCCGCCCGCCGTACGGCTACTGCGCGGTGGGCTGCCAACCGCGCGCGGCACGCAAGCGCTCGAGCGAGACCTCGCGCCCGAGCAATTCCATCGATTCATAGAGCGGCGGGCTGATGTGCGAGCCCGTCACCGCGACCCGCACGGGCGCGAAGGCCTTGCGTGGCTTGAGGCCCAGATCGTCGATCAGCGCCTTCTTCAGGGCCTCTTCCAGGGCTGGTGTGGTCCATTCGGCCAGCGGCTGGACCGCGGCGATGGCGGCGTCGAGCACCTGGTCGGCTTCGGCGCCGAGGTTCTTCGTGCCCGCGGCCTGGTCGATCGCGAACTCCTCCGGTGCCACGAAAAGGAACTTCAGCAGGTCCCAGGCGTCGCCGAGCACGACGATCCGGGTCTGCACGAGTTCGGCGGCGGCCAGGAACGTCTTCTCGTCGATTTCGGCACCGATATGCCCCTGTGCGGTCAGGAACTCACGCAAACGGTGGCCGAAATCACCGGGCTCGAGCAGACGAATCTGTTCGGCATTGATCGCGTCGGCCTTCTTCTGATCGAAACGAGCGGGATTCGAATTCACGGTGGAAATGTCGAAAGCCGCGACCATTTCCTGCATGGAGAACACGTCGCGGTCCTCGGCGATACTCCAGCCGAGCAGTGCGAGGTAATTCAGCAAACCCTCGGGAACGAATCCCCGATCGCGGTGCAGGAACAGATTCGATTCCGGGTCGCGCTTGGACAGCTTCTTGTTGCCCTGACCCATCACGAACGGCAGGTGGCCGAACTCCGGAGTGAAGTCGGCAACACCGATACGCTGCAGCGCGGCATACAGCGCGAGCTGACGCGGTGTCGACGAGAGCAGATCCTCACCGCGCAACACATGGGTGATCTTCATGAGCGCGTCGTCGACCGGATTCACCAGCGTGTACAGCGGATCACCATTTCCACGGGTGAGCGCGAAATCGGGAACCGTGCCCGCTTTGAAGGTGGTTTCCCCACGAACAAGATCATTCCAGCCGAGGTCGGAATCGGGCATGCGCAAACGCACCACCGCGGGCCTGCCCTCGGCTTTGTAGGCGGCGATCTGCTCGGGTGTCAGATCGCGATCGAAATTGTCGTAACCGAGTTTCGGGTCGCGACCGGCGGCGCGATGGCGGGCCTCGACCTCCTCGGGCGTGGAGAACGCCTCATAGGCCTCGCCGGCCTCGAGCAGCTTGCGCACGACGTCGAGATGCTGGTCGCGGCGCAGCGACTGCCGGTACGGCTCGTACGGGCCGCCGACCTCAGGACCCTCGTCCCAGGTGAGGCCGAGCCAGCGCAGCGCGTCGAGCAGCGCGCGGTAGGAATCCTCGGAATCGCGTGCGGCATCGGTGTCTTCGATGCGGAACACGAAGCTGCCGCCATGATGGCGGGCGAACGCCCAGTTGAACAGCGCCGTGCGGATCAAGCCGACGTGCGGCGTGCCGGTCGGCGACGGGCAGAAACGGACCCGTACTTGTGTCATGACTCTCTTCTCCGCTATCAGCGCTTGGTGGCAACAGGATTGGTGAGGGTGCCGATGCCCTCGACGGTGACCGACACGTTCTGCCCGGCCGCCAGCGGGCCGACGCCTTCCGGTGTGCCGGTGAGGATCACGTCGCCGGGCAACAGCGTCATCACCGAGCTGATCCACTCGATGATCTTCGGGATGTCGTGCAAAAACAGCGACGTGCGGCTGCGCTGGCGGACTTCACCGTCCAGCTCGGTGGTGATCTCCAGATCGCTTGGGTCGACGGCGGTTTCGATCCACGGGCCGAGCGGGCAGAACGTGTCGTAGCCCTTGGCCCTCGTCCACTGCCCGTCGTGGCGCTGCTGGTCACGCGCGGTGACGTCGTTGGCGACGGTGTAGCCGAGGATCACGTCGGCGGCCTTGGCGGCGGGCACATCCTTGCAGGGGCGGCCGATCACCACGGCCAGTTCGCCCTCGAAGTCGACCTGAGAGGAGCTGGGCGGCAGGATGATCGGGGCGTTCGGCCCGACGATCGAGGTGTTCGGCTTGATGAAGATCACCGGATCCTTCGGCGCCTCACCACCCATTTCGGCCGCGTGGGCGGCGTAGTTCTTGCCGATGCAGATCACCTTGCTGGCCAGGATCGGCGCCAGCAGGCGGATGTCGGCCAGCGGCCAGCTCCGCCCGGTGAACGTCGGCGTGCCGAACGGGTGTTCGGCGATCTCCTTGGCGACGGCGACGCTTGGGTCGCCTTCGATGCTGACGAACGCGACTCCATCGGGACTGGCAACTCGACCTAAGCGCATGCCGGGGAGTCTATCGAGGCGCGCCCACCTGCCCGAACGCGCCCGTGATCGCCTCGTGCGGCCGAACCGGAAGGGCGAGCGAAGTCACATTCGTGTGATTTCGAACCTGCTGCCCGCGTTCGTGATTCGCATTACGCACGGTTGCCACCGAATGTGATCCGTCAGACACCGACGCCGAGCACCGGAATCCGGGGTCACCGGTGTAGCGTGATCTTCGATGTTCACGAGATGAGACATCGATCTCAAATAATGAGATGCAATCGTGCAATTCGGCGAGGTGAGTATCGTGACGAACGCGCGGCCGACGGCCGGGGTATCCCAGATCAGCAACGGCAGACGCTGGCTGATGCTCGCTCTCGGCGTGCTCGCGCAGACGTCGAGTTCCACCTTCGTGCACGGCACCCCCTTCCTGCTGCCCGCACTCACCGATCGCGGTGATTCGCTGGCCGCCGCGGGCGCGCTCGTCGCCCTGCCGACCGTCGGTCTGGTGTGCACGCTGATCGCGTGGGGTTATGTCGTCGACCGCATCGGTGAGCGGATCGTGCTGGTCGCGGGGACGACACTGATGTTCGCCGCCGGTGTCGGCGCGGCCCTGGTCGAGAATCCGGTCGCCTTCGGCGTGCTGCTGTTCCTCGGCGGTGTCGGTGCGGCCAGTTCCAACGGCGCTAGTGGGCGGGTGATCGTCGGCTGGTTCCCGCCGGACCGGCGCGGTCTGGCGATGGGTATTCGCCAGACCGCTCAGCCGCTCGGTGTCGGCGTGGGCGCGCTGACCATCCCGTGGGTCGCCGACCGGTACGGTATCGCCGCCGCCCTGCTGGTGCCCGCGCTGCTGGCCGGTGCGGGTGCGATCGGTTGCCTGGCAGGCATTGTCGATCCGCCACGGCCACCCGCGAAAGCCGCCGACCGGGCCAACCCCTACCGTGGCGACTCCACCCTGTGGCGCATTCACGCGGTGTCCATCCTGCTGGTCTTCCCGCAGGCCACCCTGTGGACGTTCGGGCTGATGTGGTTGCACCGCGATCTGGGCTGGTCACTGGCGGCGGCGGGCGCACTGATGACGGTCACCCAATTGCTGGGCGCCGCTGGACGAATCGGCGCGGGCGCGTGGTCGGATCGGGTCGGCAACCGGCTCGGGCCGCTGCGTCAGGTCGCTGTCGCCGCGGTGTTGTCGATGGCCGCACTCGCGGTCGCCGCGGGGACCGGTTGGGGATGGATCGCGGTGCCATTGATGGTGGCGGCGTCGGTGATCTCGGTGTCGGACAACGGATTGGCGTTCACCGCGGTCGCCGAGATCGCCGGACCGTTCTGGAGCGGACGTGGTCTCGGCATTCAGAACACGGGCCAGAACCTCGTATTGGCCGCCATCCCACCGGCATTCGGCGCGCTGATCACGGTGAGCGGGTACTCGACGGCGTTCGCGTTCGCGGCCGTGGCGGCGATGGCGGCGGTGCCTCTGGTACCGAGGGGCACCGGAAGGTAGTCGCCCGATAGGCGAGTTCGGCCCGGCGGATCAGGCGGTTCCGGAGCGGTCGGACAGGCCGAGGCGCAGATGTTCGCTGTGGTAGACGGCTTCGTCGAGCAGTTGGGCGACGTGATTGTCGTGCAAGCTGTAGACGATGCTGCGGCCCGCGCGGGTGCCGATGACGAGACCGAGGTTGCGCAGCAGGCGCAGCTGGTGGGAGACGGCCGACTGTTCCATTCCCACCGCCTCGGCCAGTTCGGTCACCGGGCGCGGGCCCTGCCGTAGTTCGGACAGGATCAGCAGCCTGCTCGGTGTGGCGAGAGCCTGCAGGGTGGTCGCGACATGCGCGGCCGTATCGGCGTCCAGCCGGGTGGTCGGCCGGTCGCGGCCCTCCACACCGTGTCCCATGGCAGGAGTCTAACCGAGCCTTGAAATGAAGACCTCTTCATATGTTCTGTTATTCTCGGGTTGTTCCGTTCCCGTCTCACGGAGGTTTCCCGTGGCCATGCACACCGCCGTCACGGCACCCTCCGGCGCCGCCGCTCCGCCGCGAGCGCGACGGACCCGGCTGTTCGAGATCGCCGAAATCCGCTGGGCGGCCGCCTCGCTCGTGCTGTTCCTGGTGGGTCTGGCCGCGCAGTTGTCCGGTGCGCCGTCGTGGTCGTGGTGGGCGCTGTATCTGGCCTGTGCCGTCACGGGCGGTTGGGAGCCCGCACTCGCCGGTTTGCAGGCGTTGCGGGAGAAGACGCTCGATGTCGATCTGCTGATGGTTGTCGCGGCGATCGGCGCCATGTCGATCGGACAGGTGACCGACGGTGCGCTGCTGATCGTCATCTTCGCGACCTCCGGCGCGATGGAGGCGCTGGCCACCGCGCGGACCGAGGACTCGGTGCGCGGACTGCTCGACCTCACCCCCGACGCCGCCGTCGTCCTGCGCGACGGTGACGAACACACGGTGGACGCGACGGATCTCGTCATCGGTGATGTGGTGCTGGTCCGCCCGGGCGACCGTATCGCGGCGGACGGGACCGTGGTCGGCGGGTCGAGCGAGGTCGACCAGGCGACCATCACCGGCGAACCGCTGCCCGTCGATCGGACAGTCGGCGACGAGGTCTTCGCGGGCACCCTCAACGGGACCGGCACGCTGCGGGTCCGGGTGGATCGGCGGGCGAGTGACTGGGTGGTCGCGCGGATCGCCGGCCTGGTCGAGGAGGCCGTGCGCACCAAGGCAGGCACCCAGCTGTTCATCGAGAAGATCGAGCAGCGCTATTCGATCGGCATGGTGGCCGCCACCGTCGCCGTGTTCGTCGCGCCGCTGCTGTGGGGTGAGCCGGTCCGCGAATCCCTCTTGCGCGCCATGACTTTCATGATCGTCGCATCCCCCTGTGCCGTGGTTCTCGCGACCATGCCGCCGTTGCTGGCCGCCATCGCCACGGCAGGCCGACACGGTGTATTGGTGAAGTCCGCCGCCGTGATGGAACAGCTCGGTACCACCACCCGCGTCGCGTTCGACAAGACCGGCACGCTCACCCGTGGCACGCCCGAAGTGGCCGAGATCCACGTGCTGCCAGGTACCGCCCTCACCGAGGACACGGTCCTGCGCCTGGCCGCGGCAGCCGAACACGGCAGCGAACATCCGTTGGCCGAGGCCATCGTGCGCGCGGCTCGTCAGCGTGGTCTCACCCTGCCCGATGCCGTGGATTTCACGTCCGAACCGGGGCGCGGCGTCTCCGCCACTGTCGAGGGGCATGCGATCCGAATCGGTTCGCCCACAGCGCTACTCGCCACGCCCACCCCGGATCGAGCTGTTGCCGTAGAGGTGGCGACTCAGCAGTCGCGTGGCCATACCGCAGTGGTCGTCGTCTGCGACGGCTCCCCGGTAGCGGTCCTCGGCATCACCGATCGCGACCGCCCTGAATCAGCCGCCACGGTGGCCAGACTCAGCGAATCGACGGGCACTTCACCGGTTCTGCTGACCGGCGACAGTCACGCTACCGCGAGCCATCTCGCCACCCGCGTCGGAATCACCGACCTGCGAACAGACTTGCTCCCCGAGGGCAAGGTCACCGCCATCCGGACCCTGCAGTCCGGCGGTGACCGCATCACCATGGTCGGCGACGGGATCAACGACGCCCCCGCCCTGGCCACCGCCCACGTCGGAATCGCCATGGGCTCCACCGCCTCCGATCTCACACTGCAAACCGCCGACGCCGTGGTGGTCCGCGACGACCTCACCACCATCCCCACCGTCATCGCCCTGTCCCGCCGAGCCCGCCGCCTGGTCATCGCCAACCTCGCCATCGCCGCCACCTTCATCGCGGTGCTGGTCACCTGGGACCTGGTGGGCCACTTGCCGTTACCCCTCGGCGTGGCAGGTCACGAAGGCTCGACAGTGATCGTCGCCCTCAACGGCCTCCGACTCCTCAGCTCCTCCGCCTGGCGCCGCGCCGAGTCGGGTCGCTAGCCGTCCAAGGGACTCACCCAGCAGCGCCGGATGATCCGCGAAGCTGAAAGGTGCTCAACGGCAAGCGACTTACGGATCCTTCGCCGCCGTAGCTGTTCACTGCACGGATGTCTTCCAGGCCGATGAGCACACACGAAAGGGCCCGCACCGGCGAGTTGCCGGCGCGGGCCCTTCTTGTCGGTTTCCTCAGACGGTGGCGGCGATACGGTCGCCGATCTCCACGGTGGAGGCGGTGCCCGCGCGGGCGGCCAGGTCCTTGGCGACGGCGGATTCGATGCGGGCGGCGCCTTCGGTGTTGCCCAGGTGGTTGAGCAGCAGTGCCACCGAGAGGATGGCGGCGGTCGGGTCGGCCTTGGACTGGCCCGCGATGTCGGGGGCGCTGCCGTGGACCGGCTCGAACATCGACGGGTTCACACCCGAGGCGTCGATATTGCCCGAGGCGGCCAGACCGATACCACCGCTCACGGCGGCGGCGAGGTCGGTGATGATGTCGCCGAACAGGTTGTCGGTGACGATCACGTCGAAGCGGCCCGAATCGTTGACCATATGGATGGTCGCGGCGTCGATGTGCTGGTAAGCCGTTGCCACATCGGGGAATTCGGCGCCGACCTCGTCGACGGTGCGCTGCCACAGCGACCCGGCGAAGGTGAGCACGTTGTTCTTGTGCACCAGGGTGAGGTGCTTGCGGCGGGCCTGCGCGGCGGCGAAGGCGTAGCGCACCACGCGCTCGATGCCGAAGCGGGTGTTGTTGGAGACCTCGGTCGCCACCTCGTGCGGCGTGCCGACGCGGATCGCGCCACCGGTACCGGTGTACGGCCCCTCGGTGCCCTCACGTACGACGACGAAGTCGATGTCCGGGTTGCCGCTGAGCGGGCTGGTGACACCCGGGTACAGCTTCGAGGGCCGCAGGTTCACGTGATGATCCAGCGCGAACCGGGTCTTCAGCAGCAGCCCACGCTCGAGCACACCGCTCGGCACCGACGGATCACCGATCGCACCGAGCAGGATCGCGTCGTGCTGCTTCAGCTCGGGCAGCACCGACTCCGGCAGGATCTCCCCGGTCCGGTGGTAGCGCGCCGCACCGAGGTCGTACTCGGTCTTCTCCACACCCGGCGACACCACGTCGAGCACCTTGAGCGCCTCGGCGATGACCTCAGGACCAATGCCGTCACCGGCGATAACTGCAAGCTTCACGAACCAACTCCGTTCAACAATGAGCGTGCCACCACCGCCACGCTATAGAAACCGCCCACAAGACATCACACCAAGTCCGCCACGACCGCACTCCCAACCCCGCCCGTCCCAACCCTGAGGAGGGACCGCCGCGAAGCGGCGCAGCGGCCCGGCCGCGAGTTAGGCGCCGTTGCGCATGCGCGAAGCGCGAGCAACGGCGCCTAACTCGCGGCCCTCCAGGGGCCGCGCTCGAGCGCGCCAGCGCTCCAAAAACACAGCC